>NZ_JAYEDA010000019.1:0-52068 GCF_034651565.1 Chryseobacterium sp. MHB01 | reverse complement strand
GAAGTGGACAGTAAGAAGTAAGATGTAAGAAGTGAGATGTAAGATGTGTTCAGGGTTTAATGTTCAGCGTTTAGAATTTAAAGTTTAAAGTTTAGGACTTGTTAAGGTTTAAGTTAAGATTCAGGTATCAAGTTTAAGCCGTACTTAAAATACCAATCATGAATTTTATCCATGCTCTTATTACTCATTACTCATTACTCATTACTCATTACTCATTACTCATTACTCATTACTCATTACTCATTACTCATTACTCATTACTCATTACTCATTACCAATTGCTCATTACTCATTACTCATATAAAGACAGGCAACTGTCCTAGCCTCGATAGCAGCGGCTACCCCACAGCCGGGATGGAAGGAAGGGCTTTAAGCCCCGGAAAGCTCTGGAGCGAGGAGTAAGAGCGGATAGCGAGAGAAAGCTCCTGAAAATATTTTGTTTTACCGTCAATGTACGCCTGATCATTAGAAAGTGTTTATTTATGTATTAGAGGCTTATATTTTGAAGTTTTTATGGACTTATAATTGATACCTTAATGCAAATAAAAAACTCCGGCATAAGGCCGGAGAATGTAGTTTTGTTAATTAGAATATCCTATCAATTCTTCTTTTTTTGAATTGTAAATCCTGTATTCTAAATATTTAAAAGAGTCTCTTGGAACGACGATTACCCACTTTTTGTATTTCATAAACCATTTCATTTGAATGCTGTTGAAGCCTTTAGTAAGATATGCTTCAACGAAAGGGTGTACATGCAGATAGAGCTTGCCTTTTTCCTTTTGCATTATGGTTCTGAGGGTTTCGCCCATTCGTTCAACAATAACGATCGGAGCAACGATTTCTCCGTCTTTATTGGGGTTTTCTTCTTTGGTCTCGATCTGTTTTTCCGGACGGTTTCTTTGTCGGGTAATCTGGATCAGTCCGAATTTGCTTGGTGGAAGTATTTTGTGTCGTGCTTTATCACGCTTCATTTCTTCCTTGAGATGTTCATAAAGATCTCTTCTGTGTTCAGGGTTTGTCATGTCGATGAAATCGATTACGATAATTCCTCCCATATCACGAAGACGGAGCTGCCGTGCAATTTCGGTGGCAGCCATTTTGTTGACTTTCAGCGCATGTTCTTTGTTGACGGCTGTTCCGGTGGTAATGTTGTTTCCGGAGTTTACATCAACCACATGAAGCGCTTCTGTGTGTTCTATGACGAGATAGGCACCTTTTGAGCTTGGAATGTTAACGTGTTTTCCAAAACTTTGCTTGAGCTGTTTTTCTACGTTGTAATATTCCAGAAGAGGAATATGAGAATCATAGAAATGGACAATGTTTTTTCTTTCAGGAGCTATAACTTCGAGATAGTTTTTCATTTCACCCACCATTTGTTCGTCATCACAGGTGATGCTTACAAAATCTTGGTTAAAATTGTCTCTTAATATTGCTGAAGCTTTATCATCTTCGCTCAGGACTCTTGACGGAACTTTGTTTTTCTGGATATTTTTAAAAGCAGTTTCCCATTTCTGGATCAGCTGATTCATATCATTATGCAGATCAGCAACTTTTTTCCCTTCGGCAACGGTTCTGATGATTACCCCAAATCCTTCAGGTTTAATACTTTCGATAAGGGTTCTCAGCCTTTCTTTTTCTTCAGAGCTTTTAACTTTTTTTGAAATAGATACTTTATTATCGAAAGGAATAAGTACCAGAAAGCGGCCTGTAAGCGAAATCTGGGTGGATATTCTCGGTCCCTTTGTAGAAATGGGCTCTTTGGTAATCTGAAGCAAAACAACGTCATCTTTGGCTATGACTTTGTCTACGGTTCCGTTTTTATCTATTTCGGGTTGTATCTCGAAATTTTTTAAGCTCGATGTGCTTTGTTTTTTGGAAACGGTATCCCTTAGAAATTTTCTGTAAGTAAGATATTGCGGGCCCAAATCCTGGTAATGAAGAAAAGCATCCTTTTCATAGCCGATATTTACAAAGGCAGCGTTCAGGTTGGGAGCCAGCTTTTTTACTTTCCCGATAAACAAATCTCCAACTATAAAGTCACTTTTGTCCTCTTGCTCATGAAGTTCACATAGTCTTCCGTCTTCCAGCAGTGCAATCTTCGTTAGATCATCTTCATGCGAAACGATTAGTTCTTTCTTCATTTTATTGTAAAATAAAAATTGTTAAGAAGGTAGAAAACAGGCGTATATTTCATCATATAAATTTATCCTTAAATTAAGAATTAGTATTGAATGATCGTTATTTTTTTTAATAAAATATCTATTCCTGTTTTATCGGCATCTTAATAGTTGCAAAAACAAAATATAGTCGGTGAACCTTTAAAAATTTAAAATCACCAACTATATTATATATTTTAAATCTCAGGAAATGAGATTATTTTTTCTTATGTCTGTTTGCTCTTCTTCTCTTTTTTCTTTTGTGAGTTGCAACCTTGTGTCTTTTTCTTTTCTTTCCGCTTGGCATAATTATAATTTTTTAGTAACTAGTTAATATTCAGTTAATTCTTTATTTTACGGTAACTTTCGTTTTTACTTTCTCCACAAAAGATTTTGATGGCTTGAAAGCAGGAATGTTATGTGCAGGGATTTCAATCGCAGTATTCTTGGAGATGTTTCTTCCCGTTTTAGCTGCTCTTGTTTTAATGATAAAAGATCCAAAACCTCTCAAATAAACATTATCTCCATTATACATAGAAGTTCTGATTTCTTGCATAAAAGCTTCTACAACTTTCTGTGTTTCATTCTTTTCGGTTCCCAACTTATTTGAGATGGTGTTTACCAATTCTGCCTTTGTCATTTCCTTATTTTAATTTTAAATTTTAGGTGTGCAAATTTAGTTAAAAAAATTGAATATTAGCAAATTAGTGGCAAAATATTTTTCGGTAAGCGATTGAAAACTGACTGTTTACTTATTATGAATACACTTATAAATCACCATTACATACTGGAATTATAGTATCCGTTCTCCACACAGAAGCGGATAAGGTGAAGTTTTGTCTTCAGTCCCAGTTTTTCTGTAAGGCGGTTGATGTAAGTATCAATTGTTCTGGTACTGAGGTTCAGCTTTTCAGCAATTTCTTTATTACTGAAGCCTTCATAGCAGAATTTCATAAGCTGGATTTCCGTTGGTGAGAGTTCTTCCTGGCTTTTTTTCTGTCGTTCCATATATTCCATTACGGCCAACGGCTGCTGTTCCCATTGTTGGCTATATATTTCGTAATCAAAGGTGTCGCCTGCTATCTTCCCCTTGATAATATCTTTAATGACATTGCTTTTTTTCTGACAGTAATATACATTGGGAATTTTAGAAAGAATCTCGGCCATATCTTCCTGGTACGTTCCGGAATAAGTGATGATAGGTGTTTCTGTATTGCTTTTGCGGATATATTTTATCGCTTCAAGACCGCTTAATACCGGCATAAAAAGCTCTACAATAAATACGTCTTCCTGCCTTCTGTAATTCCTGCTGATCAATTCATGGCCATTGTTGCAGTCATTAAGAAGTATATAGAACGGATTTTCGGCAAGCATTTTAATCAGGATCTTTTTAAAATAAAAATCACTGTCTGCTATGGAAAACCGCACAGTTTTGGTCAATAATTTGCTCACGTTAATATCGATTTGGTGAATGATGATATAATCAGATCACTAAATTATGAAAATTAGCTGAAAGTTAAAATTAAACTTAATTTAATTGAAATTAAATTATTATTTCATTAAAATTAGTAAATTTTGTGAATAAATTATTTTTTTATAATTTCACGAAACCAAACAAATCACAAACATATGTCTTCGAACCGGGAGCAAAAATTAAACAAAGCAGACGTCAGGATAGGCATTTGGAAATTTATTCTATCGTTTATCGTTCTATCAGGTGTATCCTTCACCTGCATATTTTTCTTTTTTAAAAGTTATGACATCCAAAGGCAGGGTGTCAAAAAAGAAGCGGACGACTACCGCTATCTTCTTACCAGAAGCAATCTTCTGAAAGATCATGTAGACAGTATATTTTACCGGATGGATCAACTGGATATTAACCGGGTACAAAATGATATTTTCCTCAGAAACGCAATCATGGAAGATGTGAGAAATGCAAGAAATGCAATGGATAAGGACAGTGCTGATAATTTTAAGCATTATTCCATTCTTATGAAGCAGATCGAACCTATGCTGGCCTTAAAAAAACAGATCATTGATGTTTCCTACAAAGAACAGGTGGCTTTAAGGAATCTCAACGAATGTAAAGGAAAGATCGGAATAATCAACAGTGAACTGAAAGTAGACCCTACCAGAAAATTTTCAGGAATGAGAAGAAGAAGATAAAAACGAAAACTATGCAAGGACAAATCACATTATCAAAAAAAGAAAGGCATTATCAGTTTTTATATTTAATCTTAATGCTTTTTGCAGCGCTTATTTTTATGGGAATCATTTTCTTACGGGCTTTTCAGTCTCCGTTTTCGGATAACGATATAGTTTCCATACAGATGCTTGAAGAAAAGGCCAAATTCGATCAGAAGCAGAAGTCATCTTTCAAAGTGATGGACAGTACCTTTTCTATGATCAATAAACTTACGGACGAAGCTCCACAGCCTTTTGTGGAAAATAATATCATGTACGGAATCAACGATGTGGCCGGATATTATCAGAACGGAGACAATATTAACGATATCAGAAAAGAAGCATATCCGCAGATCGCAAAATTTTACAAAATGTATTTCAACGATAAAAAAATAATTTCCAGTAAAACGGAAAATATCAAAAACTTTGAAAAGCAGTTTGATGAATGCTCTATCGGGTTTAAAGAAAAGAAAAGCCAGCTCTTCCAACGTGAGACCGCTTTACAGTCGAGATCCCAGTAAACCCACACATCCAAAATTACACTAAAGCACATACACATCACAATCATTAACTATGAATTACTTTCAGAAAAACAAGAAAAACATTATTATCGGTGTTATAGCAACATTGTTAATAGCTGCGCTGGTTGCATTATGGCTGCAGAAGAAAGTGATACACTCCTCAGACGATATTGTAGGGGTTGTATACCCGTCTACCTTAAAAGTAGGAGATACACTTTCATTCGAAGACAAAACACAGTTTGCCAAAAACAAAATATGGAATTTCGGAGATGGAACCACCAGCGATAAAAATAAAGGGATCCACTTTTACAACAAACCGGGGTATTATCAGGTGACCTTGATTGTCGATAATAAATATTCCAAATCTTTTCCCATCATCGTCTCTGCAAGGACAGTACCTAAAAAAGACAGTGTAAAAACGGTAACGCTCATTGATGCACCGTCGCAGGCCATGCAGTTTGAAAATGTGCAGTTTCGTGCTATTTCAGACGGAAAACAATTTACTTGGAAATTCGGAGAAACCGGAAGAATTGATTCTAAAGATAAATTGGCGATCTATTCTTATCAAAAACCGGGCAATTATGTGGTGAGCCTGATCACGGATGAAACAGTAGAGCCCGTGCTTCACCAGATTAAAATTTTACCTGCTTACGATGCCTTAGAAGAAGAAGTAAGCGTGGAAGACAGCTATGCTAAAATTGATAACGATTTTAAATATCATCTTCAGCAGATAGCGTACGGAAACAGTTTCAACATGCATTATAATTATCTGTTGAGAACCTACCTGTGTAACAATGAAAATACAGTAGTAAAGGTAAATGACAGCAAAGTCAATAATTTCTATATGTATTGTGCAGGGCTTCAGTTTGATAAAAATAATATCATACAGACCGTTAAAGTAAATTTTGACGATGCACAGAACTGCGTTACGAAAGTAGATATTAACCAAAGCAAATAACCACGTCCTTCCGGGACATCACACCAATCGTAAAATATATAAAAGGATGAAAAATAAACTTCCTCTAGCAGCATATTATATCGGATTATCGGTATTGCTGACAGCCTGTCAGGTAAAACTACCGTCAAAAAGAACACCTGAACCTTCACAATACGGGCAGATAGATAACGCTACGGTAATTAACGGTTTTCCTAAAAAGGCCGTTCCGTGGATTGCTATTTCAGACCGCTCCAGAAACACGGCATATCTGGACAAAAATGATGAAAAATCATACAAAGAAGTTAAGTTCCTGGAACCTCTAATGGTGCTTAAACATAGGGATGGTATGGTAAAAGTAGCAGAATATATTCCTGATGCTTTAATGAAAAAAGTATCATCCAAACAAGTAAAAACCTATGGCTGGATTCCGGAATCTGATCTTCTTTTATGGAACAGTTCGCTGAAAAGCGAAAAAACAGGTTTTCCGGTAAAGGTTGCAGTGGTACCCAATAACACTGAAGTTATCAAAAACTCTGAAAGATATTATAAAAATGACTCCATCATGGTGTTCAGTTCGCCAAGCCTTATTGAGCAGGCAAATGTGAAAATTCCAAATGGACAGATGGTATATGTCTACAAACAGGCAGAAAATAATAAGCGATTTCTGGTTGGAAAAAAGCCGAGTATTGATATCGACAGTATTGGGAAAAGTCTCTACGGATGGGTAAGTTCAAACGTTATTTCCAGCTGGGGTGAGCGCTCTGCCGTTAAAATGAAAAATACAACCGGAATTACAGAGACTACCTTAGGGATTCATGAAGGATCTCCTGGAGGAAATGATTCGGAAAACAGAGTGGCTGTTCTGCTGACCGATGTTAATAAAAGAACGCCTCTTGAGAATATTTTTCCGGTAACTTTACCGCTTAATGAACCGCCGGCTCCGGATTCCAAAACTAAATATTTTACGAATATTCTGGATTACAGCAAAAATTATGTATTCAATGTATTAGGAGAACCCATTTATTTCGACCGATATAGAGAAATCACCGAGAAAAATAAAAAAATAAATATTGTATTTACCCTTGATATCAGTGCTCCGAACGCGCCATATGCTCCGATTGTAAAATCTCTTTTACAGGATTTACAGTTGAGATTTGAAAAACCTTCTTATTTTAATCAGGTGCGTTATGGTGTGGTTTTGTATAAAAATAATTCTTGCGGAGATAATGTAGCGGTGTCTCCATTAAACACGGATTACAGTAAGATTACAACATTCATTGATCAGAAAAGCAATGAAATGAACTGTATCAGCAACAGCGGATACCAGCCGGTAAATGAAGGATTAATGGCAGCGGGAGATCTTCTTTCAAATTTCCCGGACGAAACCAATATTGTTGTTACCGTAGGAACCTCAGCCGCGCAAAGCGGAAACATGTACGGAGTGATTAATTCTCTTACGCAGGCCCAGGCAAGACTGATCATGTTCCAGACAAGCGCACGATCATCAGATACGTACAATGATTTTGTTTTAATGTCAGAGAATGTAGTCACGAATACAGCCAAAAATATTGCGGAACTGAAGAAGCAGAAAATTATTAATCAGAATGATGTTTTAACAAAAAATAATTTTAATCTGGTAGAAGGAGATGAGGGTTTCTTTTCTTTAGATTATCCTAAACAAAGTATGGCTCAGGGATTTGTGATCTTTCCTAAAAAAGGAGACATCGCAACGCCGGGATATCTGAAAAAATCCGTAGACAGCCTTATTGCTCAGGTTACTTTGGATAATACAACGTTGGATAAATCTTTAAATGATTATTTTCATTCATCAGTTGGCGCAGGAAGAACAGATGTAGATCTGAAATATAAATATCTCTATCCGGGACTTACAAATCCCGTTCCTGCAGGTATTGCAGCACAGCTTATCAATTACGGAAACCCGTTCCTGGTAAAAGGATATATTCCGAAAGAACTTAAAGATTTTAAGCCCGGCCTTGAAAAGGGAATTCTTATTTCTGAAGCCGAATATGATAATTTAAAATCATTTTATACCGAAGTATATCAGAAAACAGGAGCAGAGAGAGCGGATTTCAGTCAGGCAAGAGCCGTAAGGGAATATATAAAACTGTTAAAAAAGTATAATCCTACATCAAAATTCCTTGATAAAGGCGATCTTTATAAACAGCCCATGTCATATTCTGTAGGGGTAAGTACAGGTTTTGATAATTCCGAGGAAGAGTTAATGACAAAATACATGCTGAAAGGCTGGAAAAAATCTAAAATTGTCACCAACGAAACGGCCCGAAACTATTTCCGCCACTATAAAGATCTGGCAGAAAGAATGCTTTCGCACAGAAACGACCCGGCTGTGAAGATCCAGCAGAACGGACAGACTTTTTATTGGCTTAATGAATATTTTATGCCGACCATGCAGCCCACCGAACAGCCTGAATATACTAAACATTAATAACTTATAATATTAAAAAGCGGAATTTAATTCTGCTTTTTTATTTTTTTAATGTAAATTTTTTTATCTTTGATGCTACCCAAATCATAAATATTATGTCACAGCAATCATCTCCTCATGACGGAAAGCATTTCGTCATTCAGAAAGGTAAAGCCCAGTGCAATCAGGGTGATCAGTTTCCACAGCATAAAGTAACTTCTCATCAGAAACATTTCTGGAATGACTCTGATGGTAATAATGATTTTCTGGCCGTTACAGAAGATGATCTCCAGTTTAATCCTTCCGGTCCAAGTTTTGGAAAATGCAAGCTGAAGCCCAGCTCCGGTGGAAATCTGCCTTGTTCTTATGCTCCGGCCGGAAAATGGCAGAAAACCTATGGCAAAGTAAAGATTATGGATAAAAAAATCGTTACGGAAGTATCGGAACTGCAATGTGTAGTGGGAGGAAAAATCACCATTAAAGATCATGGCCAGAGAGGGCAGATGAGCAAAAAGAATGTAAAGAATGCCGATAATAAAACGGTACAGCATATTAATCCGCTTGTAAATATGCAGGACTATAAAGAAACGGTCCTGGAAAGTGAAATTGACGCTTATTAATTCATCCTTACAAAAACATTTTCTATGTCTAAAAAAGGAGTTTCAAAAATTTCAGGAAATCCAACGCCGACCATTGGGGAAAAAACCACCTATATCGTTACAGACTGGTATCCTTCAACACCCGCCGGGGAAAGAAATCCTGCCGCAATAACCTGGGAGCTTTTTAAAAAAAGAGCTAACGGAAGTTTTACTTCAACCAATATCAAGAAAAAGGGAGACGGAAGCTTTACGTTTGGCGAAGTTGCGGCAAAAAATACCTATCGTCTGGAAGCTTATCTCCATGAACCGGAAGGCAGCGGCCCAACAACCATCGATATTACTCCACAGCCTGCAGGAACGCCGGAAATTACCAAAGTAGAGCTCCGGTACGCCGATGATACGCCGGGAACTGTTTTCAGCTATACCGACAAACTTATTGCTAAAGCGCTTTGCGTAAATCTTACGGGGAAAAAACTGGTATTTACGCTTTGGGAAGATGATGCAGCAGGAAACGGCCATAATTCCGCAAATCTCTTTGTAGACAGCCGCGAAGCCATTGTAGACAGAACCGGAACTGCCGCTGCTGAATTTGTTTTAACAAAAGCTTTAATGCAGAAAGCAGCTCAGGGTGAAACAGATCCACAGAAACTTGAATTTTATGTTACCGTAGAATATTACAGCAACAGAAAACATGCTACCAATAATGTTGCGGTTCAGAATCCGGAATATAAAGAACCTGCACAGCAGACGCAGCAATCGGGTTCGTCGCATCAAAATTCCGGAAATCCGCAGCCTTCTCAGCAACAGCCGGTTTCAAAAACACAACAAAGTGAAGAAGCAGATCAGTCAACCCAACCTGACGCCTCCAATCAAACCAATGGAACCATAGAGCCGGAACAGCAGCCAACTCCTCAACAACCGGAAGGAAAAACGACAAGTGTTGTACAGGAACCCAAAGCTGAAAGTCTGCTCGATGCCTATTTTGCAAAGGAAGAATTTACAAAGGAAACCGATGAAACAGATGGCAATTACACTTACACATTTGCATCAAACAACAATAATATCAATAAAGATACTGTTGCGCAGATTATTAAAGGCAAAGTAGACCCTGCCATAAAAAAGGATAAAAAATACGCGAAATTTGAGACTATAAAGAACTCCCTCACAAAAACTTCTTATGCGAAAGGGGAAACTATTTCTTTTGCTTTACATAAACTGGGTCCTGTATTTGTAAAAATAAATAATGCACCGCTGGAAGAAGAAGTATATGTAGTGGCAACTACCATGCTTCTTGACGGTAAGGAAGTAAGCATAAATATTAAAGAAAAAGAACCTGTATTAATCGAAAAGGACGCCAGTCTTCCCGTATTGGAAGCCAAAGAGAACGGTGCCGAAATAACAACTCTTAAAGCGGTTGCACAAAACGGAATTGCTAAAGTTAAAATAAAACTCCGCCCAAAATCCGATGATACGCTGAAAGAATGGAAGGAAAAATTAACGGGAATAAAAGACGGAACCCACAGCTATACATTCGGGGGGAACGGCAATGCTACAGCAACGGCACAGCAAAAGAAAAAAATTGCAGGAATTATCATTAACAAAATAAAAGCCGAACTGGCAGAACAGAAAAAATTTGCAAAGAGTGAGGCTATTGAACAGGCACTTACGAAAGAAGTTTACAATAAAGACGAGCAAATTACTTTTGATGTTTATAAAAACGTAACCGAATATTTGTGGCTAAAAGCCGAATGCACAGGAAATTTACAGAAACATGAAGGCGAATTTCTGAAAAAAGACGGAGCCTATTTCGAGATCGGGAAAAAATGCCCGAGATGTACGGAGAAAATTACCATTGAGCAAATTGAAGAGCTGTATGGCGCTTTACCGGCGCATAAAGCTTTCAGACAGGAAGTGGTAGATAATCTGAACAAATATATTTTTGATTCAGGCAAAGAAATTCATATCAATACCTGTCTCAGAAAAGCTCATTTCTTTGCGCAGGTAGGTGCTGAAACATTAGGAATTAACCCGGACTGGATGGTAGAAACAGATAAATTCCGTTATTCTAAATCAAGAAGTTTAAGTATTTTCGGGCAAAGAGCAGCCAACCTCAACGCCGCAGGCCTTCTGGAAACCTATTGCAGCGAAAATCCGCAGAAAAGACTGATGAATTATATGTATGCTGCAGAAAACGGCTTTGGAAACGGAAACGGAAACGAAGCCAGTGGCGACGGTTACCTGTTCAGAGGTAGAGGACTAAAACAGCTTACAGGCCGTGGAAATTACAGAAGTGCAGCCAACTATATCAAGGAAATTTTTCCTGATGAATACACAGACCTTGAAGCAGATCCTGATAAGGTAAAAGAAGCCAAGTATGCAGTTTTAACGGCAATTGCTTTCTGGGAAAAACACGAAATCTGGAAAACGGCAGACACCGTAAAAGTTTCTACGCTGGATAATGTGAAGAAGGTGAGAAAACTTGTTAATCCGGGATTGGCAGGATTAGGAGATGCCAAATCATATTTCGACAAAGGAATCAATGTATTTAAAGTAAATTCATGTTCTCCTGTTGAAGGAGGTGATTCTGCATGGCATGACCCGATAGACAATCCGCAAAGGACGTATTATAATTCCAGCGGTGCCCATAAAGAGCAAAACGGAGCTTTCGGACCGGTGAGAACAAAAATAGTGAACGGACAGGCTGTTCCGAAAAATCATCAGGGGCTTGACATCTTTGCAGATATAGATACGCCGTGCAAAGCCTGTCTGGACGGAACCATTGTGAGCTACATGAATGAAGGAAGTGCAGGCTATGGAAATGTGCTCGTTCTGGAAGTCAGCGGGGAAGATTTAAGAAAAGCCAAAAGAAATTATACGCACGAATTTACCGCAGAGGTAGAAAGTGGATCAGGTTTTGATATTAATGCTGATAAATTTTATCTTCGTTATGCCCATTTAAAATCGGCAGTTAAAACAAGCGGAGAAGTAACGGCTGGTGAAACTATCTGTTATTCAGGTGATTCCGGGAATGCAAGCGGGGTTCCGAATCCGCATTTGCACTTTGAAGTTGCCATGAATGCTACCGGGAACGGAACAGGCCTTCAGAACCGGTACAACCCTGCTTATTTTGTAAGGCTTACAGCAATCGATCAGCCGGCGCAACAGACTGTAAAGGAAGCAAGATCTTAATGTAAAGAAAAAATGTATGTACAAATCGCTTTTTAAAATATCACTTTTACTGTTCGGGTTTACCCTGTTCAGCTGTAAAGAAAACAGACAAACCACAGCAGAGCAGAAACAGGTAGCAGCAACATCTGTTGTTCAGGCTGCTAATCTCAATGTTGCGGAAAGCAGCAAAAAAGTACAGGAAAATGCAGATCGCGAAATTTCTTTCGATATTGTAGATCCCTTCAGGAAAGATGATTATGAAAACTGTTACGTTCATGGAGCTACAAGGCTTATCCATAAAACTGACAACAGCTTTATGCTTACAAAAAAAGATTTTGCGATTACGGATGTAGACTTTTCAGATATTAATTACGAAGGACCGGGTTACACCATCTATTCTTATCAGTCTTCAGCCAATAAAAATATGGAGGTTATTATCATTGAAGGGCAGGCAGATATCGGTACAGCATGGTATTATGTAGTAGTTCTGGATGGTGAAGATCTCGTAGACAAATTTTATGTAAAAGAGCCGAGGGCCAATTCAGAAAATACGGATATGAAAGATTTTATCAACGTTGCACTGAAAGATAAAGATCTTGTGCTGAAATTTAAAAAAGATAAAATTGCAGGATATTCCAAGGCATTGCCGAATTTAAGAACAGAAGGAAGTTATTTATGTTTAGACAAAAAAATTAAATAATTTTTATATTAAAGAAAGTAAAAGAGGTCTGCATTATGTAAGGCCTTTTTTTATTTTGGAAAGCTTTGAAGAATAAATTAACTGTTACCTATTACAAAATATCCTGATATTTTACTTAATGATTTTAAATCTTATATAATCTAATGTTCGAATAATTGTAATTAAAAGCTTTTATTCAGATTGTTAGAATGATGCTGATCAAGATTAATTAAAGAAATTTGCGTTCAAATTCAAATAAAATATTTTCATACAGAAAAATATGTATTTTTGATTTATCAATCACATAAAGTAAAACTTTTATGATCAGTAAAAACTTTTCCGTTATATGTCTTGTTGCTGGGTTTTCTTTGGTTTCATGTAATAAAAATGAGAACCGGCACACAAAGAACACTAAAGATTCTTCAGTTGTTTCCGAGGTGATGAAAGAAGATCAAAAGCCGGTTCAGTATCAGAAAACGGAAAAGACAGATTCTTCTGCAGGAGAAGATGAGCATAAGGACGATGCAACAATAGCGGTGTCTAAAAAAACTGTAGATGGAACTTTCGTAGCCAGTAACTGTGACGGCGGAAGATTTTCAATAGAATTTAAAAATTCAGGCGGACAATCCACCTTCAAAATATTTGATAAAAAGAAAATCATTGCAGCCGGAAATGTATCGGCGGAAACCGATGAAAAAACAGGAGAAATAACCAATCTTGAAATGGGCGAAATCGGCGGTCTTTATCAGGGCGATAAGATTATTATCCAGAACTATGGCAACTCTATGAATGAATTTGATCATTTTACGCAGTGTGGCGACAAATATCTTGAATTCAACAGGATGAAATAACACTTCCATTACTCTTATTACAGCAATCACCTCAAAAAATATTTGTAAAATAAAAATTTTACACTAAATTGTGGTAAGCCAAAAACAGAATATATGATCGTTCATTTTATACTTTCCGGGGAAACGCTGGAAAGCATATCTGAAGAAATTCATCTTGAAAATCCGAAATACCTGAAAGAATTTCACAATACCCATTGTGCAAGGGAAGATATTATACAGGATACACTCATTCCCGGAAAAAAACTGATTATTCCCGGCATAAATAAAGTACGAGAATACAACAGCCTTAATGATGCTCCCTTTAAAAATCCCAAACTCAACCCTGAAATTCCCTTCAGTCCGGAAAATTTCAGCAGAATATATGCTGTGGTTAATAAAGAACTATATGAAAATGAGCTTGAAAAACGACATGCTGTTCTTACCTATACGGTTTCTTTAAGATGGATGCGAAACGAAAACGGCTTTCATATTTTTCATCTTTTTAAAAATAATTTTTCAGACGGACAGGGAAATATGATGACAGATCTGGCTTTAGAATCCATCCGCTCACTTAATCCACTGGAAATTAAAACAGATCTCAAAGGAAATCTGGTGAGCATACAGCTTACCCAGCAGACGATGGATCATTTTGAAAAAATTATGAAACGTTTGTCAGATCTTTTCCCGGATAAATACGCGGAAATTTATCTCTATGAATTTGAAAGAGCTGTTCGGAACAGGAGTATTTTTAATTCAAGAATGAAAAATGATGTCTTCATTAAAAACTATTTTGCATCATTAAGAAATCCGTTTGCAAATGGAAAATCTTTTTTTCAGCAGTCTGTGGGGGAAGAGAATACGGACATTACGCTTCAGCAGAAAATTGAAAATCCGGAATACGATAATGAAATTGTAATACTTCAGAATCCTCAATACTCCGAAAGTGACATAGAATTTTCCGGAAAATATACATTGTATACAAAAACAGGATTGATTAAAAATATAGACCTCCATTATACTGTCTTTCAATTTGGGTTTAAAAACTCGAGTTTCTTTACTGTGTCAGAATTGTCCTAAGCCTCATAAACAGGGATATGTTAAATGTATGTTAAATCATTTGTCGTAGAATTACGACATCAAATCGTAGTATTACTACAAAATATCAGATAGTGGTGAAAAAACTTTTCTAAGAAATTTTGCCCTCCTATCTTTGTTACACAATCACCGAATCACAAAATATTATTAACGATTAAAATTTACCATCATGGCAGCAAATTCAAGAGGAATTCTTAAATTCAATGGAGGAGAAGGTCAAAAACTGTTAAAGCTGAACTACAGTGTGTCAAGATCAACAGATGTATCGGGCAGAGTAGCTTCAGATCCTTCCAACGCAATCATCAAAGTAACTGTAGAAGCAACTGAAAAATCAGATATTCTGGAAAGTTTACTCAACGGAAAATACAAGCCTACAACAGGCGAAATCACTTTCAACAAATCCCACGAAGAAGGCACATTGATCACATTAAACTGGGAAAACGGATATGTAATCCAGCACGAAGTAGATTTTGATGCCGTAGACGAAAACAGCATGCTGATCAGCTTTATCATCAGTGCAGAAACAATTGATTACGGAAATTCTAAGTATGAAGGACTTTGGCCTTCAAGCTAAAACCAGACGTAATTTAATATTCATAAGGGAAAGACTGTCATCACGAGGCGGTCTTTTTTTACCATTATCAGCAGTTGTTTATTATATTTAAATTATTACTGCTGCTGTTTCAAAAAAAACATATGTTTTCTACTCTCAAAAAAAACTGATATATTAGTAGAAAGGTAAAATTTTCAGGAGGTTATGGATTAATTTTTGCTGCTGTTTAGCGAAAATATGACCGGTGAAAATTACCACACCACAAAAAATATTAATCTGAGAAAAAAATCGCAATGGGAGTACTAGTAACCAATGATACAGTAAAACAGCTATTTCATATCGCACAGTCTATCGCGAAAGAGAATTATAACGGAACGTTCGGCGGACCGCATATTCTTCAGGCATTAATGCATAAAGACATCGGCATTTCGGATTTTCTGAAAAGCATCGATAAAGATCCCGGATATTTCTATGAATGGGCAGATGTACGAATCGAAGATTATCCCAAGACAACTCATCTTCCGGATGAGGTAAAAGAAGATGAATCAGTAGATACGATCGTAGAAGAAGCTGATGATATTCGTTTAAAGCTTGGTTTGGATGAGATCACTCCGATTTGCATTCTGACAGCAATTGTAAAACCGCAGGTGGCTTTTTCACTGCAGCAGCTGAAATCACTGCCGCTTCGCGAACACGAAATTTTCAACCTGTACAGGAAAGATACGCCATATGAAAATTCAGGAAATCAGGAATTCTCTTCTTTGTTTTCAAACGGTTCAGATTATTCCGATAATTCATTTCCTTCTATTAAAAATTATTGTGTCGACCGCACAGCGCAGGCCAGAAAAGGAGAAATTGAAAATATCATCGGAAGAGATAAGGAACTTAGAATGCTGGTGGAAATTCTCTGCAGGAGAAGCAAGCCGAATGTTATCATCATTGGTGAACCGGGAGTAGGAAAAACCGCACTGGTAGAAGGATTTGCCATCGAAATTATCAAAGGAAATGTTCCGGAAATGCTTAAAAATGGAACTTTGCTTGAACTCGATACCGGGGCTTTATTAGCAGGGACTTCATACAAAGGCGAAATTGAAGACCGCCTTAAAAAAGTAATCAATGAATGCAAAAAGATAGAGAAAGCCATTCTTTTCATCGATGAAATTCATACACTTCTTGATCCTAAAGGCAGTATCGGAAATGTAGCCAATTTACTGAAACCGGAACTCGCAAGAGGTGAAATCACCGTAATCGGGGCGACGACACAGGAAGAATACAGGAAAATTATAGAACCTGAGCAGGCTTTTAACAGAAGGTTCGAAGTACTTACTGTACATGAACCGGACGAGAAAACCTGTGTTAAAATGATCGACGTTCTTCTCGAAGGTTATAAAAAACATCATGGTATAGAAGTGGAAAAAACGGCTCTGCCCGAATGTGTGCGCCTTGCTAAACGTTATGCTAAAGGTAAAAAATTACCGGATGCTGCTATTGATTTGTTAGACAGGACAATGGCCGCGATCAAAATGTTGGACGAACTTTCTGAAAAAGAACTGGAAAGCTGGAAAAACAGCTATGATGAAATTCTAAAAGAAGAATATTTCGATGAAAAAGATAAAGCTGATGAGCTGATCTGGACCTATAATTTGCTGAGGGATAAAATCAGCCCGATTTTATGGGGATCGCTCAGCGAACAGCCGCAGATAGACAACTCAATGCCGGTAGAGCAGATCCGGAAAACCATTGAAGATACCTATGCGGAACTCTTGCAGCACGCCGCCAGGAAACGAGAAAAAGTAGATCGTCTTGAGCTTGCAGCAGTAATGGCAGCGAAAACCAATATTCCGATCGGAAAAATTCAGGCACAGGAAAAAGAAAAGCTTCTGAATATGGAATCGTTGCTGATGAACAGGGTTGTGGGACAGGATCATGCACTGAAAATCCTTTCTGATGCCATTGTGGAAAACCGAAGCGGATTGAATAAACCGGGACAACCGATTGGATCTTTCTTCCTTCTCGGACCTACCGGAACCGGAAAGACAGAGCTGGCAAAATCCATGGCCGAATTGCTTTTCAATGATGAAAAAGCGATGGTTCGTTTTGATATGTCAGAATTTAAAGAAGAACATTCTGCAGCGCTTCTTTACGGTGCGCCTCCGGGATATGTGGGCTACGAAGAAGGCGGTATGTTGGTTAATAAAATCAGACAACAGCCTTACACCGTGGTTTTATTTGATGAAATTGAAAAAGCGCATCATTCGGTATTTGATGTCTTCTTACAAATTATGGATGAAGGAAAAGTGCATGATAAGCTTGGAAAAGAAGGGGATTTTAGCAATGCTTTGATATTATTTACATCAAATATCGGAAGTGAAGAAATTGTAAAGCAGTTTGAAGAAGGCAAAGTTCCGGAATCATCTTCTCTAATGCAGATTATGTCTAATTCGGGACGTTTCAGACCGGAGTTTCTGGCAAGAATTACAGAAATTATTCCTTTTGCACCAATTACCGAATCGATTGCTGAACGAATTTTTAATATTCAATTAAAATCACTTCATGCATCATTAACAAGATTGGGAATGACCTTGAAAATTTCAGATGAAGCCGTGAAAAATCTTGCATTAGGCGGATTCAGCAGCAAATATGGAGCAAGGCAAATCTCGGGAGTTATAAGATCTCAGCTTGCAAGGCCTATTTCTAAAATGATCGTTCGGGAAGAAGTAAAAGCGGGGCAGACAATTCACGTAGACTGGAATACAGAAGAGGAAAAATTAACCTGGAAAGTAGATTAAACAAAAAAATATACGTTAAATTCCTTATTTACGTTAAATAAGTATATGAAACCAAATCTCAAAAATATTATCCTCACAGGAATACTACTGTTGTGTTCAAACATCATGAATGCACAGTTTCTTGCTGCTTCAGATACCTCTGAGAGCAGTGTGAGAAAATATAAGAGTATTATCAGTTCCAATAAGGAAATCGTTGAATTTATAGAATATTCTCTTGTTCAGAAAGGTCTCCCGAAACACCTCAGGAATCTTGCTTTAATTGAATCACATTTCAACAGGAATATTACCTCCGGAGCAGGGGCGGTAGGCGTATGGCAGTTTATGACTTCTCATGCCAACCAATATGGTCTTACCCAGCAAAACAGGAATGATCTTTACAAAAGCACGAAAACCGCAGTCGTTTCTCTTACCAACCTATATAAAAAATACAACAACTGGATAACGGTAGTTGCTGCATATAATTGTGGTGAGGGAAATATTGCAAAAGCGATGACTGCAGCCAACTCATCACAATATCATGTATTTTATAAATTTTTACCGGAAGAAACCATCAACCACGTAAAAAAATACCTCAATGCGTGCTACGCTACCGGCGAACTACAAAGTGTATTGAGTAATTATAATTCTTCCAGAATGAATACGGTATTTTTTGTGAATGGCGGAAGCAGAAAAAATAATGAGCAGCTGGCAGAGACAGATATTAATGCCGGATTTAATTTAAATGTTATAGCAGATGAACTGGATCTGGACGTTAACAGGCTTCTCACCTGGAATCCCGGGATTTCCGAAGATCTTCAGAATAAAGGAGAAGGAACTCTTTATCTGCCGAAAGATATCATGCCGGATTTTTTATTAAAGAAAACTAAAATTCTCTCGAGATCAATAAAAGAAACTTATACACCCCACACCAAACAGTAAGAACACACACGATAATGTTTAACCTTACAAATCACAGGTACTATGAAAACAGAATCTGAAAATATACTTAAAAGCCCTTCGTTCCGGCCATCTCAGAATGCCGACGGAATTTCGGAGAATCATCATGCAGGGATCAACAGACTGGTGAAACTTTCTCTTGTTATTGAAGGAAAAGTTATTAAATATTACAAACATTTTAAACTTACACAAAGTACGAGAAGGCATCATGAGTTTAGTCTTACGCTTGCTCATGACGCACTCGGCGATCGACAGACACATACGCTTGAAGAAGCCAATAAATTTCTGGGTAAACGGCTTACCGTCGTTATTTCTTACAAAGACATTGATAAAAGCCCCGAAAGAACATTTGTGGGAGTTATTACCGGTGTCGGCTTTAGCCAGGAAAGAATGAGCCTTGGAAATATTGTTTTAACAGGTTACAGTCCTACGATTTTATTGGACGGCGCACCGCATGTTCAAAGTTTTGGAGGAGCGTCTCCAGTGAATATGGGAATTATTGCGAATGAGGTCATCAAACAGGGAATTGATTCCAGCCGTTTTGATGTGAGAGTTGATACCAACGACTATTCCCAGATTATTTACAGCAGCCAGTACGACGAAACGCATTACAATTATCTGGCGAGAATGGCTGAAGCTTACGGCGAACAGTTTTATTATGATGGCGAAGTACTTCATTTCGGCAAGCTGCCGCCTCAGAATAAACCGATCAAATTAACATATGGGAGCAGCGCCAATGACATTCGCGTTGAATTGAAAGCAGTTCATACAAAACCTCAGTTTTACGGCTATAACAGCAGTAAGAATGAAAAGCTGAAATCCGGGGATACGCCTGTTCAGCATGTAGGAGATTTAGCTAAAACAGCGTATGCCCATAATGAAAAAATATATAAAACTCCTGCTCTCCAGGTTGCTCCTATTAAAGCAGCAACACATCTTGATGTGGAGTATTCACAGAAAAGCACATCCGGAAGTCAGGCGGTTAATGTATTTTCTTTATCAGGAAATACAACCGTTCCTTTTTTACACCCGGGATGTGTGGTTGATGTCCAGATGCGTAAAATAGATACCAATGAATCTGCCTATTTTACAAGAATCATGGTTACGGAAGTTTCTCATGAAGTGGATACAAGAGGACATTATACCGGAAGCTTTGAAGGGATTGCTTCTGATACCGGATTTTTACCCAAACCTGAATTTAAAACTCCAAAAGCAGAGCCACAGATTGCAACCGTAATTTCAAATGCGGATCCGGAAGGGCAAGGACGAGTGCAGGTGAGATTCGATTGGCAGGCTAATGATACTACCCATTTTATCCGGATGATGAGTCCGGATGCAGGAGGAACAGATAAAATTACCCAGAACAGAGGCTATGTGGCTATTCCGGAGGTTGGAGATCAGGTTATGGTGAACTTTGTACACAGTCATCCTGACAGACCTTTCGTGATGGGAGGAATGTTTCACGGCGGTGTCGGACTTGGTGGCGGTGCGGACAACAGGGTAAAATCCATTCAGACCAGAAGCGGGCACAGAATTGTTTTCACGGAAGATGAAAGCATTGTTATCACCGATAAATCAGGAAATGAAATTCATCTGGATACAACGGGAAGCAATATCACCATCACGGCTCCGGAAACGATGACCCTGAACTGTAAGAATATGAATATCAATGTCGGAATGAATATGACCACCAACGTCGGAATGAATAAATCTGATACGATTATGGTGAATCATACCGAAAGTGTGGGATCCATGAAATATCTTTCTACCGGTGCGGATTTCATGACGAATGTCGTTGGGAAAATGAGCCATTACGTAAAAGGAGACATGGAAGTGTACGGAGAGAAAGAACATAAGCTTACTTCGATGAAAGGTATTCAGGTTAGCAGCGAAGGGAAAGTAGAACATCATTCGGAAAAAGAAGTTCAGAATAATAGCGGAGAGAAATCTAAAAATTATTAATCATGAGCATCGAATATTTTGTAGAAGGCAAAACAGTTACCCAGACAGGCGGTAATTACAGAGCCTACGCTAAAGAAGGCATCAGCCACAGCAGCGCAGTTTCGGTGGAACAGAAAGGAAATCAGACTGGTGTAACCTACAATCCCGCCCAGAAGATTAATCCTCATGACAAGCCTGTTAATACCATTGATGTAACGTTGAATCTTTTTTTTGACGGAACACTTAACAACAAAACAAATACACAGGCCGGCGCAAAACAGAATAAGCCAAAAGGAAGCTATGCCAATGACTTCAGTAACGTGGCAAGAGGCTACGATTGTATTGATCCGAATGCACAAAATCAGGTTGCCTATTATGTTGAAGGAATCGGTACGGTAGATAATAAATCTGATAACGATACCTTATGGCTGTTCCCGGCTAAAGGTGCAGGGATGGGAATAAGTGCAAGAGGAGTACAAGCCAAGGCGACAAAAGGCTGCGTAAAAGGTGCAGAAGCAGTTCAGAAAAAATTCCAGGGGAAAAAGATTGATGTCCTCACAGTGAATGTTTACGGATTCAGCAGGGGCGCCGCCGCAGCGCGTCATTTTTTGCATATTGCCGGTACAGCCGTCAATTCACAGAAGATTTCAGATAAACAGATCCTTGTATATCCGCCCGAAGATTATGAAAAATCGGATGCCGAACCGAAACCCAATCAATATGTTATTGTTAACGAACCCGATTTTCCATTGCTTAAATATGGATATTTCGGCGCCTGTCTTATTCAGCAGAAACTTAAGGTTAAGACGGTACGAGTTAATTTTGTTGGGCTTTATGACACCGTTGCTTCATTCGGAGTTAATCATAAGGGTACTTCATTATTCGGATTCAGCATTATTGATGATGATTCCAAACAGCTTGGGCTAAATGCAGTGAGAAATGCATCATTTGTGTTGCAGCTCGCCTCATCAGACGAGTATCGTGACAATTTCAGCCTTACCAATATAGACAGTGCAGGAATCAGGGGATTGCAGCTTACTTTGCCGGGAGTACACTCAGATATCGGCGGTGGTTATGTAAATAATGATAAAGAAGATGTTTTGCTGCATGAGGAAATAAATTCCAGCAGAGAATGTGAAAGATTCAGGAATATACTGATTGAGGAAGGATGGTACAATCAGCAAGAGATCACTATTGAATCGAGCATAGTTCCCTCGCGAACAGCGTCCATAAAATATAAGCTTTGGGGAAGAAGAAAAAAAGTATCGAATGAATACGACAAGGTATCACTGCATAACATGTTTTACTACTCAAAACAGTTTGAGGTAAAATATAATGAAGGCCTGGTGGCGGATCATCAGATTAAAGATGGTTTTATCGCAGATGTCAGCAACAAGCTCACTGCAAAATATATCGCTTCCTGTAATAATCTGAGGAATCAGTATGTGAAAGAATATAATGCGGGAAAGCATCCTTCGGCAGGTGAATATATAAGCCGTGCAGGAAGTTATTCTTACCTGAATTCCGGAATAGATATTAAAAAACTGAGGAATGTGTATTTACATTGGTCTGCCAATAAAGATTCATTCGGTATGGGACCTAGATTTTCGGGACCGAAAACAGCAGCAGAACGCAAAAGATATATATTAAATGGATAAATGGAAAACTCTTATTATTGCTCTGGGAATGCTCCAGCTTATGAACTGTCAGGATATGAAGAAAAAAGATGATATGCCTATGCCAACATATGACGTACAGATTTCACACCCGTGGAACAATTATCTTGTCACTCCTGTGGAAGACAAGATTATAACATTGGAAGGAGTTCCTGCCGGTTTGCCGTACGGAAGCTCATCCGGAACATGGGGAGATTCGGGGAAAGGTTTTACAGAGCAGTCGGGAACGCCTGTTGGAGCAGATATTGTGTACTTTTCCAGATATGAAGACACTTTTTATCATCTTAAAGCAGATTTCCCGAAAGATAAGGTAACGGAACTTGTTGATCGCGCTTATGCCAACAATGAATCAGACTCTTCAGATGAACCGATGAAAGAGTTTATCAATATTAAACAGGAATCTGATTATTACGAAAAATATAATCAAGCAGGAATGGCTTACTATAAATTCGGAACACTTGTATTTGGATTTGCTCCGAAAGGTATGGTTGTGGTCTGGCTTAAATTCGGATATGTTTCCGTGCAGCTGGGTGAATTTCAGGCTGAGGTGGTAAAAGACGATAAAAAATACGCAGATAAGCTGTTTTCAAAAATTTCGCAGACACGGGAAGAGATCAAAAAAAATATGTTTATCCCCGACGCATCACCCAAAGAATGGAAAAATTATCAGAAAAGATATTTATGGACTCCTTATATCACCTCAGAAAATAAAGGGTTTCGTTTATTTAAAATACAATCGGAATATTATAATGGAGAAAGAGAAATTATGCTCCGTCCGTGGGTAATGAAACCACCAATGAAAGAAAGGGCTGTTCCGAAAGAAATCACTTTCTTTTGGGAAACCGGGAAAGGACAGGCTTATGAAGGCCGTGTTTTTTTAAACTGGGAAAACGCAAACGAGTTGCTGGAGAAAGCAGGAAAAGATTTTAAACTTAACATTAAAGTAGCGCCGGACAACAGCAATATGGAAATCATGGTCAACGAACAGAAGATTCCTGTAGACAGCACAAGAATTTATCAAAGTGATCTTACTTTTAAAGAATCATATTGATAATTCGAAAGCTCAAAATCTCAAAATAAATTAACATATCATAAAATCCGGCAGGCTAATCACTGCCGGATCTTTATTTTTATATGTTAAAACAATTTTAAAATCACCTTAAATAAATCTTAATATTTCCCTTTATTGTGTAATGATATTTTATAAGTATTAATTTTATTTAAATTTTAAATATGTGATTTATAGATTATTATGTAATTTTTTATTTCATTTGTAGTAGAATTACTACATCAAATCGTAGAATTACGACAAAAAATAAAATTAATATTACAAAATTTTCGGAATTAAAATATGTGATCTATCTTTGAATCAACAAATCAACGAAACCAACCAAATCACAAAATATTATTAACGATTAAAATTTACAAATCATGGCAACAAATTCAAGAGGAATTTTAAAATTCAACGGAGGCGAAGGTCAAAAATTATTAAAGCTGAATTACAGTGTGTCAAGATCAACGGACGTATCTGGGAGAGTAGCTTCAGACCCATCAAACGCATTAATTAAAGTTACAGTAGAAGCCACTGAAAAATCAGATATCCTGGAAAGTTTACTGAACGGAAAATACAAACCTACAACAGGTGAAATTACATTTAATAAATCCCACGAAGAAGGTACCCTTATCACATTAAACTGGGAGAACGGATATGTCATTCAGCACGAAGTAGACTTTGACGCTGTAGACGAAAACAGTATGCTGATCAGTTTCATTGTTAGTGCCGAAACAATCGACTACGGAAATTCTAAATACGAGGGTCTTTGGCCAAGCAGCGGTAACTAATACCTACAATCATCTTAGTAAAAATAAAATTGGTTACAGAATAGCTCAGCTCGTAGGAGTAGCTATTCTGTTTTTTCTTTTCTGAAGAAGATAAAAATGGTCCCAAAAGTTAATAAATGTTATAAAATAGCATCCATGCTCAAAATTTATTATCTTTAATATCATTTAAAAATAATAAAGTATGGAAGCGTACAATTTTGAAACGGCAATCAAACCCTTTTTTTGGGTAGCCTCAGAAAAGACTTTTTCAGTATGTTTAAATGCAGGAACCTACAAACCCGAAATTTTCGAGTGGCGCAAAGATGAAGGTTTCGAAGGCAATGGATACGATTGGGCTTCACTTGCGAAAGTTTTTGTAGAAGAAAAAAGGCCCGATCTTGCAGATGAAATTAAATTTGATCCGGAAGCCGACATGTTTTGTGCCTATTCCAACAATCCGGAACGCTTAAAAGAATTTGTAACAGACTTTAAAAAAACCTGTGAAGATGAAATACAGATTCAGGATCTTTTCCTGAAAGCAGAAATAGATTAAAAAACAAAGACCTCGATGAGGTCTTTTGTATTATACACAAAAAATTAAATGATAGAGGATTTCGGGGGCGGGAGCAAAGCTCCCGCCCCCGAAATCCTTCAAGACCTTTGTAAAGAAAAATAAGTATTTTAGACGAAAGTTTGAAACCATGAAACCAACCTTTTTTTCTACACCGCAGAAATTCAGAAAATGGCTTGAACAAAACCATCAGTCAGAAAAAGAACTGCTGGTCGGATTTTACAAAGTCGGAACCGGGAAACCTTCCATAACTTGGCCGGAATCTGTAGATCAGGCTTTATGTTTCGGATGGATAGACGGCGTGCGGAGATCTGTTGATGAAGAAAGTTACAGCATCCGTTTTACACCGAGAAAACCGACAAGCATCTGGAGTGCCGTTAATATCAGGAAAATGGAAGAACTTACAAATGTAGGTCTCATGACAGAGGCCGGAGAAAAGGCTTTTCAGCTTAGAAAAGAGGAGAAATCAGGAATATACTCTCACGAAAATGAAACCGCTGCATTGAGTCCGGACTTTGAAAAACAGTTTAAAGACAACAAAAAAGCCTGGGCATTTTTCAACAATCAGGCGCCTTCTTATAAAAAAGTAATGCTGCACTGGATCATGCGGGCGAAACAGGAAAAAACCAGATTGTCAAGATTGGAAAAGACGATTAAGGAAAGTGAAGCGGGAAAGAGAATTTCATTTTATGGTTGAATTGATAGTTTAATTAAATAATCAATGTATAATGTATGACATTAGTTATGATATGAAAAATTTCTTTTCGATAATAACGCTCCTTTTATTAATTCACTGTACGAAGCAGGAAAATATATCTTTACGCAAATTTGAAATAGAAAAAGTAGAATTTACATATCCTTCAGATTGGAAACTTACAGAAACAGAAGGTATTGACTCTTATTTCTCGTACCTATCGAAGGATGGTGATACTATTTATATAGAGTTTGGAATGTATAACCCTAAAATTTACAAAAGCCCTCTGCAGGATAATCTATTCAGACAAGTAACAATTGACGGAACGGAATCTATTATCGAAATTCCAAAAACAAAATATGGTAATTTTGCATCCATTTATATTCCTACAATAGATTCAGCTGGTGGTTTTTATATGTTTAATAGAAATGGAAATATTGAAGATTTCTTACGTATTTATCAAACACTTAAGCTAAACAAATCCAAACGCAAAAAGCCTTTAATTATAGATTTAAAAGAATTTAAAAATAAGAATGCTCCGCCGGGGATTGTTTTTTATGAACACAATTGTCTAGACTGTCATTCAGAATATCATTATGAGATCGGACCTGCTCTGGACCGGAAATTTATCAGATCAAAGGGAAGACTCTGGTTTGAAAAATATGTATATTCAATAAAACAGCCTAAAGAAATGCCAATCAGTTGTACTCAGATTGATGAAAAAGATTCTTTAATGGTGAAAGAAATGATTCACTATCTATTTTAAACATCTGCAAATAATCCTAACTTTGAAGCCATAAACAAGAAAATTAACAATGCATACAGATACATTAGATTTTTGGGTAGGAAATTTTAACAGTGAAGAAGATTTTTATGATTTTGTGGAAGAAGATGAAAACTATTATCTCCTTGAAGAATCTGATGACATCCATATTTCAAAATTTGCCGCTTCACAGAATGTGGTGTGGCTTGATCATGATTTTGTAGAGTACGGCTATGAAGATGGAAACAAAACCATCTATGAAAAATTTGCCGCGTATTCTTTTGCCGAACAGTGGCTCCCGATATTGGTGAACAGGCTTAATGAGATCAATCTGAAATTTGAAGTGAATGCCATCATCTTCCTTAATAAAGGACAGGTTCCGAAGCCCGTTTCCGTTGAGAACGATTTTTTCTCTCTGACGTATGTTGGCGGCATTGAATTTAGTGCATAATATTTCATGGCAGAGAATATAAAAAATTACAAAAATTTATTAAAAGTTTTTGCCGAATTAAGAAAGTACGGTATTATTACAAATGATTTTATAACAGGTTGGTCGGATGAAATTCTGTCCTCAGAGAAAACATCCGAATATGAGTTTATTGAAATCTCCACAACAAATTCTACTCATGATTTAATTACCATATTAGACAGGAATTCTCAAAATGCTGATATGGAAATTGTTTGCAGGGCAATACTCGGAATTCTTTATCATTTGTTAAATACAAAATCTTTGGAATTTAAAAAAGCGCTTAAGATAATCTGTGAAATTTCTTATGAAGAAAGACTTACGAAAGATGAGCAGTATCTGCTTTACGGATTTTCAGAATATTCAATGTATGATCTTGATGGTCCCTATGAAGGTTTTCGCCTGTTTAAGGAAGATTTAATTAAACTTTTAAAAATATATCAAAGCTTCACACTATCAAATTATAATGAGTGGCAGATAAAAAATGAAATTCTGCGACATGAGCTTGACAAAGAACTCGATAGGATCAAATGGAACTATCCTTATTAGTTATGAATTAAACCTACCAATGATCTGGCCATTACCAGAATGACAAAATAAACTAAACCATGAAACAATTTAAACTTACAGGCGGTGCGAGAATTGGAAGAGTAAATGCAAGTTATCCTTTTGCCAACCTTTATGCTGACGAAAATACGCTCAGAATAAATGCTTCACTTGCCGGAAATGTTATTTTCCAGCCGCAGGATATTATTTCGATTAAACCTTATATGGCTATTCCTCTTATCGGACAGGGAATTAAAATTTTACACAGAGTAGAAAATTATAATCAGAACGTGATTTTCTGGACCATGAAAGATCCTGAATTTGTGATCAGCCAGATTAAACAGACCGGATTTTTGGAGAAAGCCAATTTTCCTCTTACCGAAAAAGATCAGCAGATCATCCGTCAGCAGAGACAGGGCGGATTTCCATTGAAGCCGTTTTTTCCGGTGGTATTTATTCTCCTTTGGAATATTCTTCTTTTGTATGATATTCTGCCTTTTTTCTTGCAGAAAAGATCCGGTGGACCTTTTGGATTTGGAATCTGCACCGCACTGGGTTTGCTTTTTCTTACTGCTTTAATGACGCTCATTTCCGGAGGATTCAGAAAGCTTATTCTGAAAGATGGCAGAGAACTGGAAGATATTAAGAAGTTTGCCATTTTTATTTTGCTGATTAGCGGGATCATGTTTGCCGCATTTTTTACCTTAGCTTTATCATAAATTAAATCATGGTTTCCAGAAAGCTGCTCACAATTAATATTGTTGTTGTACTGTTGTTTATTGCAGTACATACTTTAGGTGGCTATCTTCTTATATATCCGGGAAAATCTGATGTTCGGACAATTATATTGGAAAGCAGGCCGCAATATCTTTTGATCGCTTTGGCTATATTTGCTTTGATTGCCTGGCTGATTAGTCATTTGAGGATTAAAAATTTAAATCCGAAAAATAAATTTCTTTTAGTATTTACCGTATTCTGTGGTATATTGTTAAGCTATGTTATATATTTTGATGCAGCTACTTACATATCAACCCGAAAAGCCATTAAAGAATCTGAAAATGAATATGTTCAGCAGGCAAAAGAAGATATCAAAAAAGACAAAATTATGTACCGGTTTGCAGGTGGACTTCCTATTCCGGAATATGATACCAAAACGCAGAATAAAATAGACAGTATCCGGAAAAAATTCGGAATAAGCTATTTCAATACAGGTTGTATTGTTGATATAATTGATGGTGAAGGACAACAAAAATATAAAGAAACGGTAAAGCCTTATCTTGATAAAAGAAATGGAAAAGGTTGGGAAGAAAAAATGAATAAGGAAATTGAAAATTTAAAAAAAGTAAAGCTGCCGCATTCTTACAACAGATAATGAAAAATGCTTCGACTGGCTCAATATAACATTACTAAAAATTCACCGTTTAAACAGTTAGTTAATATTAGCATTGTCATGCTGAACCTGTCGAAGCATCTATATGGTTAAATCAATGCGCTTCCAGCCAGTTATTCCCAACACCTACCTCCACCAGCAATGGAACCTGCGTTTCAATAGCATTTTCCATTTCCATTTTAATGATGTTGGTGGCTACTTCGATTTCATCGGCCGGAGCTTCAAAAACCAATTCGTCATGTACCTGCAGCAGCATTTTGGTTTTTAATTTTTCTTTTTCAAGTTCTTTCTGAATTTTAATCATCGCCATTTTCACCACATCCGCGGCACTTCCCTGAATCGGGGCATTTACGGCATTTCTCTCGGCGTGTCCGCGAACCACAAAATTATTCGAATTGATGTCTTTCAAATGACGCTTTCTTCCCAGAATGGTTTCCACATAACCTATTTCACGGGCTCTTTTCACCTGCTCTGCCATATACTCTTTCAGTTTCGGATAAGTAGCATAATACGCATCGATCATCTGTTTCGCCTCACTTCTGGACAATCCGGTCTGCTCTGCAAGAGCGAAAGCGCCCTGTCCGTACAAAATCCCGAAGTTGACGGTCTTCGCCTGGCTTCTCTGGATTTTTGAAACCTCTTCAAGCGGAATATTAAACAGCCTTGCCGCTGTCGAAGCGTGAATATCTTCTCCGTTCTGGAAAGCCTTAATCATATTATCTTCTCCGGAAATTTCAGCAATGAGACGAAGCTCGATCTGTGAATAATCGGCAGAAATAATCTTTTTACCTTCTCCCGCCACAAAAGCACCACGGATCTGCTGACCTCTCAACGTTCTGATCGGAATGTTCTGAAGATTCGGATTGACACTCGCCAGACGGCCCGTTGCGGCAGTTGTCTGTGAGAAATTCGTATGAACGCGGTTGTCCGATTTTTCAATCTGTGACGGTAATGCATCAACGTAAGTTGATTTTAATTTCTGATATGTTCTGTATTCAAGGATATGCTGAATAATCTCATGTTTGGACGCAAGCTTCTGCAAGATATCTTCCGAAGTCGCGTATTGTCCGGTTTTGGTTTTCTTGGCTTTCGGGTCCAGCTGCAACTTTTCGAAAAGGATATCTCCCAGCTGTTTCGGAGAGTTGACGTTGAATTCTTCTCCTGAAAGTTCAAAAATTTTGGCTTCCAGCTGCTTCAGATCGTTTTCCAGATCTACACTTTCCTGGGCAAGCCATTTTTCATCAAGGGAAATTCCGGCCAGCTCCATTTTAGCCAAAACCTCCATCAGCGGCATTTCTATCTTGAAAAAAAGATCTTCTAAATTTTCCTTTTTAAGCTGTGGGGCGAAAAGTTCGTAAAGCTGGAAAGTGACATCGGCATCTTCTGCCGCATAATCGGTCTGTGTCCTGAGATCTGCATCCCTGAAATTTCCCTGTTTTTTTCCCTTTTTACCGATAATGGTTTCAATGGAAACAGGTTTATACCCCAGGTATATTTCAGAAAGATAATCCATTCCGTGTCTTCCGTCAGGATTCAGGAGATAATGTGCGATCATCGTGTCGAACATTGCGCCCTTCACGGTGATATTATATCTTTTCAGGATTTTATAATCGAATTTTAAATTATGCGCTACTTTGATCAGATCTTCCTTTTCGAAAAACGGCCTGAAAATCTCAAGCGTCTGCAATACTTCACCCTGATCTTCAGAAAGAGGAATATAATAGGCCAAACCTTTTTTGTAGCTGAAACTCATCCCCACCAGCTCGGCTTCAAGTTCGTTAAGAGAAGTGGTTTCGGTATCAAAGCAGACAACCCGTTGTTTTAGTAAATTGTCAACAAGGATTTTCTGTGCTTTCGGATTATCGATAAACTGATACAGATGATCGTTCTGTTCGATGGTAGATTTGGTAGATGTGGCCTGATCCAGCTCTTCATACGTGGCAAACAGATCAAGCTGTCCCACTGCCTGTGCCACTTTTTGCTGCGGAGTTTCGGCAATGGTAACGTCTATTTCTGCAACCACAACAGTTCCTGTGGCGGCCGGAGAAAAGGCTCGGTAAAGATTTTCATACAGCCTTCTGAATTCTATTTCGTCAAAAACTTCTTTTACCTTTTCAAAATCCGGAGTCTCCAGATCATATTGTTCCTGATGGAATTCCACAGGGGCATCGCAGATAATGGTGGCCAGTTTTTTAGACAAAATTCCACGCTCGGCGGAAGCCTCTACTTTTTCTTTTAATTTACCTTTTAATTTGTCGGTGTTGGCTAAAAGAGTTTCAATATTTCCGAACTCCTTCAGGAATTTCATCGCAGTTTTTTCACCCACACCATCAAGTCCCGGAATATTATCGACTGAATCTCCCATCATCGCCAGGAAATCTATGACTTGTTTAGGATCTTCAATTTCATATTTGGCTTTCACTTCGTCTACGCCTAAAATTTCGATATCTCCACCCTTTAATCCGGGTTTGTAAATTTTAATTTTATCGGTAACCAGCTGTGCAAAATCTTTGTCCGGAGTTACCATAAATGTTGTATAGCCTTCTTTTTCAGCTTTACATGCAATGGTTCCGATCACATCATCCGCTTCATAACCGGGAACACCCAGGATAGGAATATGCATGGCCTGCAGAATTCTGTGGATGTATGGAATCGCATTTTGGATGGCTTCCGGTGTTTCACTCCTGTTGGCTTTATATTCTGAAAAATCTCCCGTTCTAATACTGGCTTCACCCACATCAAAAACCACCGCAAGATGAGTAGGCTTTTCCCTTCTGATTAATTCAATCAGGGAATTGGTAAATCCGAAAATGGCTGAAGTATCCAGGCCTTTGCTGGTGAGTCTCGGATTTCTGATCAGAGCATAATATCCTCTGAAAATCATTGCATAAGCATCGATCAGGAATAATCTTTTATCTTGTGTTGCGTCCATATTGTCCATAAAAAACAAATATAAGAAAAAGAGTTCTTTTAATAGGGAAATGTGGAAAGGATTAACCGGAGGGGTTATGGGTAATTTTTTAACATGATCGTTTTAAAACCACCCTTTTTGCTTCAATTTTGAACCTCCAAGGCTGGTTGTTGAACCTTTTAGGCTCACCGTTGAGTGTTTTTGCCTCGTCGTTGAGCCTTTTAGGCTGGTTTTTGATCCTTTTAGGCTCATCGTTGAGTCTTTTTGCTTCATCGATGAGCCTTTTAGACTGGTTTTTCAGTCTTTTAGATTTGTAGGCAAGCCTTTTTGCTCATCATGGAGTCTTTTTAGTCTCGAAGATAAAATAAAAATATTCAGATCAGACTTAATTTATTTTTATTTTAAATCTCCTAGGCATTTAATTTAATCAAATGAACAAACAGTATTCAGGAATTTACAATTTTAGTAAGGTATGCTAATCGTGACAAAACATACACAGTTCATTTTCTATTCCTTACATTTGTATGGCATTCTGATGTAAGAATGAAAATGATTGATATGACAGATAAAAAATACAGTGAAACGATTCATAAAGATGGAAATTACGAATATATTACCGTTTCCAATGATGAAAATAACGTAAGAATTTATACTTTAAAAAACGGACTGAAGATATTTATTGCCCAGAATTTTGACGCTCCGAGAATCCAGACTTATATTCCGGTACGCACGGGAAGCAATAATGATCCGGCCGATAATACCGGGCTTGCCCATTATCTTGAGCATATGATGTTCAAAGGGACTTCAAAACTCGGTACACAGGATTGGGAAAAAGAAAATGAGTTGCTGAGCCGGATTTCGGATTTGTTTGAAGAACATAAAGCAACGGCTGATCCGGAAAAGAAGAAAACCATTTACCGGAAGATAGATGAACTTTCTCAGGAAGCAAGCCAATATGCTATTGCAAATGAATATGACAAGGCAATTTCTTCATTAGGCGCTACGGGAACCAATGCCCACACCTGGTTTGATGAAACCGTTTATAAAAATAATATTCCCAATAATGAACTGGAAAAGTGGCTGAAAATTGAAAAAGAAAGATTTTCGGAGCTGGTGTTGAGACTTTTCCATACTGAGCTTGAATCGGTGTATGAAGAATTCAACAGGGCACAGGATAATGACTCCAGGCTGGTTCAGTACGAACTGATGGACGCACTTTTTCCCAATCATCCCAACGGGCAGCAAACCACCCTGGGAAAGGCGGAACATCTGAAAAATCCTTCCATGAAAGCGATTCATAAATATTTTGATGAATATTACGTCCCAAATAATTATGCAATGGTTTTGGTAGGAGATCTTGATTTTGATGATACTATTAAACTTGTAGATCAGTATTTCGGAACAATTCCTTACCGGGAATTGCCTAAAAAAACTGCTGTTACAGAAAAGCCTATCACGGAAATTATAGAAAGAACCGTGAAAAGTCCTACCACACCAAGAGTTCAGCTCGCCTGGAGAACCGAAAGCTACGGAACAAAGGAAGCCATGCTTGCTGATATTGTAGCCAATATTTTGAGCAACAGGGGAGAGGCCGGATTGATAGACCTGAATATCAACCAGACCCAGAAACTGCTTTGGGGACAGGCATTTTCAGTAGGGTTAAAGCAGTACGGATATTTCTCCATTGTTGCGGTTCCTAAAGAAACACAGACATTGGATGAAGCAAAAAATCTTGTGCTGGAACAGGTTGAACTGGTAAAAAAAGGAAACTTCCCGGACTGGACGCTAAAGGCCATCATTAATGATTTTAAAGTGCAGAGAATGAAGGGGCTGGAAACAGCAGACGGCTTGGCTACCAATCTTTACGATACCTACATCAAAGGCAGAACCTGGGAACAGGAACTCAATGAAATGGATGAATATGCAGCATTTACAAAGGATGAGGTAGTAAATTTTGCCAACCAATTTTTCAAAGACAACTACGTCATTGTTAAAAAAGAAAAAGGAACCAATGATAAGCTGATTCGTGTGGAAAATCCCGGAATCACACCGGTAAAGATCAACCGTGAAGCTCAATCTGAATTCCTCCGGGAGATTTTAGCTGAAAAAACGGAAGATATTCAGCCTGAGTTTATCGATTATCAGAAAGAGATTCTCACGGATAGTATTAAAGATAAAAAACTGAGTTTTGTAAAAAATAAAAGCAATGATATTGCCCAGGTGCATTTTATTTTTCCTTTTGGGAGCGATCATGACCGGGATCTTGGTATTTCCACTCAGGTTCTTCAATATTTAGGTACGGAAAAATTTTCACCGGATGATCTTAAGAAGGAATTTTTTAAGATCGGAATTACCAATGATTTTAAAACGGCTAATGATCAGCTTACGATTTCACTGGCGGGACTTGAAGAAAATATTCCTAAAGGGATCGAACTTCTCCAGCACTGGATGAAAGAAGTACAGCCGGATCAGGAAATTTATAACCAGTTTGTAGAAACAGTGCTTGAAAACCGTGCAGCAGTAAAAAAAGACAAAGCCCGTATCATGACGGCTTTAACGAATTATACCAAACTCGGCTCGTTTTCAAGGTTTACAGATATTATTTCAAAAGAAGAGCTTGAAAGCACAAATGTTGAAGTTTTTACGGAAAGAATGAAGAATTTATTCAGGTTTCCATATCAGATCTTTTTTTACGGAAGAAACTTTGAAAGTTTTAAAGAATATATCGGAAAATATATCGAAACGGAAAGCCTGGCTATTCCCGAACCTAAAAAATATCCGGAGCCGGAAACTACGGGAAATGTTTATTTCACAAACTACGACATGGTACAGATGGAAATGAGCAGAATCGGAAAAGGGCAAATGGTGGATACAGGAAATTTCGGAAAAATTAATGTATTCAATGAATATTTCGGAAGAGGTTTATCTTCGATTGTTTTCCAGGAGATCCGTGAAAGTAAAAGTCTTGCTTATTCTGCGTATGTTTCTTACGCTGCCAATTCGGAACTCCATCATCCTGATTATATCACAACGTATATCGGGACACAGCCGGATAAACTGCAGATTGCCGTAGATACCCTTACCGAACTGATGAATGAACTTCCTGAAGTTCCGGCACAGTTTGAAAACGCCAGAAATGCAGCCTTAAAGCAGATTGCTTCCGCGAGAGTTACCAGAACGAATATTTTCTTTAATACGTTACGACTCAAAAAACTTAATATTTATCATGATTTCAGGAAAGATATTTATCAGCAGATTGAAAAACTGACTTTTGAAGATGTTAAGGAATTTTATAATAATTACATTAAATCGGTCCATTTTAATACAGCTATTATCGGGAAAAAAGAAAACCTGAATATGAACGCTGTTTCTCAGATGGGAACTTTTAAAGAAGTAACATTAAAAGATATCTTTGGACATTAAAAATTTAATAAAATAATCATAAGCTGCCGCGCGATTCCATCGCGTGGCTTTTTGTTTTATTTATCTTATAAATTTTTATCTTTATCAAAACATACATTGATGAGTAGAAATTACAAATTCCATAATCCCGAAGGGCTGTATTTCGTAAGCTTTGCTGTTGTCGGCTGGCTGAATGTCTTTATAAAAGATGAATATATAGAGCTGCTGTTGAAAAGTTTAAGATTCTGTCAGAAAAATAAAGGAATGGAAATACATGCCTGGTGTATTATGCCCAATCATGTACATTTGGTTTTCCGAAGTGTGAATGGCCAAAAACCGGAGCTTTTATTAGGCGATTTCAAAAGGTTTACCAGCAAGGCCGTTGTTTCAGCAATAAAAGAAAACGCAAAAGAACCCAGAAACAAATTCTTATTAAACTTTTTCCTGAAAGAAGGTTTAAAAACATCTAACGTCAATCAGTATCAATTTTGGAGACATGATAATCATCCAATTGAGTTATGGAGCAACAGAGTAATCTGGCAAAAGATTAATTATACCCATAAAAATCCTGTAAAAGCAGGACTTGTAACAAATGCGGAAGAGTACCGATACAGTAGTGCTATAGATTATGCCGACGAGAAAGGGCTTCTGGAGGATATAGTTGTTTTCAGAATGTTTAATATTTAGGTTTATTTATTTCGCGCGATACAATCGCGCGGCAGCGGTGTGTTATTTGACTAAAGTGCAGGGTTGTAATATTTTACGTTTTTTGATTTATATAAAAATTTTTGATATATGTTTATAATTTATTTCAAACAAAAAATCCCGAAAAAACTTTCGGGACTTTGATATTACTTTATTAAAAACTATTTTACAACTTTCATTTCATTAATCAGCCATTTGGAATCGGCAAATTTATCAATGATGAAAAGAATATATTTCGTATCCACCATGATGTTTCTGCTGAAACGCGGATCATAGTTAATATCACTCATTGTTCCTTCCCACTGTCGGTCGAAGTTTAATCCTACAAGATTTCCGTAGGCATCAAGCGCCGGGCTTCCTGAGTTTCCTCCTGTTGTGTGGTTGGTTGCAGTAAATCCTACGGGAACATCTCCTGTTTTATCTTTATATTGTCCAAAATCTTTTTTATCATAAAGATCGATTAGTTTTTTAGGCACATCAAACTCATAATCTCCCGGAACATATTTTTCCATTACGCCGGCTAAGTGGGTCTGATAATTATAAGAAACGGCGTCTCTTGGTGAAGAACCTTTTACTTTTCCATAGGTTACCCGAAGGGTAGAGTTGGCATCCGGGAAGAATTTTCGGTCTTTATCCGTTGCCATCTGCTGAGCCATATAGGTTTTCTGCAGCGCATCAATCTTTGTCTGAAGTGCCATAAACTGAGGATCCGCTTTGGTCATATAAGTGTCTCTAAGTGCTAAATAAATCTGGAAAACAGGATCTTTTTTAAGGGTTTTGATTAATTTATCCTGATTGGAAAATGCTTTATCAATATCCTTGCTTAAAGAAGCACCGTTCACATCACTTCTTCCTGTAATGATAGAATTTTTAGAGGCATCTTCAATAACCTGAATGCTTTGAGTTTCATTTTTATACTTCTCGAATCCGGCAGGTAAAAACTGAGCATCTGTTTTATTGGCATACAAAGCAAGCAGTTTTGCTGTAACTTTTGCATCAAGTTCGGCATTGTAATCCTTATAAAAAGAAGCTAATCTGTTTTTTAAAGCTGCGGTACCTTTTTCATCCATTCTTCCTGCTTCCACGGCAGAGATATAACTGTAATAAAGGTTAGCAAGCATCAGCGTTTCTGCATTTCTGATGGTTTCAGAATAATAAGCATTGTTTAACGCAAAAGGAGCCTGATCGTTATAGAGCTTGGTGAGTTGATCAAGGGTTGTTTTAATTTCAGGATTTTTAGCAGCCAACGAAGCCTCATACTTCATTTTTTTCTCTACGGCATTCGATTTTTTCAAACCTTCTACTTCGCCGATCCATTTTTTCCAGTAATTGGCTACCGATGCATATTTTGAAGCATACTGAATACGAGTGGCATCATCGGTACGCATTTTTTCATCTAATGTTTTCAATGCGATATCTCTCACCGCAATTCTTGCCGGGTCGATCTCCTTCATGATTTTTTCAACGGCAATGGCCGGAAGATACTCCGTGGTTCTTCCCGGGAATCCGAAAACAAAAGTGAAATCATTTTCATTTTTATCTTTAATGGAAACCGGAAGGTAATGTTTGGGAACATAAGGAACATTATCTTTGGAATATTCCGCAGGTTTATTGTTTTTATCAGCATAAATCCTGAACATTGAGAAATCTCCCGTATGTCTCGGCCAAACCCAGTTATCAGTATCGGAACCAAATTTCCCTATGCTTTGCGGCGGTGCGCCTACCAAACGGATATCCTTATACGTTTCAATAGTATAGGCATAAAATTTATTTCCGTAATACATTGATTTTACGGAAATAGACTGGTAAGGTTCGGTTTTCTGAGAGTTTTTGTAAATCTCAATATTTTTGGCAATCTGTTTAGAGAGTTCAGGTTCTGTAAGGTGGTCTGTACCCTGTAAAATCTGACCGGTAATTTCTTTAATATCAACTATAAAATCAACGGTTACACCGGGATTCGGAAGTTCACCTTCGGTATTTTTAGCCCAGAACCCGTTTGATAATAAATCATTCTGAACCGTTGAATGCGCCTGAATCTGTCCGTATCCACAATGATGATTGGTAAGCAGAAGGCCTTTTGGAGAAATGATTTCTGCAGTACACCCGCCGTTGAACTGTACTACCGCATCTTTAATGCTTGCTTTCTGCGGGTTGAAGATGTCTTTTGCAGAGATTTTCATTCCCAGATCTTTCATTTCCTTTTCATTCAGCTCTGTCGGGATCCACATTCCTCCGTATTGCTGTGCAAATGTCATTACAGCCGGCAAAAGAAATACGGATAAAAGTATCTTTTTCGTCATAATCAAAATTTTGCTCCAATTTACGAAGAAATTATGAGTTTGAAATTTTGCGGTATATTGTCTGTTTTATTGTTGAAAATGAGTGATTTGTAGATTTTTGCTAATAACTATTCCGTGCAATGTTGATGATGTTGAGATAAAAATTTTCACTGAAAAATTTAAAATTGAGAAAAAAATACACTACTTTTTTAAGCAGTCTAATTTAGCAACAAAAGAGTCAAAAGATATACTATTAGATGTTTCATGAAGTAATTAAAGCTTTCGAAAGAATAAAAAGTCAAAAATTTTGAAGAACTAATATCTTCTAAAATAATCGTGAGGCTTTATCCTTTATCTAATGTGTCAAAATGCTATTGTTCCTTTGTGGTTAAATAAAAAAGTTTGAAACAGTTTATTGCTAAAACTGATAGGCGATAATGTGATCATCCTCCATCAGGCTTTTCATTAAAGCTTCATGATTAATATTTTTTCCGGTAATAATCCATGAGGTAGAAAGATTTCCCTGTGTATACTGCTGCTTTGAAACGGAATATTTCAGGTTATGTTTTCTGAAAAGCTCTTCACAATACGGTATGTCATGATAGTTATTGACGGCAATTTTGTATTCCCTGATCTTATGTTCTCTGTCGATCAGCTTTTCTAAACTGGTGAGCGAACTGAGTATCAGAAGTATTAAAACGGTTCCTAAAACTGCGAGATAAACGTATCCTGATCCAACGGCCATCCCGATGGAAGCTGTTGCCCATATTGTAGTGGCTGTTGTAATTCCGTCTATTTTATTATCCCCTTTGAAAATAACTCCGGCTCCCAGGAAGCCGATTCCTGTAATGATATTGGCAGCAATACGGTCAGGATCATCCACCCCGATTTTTATGGAAAGAATGGTAAAGAGACAGGACCCGAAGCAAATCAGAATGAAAGTGCGCAGTCCGGCAGATTTATTACGGTATTCGCGTTCTGCACCAATCATTATTCCAAGGACCACTGAAATAAAAATCAGCAGCAATTCATTCTGGATAGAGTGATCTTTTAGAAATTCCATGCGTAATAATTTAATAGCCAGAATAAAATTAGATAAAATATTTTTTACAGAATATGAATGAAATCATTTTACATTATAAAAAAAGCTGTCCGAAGACAGCCATGGTAATTTACTTTTTCTCTATAAGATCCAGAAACTGCTGTTCATCAAGAATTTCAATGGTTCCGATATCCTGGGCTTTTTTCAGCTTGCTGCCGGCTTTCTCACCTACCACCAGATAATTCAGGTTTTTAGAGACTGCTGAAATATTCTTTCCGCCGTGTTTTTCCACCATTTCTTCCGCTGCTTCTCTTGTGAATAAGGATAATTTTCCGGTGAAAAGGAAGGTCTTTCCATCCAGGACATTCGATAAAACTTCATTGGTACTTTCTCCTTTTTCAAGCTGAACACCATACGATTTCAGTCTTTCAATCATCAGGATATTTTCCGGATTAGCGAAGAAATCTACAATGCTTACTGCGATTTTGGTTCCGATATCTTCTACCTGGCAAAGCTCTTCCACTGTGGCATTTTTGAGCTCTTCTATGGAAGGGAAATTCTTAACCAGCTTCTTGGCAACCGTTTCTCCCACGTGTTTTATTCCGATTCCATACAATACTTTTTCAAAAGGAATTTCCTTGGATTTTTCGATTCCTGAGATGATATTCTGTGCAGATTTTTCCGCCATTCTTTCCAATGGTAGCAGCTGTTCTTTTTTCAAAACATAAAAATCAGCAGGGTTTTCAATGAGTCTTTCTCTGTATAGCTGTTCAATGGTTTCGCTGCCGAGATTATCAATATTTAAAGCCTTCCGGGAAACATAATGGATCATTCTTCCTACCACCTGTGGCGGACAGTGCAGTTCATTCGGGCAGAAATGAATGGCCTGATCTTCAATTTTCACCAGCTCCGTTCCGCATTCCGGGCAATGTCTGATATATTCTATTTCTTTGCTTTCGGCAGTTCTTTTTTCTTTATTTATACCTACGATTTTAGGAATAATTTCACCTCCTTTTTCTACATACACGAAATCATGTTCATGCAGATCCAGCTTTTTAATGATATCTTCATTGTGGAGAGAAGCTCTTTTAACAATGGTTCCTGCCAACAATACGGGCTTAAGATTGGCAACGGGAGTAATGGCGCCGGTTCTTCCCACCTGATACGTAACGGTCTGGAGTTCGGTTTCCACTTTTTCGGCCTTGAATTTATAAGCCATCGCCCAACGTGGAGATTTTGCCGTATAGCCAAGCTGTCGTTGTTGTTTTAAGGAATTGACTTTTAAAACGATTCCGTCAATTTCAAAAGGAAGATTGTGTCTTTCGATGTCCCAGTATGTAATAAATTCTTTTACTTCAGCAAGTGTTTTGCAAAGCTTTGCCTGTTGAGATGTTTTGAAACCCCAGGATTTTGCTTTTTCTAAAAGTTCCCAATGAGACTCTGCAGGAATTTCTTCGGAAATATATTGATATAAAACTGATGATAGTCCGCGTTTTCTTACTTCACCGCTGTCCTGCATTTTAAGGCTTCCGCTGGCGGTATTTCTAGGGTTCATGAATGGATCCAGGCCATCTTCTTCACGCTGTTTATTGATTTTATCGAAATTTTTTCGGGTTAAATAAATTTCGCCGCGCATAAAAAAATGAGCAGGAAAATCACCTTTCAGCTTTAGCGGAACATCGGAAATAGTGCGCACATTCGCTGTGATTTCATCTCCCTGAAAGCCGTCGCCCCGCGTGACTGCCTGAGCAAGCTTTCCATTTTCATACAAAATAGAAATAGAGGCTCCGTCGTATTTCAGCTCGGCTACAAATTCTACAGGTTCATCTATCGCTTTAATGATCCTTTTTTCCCAGTCTTCCAAATCGTCGAAATCATAAGAATTATCAAGGGAATACATTCTGTATTTATGCTGAACGGTTGGAAATACTTTTGTAATTCCGCCTCCTACTCTCATCGTAGGAGAGTTTTCATCATAGAATTCAGGATATTTTGCTTCCAGATCTCTGAGCTCTTCAAGAAGCATATCGAAATCATAATCTGTGATCGTAGGCGTGTCAAGAAGATAATAGTTTTCGTTGTGCTGGTGAAGTTCTTTTCTAAGATCTTCTATTCTTTGCTGTATAGTTTCGATATTGTCAGGCATGAGATTCTGTCTTTCCAGCAAAAATAATAAGTATTGGGGAGATTTTGATGATTAGAATTAATATTAATTTTATATTCGATGTAAAGCATTATCACAAATGTCTTTCTAAATTTGTTCATTCATTTATCCGCTTTTTCTTTGAATGATAGGATTGGCGGAATTTCAATAAAGAATAATTATTTGTATTATGAAAAAAGTTATCTTAGGGTTAGCAGTTGTAAGCACCGTTTTCATGAAGGCACAAACCCGGATTATCGCACACAGAGGATATTGGCAGACACAGACGCCAACCACGGAAAATTCTCTGAAATCACTTGAAAATGCACAGAGCCTAAAAATTTATGGTTCCGAATTCGATGTACGCATGACGAAAGACGGTGTGCTGGTGGTAAATCATGATGAGCATCATGCAAAAATGGAAATTTCCGAAACGGATTTTAAAGAGCTCAAAAAAGTAAAGCTTTCCAACGGTGAGCCTTTTCCTACATTAAAAGATTATCTGAAGCAGGGAAAAAAAGATAAAGCCTTGAAGCTTATCGTTGAAATAAAACCGGATAAAACAAAAGAAAAGGAAGATGAGCTCACGGCAAAGACTATTAAAATGATCAAAGATATGAAGCTGGATACACAGTGTGAATTTATCTCCTTCAGCCTGAATATCTGCAAAGAAATCAAAAAGCTGGAACCGAAATTTAAAGTTCAGTATCTGAAAGGAGAGCTTTCTCCACAGCAGATCAAAGAAGAAGGACTGGACGGGCTGGATTATCACTACAGTGTTTTCCAGAAAAATCCAACATGGATCTCCGAAGCAAAAGCATTAGGTTTAATAACCAATGCCTGGACGGTAAATGATATTGCCGTTTCAGACGAACTGAAAAAACAAGGTATTGGATTTATTACGACCAATATTCCGGATCAGCTGAAATAAATAGCTTAAAATTTAATGATAAGTCTGTCTCCTGAGGCAGACTTTTTTATTTTCTGCTGAGGGGACTATTTCGCAATAATTTATTATTTGTGGTACGTGTGTGGTGTGTTTTGTTTTCACCGAAAAAGCCAATAAAGGTAGGGATATGTCTTCTAAAAAAGGTATTAAAAATCCTTAATGAATTTAAACAGTTGTGAACCATACTGGTATAGATATTCGTTAAACATAAATTAATATAGAGTTTAATAATCCTTTAATAAATGTTAAAATCAAGTTAAAACCTTAACCATATTGTAGGACTAATTTTGCGCAAACAAAAAGGATATGCGTAAAGAGACACAAAAAGTACTGCTATTATCATTATTAGGTTTGGTCAGTGTAAATGTGATGGCCCAGGAAAATGCAAAAAGGGATACGATTAAAAGTATTGATGAAGTTGTCGTAACAGCATTGGGAATCAAAAGACAGGACAGATCTTTAGGATATGTTGCGGAGACTATTAAATCTGAAGAAATATTAAAAACTCAGAACAACAACTGGTCGCAGGCACTTGAAGGTAAAGTGGCAGGTCTTAAAATACAGACAGCCGGAGCCGGACCGCTGGGAAGTTCTATTATTAAACTAAGAGGAGATATCTCTATGAACCCTGATCAGAACAATGCCCTGATCGTAGTAGACGGCGTTCCTCTGAACAATAATACTACAGGAACAGGATTCTCGGCATACGGTGCAGGAGCCAAGGCAGATTTACCTATTGATTACGGAAACGGGATCAATACCATTAATCCTGATGATATCGAGTCTATTACTGTTCTCAAAGGATCTACAGCATCTGCTTTATACGGCTCAAGAGGTGCCGGTGGTGCCATCATGATCACTACAAAATCCGGGAAAAGCAAAAAAGGAAAAGTTCAGGTAAGTTTAAATTCATATTCTAGTTACGATACGGTTCTGAAATGGCCGGATTACCAGTACGAATATGGACAGGGAACGCTTCAGAAAGATACGCAGGGAAATTTTTTCTATTCTTACGGAGCATCTGCAGACGGAATCAACACCGGTTCTACCAGCAGCGCGTTCGGGCCAAAGTTTGCGGGACAGTATTACTTCCAGTATGATCCTGATCTGGAAGGACAAAGTACTGAAAGAAAACTCTGGCAGCCTTACAAAGATAATATCAAAGGGTTTTGGGAAACAGGAACTACCTTTTCAAATAACATTTCGGTAGAAGCATCCAATGAGAATACATCATTCAGATCATCTTTAACCTATTTAAAAAATGAATGGATGATGCCGAACACCGGTTTCGACAGGTTCAACGCCGCTTTTTCGGTGGACCATAAACTGAGTGAAAAATTAAAAATCGGAATCAAAGTAAATTACAATAAAACAAAAAGTGACAATCTTCCGGCTACCGGTTACAGCAATCAGTCGATTTCTTATTTCATGATTTTCCAGAATCCAAATGTTGATCTTTCGTGGTACAGACCGATATGGAAAAAAGGCAAAGAACAGGTTGACCAGATCCATCCGTTCAGCTCATTTATTGATAATCCGTACCTCATCGCTTATGAAATGCTGAATGGGGTTGATAAAAATTTCCTTACCGGAAATGTAAATCTTAACTATAAGATCACTAAAAACTTAGACGTAATGGTGAGGTCGGGAATGGAGCTGAACAACGAGCTTCGTACCCAAAAAAGACCTTGGAGTTCTGCCAACTATCTTCAGGGAATGTATAGGGAACAGCATATAAGATTGATGGATTTGAATAATGATATTTTATTCACATACAGAAATTCATTCGGTGAATTCGATTTTAGTGCATCTGCCGGTGGGAATATCCGTTATACGGAATACACAATGAATGATTATATCGCGGAAGGTCTTCTGAAGCCTGGAGTGTATACGCTGCCGAATGGTATTTCAAACATATCAAAATTCGCAAGACCGAATGATAAGCAGGTCAACAGTGCCTATGCTTTAGCAACATTAAGCTATAAAAATAAAATATTCCTGGATCTTACCGCGAGAAATGACTGGAGCAGTACGCTGCCGAAAGAAAACCGTTCTTATTTCTATCCGTCGGCCGCAACATCGTTTATTCTTTCAGATATTTTTAATCTGTCTTCAGATCATTTTAATTACTGGAAATTAAGAGCATCCTGGTCTAAAGTGGGTAATGATACGGATCCTTATCAGCTTATCAAATACTACAACAACAGTGATTTCGTAGGATCTGTGGAGTCTCCGTCCTTATACCCTAATCCAAACCTGAGACCGAATATGATCACCAATATTGAAGGCGGGATGGATTTTACAATTCTTAAAAACAGAATTAATTATACCATTACAGCGTATCAGAACAATTCTAAAGACCAGATTATCAGGATTCCTACTTTATGGGAAACAGGATACAGCACTAAAGTAATCAACGCCGGTGAAGTAAGAAACAGAGGTCTTGAAATGACACTGAATGCTTTTGCTGTAAAAAATAAAAAATTCTCATGGAGCATTAATGCCAACTGGTCTATGAACAGGAACAAAATTCTTTCGCTGCCTGAAGAGTTCAATGGGGAACCTTATACCATGGGAAGCGTTGGCGGAGTAGTTTACTTTAATGCTTTCGTAGGCGGCTCACTGGGAGATATGTATGGTTACGGACTCATGTATGCTCCGGACGGACAGGTTATTTATAATGCAACGGATGGTCTTACCGCGAAACCTACACAGATGAAGAAAATTGGAAATGCTTATCCGAAATGGAGGGCAGGAATCCAGAATGAATTCAGATATAAAGGAATTACCGTAAGTTTCTCATTTGACGGACAGTATAAAGGAATGGCTTATTCTCAGTCGCACCACAAAATGACAGAACAAGGGAAGTTGGAACATACTTTATTCGGAAGGGAAAATCCGGGAGGAATGATTGTGGGTGAAGGTGTAGTGCAGAACGCAGACGGATCATTCTCTCCGAATACAAAACCAATTTTATTGTCGTCTTATTACGCCGATTATTACAGAAGAGCCAATGTTGAGACGAATACTTTCGATACTTCTTTCATCAAACTTAGAGACGCAAGAATTGCTTACACCTTCTCTAAAAATGTTACCGATCAGCTCAAAATAACCGAGCTTACCCTCGCGGTTTTCGGAAGAAACCTGTGGATGTGGACGAAATTCCCACTGTTTGATCCTGAAGCCGCAACATTGAATGATAATCAGATCACCCCGGGTGTAGAAATGGGACAATTGCCGACAGCAAGAACGGTAGGTGTTCAGCTTAATGTTAAATTTTAAAATCTGAAAACATGAAAAAATTATTTGTAAATACATTATTAATTGCAGCCATCGGTTCTGTTCCGGTAGCGTGCAGCAGAAGCCTTGATGAAGTAAACACAGACAACAGCAGGATCAGCGAACCTGCAGCCTCAAAATTACTCGTTCCTGTTGAATATAATATGGCAGCTGTTAATTATATGAGAGCTAATGATTTTACATTCGATCTGATGCAGGTCTCCCTGGACTTTCCGAATGAAGGAAATACGCTCAGCAGATATAATATTACCGAAAATACGGGAGCAGGCTTCTGGAACAATAGCTATAAATGGCTTAAACAGGTAAAAGACATGAGAATGGCTGCTGAAAAAGATAATGATCCGAATTACGTTGCCATTGCAATGGTTCTTAATGCCTGGATCTATTCTAATCTTACGGATACGTATGGTGATGTTCCGTTTTCCGAAGCTTCCAACCAGGATGAAGGCAATTCACAGCCAAAGTTTGATAAGCAGAAAGATATTTATGTAAAACTGCTGGACGAGCTAAAAACGGCAAATTCACTTTTCGTTACCACAAAACCGCTTACCGGTCCTGATATTTTCTACAAGGCGGAAAGCGATGCCAACGGAATTGTAAACTGGAAGAAATTCTGTAATTCTCTTTCATTGCGTCTGTTAACAAGGATTTTAAGTAAAAATGGTGAGGTAAATGTCAATGAGAGGATTCAGGAAATTATCAGTGATCCTGTTAAATATCCCGTTTTTCAAAATAATAATGAAACGGCAAAAATAAATGTGACAGGTGTTGCGCCGGTTCTTCCTCCGATTACCAGACCGCAGGATTTTACCACCGGTAGAGCAGCTTCAGCATTTTTTGTTGAAACCCTGAAAGCAAACAATGACCCGAGAATGGCCATGTTTTTCGGACAGGCTAAAAGTATTCCCGGAAATGCAAACATCGGGTATAAAGGTGCGCCGTCAGGATATGCTTACGGGACAGCTTTCGATTATCAGCCTTCCAATATGAACCAGAACCTTGCGAAAGCACCGCTGAATATTTTGATATATCCGTATGCCGAGTTGCAGTTTACTCTTGCCGAACTGGCTTTTAAAGGAATTATTCCCGGAAATGCACAAACCTATTACGAGAATGGAGTAAAAGCAGCGATTGAACAGTGGGGAGCAACTGTGCCTGCCAATTATTTTGCTAATACAAATGTAGCTTACAATGGGACTTTAGAAAGAATCATGCTACAGAAATATGTTGCCCTGTTCTTTGTAGATCAGCAACAGTGGTTTGAAAAAAGAAGAACAGGCTTCCCTGTACTTCCGAACAACGGAGGGTTGCTTAATAACGGCGTTATGCCTTCAAGGTTGATGTACCCGCCAAATCCGAGAATATTAAATACTACAAATTACCAGTCGGCAGTTCAGCAGATGGGCGGTGATAATATCAATGTAAAAGTATGGTGGAATAAACCTTAACACTCATCAATAAAGATCGGGATTTAGCTTACTTACTAGAAAAATAGTCAAATTGGCTTAAGCCAAAACTTAATTAAATATCAATACAATGAATATAAAATTTTTAATGCCGTGTCTGCTTATTTCAGCAATGGCTTTTTCACAGGCTTCTGTTTCTGGATATGTATATGAAGACAGCAACAGAAATCAGAAAAAAGAAAACAGAGAAAAAGGGATTGAAGGAGTAGCTGTTTCAAACGGAATCCAGGTAATTCTTACAGATAAAAACGGAAAATACAGTCTTCCCATCCAGGAAGGGCAGTCGGTTTTTGTAATCAAGCCTTCAGGATATATGACGCCGGTAAACGGGAATAACTTACCCCAATATTATTATCAGTACAAACCGAAAGGTTCACCTGCAGATTTTAAATACAAAGGATCTGCGCCAACAGGAGAACTTCCGAAAGAGATCAATTTTGCACTGAACAAACAATACGAAAGCAAAAATTTTGATATCCTGGTTTTCGGAGATCCGCAGCCTTATACTGAAAAGCAATTGGATTATTTTAAAAGAGCCATTGTAAACGAAGTGAAAAATACCAAGAAGAATGCGGTTCTGGGAATCAGTCTCGGAGATTTGGTAGGAGATAACCTCAGTCTGCAGAAACCTTATGCCGATGTAATGAAGGAGGTAGGATTACCTTGGTATAATGTGATGGGGAACCATGATATGAATTATGAAGCCAAAGAAGATTTGCTTTCTGATGAAACTTTCGAATCTAATTTCGGACCGGCGAATTACTCATTTAACTACGGAAATGTTCACTTCATTATCTTGGATGATATCCTGTATCCGGATCCGAGAGATGGAAAAGGATACTGGGGTGGCTTCCGTGAAGATCAGATGAAATTCATCGAAAATGATCTTAAACTTGTGGATAAAAACAAACTTATCGTTGTTTCTTTCCATATTCCGTTAGAACACAAAAATGAAGATAACTTCAGGAATTCTGATCGTCAGAAATTGTTTGACTTTTTAGCACCATTTAAAAATGCGTTGATTTTATCGGCTCATACTCATATTCAGCAGCAGCTTTTCTATGGAAAGGAAGCAGGATGGAATGGTTCTAAAGACCTCCACGAATATAATGTAGGAACTACCTGCGGCGACTGGTGGTCCGGTACATCAGACGATCTCGGACTGCCGACTTCTACCATGAGAGACGGAACGGCGAAAGGCTATTCTTTCATCAGCTTTAACGATAATGAATACAAGGTTAAATATAAAACTGCAGGTAAGCCGGAAGATTATCAGATCAATTTATATGTTCCTAAAGTCATTCCTTTTCCTTCAAAAACATCCGCAAAAGTATTGGCCAATTTCTTTATGGGAAGCAAAAAAGATAAAGTGGAATACAGAATAGACGGAGAAAGGTGGGAAGAAATGCAGTACGACGAAACGGTGGATCCAAGTTTTGCGATGTCGGTTTTCAAATGGGATACTACGAAGAATCTTTTCCCGGGAAGAAGGCCTTCAAACCCTGAAATATCAAAACATATCTGGACGGGAGATTTTTCTAAAAAACTCTCGCTGGGAAAACATAAAGTTGAGGTAAGAGCTACGGATATGTATGGAAATCAGTTCTCAGCTTCAGAAGAATTTGAAGTTCAAAATCAGATTCTTATACCTTAATTTTCATTTATTACTATACTTTCAAAGAAACCGGCCCGCTTTGGGTCGGTTTTATTTTTTTAAATAATCTTAACCTTAATCTAATCTTCAAAGTTTATATCTTATAAAATTTAATATGAACATTCATTATATCAATGATCACAATAAGACTTTATAGTTCTCTTTCCAAATCATCTTTCGTAAATTTGCATCAGCGAATAAAATAAATTCTAAAAAAAATGAATATCAACGGAAAAAATGCCATCATTACCGGTGGAGGAAGAGGTCTGGGTAAAGCAGTTGCACTTGCTTTGGCCGCAGAAGGAGTACATATCGGAATTACAGGAAGAAACGAAGAAAACCTGAAAATGACGGTCGATGAAATCCGTAAATTTGGAGTAAACGCGGGATATGCTGTATTCAGCATCGACAACGAAATTCATGTAAAAGCAGGTATCGAATCATTGGCAGAACAGTTGGGAGGAATCGATATCCTGATCAACAATGCAGGAATCGGTGACTTCGGTTCCATTGAAGATATGCCTTCCGAAACCTGGGAACAGGTTATTATAACCAATCTTTTCGGAGTGTATTATGCAGCAAAAGCAGTACATCCTTTTATGAAATTGAAAGGAGAGGGCGATATTATTAACGTCGCATCAACTGCGGGTTTAAAAGGCGGACCGAATATGTCAGCTTATGCAGCTTCAAAAGCAGCGGTTGTTTCCCTTTCACAGTCCATGATGGCAGAATGGAGAAAACAGAATATCAGAGTAATCACCCTTACGCCAAGTACGATTGCTTCGGATATGTCGATTCAGGGAGGCCTTACAGACGGAAACCCTGAAAAAGTGCTTCAGCCGGAAGATTTTGCAGAATGGGTAAGGGATATTTTAAAAATGAACAGAAGAGCATTGATTGCAAATGCCTCAATTTTCTCTACAAATCCTTAAACGGTTTAAGTTTAATGTTCAGAGTCTAATGTTTTTAGACATGAAACATAATCAACAAGAGCGGACTTTGTTCGCTTTTTTTATGCATAATTGTCATTGTAAGGAGAGAAACAACGAAGCAATCTCAAAAAAATGGCTTCTCCTCGCAATGACAAATGATCAATCTTTGCTGAGTGAAACGTCTTTGCGAACGAAAAATATGTTCAATAATTTTAAAGAAAACTTTGTGCTCTTTGCGTTAAAAACACTTCGAAAGGCTCAGTGTGACATTGCTAATACTAACAGCGAAGATTTTACTGTTAATTCTTTATTTTTGCAACAAATTATTCACATGCAAAATTATTTAGAATTTAATTTCAAAATTTCTCCGCTTCAGCCTTGGAACGAAATATTAATGGCAGAGCTTATTGAAATCGGTTTCGACAGCTTCACAGAAGAAATAGACGGTATTTTGGGATATATTCAAAAAGATTTATTTAAAGAAGAAGATTTAAAAACGCTTCCGCTTTTTCAGAATGAGGAGGTGAAAATCGAGTATACCTTCAAAGAAATGCCGAATATCAACTGGAATGAAGAATGGGAGAAAAACTTTGAGCCTATCAATATTGATGATAAAGTGCTGATCCGTGCAGAATTTCACGAATCAGTCCCGGGAATGCATGAAATTGTAATCCAGCCGAAAATGTCTTTCGGAACAGGGCATCATCCAACAACACATCTCATGATTCAGCAGATGATGGATATGGATTTCAAGGATAAGAAAGTTCTGGATATGGGATGCGGAACTTCGGTTCTGGCTATTTATGCAAAACAGATCGGAGCAGGAGATACAAAAGCTATTGATATCGACGAATGGTCCGTTGAAAACTCCAAAGAAAATGCAGTAAGAAATAATGTGGAACTGGATATAGAACTGGGAACGGCTGAAAATTTAGGTAAAGAACATTACGATATTATTTTGGCGAATATCAACAGGAATATCCTAATTTCAGATATCCCGACGTATGTTTCGGTATTGAATAAAGGCGGAAAACTGCTGCTTTCCGGATTGTGTTTCTTTGATGTGGATGACATTCTGGAGGTTTGCAGAGAAAACGGTTTAGAGCTTAAAAAACAGCTTCAGCGCGAAGAATGGGTAAGTTTATTGCTTGAAAAATAAACACTGCAAAATATTAATATGAAAACCTTACTCCCAATTTTATTTCTATTCACTGTTCAGATTTTTTCTGCGCAGGAAGATAATTATGATTATGCAAACGGAGTTTTTCAATTTGAAGAAAACAAAACACAGAAAATATTTACCGATTGGACGAGAATCCGGCAATCTCCCAACGTCAATGCTCAGATTTTAGATTCTTTACAGACGAACTGGCAAGTTTTGATTCTTAAAAAAGATGAAACGATCCTGAAACTCGGCGAAAGAAGAGCCAATTGGTACAAAATATCATATCAGAAAGGTGATAAGACTTCTGAAGGTTACGTTTGGGGCGGAAATTTAGCAGTAGGATATCGAAATAAAAACGGCTACGATTTTCTTTTTGGCTTAACAAAAACATTAAATAAGAAAAGTCCTGATTTTGATGGCTCGGTCCCACAGAATTATGCTTCTGTAAAGATGTTGAAAGGAAATGTTCTTTTAGATGAAGTTTCTTTTGAAACAGGCTCCGGTGAAAACTTAAATTTTGCAGGCTTTAGCATTGAAAGCGGCCATGAGCTGAAAGATGCTGAGCTTACGCTAAAAGCAACCACTTCCGGTGGTGCCTGCGGTGTTCCGACTTATGACCAGTATATTCTATTGAAAAGCAAAAAGTTGATTTCCCTGCCGCAGTTAATAAATGTGAGTGATGCCGGTGTTTATTATCATTCCGAAAAATTTGTTTTCCCAAACGATAAAGGCGGAATTCCAGATGCTTTTATTTTTAAGATGGAAGAAATGGAAAAAGATGATAACGATCGTGAAAAAAAGAAAAGATCTTCGAAAACGTATGTTTGGGACGGTAATTCTTACAGGTTTAAATAATTTTTTCAGGTAAACTAAATACATGTTTATACAAAATAAAGATTAAATAATTGAAATTAATCAAAAAAGTTTTTAAACAACTTAATTTACAGGAGAAAACCAAAGCGAATTTTTTTTTCGAAATAGTATTAATAACAACAATTTAAATATTTTTGATCCTTGTTTTATTCAAAATATTTGTTTAAATTCACAATTACATAAAATACTAATAACCAATATTATGGAAAACTTAAGGAAAATTACAAGATCTGGGTTAAAAGGAATTCAGGGAGGAATTGAAAGATGTGTTCAAGATTGTTTTCAAGGATATAGAAAATGCTGTATCAAAGGAAAACCTTATGTATGTATACCGGATAATGAACTGTGTGCATAAATAAATTGAATAAAAAAATGAATGGCCATCTAATTGATGGTCTTTTTTTGTGATAAATTTTAAATGCGTCAAATTGTACCGGACTATACCACATTTGATTGAAAATATGAGAATATAGAGAGCATAAAAAA
>NZ_JAYEDA010000018.1:0-52145 GCF_034651565.1 Chryseobacterium sp. MHB01 | reverse complement strand
AGAAACCCAAAAAATAGCGAGTGCGGAAAGCGGGAAACAGCTTCTGAAAAATTATTTAATATTATATTTTTCTGATCTGAAGCTTAATTTCTTTAATCCCTGTTGAATTTCAGGAGCATTCATGAATAATTTCCATAAAAATCCGGTTCTGTAATTTTCAATCATGGGTGCAATGGTACCCTGATCTATTGCGAGATATCTTGGGGTAAACCAGTTGTCATAATTGATTGAAGTTGCATCATAAGGTCCGGCAGAGCCAATAAATTCAGGTTTCTGCGTATAGATGAACCTTAAAAAATCCATGGATTCTTTCGGTGTGTACGGAAAACTGCTTAGTGCGGCGGTAGGCGTAATTACCCCTCTGTCATTTTTTGGAAAATGTGCGTCGTATCCCGCAGTTCCGTCGGCATTTCTGGAGTAACTTGCCGTAAGTCCCCAATAGTTTGGTCCGTATCCTTTCCATTTTTTAGGATTTTCAACACAGTAATTATAATCGATCAGTACCTGGTTCTTATTAAGGTCAAAATAATTTTTGATTAATTTGTCTGAAAGGTTGCTGGGGTCCAGACCGATATAGGAGTAATGCGCCCAGAATAAGGGACCTCCGTATTCTTCGGCGCCGTTATGCTTTACGTATAAAGGAAGTCCGTATTTTGTTTTGTCTGAAAGATAGGTTCCGTTTCTTGTCCAGCCTTTGTAATAGGTTTCCGCATCAATTGGATAAGTCGGTGACGATGCCGCTAAAATATAGGTAATCAGGCATTCGTTGTAGCCTTCAAGTGGAAAATTCATTTCCCATCCATAATTGGGTGACCAATGCCAATATAATACTTTTTCCCCACCTTTGGTATACCAGTTCCACTGAATTCCTTTCCAGAGATCATCACATTTTTGGGCTAGCGCTTTTTCTTCGGCATTTCCGTTTTTGAAATACTCGCGCACCATTAAAATCCCCGATGTTAAAAATGCCGTTTCTACCAGGTCTCCGCCATTGTCTTTTTTGCCGAAAGGAACTGTTTTACCGGTTTCACCGTTGATCCAGTGTGACCAGGCTCCCTTGTGGCGATCTGCTTTTGCAAGAAAATCCATCATTACGGTTAATCTTTTCACCGCTTCTTTTCTTGGTACAAAACCTCTTTCAACGCCCACCAAAACGGTAGCCAGACCAAAGCCCGAACCACCGGTGGTAATGACATGTTTGTCGTTATCGGGGTAAATATTGTCTTCATGATAACGCTCGCGTCCAAGCTTAGAGTTGGGTTCTGCGTAATCCCAGAAATATTTTAATGCATCTTTCTGCACCCTGTCCATTAATTGTTCATCTGTGATATCATTCTTCACGATTTGAGGTTTCGAGGTCTGCTGTTGCGGAGCCTGCGAATTTTTGCATGAAACCGTGAATAAAGATATTAAAGCGATAGATGCTATTATCCTCTTCATAATTTAATTTTTATTTTTTAAAATCCATACTGTGTAGAGTGGAAGCCTAGCTTAATAAGCCCCTGTTTCACATCTGGAGCATTCATAAACAGCTGCCATAAAAACTGATTTTTATAGTTTTCTACCATTGGCGCGATTGTACCCTGGTCTATCGCCAGATATCTTGGCGTTACCCAATTGTAATGAACCGAGTATGCATCGTATGGCCCTGCAACACCAATATATTTGCTGTAATTTTCATTATATAAAAATCTAAGTACATTCATACTTTCAGCAGGTGTATAAGGCATATCTGATAGTGCTGCTGTAGGCGAAATAACACCTAAATCATTATTTGGCTGATGAGCAGCATACCCTGTAGATCCGTCCGTATTTCTTGAATAACTTGCGGTAAGTCCCCAGCTTTTTGAATTGTACCCCAGCCAACCTTTAGGGTTTGTTAAACAGTACTGATACATAATTCTGGCGTGGTTAGTAGTTGCTTCTCCATAATTTACATATTCGTCAGAAAGTCCCCTTGGGTCAAGGCCTAAAAAAGAATAATGTGACCAGAACATCGGCCCTACTGTTCCATTTGCTCCGTTATGGTTTACAATAACCGGGATTCCATATTGCGTGGCGGTACTTTTAATGTTTCCGTTTCTAGCCCAACCCTGTTGATAAACGGGCTTATCTATGGAATAATTTGGTGAAGCAGCAGCCAACACATAGGTAATCAATGTTTCATCAAAGCCCTTCAGCTGCATATTCATCTGAAAATTATAATTTGGCGACCAATGCCAATAGAGTACATTTTCTCCTTTTGTATACCAATTCCATTCAATTCCTTTCCATAGAGTGTCTGCTTTTTGAGATAGTGCTAATTCTGAGGTATCAGAAGAATTTTTAAAATATTCCCTTACACAGATTAGACCTTGTGCCAAAAATGCCGTTTCCACAAGATCTCCTCCATTATCCATTGTACTAAACGGAATAACCTGTCCGGATGTTCCGTTCATCCAATGGGGCCATGCTCCATGGAAGCGGTCGGCATTCTGTAGAAAGTTAAGTGAAGTTGTAAGTCTCGAAACAGCCTCTGCTCTTGAGATATAACCGTTTTTAATTCCTACCAGAATAGTCATCAATCCGAAACCTGATCCTCCTGTAGTTACCACATTTGCATCCTGAGATGTATTATCGGTATGGTATCTTTCTCTGGCCAGCTTTGAATTCGTTTCTGCATAATCCCAAAAATATTTTAAAACATCTTTCTGAACCATTTCGATAAGTTGTGGATCTGTATAATTGTTGGGTGTTTCGGTATTACCACCCCCGATTGGTGTTCCGGAACTTGCCGGTGTATCATCTGAAGAGCAAGAATTTAATAAAATTCCGATGAATACTATTGAAGCTATCATTTTTCTCATATTCAAATATATAAAAAAAGAGCCTAATTACAGGCTCTTCTAAGATTATCTTCCGTCTTTTTCAAGTTTATATAACGCGATTACATCAGAACTTTTCAAAGCCACATTATATATCCTGAATTCATCCAGCTGTCCAGCGTAACTTGTTGCCCAGTCCTGCTGTGATCCGTTATTTTGCGGTGGTACGGTTTCAAATTGGTGTGATCCAAAAACCACTTTTCCATTCGTTCCTCCCATTTGGAAGTTACCGTATCCGGGAGCATTGGCTGGATTGCTCGCACCGCCAGGATCTGAAGCAAACCATGTTGCAGCTCCACCAAGCTCTCCTCCAGCAGGAGAATAAGCAAATCCGTCAAGATTTTTGGCTGCTTCACCGTCTTGATATACATAACATTTGCTTGTGCTAGCATCATAAGCGAAAACTATATGAACCCATTTTCCTTTATATCCATCAAGGTTTGCTATAACACCCTGTCCTTTCCAAGAAACTCCTGTTCTGCTATTTTCAACACCCAATTTAAGTCTTATCCTGTTTGGTTTGGATGCATCCGGATTTTCTAAGAATAGATTAATACCTCCCCAGAATTCGGTTGGACGAACTATAGTAAAAATACCTTGTGCACCTTTACCTTGTCCCGGAGTTGCAGGATCTACCGTACCATCACTTTTCATCCAGAAAGCAATTGTAAAACTATTCAGACCTGTAATCGCAGTTGTAGCATTAGCAACAGAATACTTCATTTCTGAGGAAGAGCCATTATAAGCCATTCCTTTTACACCTGAGGTATACGCAACACCCTGTGGCATTTGCCCCGTAATATTATTTATTTTATCACTTAAGTTATTTTCGAAACTTAATTTTGCAACAAGATTACCGGATGCTACTTCGTCTGAATTTTGATATCCTCCGATAGAAGAATATGGTATTGGCGGATTGTCTTTGTCAATACTATCTTCACAGCTGATAGCAGTTATACTAAATAAAAATGCTGCTGCTATATATTTAATTAAATTTATATTTTTCATCTGTATACATTATTAATATTAATAACCTGGGTTTTGCTGAGACATTCCCTTTGATTCATCGATAAATGACTGTGGAATTGGAAATAATTCATGTCTACCAACAACAAATGTTTTACCATTTGCAGCCATAGCAGCTTGTGCTTGTCCAGTTCTTACAAGATCAAACCAACGATCATGCTCAAAAGCTAATTCTAATCTTCTTTCATTCCAAATAGCAGTTCTCATGGCAGCTTGGGTAGTAGCGGTAGTATTTGCAAGCCCTGCTCTTGATCTAACTTGATTTAAATATGTTGCAGCATTATTAGTCTGCCCTGTTTCATTTAGAGCTTCAGCCTTCATTAATAAAACTTCTGAGTATCGTAAATATCTAATATTTGCGTCGGAATCATCCGAACCAGTAAATGCAGATGAATAAGCTTTGTAATTATAATACGGGTTTTCCACAGTAGCTGGAACTACTCTACCATCGTATAAGGTTGAGTTTCTGAAAATAATTGTAGCATCTCTTCTTTCAGTATCTCCAGCAGCATTGAAAGCATCTACTAAGCTTTGAGATGGTGTATTAAAGCCCCAACCCCAGCCACCAGCTCCTCTAGCGCCCTGAACTTGTGAATATTGCTGAATACCAGGCATTGAAGCGCCACCAAAACCTTGAATCTCGAAAATAGATTCTGCATTATTTTCTCCAGATACCTTGTATATATCCTGAAAATTTGGAGTCAATGAATAACCTACTACCTGATCGCAATTTTCCGAAACTTTTTGCCAGTTTTTCTGATATAAATAAACTTTAGCTAACAAGGCATAAGCGGCTCCTTTACTAGCCCTGCCCACATCGGCCCCAGAATATGCACTCTTTGCAGGCAATGCGGCAATTGCATCTTCTAAATCTTTAACAATAAATGCATAAACCTCCTCTTTTGATTTTCTGGTTAATAACATCTTACGATCTTCCTCATTGTTTGAATCTGCAATTCTATCAACAATTGGAACTCCTCCCCAACCTTTAACAAGTGTAAAGTACATAAATGCTCTTAGGAATTTTACTTCACCAATTAATCTGTTTCTTAACTGCGGATTTGCCTGATCAAGCATAGGAATAAACTTGAGAGCTTGATTCGCTCTATTTATACCTTTATAGTTAGCTCTCCAAACTTCGTTAAAAGATCCCGTAGTGGGTGTGATATTTAAAGCATCTATTAAATCTTTATCTGAACCTGAATCTCCAGGAGAAGAACCTTTATCTGCATCATCAGTAATTATACTTGTAATACCAATCCATGAGAAGGTACTCATATCCCAATCTAAAAACTTTGCGTATACAGCTGTTACAAAGCTTTTTGCTCCTTCATCATTATTATATAAAGATAAATCTTGAGTAGATACACTTGCCGTTGGTGTAACATCCAACTCATCATTACAGCTATTCAAAAATAATCCTGACAAAGCTATAACTGATAATATTATTATTTTTTTATTCATGACTTACAATTTAAAATTTTACATTAACCCCAAATACAAATGATCTCACAGTTGGATATGCATCTAATTCAATACCTGCACTTCCGTATGGATTATTATCTCCTGGTAATTCAGAAGTAAATCCTGAGAATTTTTGGCTTATAAAAGGATTAATTGCATTTACATATAAACGTATTGTTTTAATTGATTTTAATTTTGTATCAATATTATATCCTAAAGTGATATTATTTACTCTGAAAAAATCTCCAGACTCTAAATAATAATTAGATGCGATCGGAACTGAATTAAATGGAGCCGGGTTTTCAGCTGAAGTATTATTTGGAGTCCAAAAATCATTTGCAACATTGTACTCTATATTTTCTCCAGAAAACCTTTGTGCCTTTTTACCATTATAAACTTTAAAGCCAAATGCTCCATAACCATTTACTGATAAATCTACATTTTTATATTTTAGATTGATATTAATACCTAAAGTAGATTTAGGAATATAAGATCCGAAGAATTTTCTGTCATCTGCATCTGCCGCACCGCTTTTACCATCTCCATCAGTATCCACGTAAATAAAATTTCCATTAGCATCATATCCAGCTACTTCCCATAAATAAAAGCTTCCCAGAGACTGCCCTAGTGTTTTTTCTGATAAAAGTTTTGTCCACTGTCCATTTCCTAAGCTCCCACCATTGATGTCATTTACATTTTCATCACCAAGCTTATCTAAAGTATTTTTATTAAATGAATAATTTGCATTGATTGAGTAAGAAAAATCCTGACCAATTCTATCTCCCCAACCTAAAGATATCTCAATACCTTTATTTGTAACTTGACCTAAATGAGAATAACCTGCTTCTTCCAAACCTGTAGTACTAATAGGTGTAGCCTGGAGAATTAGATTATCAGTAACCTTTTTATATAAATCAATTGTCCCTGTTAATCTTCTATCCAACATCTCAAAATCTAGCCCAATATTGCTACCTTTAACTATTTCCCAAGATAAATTCGGATCAAAATATCTTACCAATGTTGTTCCTCCATTATTCGCAACTCCATTGAAGTAATAATTGTAATTTTGACCTGTTGCGAAAGGCAAGAAGTTAAGTGGTACATTTTGGTTTCCTAATTTACCCCAGCCACCTCTCAACTTTAATAGATTTAAGAAAGAAACATCTTTTAAGAAATCTTCTTCAGATACAACCCAACCAGCACCAAAAGAAGGGAATGTTCCCCATCTGTTATCTTTTGTAAATTGAGAAGAACCGTCTCTTCTTATAGTTGCTGTCAATAAATATTTATTCATTAACTTATATTGAGCTCTTCCGAAATAAGATAATGTTCTAGCATCATTTGCTTTTACTGAGTTTAAGGTAGCCAAATTATTACCTGCATAATTAGTACCGTCAAGATTCCAGTAATTACTGTTTTCTAAGACATTATTTCTTGTATATGCTACAGATTCTGCTCCAGTAAAGACTGTAAGTTCAGTACCTACCGTAGCCTCAATATCATGAACTCCAAACTTTCTATTATATGTTAAATAGTTTGTGATTGCATAATTAAAATCATTTGATCTATTATTTGTTAAAGTATTGATTGGATCAGATGGATTATATTGGGCTAAAGTTCTTGTAGGGTCATTAGCTAGCCAAATCTGTCTGGTTGGAGTATAGTTATAGCTTTTTGCGTTATTATACTGTCCTGAAAACTGTCCTGTATACTTAAGTCCTTTAAATATATCTACATCTAATTTTGCACTCCCTTGTAACTGAAAATCATTATTTCTTTGATTATTGAAATTTAATTGTGCAACCGGATTACCAACATTATTAAATGAAGAACCTGTTGTCGAAGCAAAACCATCTGCTCCTACAAAAGAAACACCATACTGCCCCGTTCCAAAATAAACAGGAACTATAGGCGATTGCTTATAAGCAGCAGTAAAAGCACTTAATGGTTTTGGAGTGACATTAAAAAAAGCAACACTTAACGTCTGAGTAAGCGTTACACCTTTGGCTATTTTAAACTCATTGTTGGTTCTTACTGTAGTTCTGTTATAATCTGTACCTTTAAGAATTGATTTTTCATCATAATTACTTGCACTGAAGAAATACTTTGCATTTTCTGAAGAACCTGAAACTGAAACATTATGTTGATTGTATATACCTACTCTTGTTATTTCATCAAACCAATCTGTATTTACAGGTTGATCCTGAGAAAATTTCGTAGTTCCTAACGCTGTATTAGTATAGTAAGAAAACAGATTACTACCAGCCATTTTCACCTTTTTAAGAGGTGTTCTTACTCCTATAAATCCATCATATTCTACAGAAATACCTTTACCTCTACCACTCTTTGTAGTAATGATTACAACTCCATTTGCTCCTCTATTACCGTAAATTGCTAAAGCTGATGCATCTTTTAGAACGTCGTAAGTAAGAATATCATTAGTATTGATATTAGAAATACCACCAACCATCATTCCATCTACCACATAAAGTGGTTCTCTTCCACCAAGTGCTGTTCCTAAACCCCTAATAACAATTGAAGGTGTTGAACCGGGCAAATCCGATGCAGAAACCTGAACACCAGCAGCTTTACCTTGAATAGCCTGAGTTGGATTTAACACTTTTGTTTTGCTGACTTCTTCCGCGCTAATAGAGCTAATTGCTGCAGTATTGTCAACTTTCTTTCTACTACCATATCCAATCATCACCACTTCCTCAATCTTCTGTTCTTTCGCAACAGTATCATTTGGTGTGGTTTGTGCATTGACATTCATACCGAAGTATAAAACAGCAATGAGACATGAATACTTTAAATCACGTTGTTTCATATAGTTATTTTTTATTCGTACAATCATAGTGATGGAAAAAATGCCTGATTTTTTCCTGCTTATCATGAAAATATCGCATATTCTCACAAAAAGACATTAGTCAAAATTATAAAAATATCTTGAACAATGTTAATTTTACTTAATGTTTTTATACTTTAGTTAAATCATCAATTTGTATAAAATAGAGATAATATTTCCATTTTAAAAAAGATATTCAAATTTTAGTTTAAAATAGCTATTATACTTAATCACAAGATCTGTTTTTAACAAAAAATATTTATTTTTAATATTTAGTTCAAATCAAAAATATTTTATCCTCATACTAATTTTTTAACATTCTCAGTATTCACTATTATAAAATTTGTTAAAACAATATTTGTAATTAAATTTGGTTTATTATTTGAGAATATATTTATTTTTAATCATTACAATGAAAAAATACATCATCGCTGCTGCCTTTATTATAGGTACTGGAGCTGTCATCAGTACATCAGTGCAGTCTTGCACTACATTGGCAACGTCAGATCTCGGTTTGTCGGTTATTAAAAGATTACTTCTGAACGGAATAGATAAAGGAGTGAACATCTACAGCAACAGAGACGCATTTCTGCAAAATAACATGGTAGACAAGGCTCTTCCTAAACAGCTGCGGGAAATCAATTCTATGCTTGAAAAAGTAGCACCTTCACTAGTAGCTAAAGAGAGAGAATATATTGCAGACGCAGCCGTCTATACCGTAAATATTTCAAAACCTATTCTTGTAAATGCCGTAAACAGTCTTAATGCTCAGGATGTTACAAGAATCATCCAGGGAGAAAAAGGGACAGCCACACTTATCCTGAAGGAAAAGACATCACAACAGCTTATCGCCGCAATTACGCCGAAAGTTGAAGAGCAGCTGAACCAATATGGCATTACAAGAAGCATCAATACAGCTTTATCAGGAAGTAATCTTCTGAATGGCCTGCTTGGAGGAAGTAAAACTACGGTAAATTCCGGCGGACTGAGTCAGATGGCTTCTGAGCAACTGGTGAACGGTCTGTTTAACATTATTGAAGATTACGAGATTCAGAATTCCAGATCGCTTTTAGGCCCACTTGGAAAGTAGAAAAATTTTCGTTATATTTATATATTATTTACAACTGGAGATGGATATTTTACAAGGAAATCAACATGCAAGTCCGGATGATTTTTACAATTCATTAAGGACAAAACTGGAAGATCATCATGATTTTCCGGAAGATTATTTATTCAAATTTATTATTCCGACCGATCAGGCAAAACTTACCGAAATTTACCGGGTTTTTGACGGGATTAAATTTACTTTGGGAAACAGGGAAAGTAAAAACGGAAAATATACAGCCTGCAATATCAATGCATTTGTATTGGATGCCAATCAGGTAGTCACTATTTATAAGGAAGTAGCCAAGATAGAAGGCGTTATTCTACTATAAAATTAAAGTCAGCTCAAAAAGCTGACTTTTTAGTTATTTGTCTATAAAGTATTTTACATTTTCAACAGGCCTACCCAGCATAGCTACAGAACCTTTAATCAAAATAGGTCTCTGAATGAGAGAAGGGTTTTCGGATAAAACCTTTATCCATTCTTCTTCTGAAAGGTTTTTCCCGGCATATTTTTCAAGATACAGCTTTTCATTTTTTCTGATGATATGAAAAACATTTTGATTGAGCTTTTTAAGAACGCTCTTAATTTCCTGCACGGTCAACGGTTCCTCAACAATATTAATGATTTCAAACGGAACCCCATTTTCATCAAGATACTCCAAAACCGCATTGGATTTTGAGCAATTTCCGTTGTGTAAGACTTTCACTAACATTTTTAATGATTTTAAATATATTCTGATTACAACAAATGTAGCAAGAATACTACCAGAACTATCTTAATTTAATAAATCTTTCTAAAACAAGCCATAAAGCTCCGCCTCAATTTTTTCAAGGATAAAACCAAAATCTTCCGGCTTTTCTACGAAATCAAGATCATCTACTTCAATGACAAGCAGTTTTCCTTCCGTATAATTTGAGATCCATTTTTCGTATTTCTGGTTGAGCTTGGATAGATATTCTATGCTGATTGATGCTTCGTACTCCCTTCCTCTTTTATAAATCTTTTTTACCAGATTAGGCACATCAGACTTTAGGTAAATTAAAAGATCGGGCGCAGAAACAAATGATTTCATCAGATTAAATAAAGACGAATAATTATTAAAATCCCTGTCTGAAAGTAAATTCATATCGTTCAGGTTTTCTGCAAAAATATGGGCATCTTCATAAATCGTTCGATCCTGAATGATATTTTTCCCACTTTCCCTTATTTCTTTCACCTGCTGAAAACGGCTACCTAAAAAATAGATCTGCAGCGCAAAACTCCACTTGCTCATGTCTGCATAGAAATCTTCAAGGTATGGATTGTGATCTACATCTTCAAATTGGGCATCCCATCCGTAATGTTTAGAAAGCATGGTGGTTAAAGTAGTTTTGCCTGCTCCGATATTTCCTGTAACTGCAATATGCATATTTTCTCCTTAATATTTTTGATTTTTTACCGACTAATTGCCGCCTGATTCCAGCGTTGAGATATCCTCTATCAACTTTTGCAAAGAGCTTTCGGAAGGATTTTTATCTTCAATTTCCTGAGTTTTTTTCTCCAGCTTTTCTTCCGGGCTTCCGGATTCTGCCGGCTTCTCTTCAGGCTGCTTTACCTCCTGCTCCGGTTCTCTCTGCTTCTCTTCCGGTTCCTGCTGCGGCTGAACCTCTTTTTCGAGGCTGTAAAGATAAAGTTTGTTGGTCTTGATTTCAAAATAAGAAAGGGTATTTTTATCCACAATCCGCGCTTCGGGATCCTGAAAAATTTTAACAATTTCTTTTTCCTGAATGTATTTTAAAATAGCATTATTGGTAATCACTAAAATATTTTCATTTTCCCTTCTGAAACGTTTCCCATTTTCTACCGGTGCTTCAAAGATTTTTTCAAACTTAAAAGTATATACCCGAAAAGCCTGTTTTGTTAATATGTAAATCTTATTCTCGTACACCAGAAGATCCATAAGATCATCGAAACTCGCATCAAAAGGATAAGAATTAATAATGGTTTCGTTTCTGAAATTGTACTGGATGAGCCTTTTGGTACTTTCATCCAACAGCCAGAGCTGCTGAAGGTCTTCCGCATAGGCCATTTTTATAAACCCGAATTTTTGTTTAAAATCCACGCGCTGAATCTCATTCATATTCTGGTCAACAAATTTAAGTTCCTGCGCATTTTCCGAGAAAAGCGGCACACTCAGCGGATTCTGTACGCTCTGAACTTTGAAGGGCACCGTAAGCATCATCTGCCCTATCTGTTTTCCCAGCGAATCATATTTGGTGAGACTGAAATCTTTGTTTTTGTAGATATAGAGGTTTCCGTAATCATCAGCAAGCATATCTTTAGCTTCCTTCAGTTTCAGCGTATCCAAAGGAAGAGATTTCTGCGCTGAAAGAGAGCAGAAAACAAACACCAATATCAAATATAATATTCTCAAATTATTTTACTGAAGTAGCGCTCCAAAGGAACGCTACCAATTTACTATTTATTTTATTTAAAATTTAAAGCTTAATCAGAATTTTAAATATAATCATTACCTATTTAACAGCAACTTCATAAATTTTCGGCCAGTTTTTCCCTGTTACGAGCATATTTTCTCCTTTAAAAGCGATACCATTGAGTACATCATCACTTCCTTTGGTATTTTGTTTTGCAATATCCGTAAAATCAAATGTTCCTACAACTTCTCCATTCTGAGGATTAATTTTTAAAACAATAGGTTTCTGCCAGACATTAGCGTAAATAAATCCGTTGTGAAATTCCAGTTCGTTCAGCTGATCGTATGCTTGTGCGCTTCCTGCTACTGCGATATACTTTACCAGTTTTGAAGGATTGGCAGGATCAAGAAAGTAAAGAAGTTTGCTTCCGTCTGATGCAATAAGATTTTTCCCATCGTAAGTAAGTCCCCAACCTTCACCCAGCACATTAGGATAGGCGAATTCTGATAATAACTTCAGGGAGCTTTTATCGTAAATATATCCTTTCTTACTCTGCCATGTAAGCTGATAGACCTTATCTCCTACAATAGTACTTCCTTCAGAAAAATCTTCCTGCGGCTGTTTTGTTGAAGCAAGTGGTGTTGTGGTTCCCAATGTGTATTTTAATATCTGGGAAGAGCCGTTTTGTCCGTCACTTTCATAGACAGTGTTTCCCTCAACCTGGAAGCCCTGAACAAAATTCTTTGGATCATGAGGATATTCTGCCACGATTTCATAAGACATTTTTTCCTCCGGATTTTTAGCAAAAACATTTATGGTTGCATCCTGGGTAAGCGTTTCACCGCTTTTGGTTTTGATATTAAAGGTAACCGGATTATCGCCCAGTGTAAAAAATTTCGGATCAATTGTCAAACTGGAGGTTTCTTTATCCCCGAAACTAATGGATATACTTTCCGCTTCATCGGTAACTTCATTCGGCAGGATAAGTTTTTCCCCGAAGTGATATCCTTTCTGCTCCATAGAGTTGTTGTAATCTGCCAATGCATCCAGAACTTTTCGATCATCCTTGCAAGCTGACAACAATAAGATTGCCGCAAGACCGGCTATAATATTTTTCTTCATTGATTTCTAAAAATTTTTTCAAAATTAGCAAAATTTATGGCACCCTGCTAATTTACTTATCAGGTTCACCAAATTGTAATATATTAAGCATGAAGATTAACTTTCAAGATACCGTTTCAGGCTTTGTTCTGTGATTTGTGTCCAGCCTTCCGTGAAAGCTTTTTCGGAAAAATTTTCACCGAGATTATGAAAAGCATTAATATTTTCATGAATCAGTCTGATGACAGTCTGTAGCCCCTCTGGATAAAGCTCCCAGGTTACCGTGGTTTTCTGGTCTGAAAATTCGGGATAAAACCAGGTGTGTTTCAGTTTTTTTTCCGGGATAACTTCCAGAATTTCTGCCTGATGATGATATTTTCTTTCGTCTCCCGGTTCATAAAAATTAAAAACGGTTCCTGTTTCAGGGATAAAATCAGGGATATCAAAATACCATATTTTCATTTCATCTATGTCCGTTAATGCTTTCCAAACCTTTTCTGCAGGCGCATTCACTTTCTGTTCTACAATGATCGGATGGCTCATATATTTGTTTATTGATTTTTAATGCAACTTTTCTGACATTGTCATCTTTTCTTCATTCTATTCATTATTAAATGTAATGTTTTTTTCAAAAAGAATGCTAAAAGAATTTCATTAGCCGTAAACAGACAGATGAAGGTTGGTAAAAATTAATTATAAAAACTCCCTGTTAATTCTTTGTGAAAGGAATATTGTTATAAAACCCGATCTGAATTTGCCCGCGATTCCTGTTCTCCTGAATCTGATTCATATATCCCGCTTCAATTCTCATATTTTTATTAATAACATATCCTAATGCTCCGTAAACCCTGTTCCTGTCGAAAACCGGACTGTTGAAATGCAGAAATATTTCGTTGTATGCAGATGCATAAAAAGTTTTCGGGACAAGCTCTTTGTTGTTGATGGGAATATTAAATCCTAAAAAATACCGGAACCTCATCCTGAAATCATCTTCAAGAAACCGTTCTTCCAGACGATAACGGTGCTGAAGGTAAAATCTTCCGAATTTTTGCTTCGTGATATACTGCTGGAAGATGCGGTGCTCAATATTTTCAGTTTTTTCACCGTTCGTATAAGGCTGACTTAGAATAAATCCGTACCCTAATAAAATATTGTTGTTGTTTTCAGTAAGGTCATATCCGATTCCCGTACGGATCAGAAGCTGCTCGAGATCTCCGCCTGCATCGAAATTCCTGTACTGAATTTCATTATGCCAGTTTAATTTTTTGCTGATTTTATTATTTCCAAAATACATATACCATGCGCCGAGATCGCTTTTTTGTGCATGAATTGAAGAAATACCAAACATAAGGAGTCCTGCCGCAAATAATCTTAAAATTTTCATTCTTTATTGTTTATTACTAAAATCTATTAAAATTTGAAGTTTAATATTATTTATCAATAATAAGCAAAATAATCAGTTTATAAAAATGATTTATGTCTGGTTTTAATTTAAAATAAAAAAACCGGCACTTAATGCCGGTATTCTTTACTCTTTACGGATGCTGCTGTGTTTTGGCAGGATCGTCATAATTTACCATCCAGTTGATTCCGAATTTATCGGTAAACATTCCGAAATACGCCCCCCAGAAAGTATCAGACATCGGCATGGTCACTTTTCCGTCTTCAGAAAGTCCGTTGAACAGTTTATCTGCTTCTTGCCTGGATTCTGCATTGATGGAAATCGAAAAATTGTTTCCTTCCTTATGATTTGAAGCCCATTCTCCGGCCGTATCGCTTCCCATAAGTATCGTCTCCCGGGAAATCGGAAGGCTGATATGCATAATTTTATTTTTATCTTCTTCAGGAGTTTCCTTACCTTCCATTGGAGGCATCTCGCCAAAAGTTCCTACATAGGGAAACTCTCCCCCGAAAACAGATTTATAAAAGTCGAAAGCCTGCATGCAGTTTCCGTTGAATGTTAAATAAACATTTACTGTAGCCATAATAATATATTTTTTAGTTTATCTGTGCTGATCGATGAGGATCATGTTTCCGTCGGGATCTTTCAGGTAAATATGTTCCGGTCCGGAGGTATTTTCATCGGCCTCTTTTTCCAGCACCACACCTTTTTCCTTTAGTTGTTTCTGAATATCGCGGACATCATCAAAACGATCAATATTTTGGGCATTCTGATCCCATCCCGGATTAAACGTAAGCATGTTACCATCAAACATCGCCTGAAAAAGACCGATGATGTGGTCTCCGTTTTTCATAATAAGATAATTATGATCCATATTTCCGCCCATCTGGCTGAATCCTAACTTTTCGTAAAAATCTTTAGACTTCTGAAGATCTTTTACACTTAAACTGATTGAAAAAGCTCCTAATTTCATATTTTGTTTTTAAGGATTATCTTATTTAAGTTAAATTACTGACTGTTCTGTATGCGGGTTTTAAAATCCAGAGTCCCGTCATAGCTTTTCCAGTCACCGGTAAGCTCTATATATTGTTGTTCAACTTTTTCGCTGTTTTTATTCCACCGAAACGTGTATACAAATTTTCCTCTGAACATCCCGGAATGCTTTCCTTTGTATTCTTCGGCAAGTTCATATTCGCCATATACAGTTCCTTTTTTACTGGAGTCTCTGTATTTTTTGATTTTAAATTTACCTTCAAATTTGGTATAATTCTTATCCACCATCGTATAACCCGAAACAAAATATTCCTGATCATTTTTCCGGTCCTGTTCGGAGATATTAATTTTAAGTTTGATCTGCTGATCTTTGCTGCCGATTGTTCCTGTGTAAGTTTTACCATTATTTAACCAGACATTGGAGATATCAGGCATTTGTGAGAACAGAACATTTGAAATGAGAACGAGAAATAGTAATATTTTTTTCATGTGTTTTATTTTAATTTAAATTATACTCCGAATTGCGCCAGGTGATGATTCAGATGTTTGGCAAACATATTATTCCATTCCCGGGCCTTCAGTTTACCGAATGAGAAGGATTCTTTACCGTCGAAAGCTGTTTCTCCCAGCTGCTGTGTTTTCTGGATAAAACCGATGAGTCTTTTCTTTTCCTCTTCGAAATTTTTCCTGTCGGCAATGATAAACTGAGGAGCTGTAGGGCTGTTTTTGGGATATCCTTTTTCACCTACAACTTTGGATTTCACGAATGTTTTTAAAATAAATTTCGCAATAGATCCCGGCTTTCTGTGTTTTTCCGGTTCGTAGACCATTTCATAAGAAACATTACAATGAGCCAGCATCTGGTCTACCGACATTTTACCCCATAACGGCTGTGTTTCAGGAGTAAGCGTGTTGATCCTGTCAATGTAATTCTGAACAACTTTTACATCAAAAATGTTTTCCATAGTTTAGTAATGTTAAAAAACAAATATATTAGTTTTTTTCTGATCAGTTTTCATGAAATATTAAAATGCATGCAACAAATTACTTATCCAAAATAAAACTATAATATGTTTTAAAAGATTAATTTTTTTCATTTCATCATAAATATTAGAAAAAATTTAATTTAAATTAATTTTAAATCTATAAAACCCTAGTAATATTATTTTGTCACAAAATGTTGAATAAAATATCAATTAATTTTCATATTTTCATCCACAATTAATATCAAAATATTATTCAATCATTGTGTTTTGATTATTATTCAGCCTTTCCATTGACTCTACTGTAATTTCATGGTAAAATTATAATGAATCAGACCGAAGGATAATCCCTTTTTAAATGTAAACGCCATATAGGCTAATAACTATGATATGAAAATTTATACATTCTTACTTTTTACGCTGTTTTCCAGTCAGTTTTTTTCTCAAAATAATTTTGAATATGCAAGAACCTGGGGGACCTATTTTGGAGCAACCGGCGGTCAGATCGCAGGGGTATATATTAACAAAGGAATTCTGTTCGATTCTCAAAGGAATATGCATTTAAGAGGCAATATATGGAATTCTTCCAATTATGGACCTGCATATTTCAATCAGTTTTTAGTAGGCAGTGGAAATTCATATATCACTCAGCCGGGCATACATCTTTTTGAAACCCAAATTACACCTTCGGGAATGCTCTCGTATTATGGATATCCCAATAATCAGTTTTCAACACTTTTAGAAAAAATCGATCACCAGGACAACCGATATTATATTTCATACGCTGTTTCTCCGACCATTCAGCCAACAGCAGGAGTATATTTAAGTACCGATCCGCAACCTTCTTCACCTGCCAAAATTATCCTGGCAAAATATTCCCCTTCCGGAACACTTCTCTGGGCGAGCTATCTGCCTTCAACTCAAATGAATATTAATATTGAAATTGACGAGGCGGATAATCTGTATATTTACAGTACAACCACCTTAAGCACCAACTTATCTACACCGGGTGTATTGCAGGAAGACTATGATTTTATACCTACTCCCAACGGACAATTTGCTGCAAATGGTTATTTGCTGAAACTCTCTCCCAACGGACAAAGAATATGGGGAACCTACATGCCTTCCGGCATGGCACCGGCTATGAAGTATTACAATGGTTCTCTCTATATGATTTCCGGATCAAACACCAATCCTGCACTGAATACAATGGCTACTGCGGGAGCATTTCAGACTTCTCCTGCATCAAGCTCTATTACAAAAATGAATGCGATAAACGGAACAAGGCAATGGGGAACATATTACGGACCTGCCCCATCTACAGGTTTGGGCATTCTTGTAGATCTGGATGTCAATGAAACAGGAGTTTATATTGCCGGAACAGATTATAATTATGACGGCACGAGCTTCTTTGGAACCCCATCAAGCTACAAGCAGTATGTGACCGGAGGCTCGGATATCTTTCTCTCCAAATTTTCTTTGTCCGGAGATCGGGAATGGAGTACTTATTTCGGATCTTCAGCGGAAGATATGAATGAATTCGATAAGGTGATTGCGGTAAACGGAAATGACATCTATATTACTGGAAATACATATGGCATAGGGAATAATATTGCAACGCCGGGAGCTTACCAGGAAACACCCGAAATAAATGCCGCCAATTACTATAACTTTTATTTTGCAAAATTCAATTCTTCAGGAAATCTGGTATGGAGCTCTTATTATGGAGGGTCTACCATTCTTGCACAAATGATTGTACCTATTAATGTAGCTTTTAATAATAATACCCTCTATCTGTACGGAAGCACAAATTCGAACAATGGTTACAGCATGGAAGGCTCATGGATGCAGCTGCCTAATCCGGCCAACACCAATGATCTTACCTGCTTTATTGCAAGATTCGACAACAAAAATCTGTCAACATCTGAAAATGAAGTTTCATCAGATCTCGTTTTATTCAACAATCCTAATAATGGTAATTTCACACTCCGCGGAAAAGTTCTTGCAAAAACAGATTGCATCATGAAAATTTATGATATGTCCGGAAGAATGATCATCACAAGAAAATTGAACAATGAAAATTCTCAATATTTTGAAATGCAAAACTTACTTAAAAAAGGAAATTATATTATTGAAATTTCTGCTCATCAAAAATCATTAAAAACATTTAAGATGACTGTCAGCTAACTTTTCATATAGACTTTAAAAATAATAAAACTCCGCATATCTTTTGATTTGCGGAGTTTTTATGTCACGGTCTAAAGCTTACTTATTCCGAAATATTGACGTTGCTTCCTTTTGTATGCGCATTCATCTGCGGGGCATAATAATTCTGGATCGTGGTAATTCCGTTTGAGAATTTTCCGGAAGCGTTCGCTACATAATCATATTCAAATACATATTTTCCTTTCGGCATATACTGAATATAGAAATTCGTGGAAGCATCTTTTGTGGATTGATAATAGCCTAAATTATTTTTCCACTGGTATCCGGATAGTACATCCAAAGGTTCAAAACCAGCTGCCCGCATGTCTTTGATATGAATAAATTCCATGGCACGGTCTGTATTTAAAATCATTCTTACCGTAACTTTATCTCCTACTTTCAACGGAGTTTCCGGTGTTATTTTCTGTAATTCTTCACCGTTGACTGTTTTGATTTTTCTGTACAATTCTTTTGTTACCGACAGATAATTTTCTGAAGATTTTATTTTGTCCAGATCTTCATAATATTGCCAGAATAAACCTCCCTGAACGATTCCCGGTCCCGGCTTGGTAATGGTAACCTCAGCAAGATTTTTATTGAGAACATCCGTTTTTATTGTAGATTTCACATAACCGGTTGCCTGGGTTTCCGGCTTCAGTTCTTTTCCATCCCAAATAATGGTTGCTTTATCACTTTCAGCAGAAGTCCATGATTTTCCTGAATTTAGGATCGTGAAAATTACTTCCGAAGTTGCTCTCGAGCTTCCCCATGAATTCACTTCTTTCTGTGTGATCAGCCAGATTTTCAAATCTTCAATAAATTTCTGATCGTTCGGCTTTAATGTATTAAATGCTTCCAACGCTCCGGCATGATTCACAACTTTGGAACTGAACCAACCCCAGTTGTCAAGATTCTGTTTCCAGTAAACGCCCTGAGCTTTTGAGTCTACGGAAGTTTCTTTTAAATAATTCATCAGTTTATCCGAAACATCTTTCAAACCGAAATCATTCATCAGTAAAGCAGTACGATGCAATCCGAAAAATGTGAAATCCGTGATTTTTGCTGTTTTTGCTTTTTGTTTTACCAGTGATTTTATTGTCTCGCTTTTTCCTGTTAAAGGATATTGTTTTTCCCAGTAATTCCGGGTATCAAGATACTCCAGCGTCCAGTTATTCAGGATATTTTCTTTATTTGATTTAAGCGAAGCCGAAGTATCATATTTTGCAACTTCATTATCTACATACTGAATGAGTTTTTTAACCAAATCATTTTGTTCGGAACTTTGATAATCACTTACATGATCTTTCAGCCATATATTAATTTTTCCTAAGTTTTTCAGGATATACAATGATGTGGAAAAGGAACTCGGATATCCCTGATACCAGGAGAATCCGCCATCAGGATTCTGCAGTTTTCTGAGATCATCCCAATCCTGATTAATTGAATTTTTCATTGAATTTACATCAAACAACACTGCCAGTTTAGCCATTTGCTCTTCTTCATTTTTACTTTCCAAAACCCACGGCGTTTCTTCCAGTAACAATTGTTTTAATTCCTGGTTTTTCTCCAGATTGGAGTTTAATAATCCTTTATTCTGATATTCTTCAAAAACAGTTTTCATCTTCGGATTAGCCCTGAAAATTTCTGAAGCCAGAACATCCGCAAACCATTTATTGAAGATCACATCGGCAGAATTATTCTGGTCATTTTTAAGGCTTGGAAGCGCAAACATGATTTCCCAGATCGGATTGGTCGTCAGTTCCAGCGTATTGGAAACATTGGAAATTGATGTTGAAGTTGAATTTTTAAGATTTTCCAATGTAAATGTTTTGGTTTCACCTTCTTTCACGAAAATCGGAACCGCATCTGTCACCAGCATTCTGTTGGGTAAAACTGCCACCGCTTTTTGTTCGCCATCGGAAAACTGACCGGCTTTGGCAACTACTTTCAAAATGATCGAAGAAACATTCTCCGGAACTTTTATGTTCCATGTTAACGCTGAATTTTCGTTTTCACTTAAATCAAAATTCTTGGCACTTGAATGTAATCCGAATTGAGATGAAATATCTTCATTAGTGATAGCATCCAGGATTTGTAAGCTTGCCGAACCGTTTAATTTTTTATTCGTTAAATTCGACAGTTTTGATTGTAAATTTAATTCGTCACCTTCCCTTAAAAATCGTGGATAATTGGGTGTTACCGAAAATTCTTTTTGGGTTATGACTTCTTTTTCCAAAGTTGCCGCCTTTGCATCTTTTGTGTGAGCCAGGAACATTAACTTCCATTTCGTCAACGCTTCCGGAGAACTAAACTCGAAGCTTACGTTTCCTTCGGAATCTGTTTTCAGATCAGGATAAAAGAAAGCAGTTTCATTAAGATTCTGGCGGACAGGGATATTTTCCAAGGGTTTGTCGTCTTTATCAAGAACTCCGTCATAATCAACATCGTCAGCAACAACTTCTGAAGCTGTTGCAGCTACTTTGCTGTAGCCCATTACAACCACCTCTTCAATATTTTTATTTGAAATACTATCTGCCATTGGTGCCGGATTGGCAGCGCTACGAATTGTAAGTCCAGATAAATTACCCTGCAGTGATCTAAAAAAGCTCCTATCAAACCAATTAAAAGTAGGAACACTCACTTGTTTTTTCGCCATATATTCTAATCTTTTCTGATAGTATTGCTGATTAAGATATTTTCTGATGTCATAAGAAGTAACAATGGAAACCGGCGTATATAAACTGTACCAGTTGAATCTATGGATCACAAATTTATCCAGAGACATATCGTACATATTGGCTAAAACCTCGGCATTGAATTTCTCTTTTTCATTTCCAGATACTTTTACTGACCATTTTTCTTTTGAGTTCGGCTGAATTTTATCTCTGAAAGTAACGGTTTCAATTCTTAAAGGCTGCTCAGCATCTTTTATGGCAAGATTGACAGATTCTGTCTGAACGTCATTAAATGCCACTACCTGAAACTGCACATTCAACGTCTGAATATTTTTATCTTTCGGAATGCCTGCTGCATATTCTATCATTCCGTTTTTAAATTGCCGAACTTCAGAAACTGTTTTTCCAGAACCGTCCTGAACGAAAATATTCAGCCAGGCTTCAGGTACTGAAGAATAAACAGTAAAAACCGCTTTTTCGCCTCTTAGAAACTCTTTAGGCTGTAGAACCGTAAGGAAGGTTTTTTGATTCGGCTTTAAAGATTTTTTATCCCAGACACTGAAATTCTGAGTCGTTTTTATCGTGTCTTTACCTTCGATATTGTATAATTCGAGCTGATAATCTCCCGCTTCTAGTTTTCCAAGATCAAGCGATTCTTCATTTCTTTTTACATCATTAAGAATAACAGAAGCTGTTTTCCAGTTTTTCTTTTCATCATTTTTATCATAAAGATCATGAGGAAATTTGCTGATGAACTCTGCTTTTGAGTATTTCGGCATATCCTGAACTTCAGATGTAAAATTGTCCCTGAAAATCCTGTCCGGCGCCTGCAGCTTTGATAATTTTACCTGATACGATTTTTTAAGGTTCTGTTCATTATAATTTTTGGTTTCAACTTTCAGCTTTATATTTTCATCAGAGAATACATCTTTAATTTCCTCAGCCTGTATATAATGGGAAACTGACGCAACTTTCAACTGTGTATCCGCACTCTGTGTTTCCCCGTTGATATCCGTAACGGAAGCATTGATTTCATAGTTATCAATCTGGATACCTTCTACATTTTCATCTTTTTTAAGATCAAGCTTAATGATAAATTCTCCTTTTTCATTGGTTTTTGCTTCTCCCAAAACAGAATTTTCATTATCATCATCCTGCGGATACCAGGAAAAATACCTCCAGCGGATATTGTGTTTTTTAATTTCGTACTGTACCATTGTATTGCTTAAAGCAACTCCGGAAAACATCATGGTTTTCCCTTTCAGCTCAATGGTTTGTCCGTATTTGTATTCGTCTTTTACGGGATCAAAGGTTACTTCAAACTTCGGTCGTTTATATTCTTCAACGCTGAAATCTTTATACCCTTCATTGGTATCGGTCTTTAAATAGAAAACTCCGTTTAATTTACCTTTCGGCAACATAAAACTTCCGTGATAAGAACCGAATTCATTGGTAGTGAATGTCTGCGACGAAACTTCCTGACCGTTTGCATCGTTTAATGTTATTTTTTGCTGTAGCCCTGAAGTAACGGACTCTTTCTCTTTATCAAGACTGGTATTAATCACTTTAAAATAAACTGTTTGACCGGGTCTGTAGATGGCCCTGTCCATAAAAATCTGGGCCTTGGTGGGTTTCGTTTCATTGTTTCGATCTACAACGGATGCTCGGTTTCCATACACATCCATCATCTGAAAATTATTTGTTTTCGATTCTGAGATGAGGAAAGTTTTGTAATAATCTTTATTGATTGTTGTTGGAAATGTAAAAACACCTTTACCGTCGGTTTTACCTTGTATCGTATTGACGTTTTTATTTGAAACAAATTCATAAAACGTAAGACTCTCATTAGCAACAGGCTGTCCGTTTTCGCTGTTAACCAATTTTAATTCATTCTCCAACTGATTTCTGTCGGTCTTTGACTGGTAAATAACTCTGTTGTCTGAGACCAGAAAATAAAAATCTTTTTCAGCTTCGGCATCTTTGGCGCTGATCCCGTCAACAGTGTATTCCGCAAGATAAATTCCGGACGGAAGAGACTTTATTTCCAGAGATGTTTTGTGATTTTGGTAATCTTTTGGATCATTCAGCTGATATGCCTCTTTTCTAATAAGATTCTTTTTAACACTGCTGAACGTATTGGCATAAGGATTTTTGGCATATTTTAGAAATGAGGTCAGATCCTCTTTCACCTCATAAATGTTGATGGAAAAAGAACTCACATTTTTATATTCTGCTACAAAGTGAATCGGTTTATTGCTTTGAGTCTGCTGTTCGTATTTTATATTCAAAAACGGATTTAAAATCTGATTTTCTATATTTTTTATATTACCGATGAAAGGAGATTTCGGATATTGTTTTTTGGCCTGAGCGGCTATTTCCAGCGCTTCTTTTTGCTTTTTATCAGAAATCAGCTGATTCATGATATCCTCCATGATCAGGACTTTATAATCGCCATCTGCATCGGATTTCAGAAGATTACGAAGCTGCACCAACCTGTCTTTGCACTGATTGAAATTACAGTTTTGCTGCAATTTTTGGTGCATAAAATACAGTTTGGAATTGCCTGTATTCTGAGTGATTAATTCATCAAAGTTTGTATTAATTTTAATGCGGTTTTCTTCGAGTTCATTTTTAGTAAAAAAATCATTGTTGGCAAAAAAAATATTTTCCTGGATAAGATACCAGTCCCATAATGTTGGAAAATAAGTAATATAATCGCCATTTGAAAATGTGTTTTCAAACTTTTTCAAAGCAATTTTTTTCATTTTTTCTTTTTGCAGATCAAGCGTCTGATAGCTTTTATTTAAATAATTTTTAAAATCAAGCCTGCTCCAGGTTTCTATTTGTGACAGATCCTGCGAATTGATATTGGTACGCTGTCTTATTTCCCAGGAATGCTCATTATAATAATCAAGGAAAAAACTATTCAGTAAAACCTCAAATAGTACTTTGTCATCACTTTTCAGCTGTTTTTCTACATCCGTAAGTTTTTTGAAAAACTGACTTGCCGTATTGTTTTTTTCATCATCCTGAATTCGGTTAATTATGATAAATTCCGCCTTTAAAGACTGAATTAGCTGTACGATATCATAGTCTTTCATCGCTTGTTTTTGTATTTCTGAAATGATGGGAAGATTTGATTTATAAGCTCCTTTCTGAGAATTTGCAGCTACTTTTTTCCATTGCTCATCATAATATTTCTGAGCAAAAACCACCGAAAAATTCAGCAGGAGCAGCAAAAGCATAAAAATCTTGGAAAATCTTTTCATATATGTTATTTTTGATAAATGAATTTCTTAAAAATACTGAAAAAATCCGTTATAGACAGCCAATTGTATGTTTCTTTAATGGGGACCCTTTTTGCAGTATTCTTCATGGAGGAGCAAAACACATTCCGTTATCCTACTGTTTTCCTGATTTTTATCACCTATTTCAGCGGATATCTTTACACCAAGTACCAGAAAACAAAACATTTCTTTAAAATACTGATTCTGAATATTGTCGCCGGGATGATTTGCGCTCTTTTAATTATTTATAATCATAATGAAATACGCCTGATAAAATGGGGCATCATTGTTTTTCTGGGACTCCTCTACAATAGTTTTTTTCTTGATCTTTACATCCGGAAAATCCCGTTGCTGAAAGTATTTTATGTCGGTCTGGTCTGGGCGCTGGTGAACTGCTGGCTTACCTTGCCGGAATTTAATATTCCTATATTCATGATCAGTTTTTTTTTCATCACCGCATTGGTACTTCCGTTTGATATCCGTGATATGAAAGTGGACACAGTAAAGACTTTTCCTGCACTTATCGGTGTTCAGAATACCAAATACATTGCTTATATCTTAGTATTTCTAAGCATGATGCTTGCTTCACAATATCTTACTTTCAATTATTCGGTTTCTTTTTTTCTTTCGGGTATTATTACGTATATTTTTATTTATTTCTCTGAGAACGAAAGAGATGATGTCTATTTTTCTTTCGGAGTGGAAACGTGCTCTGCACTTCCTTTTTTATTTTCAGTAATAATGAAGTATTTTTGAAGAATGATTATCAAGAAACTTTCGCTGTATAATTTTAAGAACCATTCTGAAAAAAGATTTGAGTTTTCACCGCAGATCAACTGTTTTGTGGGAAATAACGGTGTAGGAAAAACCAATATCCTGGATGCGCTCCACTATCTTTCAGTAGGAAAAAGTTTCCTGGGAAACACTGATCTCAATAATATCAGGCATGAGGAAGATTTTTTCACAATTGATGCAGAAATTATGAATGAAGACAGTGAAGATGTCATTAAAATTTCTCAGCCGAAAGAAGCCAAGAAGATCATCAAAAAGAATGACAAAAGCTATGACCGGCTCGCGGATCATATCGGCTATCTGCCCAGCGTTATGATTTCCCCCTACGACTCCAACCTGATTTCAGATTCCGGAGAAAGCAGAAGGAAGTTTCTGGATTCTATGATTTCACAGACCGATTCCGAATATCTGTTTGATCTCATCCAATATCAGAAAGCCATTCAGCAAAGAAATGCACTATTAAAATATTTTGCTAAAAACAGAATCTGGGACAAAGATTCCCTGGAAATCTATGATGATCCCATTACCAGAACCGGAACCAAGATTTTCATAAAACGCAGGGATTTTGTTGAAAAGCTGAATCCTATCGTTCAGAGTTTTTATCAGATTATTTCCGGGGGCATGGAACATGTTTCGGTAATTTATGAATCCCATCTTTTGGAAAACTCTTTCGAAGACCTGTTAAAAGAAAGCCTGGAGCGTGACAGAATGCTTACCTATACTTCAAAAGGCATTCATAAAGATGATCTTTTGTTTGAAATGGACTCTGTTTTAATTAAAAAAATCGGTTCACAAGGACAGCAAAAATCTTTCCTTATTTCCTTAAAGCTTGCACAGATGAGCCTTGTAAAAGAACTTACCAAAAAAACGCCGATTCTGCTGCTGGATGATATTTTTGATAAACTTGATGACAACAGGGTTTCTCAGCTGATTGAGCTGGTAAATCAGGAGAATTTCGGGCAGATTTTTATTACAGATACCCATCGGGAACGTACAGAAAATGTGGTTAAAAAAATTAATGAGGAAAGTATCATTTTCGAATTATAATCCGTTTGATGTAACAGAATTTTATCATGAAGAAAAATAAAAAACGGGAATACCAGTCATCCGACCTTGTGAAATCTTTCGCAAGGATCTATGGTTTTGAAGATAAACTGATTGCCTTTGAGATCAAGGATTTCTTAGAGGAATATCTTGATGAAAGCCTTTTCCGGGAAATTAAAAGTGTAAATATTGAAGACAAAACCGTGATTATCAAAATCCATTCACCGCTATTGAAAAACGATTTTCAGATGCGTAAAAGTTTTTATCTGAAGAAATTCCAGGATAAGTTTGGTGCTGAGAAATTTAATGATCTTCAGATTTCGTAGTAATCCTGCTGTTCATAAGATCATCCGTTCTTTTATCAAGTCCGGAGCGCAGCGGGATAAAAAACCTCAACGGATTTTTCAGAAAATATCTGAAAATCCCTTTATAGATTTCACTTACCTGTCCGAAATTAAGCTTTCTTGATCGGAATGCCAGAAACATAGATAAACTAAAGCTGACCGCAAAATTGAAAAACCCGATCAGGAAAACGGTAAATAGTGAGATGCAGAATGTATAAGAATCTATAGTGAAATCTTTTCCGTAAAGACCCAGGGCAAAATTTCCTGCTGCAAAAGTAATATGCCTGATATCCAGGTCAAGACCTAAAAACAATCCTACCGGAGCCGTCGCTCCGAGAAATACCCCGAACCAGAAATTCGATACAATACCCGGCCAGTTTTTAGCATAATATTTTGATAAGCCTTTTGCAAAGTTCTTTCCGAATAATCTTCTGATGGAAAGGTTTTTTGATATTCTCTCCGGTATCTGATAAAACACGGAATTGTTGCCGATATTTCCAGATATAATGCCCGAAATAAAAAGGTAAAATCCTGCAATACATGCATGCAGTACCGCTTTGGATTTAAAAGGATCAAGATCTTTGAGGAGTTTATCAGACCTTTCAACGGCAAGATTCTGTGAGAAAAAAACGTCGAGGCCATAGATAATAATCAATGCGACAGGGAAAGATAAAAGAACATTTCCTACAAAAGCAATAAACTGGCTGCGGAACAGCTTTGAGACCAGGTGGGCAAATTCTTTGCTGTCTGTTTTTATATTCCCTTCTTCAGACAGAACTTTCGTCATGGTGGCGGCCGTCATCGCAGGCTGTTTTGTTGCCAGCGTAAAGCCCATCAGGTAAATCATCACAAAGCCCATTGCATAGTTCATGGAATACAGGAATGCGTGTGAAAAATCACTTCCCGGAACATAGCCGTACAGCATTTTCAAAACACAAAGCGCTCCTACAATAATTCCGCCGCCGCTGGCTTTATAGAACATCGTCATATATTCTTTGCGTGTGGATGTAATATAGTGTGCTCCCGTTTCAGCCGTATGATTGGTAATAAGATGCGAAATCAGCCTTGTGCTGTCATTAATAAGCTCTGAAATATTATTCCTGTGTGATTTATAACTTAAAATATTAAATACCAATTGCTTTGAATTGATTAAAATATCTTTTTCATCATCAATTACCAACAGCTGTACCGTTTCATAAATTCTCTGAACCTGCTGGCGGATTTTCAGCAGAGACTGGTTGATTTTCCCGGAAATTCCGTATTTAGATGAATTTTTAAATGAAATATTTACAAATTCGAGACATTGTTCGATGTAAATTTTTATCTGCTTATAGCGGCTGTCTTTAGAATGCAGCTGCAGTTCCGGATCTTTCTCAAATTCTGCAGCAAGCTCCTCAAGCTCATTCTGTAAAGCAAGAAAAGGATTATCAAAATTACGATATTGAGGCGCCATCCTTACTACCTCAACTTCCATTGCCGAGCCGGTAACACGCCACGAAAGTATGTTCATTGAGAAAAGCAACTCTTTTTTTACTTGTGGCTTTATGATAAAATCCGATAATCCTAAAATTTTAAAGAATTCATCAATCTCATTCTCCGGCAGATTCTGAAGAAATTCAATATCTTTTTTCGGTGTAAAACTTACATTGTCGATCATGTACCAGATCGTCTGTTCATTGACGACGGGGGGCAGAATCTTATTAAGAATTCTTTTCTTAAGTTCAGGAACGAAAGCATTTTCAGAGAGAATATTCGCTTCTGTTAAAGACAGATTAAAGGTTTTATCCCTGAAAATATTATGAATATACTTTTTAAAATTTTCTGCGACTGGCGGATTGCTTCTCAGGAAATTAATCACATCTGTAAAATCCGCACTTTTAGCACTTTCCATAAATTCTGAAAAGGGTTCAAGAGAAGCTGTCTCATTCTTAAAGGAAAAATATTTTTTAAGAACAGACTCGAAATTGTTACCGGATTTAAAGAGTTTCATTAGTACAAAGATACTATTTCAAACTCACATTCCTCATTTGTCTCATGATCCAATTATGTTTCTTTCTTAAATAGGCTGAAGGATTTTTAGGATCATATTTTTTAGGATTGGGCAAAACGGCTGCTATCCAAGCTGCTTCGGATACAGTAAGGTCTTTTGAAGATTTCCCGAAATAATACTTTGAGGCGGCTTCAACTCCGAAAACGCCCTGTCCCATTTCGATGGAGTTGAGGTATCTTTCGAGGATAATGTCTTTGCTCCACACTTTTTCGATAATAAAAGTATAAACAGCTTCAAGCCCCTTTCTGAACCAGCTTCTTCCCTGCCACAGAAATATATTTTTTGCCGTCTGCTGGGAAATGGTGCTTCCTCCCCTGATTTTTTTACCTTTTTCATTGTGCTTCATCGCCTTTTCAATGGCAGTGTAATCGAAACCGTTATGTGAAAAGAATTTCTGGTCTTCGGAAGCGATAACTGCTTTTTTTACATTGTTTCCCATTTCCTCATACGAAACATAGTCCCTGTTCAATTTTCCGTATTTTAATAATCCTCCTATTTGCGTAATCGTTATAGGCGGATTAAAAAATCTTCCCCAAACAATAAATACTACGTTCAGAATAAGAATGATGAATATGATGCGTTTAATCGTTTTCCACATAATTTAAAAAATGAAAAGTCAAAAATAAGCAAATAGTCCGAGTTATTGCAATTCTTTCATGTAGGTAAGCTGATAACCCGGCAAAAGTTCAGGATGGAAAATTTTAATATAATCTTTTAACACAAGATCCGATCTTACCACGCCGCTTTCGAAAAAATCATTGGCTTTGGCTTTTTCTTTTCCGGTAATTACATACACTTTCCCTTTATTAAAAACAGGCAATTTGCTATAAACAGGGTTCATTGTCAGCATTTCTTTTTTCGAAGGATGATTTCCGGCGTTGATCCAGTACTGAACCTGGTCTGCTTTTGCAAAAACCTCTTCAAAGCTCATGGTAACTGCTTTTTCTTCCGTATTATTTTTCAAAATATAATTGGCGTTGGCGTCTGAAATAAAATGTGCCAGTGATGTCTTTCCGCCGGGAAGATACCAGATGTCGCCATACATTTCGTTTGCAAGAATAGTAGGTCTTTCTTTAGCTTTAGCAGCCATCTGCTTTAGATCCTGATAGTTTTTAATAATTTCATCATATTTAGCAATTGCTGTGTCACTTTTCCCGAAAAGTTTCCCGAAAAGTTTAATATAGGCCGTTTTTTCAAGCGGATTCTGCTCAAGATATTCATCTAAAAATACAACCTGAATTCCATTATCTTTCAAAAGTTTATAGGTATTGTCGAAACTCGCGATATGATTGGTAAAAATAGCATCGGGTTTTAAAGAAATGATTTTTTCCACATCATATTTCTGTTCATTTCCGACGTTTTGAATTTTACCTTCTCTTACTAATTTTTGAATATTTTCGGAATAAATATACTCCGGACTTGCAACGCCGATTATCATATTTTCAGCTCCCAGTTCGGTTATGTATCCCGCCATACTTGCATTCAGCAATATGATTTTTTTGAATGGAAGCTGATTTTCTTTAAAATTATAGCTAAACTTTCCCGACTGGATATTTAAAATTCCGTTTTCTTCGGTATACTGAACGTTGTTTGAAATTAAAACAGGTTCTGAAGTAGATTTTTTTTGTTCTCTTTTACAAGCCGTTAGCGTTAAAAACGCGATTAATAGTAAAATTCTTGGTTTCATCTTTCAAAGAAAGCAAAAAAGTGTTATATTTGCAAACCATTAAACAATGGCCTCGTGGCGCAACTGAATAGCGCATCTGATTACGGCTCAGAAGGTTACAGGTTTGAATCCTGTCGAGGTCACATATTTACCAAATGGCGCAAACTAAAGACAGTTTGCGCCATTTTGATTTTTTTAGTTTGGATATACTCAATATATCAGATTGCGCTTTTATTTTAGAATATTACATCTATTAGTATACTAATAAATTGAAACTTTTATTGCTAAAATCAGATAACATCATAGTCGTTTAAAGTTGTTACAAAATGATAATCTATAAAACTTTTAGAAGCCTTGCACAATTCCAACAATTCTTCATTGCTGTGGTATTCAAAATTAAAATCGTCAGGAACATCAATTGTATATTCCGTTATCACTTCTGTATCAAGAAGATCAATTGCCATCAGATCATTAAGCGAACTAAGCAGATTATTTTCTTTCAGAAGAGGCATTTTCTGCGTGAAAGAGTTTTTAAATTTATATAATATAATTGTTTTCATTTTTTATTTTTTGCTTTTTCGAAAGTAATGAGCTGCATTCTAATAGAGGAAAGATATTGCTTAAAGTCTTTCATTGTAATATTTTTCTCGTTCGGTGACATAAATAATGGAGTCTCATTTAATAGAAAATACAATTCAGGATATAAAGACTGGATTTTAGCCGTTACATTGAAGATCTGTCCGGTAAGATTCTGCAAATTATAAGTTGATTTCATATCTTTCTAGTTAAACGAAATATAATAATATCAGAATAAAAAAGGACGGGAACTAAAAAAGTACCCGTCCCCTTTTGTATTAAAACCCCTTTAAACATATTGAGCTGTTTACCGGAGTTATAATAAACTCATTATGAAAGTTGAGTGTTATTAAGAATCTTAATAACCTCTTCACGGCTTTTACTTAGTTTATTTTGCAATCTTCCTAGCAATTCATTTTCTTTTCCTTTTTCAAGCACCAAATCTGAATCTTTAAGTTGTGAAAACTTTTCTTTTAACTGTTTTGATTGTTCTTTCCAATCTCCTGTAATTTTAAAAGCCTCATGAGCTTTATTGTGATTTGTATTCATAATTCGAATTTTTGTGTAACAGAATTATTACAATCCAAAGGTGATCCATTTTAATCTTATCCCGCTACACATTTCAATACTAAATTTACATATATCACACTTTTTATAAGTCTTCTAAATTTTTCAGCCGTTTTTGCTTTAGCTGTTTGTAGAAAGAAGGAGAAAGTCCAGTTATTTTTTTAAACTGGTTGGAAAGATGCGCAACACTGCTGTAATTGAGTTTATAAGAGATTTCAGTAAGATTGAGTTCATCATACAAAAGGAGCTCTTTTACCCTTTCCACTTTATTGATGATGATAAAATGCTGTAAAGTCATTCCTTTCACTTCAGAAAATGTATTGGCAAGGTAAGTGTAATCGTAACCAAGCTTTTCACTGATATAATCTGAGAAATTTTCTTTCGGAAGAGATTCGGAATAATGGATCATTTCTGTAACCGCACTTTTTATTTTTTCGATCAGAATGCTTTTTTTATCATCAAGTAATTCAAGTCCGGTTTTGAGGAGATTTTCTTTTAAAAACTGTCGCTGTTCATCTGTAATATCATCCAATATTTCTACAAGTCCTAAATCTACTACGGCATTTCTGATATTCAGTTTTTCAAGCTCCTGATGAACCACCATCTTGCAGCGCAGGCTTACCATATATTTTATATATAACTTCATAATCCTTACCGTATTTCGTGTTTGTCAATCTATATGTTGACAGCCATCCTTTCAAAGTTAGTCCTTTAAATTTTAATTACTATGATTTATGTAACAAATTAATAGACTATTACAAACCTTTCTTTTTTTAATAGATGACCTTTACATATAATAAAAATATTTTAAAATGTCAAAAGAAAAGGATACAAAGAAAAAAACAGATAAAACACCTGCGGCAAAATCATTAAAAGAGAAGCGGGAAGCCAAACAAAACAAAAGGAAAGACAAAGAAAATGAAAGTCGCAACGCAACAACCTAAATGGTAGAAATAAAAAAAGAAGGAATTATACTTAGAAAAACCAATTTAAGTTTTGAAAACGAAGGGGTTTTGAATCCTGCTATTATTAAGGAAAATGGCAAAATACATGTATTTTACCGCGCTGTTGCCAAGGGTAATTTTTCAACTGTCGGGCATTGCATATTGTCAGATCCGCTTACGGTAGAAAAACGGTCAGATTCACCCATTATTGTTCCTGAATCTGAATACGAAAAACACGGTGTAGAAGATCCTCGAATTGTAAAAATAGATGATTTGTTTTATCTTACTTACACCAGTTATGATGGCATCAATGCTTTAGGAACATTAACGACTTCAAAAGATCTCAAATCCTGGAAAAATAAGGAAATTATTGTTCCAAAAATTTCTTATGAAGAGTTTAAGCTTTTATCAGAATCAGAGGATTTAATCCCGGATAAATATAGAAGATACAACGAATTTCAAACCAATCATCCTGACAGCGATCCTGTTTTTTTGTGGGATAAAAATCTGATTTTCTTCCCAAGAAAAATAAACGATAAATTTTATTTTCTTCACAGAATAAGGCCTGAAATTCAGATTGTCAGCATAAAAAATATTGAAGACTTGAATTCTGATTTCTGGCAGGATTACTTTTCACATTTTAAAGACCATGTTCTTTTATCTCCAAAATACGATCACGAATCAAGTTATATCGGAGGTGGATGTCCGCCAATAGAAACAGAATACGGCTGGTTGATGATTTATCACGGTGTTTATGACACCATTAACGGTTATGTTTACAACGCCTGTGCAGCTTTACTGAACCTTGAAAATCCAAAAAAAGAAATTTCCAGACTTCCTTATCCGCTTTTCAAACCCGAAAAAGAATGGGAACTCAAGGGTGAGGTTAACAATGTATGTTTCCCGACGGGAACCATTGTGGAAAATAACAAACTATATATTTATTATGGAGCCGCAGACGAAAGAATTGCTGTTGCCTCACTCAGTATTTCAAAGTTATTGAAAGAGCTTATGATGTACGCGGTATGAAAATTATTCGGCAAATTAAAAAAGAAATTAAAATGAATAAAAATAATAATTCAGACGTGGAGGATAAAGCAATTAGACAATCTTATAATGATAAAAAACACAAAATCTATAATAAAACCGAGATTGTCTTTGTAAGTACATTTCCTCCAAAGGTATGCGGAATTGCCACTTATACACAAGATCTGATAAAATCTCTTCAGTCGAAATTCGGAGAATCCTTCAAATCAATTATTTGTCCGATGGAAACAGAAGAGGAAAATTATGAATATCAAGAATTTACCGAGTATAAATTAAATATCTCGGACGCCGTTTCCTACTTGGAATTAGCCGCAAAAATCAACAAAAATGATGCTATTGAGTTAGTGATGCTTCAGCACGAATTCGGATTTTTTAATGAAACCCAAAATGGTTTGTTACTTTTTCTCAAGAACTTAAAAAAAGATATTATCATCACTTTTCACACTGTTTTGCCAAACCCTGATAAAGAGCTGAAGGAAAAAGTGAAAAAGATCGCAGATTATGCAAAATCTATTATCGTAATGACAAGTATTTCAGCGGACATTCTTTTGAACCATTATGACCTTTCTCCTGATAAAATTACGGTAATCCCTCACGGAACACACCTTTTGCCCTTCGTAGACAAAATTACTTTGAAAGAAAAGTATAATCTTAAAAATAAAAAAGTTCTTTCCACTTTCGGATTATTAGGTTCCGGAAAAAATATTGAAACGACACTGAAAGCCTTACCGGAAATCATTGCTAAAAACCCTGATGTCATTTTTTTAATTCTTGGCAAAACACATCCTGCATTAGTAAGGCATGAAGGCGAAAAATATCGTGACTTTTTGGAAGACCTTACCTGTACCCTTCATCTGGAAAACAACATCCGCTTTATAAATGATTATCTTCCACTTCAGGAATTACTAGAATATCTTCAGCTTACCGATGTTTATCTTTTCACCTCAAAAGACAGAAATCAGGCAGTAAGCGGTACATTTTCCTATGCAATCAGCAGCGGATGCGCCATTGTTTCTACTCCAATTCCGCATGCTATGGAAGTTTTAAAGGAAGATACAGGAATTATTATTGATTTTGAAGCTCCGGAGCAGTTGGCTGTTGCGGTAAACACATTATTAGAAAATGAAAGCAAACGAGAGGAGCTACGTCAGAAATCATTGGAAAAAATGGCTCCGACAGCGTGGGAAAATTCATCTATCTTACACGCTTTGTTATTTCAGAAATTTAAAAATAATAAAACAGAACTCAATTATACTCTACCGGAAATCAATCTTGGGCATATTCAAAATATGACAACCGATTTTGGGATGATTCAGTTTTCAAAGATAAGCAAACCGGATATCAATTCAGGATATACGCTGGATGATAATTCACGGGCGATGATCGCTATTTGCAAGCATTTTCAAATCAGTAGAAACAAAGCAGATCTGCAATTGATTTTAATTTATTTAAACTTTATTAAATTTTGCCAGCATAAAGACGGGAGTTTCCTGAACTATGTAAATGAACAAAAACAATTCACTAATCAAAACTATGAAACTAATCTGGATGACTCCAATGGAAGAGCAATCTGGGCTTTAGGTTATTTAATTTCATTAAAAGAAATTTTGCCACAGGAATTGTCTGAGAATGCGGAAAAAATCATTCAGAAAAATCTTGTCTGGGCAGAAAAAATTCATTCTACAAGAGCAATGGCTTTTATTATTAAAGGATTGTATTATCAAAACTCAGAAAATAACCTTCCTTTATTAAAAGAATTAGCAAATCGTCTGGTGAAAATGTATCAACATGAAGCAAAATACGATTGGCATTGGTTTGAGAATTATCTGACCTACGGAAACAGCGTATTGCCGGAAGCTTTACTGTGTGCGTGGATTTCTACTAAGGATGAACTTTACAAGCAAATTGCTGAAGAGTCTTTCCAGTTTTTAATGTCTAAAATTATGATTAATGACAGCATAAAAGTGATTTCCAATAAAGGCTGGCTGCAAAAAGAAAATACTGAAAATGTACTCCCCATTGGTGGAGAGCAACCTATTGATGTTGCCTACACCGTTCTGGCTTTATCTTCATTTTATAAAACTTTTAAAGATGAAAAGTATCTGCAAATGATGAAGAATTCCTTCAACTGGTTTTTGGGGAAAAATCATTTGAATCAGATTGTTTATAACCCTGCAACGGGAGGTTGCTATGATGGGCTTGAGGAAAAAAATGTAAATCTCAATCAGGGTGCAGAATCTACCGTCAGTTATCTGATGGCAAGGCTTAGTCTGGAATTTTCAATAGAATAAATAACTGCCTGTGATGCTTAAAATGAAACATACACTTAATAAAAGGAAAACTAAATTTCGTCTGCTCAATAAAAAAAACAGCTTGAATAAAATCTCTCATACTGAATTTGTTTCATTGCTTTATATCAGAAATACCAATATCGCCTTAAATAAAGATCTGGAAGAAATTCTTCGTATACTAAAAGAGCTGCAAAAATCAAATAAAAAATCAAGACTGGTTTTTAAAACCAATTGTACACTGACTAAACATATTCTTTGGGAAACCATTATCAATGAGATAAAACAAAATCTTATGTATATCAAACTCCAAATTGAATATATAAAAGAAAATACTATACAAGCAAACTACTTTAATTATTCTCTGTTTTGGCAACAGAATAAAATTTTCATAAAAATAATAAAAGAAAATTACGCAAAACTGGAGCTATTAGGAAATCAAATTCTCCCAAAAGAAGTATTACAATACTGGAAAACAAATATTCGTAATATGCATGATGAGTTTTTTCATCTTATGATTTCATTTTTAAATATTTGCAAAATGGAACTAAACTTTATCAAAATCCATTCCCCTCATAATTTATCAGAGATCATACAGAACATTATTGTAAACATTCCGAAAATCAAAAATAGTGATAGACTTAATAGGTACGAACAAATATATATTGAGGCTTTAAAAAACTATAAAGAGGAATTCAGCGAAAAACTCAGTTTTTGGAATGTCGTATTAAAAGCTCTGACCATTAATAAAGATCAATCTCCTTCAGAACAAACAATGCTAGAAAGATGGATTGATGGCAAGGATAGAAGAAAGATTAATAGCATTTAAATATAAGATTCCGGATTGTTCCGAAAACTATTTCATATTGAAGTTAGTAAAATAATTTGTTCCATTATTCCCGATTGAACATTTATTTTCTAATTTAAATCCCTAATCATTAAAAATTAACATATGAATACTATACGATTATATAAATTTAAAGATTCAATCACCAGCAAAATACCTTTTTTGAATAAGGAATCTAATTTGGATATTTTAGATGACTCCAGGCAAATTACAACTTTAGACATTCAAATTGTTACGGAATATGTAATTAATATCCCCAGTGCCTTTATTTACGAAGATCTGTCGTACAAAGAACTGATACACTTATGCAGTTCTTCAAAACAAACCATAGAACATTATTTTATTAAAAACAACAATGGTTATGATCTAATCTAATATTTCTGAATGACAAAATTTACCTTTTATAAATTTATCGCCCTCCATAAATAAATGATGATTTCCTTCCTTTAGCATCAAATGGGCAATACGAAATTCTCTTTTTTAAAGGATTCTTGAAGGCAAACATATAAAATATTTTGATCTGAGAAATTTCTCACAATATTCTCGTCAATATCTATTATTCCTACCCAATCAAACCTTTAGTTTCAAAAATTACCGGTCACGGAATATTATATCTTCAAAGTTCTTCTCAATTTAAGTATTGTAGAAACTTCCTTTATGTGTTTTGGTACTAATCGAATAATTATCATTAACTAAAATCTGTTTATTGATATTTTATTTTGATTATCTTAAGTTTTTGTAAAAAAACCATCGTTTGAAAACCCATGTCCCATTCAAACCACTTCGTTGCATTATTAGGTCTTTGCGGATACTTATGATGATTATTATGATAGGCTTCGCCCCAGAAAATAAAATCAAATGGCAGAATATTTTTTGAAGTATTTGTTAACTTATAGTTTTCATAACCAAATTTATGCGCCCACCAATTTACGGCCATTCCCTGTAGAGAACCCATTATTACAGTCGCTGGTAAAAAAAGCCATTGCCACCAAGCTGTTGTCAATAAAGCATAAATAATTATATACACAGTAATCCAACAAAATCTTGTAATATAATTGTGTGCTATTTTATCAAACCTCTCCCATTCCGGAAGATTCTTTTTGTATTTTTCTGCGGCATCTGTTTTTCCGATATAAAGGTTAAAATAGTTATTTCGTGTTGCCCACATCATGACAAAAGGATTAGGATCGTTGTGAGGTGAATGTGGATCTTCGGCTTTATCTGTATGTGCGTGATGCAAACGGTGCATTAGACCGTACGTGTAAGCGCTTATGTAAGAGGAACCCTGAGTAAAAAAACAGCCCAGGTAAAACATCTTTTCCCAAAATTTTGACATTGTAAAAAGATTGTGTGCAGCATAACGATGGTGAAAAACGGACTGAAAAAAAAGAGATGCATACCAATGGATGAGTATAAAAATGAATATTGCCATAAGTTTTAAATTAAAATGAATAATTATCGTAGAAGTATTACGGAAGGCAAAGAAAAAATTATGCTTAATTGATTAGCCACTATTCACACGAAAATTAATTTTCATTCTGCAATATCTTTTATAATATACGACAATTTTGTAAACATGGTTTGATTTTCTTTCAAAGATTTATAAATAAATAGAAATAAAATGTTTTGTCTGTTTACTCATCGATATAAATTTATATTCTATCACTTTCAAACATTATTTATTTTGTAAATACGCTCGTATTGGTCACAAAACCGACATTTGAAGATTTACTTTCTTATGTCGGTTTTTTATTTCCTAATTTCTAATCAGATGATAAGATATACTATTTACACGAATTATAAATAATTTCGATTGATACTGATTTCCTACGGTATTACAATTACATTATGGAATAGCCTATAGGCTTAAATGCGTAATTATTAGACATTTCAGCTGAACAAGCTGTCATACCAACAATAAGATCCATTGCTGCTTCAATAATTATATAATCTCCAGCTGCACTTTTGGGAGGAAGCACACTTATTTTACCAGTCTCACCATTAACTGCAACATTCATAAAAACGTTAAAGCAAATAGGAATGCTATCAGGTTCAATGCCAAATGGTTTTAGTGCTTCACAAAGATTGCCAAAACAGCCGCGGTGAGGATTTTCATCGCCGTATATAATTCGGAAGGTGTCGGCACTGCAGGGAGTTAACAGAAAGTCATGACGGCCCACGGTATCCTCAATAATATTAAACATAATATTACTTCTGTTTGAATAGAAGGGATTTCCTTTGGTCAGAAATATGGTTTCTGCATAATCAATTGTTCTTCCGGATGAAAGATATTCTTTGGTATCATTTAGATTAAAACATATAAAATCTGAAACCTGTTCTCCTTTGATATCGGTAATTTTAAGTTTTTCTCCTTTGCGTAGAATAAATGCGGTACCGCTTCGTGGTTGTATTGTATTCATTAATTTTTATATTTATAAGGGCATTCCCAATTTTTATCATATCTCATACCACTATACTGATACACTTCCGAATCATCACCAAAATCATGAAGCATCGGATTAATGGAGCCGCTAAGCGCAACATCCCTTTTACGCACAATATTTTTCATTTTGTCATACCTTTTTAATGATCTCAATTCTTCAAATTGCTCATGTGGATTAAAAACAATTGCCGGATAACGGAATCTTCTTGCATCCCTGCTGCTTCCCGGGGAAAGCCCAATAATAAAAAAAGCTTCTTCTTTCAGACTAAAACTAAACTGTGGAGATGACGGGTCTGAATCTACACGGGAATCATAAGGATATCTCTGTGCATCCAGATCAGACAATGCCTGTAACCTCTGCCAAAGAAGACTGTCAAACATCTCCTCATTGATAGAATGCGTTTCGGGAAAGATCACACAAACAGTGTGAAAATCGCTATCTGCCGATCTGTATTCATCAATGAATTTATAAATGAAATCCAGGATTTCCTGATCATCTTTCGGGCAAGCCAAATGACCGGCAACAAAAATATGCATATGATCTCTCGTAAGTGCAGCCTTAGCTGCTACACAAGGAAATAACTTGTCTTCAATAAATGACCTGAAAGCATCTCGTACTGACAGGGCATGCTCTGTATTTTGTGAATTATTGGTTGGTGTCATACCTTAATATACGCAAAGCGTATGCCACCGGAAAATATACCGACTTTGAAATATCCTAAGAATTTCAGACAACTTTAACGCATAACTGATGTTAATAGACTGATGTAAAAACATACATGAATGACGGCAAAAGATATATGACAAAGATCAACCTTCAAAAAAATTCCAGTAAGAAATAACGAATGAAAAGGCAGTTTCAATTACTATAAGTAAGGGGCGTATAGTAGATCGATTGCTATATTTAATTAAACGACTGCCTGAACTCCAAAGGCGAAAAATTAGTCTTGGTTTTAAAAAGTTTACTGAATGATTGCGAATGTTCAAAGCCCAGTTCATACGCAATTTCCGAAACGGAAAGATTCGTTGTCGATAACTTTTCTTTCGCTTTTTCTATAATTGTATTCTGAATAAACTGTTGTGTATTTTGTCCGGTCAGTGAACTCAGCAAATCACTTAGATAGCGTTGCGATAGCTTTAATTCGGAACTTATGTATTTAACTGACGGCAATCCGTTTTTCAGACTGTTGCCCTCCTCAAAATAACGGTTTAAGAGTTGGTCCAGAGAGCTGACAATATCGTTGTTGACGGCTTTTCTGGTAATAAACTGCCTGTTGTAAAAACGGTTGCTGTAATTCAGTAACAATTCTAATTGTGACACCAAAACATCCTGGCTGAAGCTGTCAATATTATTCTCAAGTTCAACGGCAATTGAAGCAAATAAGCCTGCGATGATCTCTTTTTCCTTAGCGGATAAAAATAATGCTTCCGACACATCGTAAGAGAAAAAACCATATTGATGTATGGTCTTCCCCAAAGGATAGTTTCGGATAAAATCCGGATGAAAATAAAGCGCAATTCCTTCATAGCTTTCTATTTCTTCGGGAGGGAAAACGATTTGTCTGGGCTTCAGAAATGCCATTCCGCCTTCTTCAAAATCATAATATCCCTGTCCGTATTTGATTTGTCCCGTAAATGCCGTTTTAAAGGAAATTTTGTAAAAATCAAGACTTATTTTCTGTCCTCTGGGAAATGTCTCCATGGGTACTTTCCGATAGTCAACCAATGCAATCATTGGATGCAACGGCGCAGGAAGCTCCAATAGACGTATCAATTGGGATATACTGTTGATATGAAAGATGTCAGATGATTTTTGCATTTCGTTACTAATTTAATCAATTTTGTTTTGACGGGCGAATTACCAGTTCACCAATTTCAACATCGTTTGGCTGGCTAACTGCATACATTACCGCATTGGCAATGGCTAAAGGATCTAAGGCCATTTGATCCATTTCTTTTTGAATGGCCGTTCTCATTTCTTCGTTTTTGATGCTGCCAGCAAAATCTGTTTTTACAAACCCCGGCGATATTCCCGTAATGCGTATTTTTCCGTCCGATTCCTGGCGAAAAGCTTCCGCAATGGTACGAATAGCATTTTTTGTTCCGGCATAAACGCCCATCATCGGGGTAATTTTTAAGCCAGCCGTAGAAATAATGTTGACGATATGTCCCGCCTCCTGCATTTTAAAAACAGGAATTGCTGCGGCCATTCCATAGAGTACACCTTTAAGATTAATGTCGATCATTTCTTCCCAACCTTCAAGATCCAGATCGTCAATGCGGCTTAGCTGACTGATACCGGCATTGTTTACCATCACATCCAATTTTCCATATTGGTCAACAGCTTTATGAACCAGACGATCAAGATCAGCTTTATTCTTCACATCAGTTGTAATACAGGCAGCTTCGCCACCTGTACTTTTAATGTCTTCCACAAGCTGCAACAACTGTTCTGTACGTCTCGCACCTAAAATAACTTTTGCTCCGTTTTTAGCCAATTCAATGGCTATGGCTTTACCCATCCCGCTGCTTGCACCGGTAATGGCAACTACTTTTCCTTTAATATGATGCATTGCTTGTATTTTTATTTGTCAATTTGCTTTGCTAAAAACTCAGGATAACGGTCACCTGCAAGTGTAATTCCTTTCACCGTTATATCAATGTTGGCGAGCTCATCCTGGGTTAAAATAATATTTGTACTGGCAATATTTTCTTCCAACCTATGCAGCTTTGTGGTTCCGGGAATCGGTGCAATCCACGACTTTTGGGCTAAAAGCCAAGCTAATGCCAATTGTCCTGTGGTTACATTTTTTTCTTGGGCGATCTCGGAAAGCGCCTCCACCAAAACCCAATTGGCCTTTATGTTTTCTTCCGTGAAACGTGGGAGAACATTCCTGCGATCAACAGCCTCTAATTTTGTATTGATGGCACCCGTGAGAAAACCTTTTCCCAAAGGACTGAACGGGACGAAGCCAATACCTAACTCTTCCAGAGTTGGTATAATCTCATCCTCCGGTTCACGCCAGAATAATGAATATTCGCTCTGTAATGCTGATACAGGCTGAACTGAATGTGCCTTTCTTATCGTTTTAACGCCGGCTTCCGATAAGCCAAAATATTTTACTTTACCTTCTTGTATGAGGTCTTTAACTGTTCCGGCAACCTCTTCTATCGGAACATTGGGATCAACCCTGTGCTGGTACAGCAAATCAATGTAATCTGTCTTTAATCTTTTGAGTGATGCTTCAGTTACTGCTCTTATCGTTTCGGGTCTGCTGTCTAAACCTACTGCAGGACTGGCATCTTTACACCCGAACTTTGTGGCGATCACAACGTCTTTTCTATAAGGTTTTAATCCCTCTCCAACAAGCTCTTCATTGGTATAAGGTCCATAAGCTTCAGCAGTATCAAAAAAATTGACTCCTCTTTCAACGGCATTGCGCAGTAGTTTTTATGGCCTCTTTCTTATCAAGCCCTTTGCCATCCAAAAAATTTAAACCCATACAGCCAAATCCCAATGCGGAAACTTCCAACCCGTTATTTCCTAACTTTCTTTTTTGCATAATTAATTTTTTTACTCGTTTTTAAAACTGACCTCAATTTTCAATTACAAAATTCCTTAATCTCACTCTATAAAAAGTAGTCCAATTGGTAATTGTTGTAGTCAATCAAAATAAAAAACAGTTACAAATCTTTATGACAAATATTGGTAGTAGTATTGAGGCAAATAATAAAATTATAAGTTGGGCGGCATATATCAAACTGCTTGTTGCAGCAACCCTGTAACCGCTTCTGATCAGTCTTTTCACTAAGGAAAGTCCCATTCCCTTGGAGGCCCCCGTTACAAACCATACTTTATCCGTATCCATATTCTGATTTTATTAATGACACAAAATTAGAGTAACAATGTACATCAGTGATAACCAAATTGAAACAATAGATTACAAAAATCAAACAACTGAAACCCTTTAAACCGATCAAAGTAAGAAAATCGGAAAATATAGCACTGATTGTTGCTTCCAACCATGAAAGCAATCTGAATAGGAACAATTCTTGTCATCATTTGATGAGTCAATAAAAATTATGGATAAAAAAGTTTCTAACAATACGGGCGACCACCTTGCCAATGAACGGACTTTTCTGGCTTGGGTTCGTACGGCAATCGCCATGATGGGATTCGGATTTATTTTGGTAAAATTTTCCATTTTCCTTAAACAGATATCTCTTGCATCAGAGAATCACCTTCTTTCGCACGTTCAGAATGGACAATCCGGTCTGACAGGTGTATTGCTGGTTGGTGCAGGTGTAGTTGTATTAATCCTTTCGTACATCAATTATTTACGGATTAAGAAGCAGATTATCAGCAATTCTTACGTGGGAAACAATATTATGCTGCTGATCCTTGCGGTCATGCTGATCTCCTTAAGCATCTTTCTTATTTATTATTTAATTGGCAACCTATAACAATGGACAATTGATAAAGTCTACTATCGTAATTACATAATAATTAAATTATCATTTTGAGTTTAAAAATTTTGTACAGCGTTCTATAATTATAATTGCACCTTATTCAGCAGCATTAGCCATCACGGTTTTATTAATTACTATCTTAGTAAACAGACTACAGGAAGATTTATCCCAAACCTACTGGGGGAAACATCACTTACAGAACGCTTTATTTCCCTAATATCTTTTTCCTGTGATTAGCTCCCCAGTTATGCAATTCCTCAATAACTTTTTCTAAAGTAAAAACATAATCTGTTGCCGTATATTCCACCAATACAGGAGATTCATCATAAACTGTGCGTTTGATTAGCTGATGTTCCTCCAGATCTTTCAGTTCTTTAGCTAAAACTTTTGAGGATATTTTCGGAATGCTCCTTTCTATTTCCCTGAAGCGTTTATGACCGCTCATAATAGAAATAATAATGAGAATCTTCCATTTGCCGCTGATGACGTCAAGGGCATCACGCACGGTCAGCATTCTTGCCAAACATTCGTTTTTAGTACTTTCCGGAAATTGATCTGTCATATTGCTTACTTTAAGGTAACTGCTTACATTTGGGTAACTGCTTACAAAATGTAAGCAAATGTACGTAATTTTGTATCAATAAAAATGTAAATAAAATTTTCAACAATTAATCCTTAAAGAATGACAAAACAGATTGACTTCGTAAAAAATCCTGATAAAAAATCCAAACGTATCTATTGGATCATCACTAGCTTTACAATGGCATTGATTATATTGCCATCCTATTTCGCACCAAGAGAGTACCTCATCCAGGCGGTAAAAAATTTACAGTTTCCTGATTACTTTACTCTTGAACTGGACATCTTAAAAATCGTTGGAGCTATTGTTATCCTGGTTCCGCGTATCCCTACGATGTTCAAAGAATGGGCCTATGTTGGTTTCGGTATCCTGCTATTGTCGGCAAGTCTGGCGCACGGCATTGTCGATGGATTTGTAAAGGGTGTTGCACCGCTTGTTCCTTTTGTATTTCTTGCTGTATCCTACTATTATTTTCGAAAACTTAATTATGAAAATTAATTCATTGACGGTTTTTCCGACAATTAGAGGCTGTCTCAAAATGCAGCCTTTTTCTTTATCTTATCGGCCCGAACAAAATTTTCACCTCAGCAGGGATCATCATTTATTTCAATATATTTAATTCATTTATACACTTTATAAATTCTCTTTTCCTATCTTCTTTAAAATAAGGTAGCCCTTCAATACCATTTTTAATATCGCTATACTTTATTGGTAAATTATAAGTTTTAATCCCTTTTCCTGCAAAGTAATAGTTCCTGGCATAAATAACTGATTTCGGTGTATATTGATCTATTGCCAAACATTTTTCAAAGGCATTAACTTTATCTTGGATGACCAATTCGTATCTAAAATACTCATCAACATAATTATTCCTAAAATCTTCTGTAGAAAGCTTTTTTGTGTAAAAAACAATTTTATTTTTCTCTTTAACTTTAGTATAAGAAAGACTGTCATATCGTAATTTATAAGGACTCGTAGTAACCTCAAAAATATTTTTATTATTTACAATAAAAATTCCGTTGTAAAAACCTTCTTCATCGTGGAAACCGTCTTCTATATACATGTGAGAATATTTTTTATCTGGATTTATATCATTGATCTTTGCACCCAATAATCTAAAAATTTGATATCCTTCTGTAAGCATCTTTATTTCTGTTGAATCACGATAAGTAAAAGAGTTTCTATCTCTTAATAAATTTACATTCATCCGTCTCAAAAAAATCCTTTCTTGAGAATTACAAGAAGAGAATAACATAATACTGAACAGTAAAATAATATTTTTCATTTTTCGAATTTAAGATTATCTAAAACGATTTTTTTTGAATGTGATACATGCAGCAGCTCTGGCCAATATGTAAAATTCCATTTGCAATATCCTGCTGGAGCTCTTTTTAGTTATATTCGTAGTTGTATTTACTCCGGAGGTATCCGAAGTATTCCTGTGTTTTAATCCAAAAGCGTTGTAATCATTTTTCAACAATCACCAACTGTGCGCCTTCTCTGGGAAAGCTTACCCTGATGTTGCCCAATTGGTCAACATCGGTGTACTTTTTAAATTAAACCTGCTGAATTATTTAAATGATAATAAAGAGACTGTAATTTCAACAGTCTCTTATTTTTTATTGGTAATGATTGCAAATTCGACAGATAGGAACAAGAAATCATAACCAAATAATAAATATCACCATTTACCAATAATGGCTATATCATTATCTAAAAATTGCTTTAACATTAAAATATCAAATTCAGAATCTTTTTTTATCCATTTATTACGATACAATAATTCATTAAAATAATATCTTATTGAAAGAATAGGATTGAATTTAACTCCATTAAAATTAATAACTTTCGTATAAAATATTTCTCCAAAACTATTTTTTTCTTCTGCTGTTAAAATCTCCAGGGTTAAATTCTTCTTTGTTTTATATTTGGATTTAATGTAGTCTATACTATATAGTAACAACGGAATTTCAGCATCAACAATAAATTCATTAACATCGGCTGTTTTTAAGTAATTATTAATAACCGTATTTATTTGTATATCATTATTAAAATCAATATTGTATTTGTTAGTAAAATTTTGTTTAACCTCATTAAAAATTTGATCAACATTATATTGATTCTGACCTAAAAATAAATTCCTATTTGTATCAGATAAGCTGAAATTATCTTTAAATTTCTTTTTTAATTTTTTATGATATTCTTTATCAACATAAGTAACCAATTCATTATAATCGTTAAAAATTGTTTCTTTTTCTTTATCCATTAAATAGATCTTTTCTTCTTGATTGGGATAATAAAATACTTTAACATCATTTGTAAAATCAATATAAAATATTACATATCTCATTTCATGCTTACTATTTTGTGAGTGCAAAATTGCGAGTTTTTTTTATTATCTGATCACGGACTGAAAGTCTGCGAAATCGGGATTGTCACTAATTCTGATACATGACTAAAAAATTATCTACCATTTTTTGAAGACGCCTTTTCAGAGCAATAAACTGAAGATGAGGATGGAATCGGTTTTCCTTTTTCAGTATAAACATAATTCATTGATGATTTTGCACCTCTTTGTCCTAATTCATATGCTTTTAATATTGAATAATTCCCATATTTACTTTTATATTTATCAAATAACGGACGCGTACCATTCGAATCAACATCTCTATTTTTTCTTTAATCTCTTTTGCTGGAATAATGGTTTCAAAAAAAAGGTGCATTCCATCGTCACCCGTACCCTCTTCATATACCTTTCATTGATTCGATATAATCACATAATTCATATCTAAAATTGAAATCTTCAGATATGTCATCGCTCCAAAATGGGATCAAAATATGGTACTTTTCCATTTATTTCCAATTTTCTAATTTCCATCCTTCTTCCAAACGCTCTTTTAGATAGGTGTCATTCCAAACGCTATTAGGAGAGAATTTCAATTGCTCCTCTGTTAGACTCTTAAGATGTTCTACCTCATTTGTTTTTTTATCGATGATAAGCCACTCTGCGCGATGCAGGTAATGTTCTGTCCTAAAATATCTTGGTGTGACAAAGTCACGAGGGAGATCAATGTTTTTTACAAAATCTATAATTCCTTTTTTTAGTGCCGCTTTGACAGGAAATTGCACATAAAAAAAATCTTCTAAGAAAAACCGCTCAATATTATCTGGAATCTTCGTATGTAAATCATATGACACTTTTACCAGCTCAACATCACTTTTATCATTTTCGGGTGACTTAACAAATTGTAAAAAGCCAAGTCCTTTTTTTGTGGATATAGAGTAAATATCGCCTAATTGTACTTTTTTCATTTTTAAAATTTTATATCTGCGTTTTCTAATAGTTGTTTACCTAGTTTGAGACTTTCTCTTCTTATCAATTTGACCTGTTAATTTATAATGAGGAATTGACATCTCAGATACATCCTTATTGAAATTTTTTATATCTGCCTTAAATGTCAAATTCTTATAATTTTCTAAATCAAAAAAATCTACACATTTTTCAGTAGAATAAAAAGTACTAAAATCTGTTGTGTCAATAGGTAAAATATAATCAGAATTATTAATAACTTAATTTCTAAAAATTTTCATTTAACTAAGTCATTGTTAGAATCAATAAATTTTATATGACTTTTACTTGTGAAATAAAAAGAAAAATATAAAAACATGAGATATATCAATTTTTTTATAATTATGAAGATATTTGAGAATGTTTTTATCGACAAAAATAACCAAGAGTAGGAAATACCTACTCTTGATTTATATTAATTTGTTTTTAATTTTTATTGATTTTAAACAAGTTAATGATTGGAGATTATGCCATCACTAACTTTGATACACGACACCAATATATTGATAGCGACCATTTATAATTATTCATAATTAAGAGTTATACTTTGACCATACTTTTCTAATCCTTCAAAACTATTAAAAGTAATCTTTTTTTCTTCAAAAACTATTGAAAATATAGGTGGGGCATTATCAAAAAAAGTTGAGTTTGTTAGAAGGTTAAACTTGTTAGAAGTTCTTGACTTTTGTAAAACTTTATTACCAAAAAAAATAAACCCATCCTTTCCTCCTTCAACTATACCTATCATCTTATATTTTGGAATTAATAAAATGGGATTAAATTTGTTATTTTCTCTTTCATCAAAAAAGATAAGTATTTGATAAACACTTTCTTTTTTATTATCAATCTCTGACTCTACAATTCTTGAGTATATCTTAGCTGGGATACTCTTTCCATTACTATTAGTTAATGAAAATGTATTCTCTGGTTTAAGAATTGTAAAATATTGAACACAACAGAGAATTACTAATAGAAAAATAAATGTAATTATTGAAATAGTTCTTTTCATAATATTATTGACCAAAAAGTTTTAAATTACTATGCTTTATTATACTGTTAAGTTTGGGAGTTCCAACATATCTTCGGTAGACATATCCATTAGTTCCTGGCATATTTTCTAAGTGTTTATTACTGTAACCATAATTTGACATTTTTACTCTATCATGAGAAGCATAAATAGATTCTGTACTAGAGATAATAATCCCAACATGGCCACTGGCATCGTCCCAACTAGCCGAAGCTGCTACAATATCTCCTGGTTGAGGTGAATTTACAACTTGCCAGCCAGAAATAATATAATTAGGATCCGCCCATTGACCAGCAGTTATAGGAGTGCCAAAATTTATGATTGAAAGTAAACCATTAGGACCGGGCATATTGATTCCAGTTTCTTTTAACACATCATCAACAAATAAATTACATTTATTTGTATTTGCTGCAAATCTACCTTTTTCTATTTCATATGCCCACGATTTACTATCGAAATGTTTCACCGCATTCTTAACAATATTCTGACGGATTTTCATTATATCATCATCTCCAAACTGCGAAAAATCAATCCCTTGGAAATATGATGGTTCAGCAAGATATGCCATAATATCTTTATACATCTGAGTTTCTCCGAAAGTGGCACTTCCACCACCACCTGAATTTTGATTTACTGCGCCAAGTGAATTGGTACGGTAGACTTTTACAGAATGAGACTGACTTAAAAGGTAATTCATCGCATCCCATTCATCCAATGTGCTACGTGTACCATTCGAATCAATGCTTTCGTAGTCACCTGTGCCCCAATTGTATTCTACACCTCTTCCATCCGGATCGACAAACATGATAGGATTATTAACGGCATAATTGTATGGTGAATGCCTTCTGTACACTTCCGCCAACGGATCCACAACGCCCCATCTACCGATATCCGGCATATAGAACCTCGCGCCGTAATCGTACATGCCGATCTCCTGCTGGAATTCCTTTCCGTTATATTCGTAATTGTAATTCACTCCGGAAGTATCTGAAGCAGTTCCGTGTTTTAATCCAAAAGCGTAATAATCATTTTTTTCAACGATTGCCGCCTGTGCACCTTCTCTGGTAAAGCTTACCCGTACATTTCCCAAGTGGTCAATGTAATTGTAAATATACTTCTTTTTTACATAATCATAATAGCCTTCCGACGTGGCAAAGAATTTAAGGCCGTTATTGAAAAGATCTGAGAGTTGGTAACTGTATTGAAATCCGTCAATATATTCTGTATCAACGAAAGTATCCTGTTTTGTTTTTCCGGAAAAATAATGGAATCTCTTTTTTATCTTAACGCCGTCCGCCCGGTAAGCGTACTGAACGTTACTGTAAATGTCCTCTCCGTTTCTGGTGACATAATCATTGAATTTGATATAATAAGGCAGGTTGAGGTAGTTGTATTTAATCTGAAGAATGCCTTTATCCAAATGCTTGGTCATATTCCCGTTATCATCATAGGTAATGGTGTTGCCCGAAGTATCAGGATAGCCACTGTAGTTCGATTTCTGATCAACTACTGAGGTAAGCCTGTTTCCGTTATAGGTATACATAAGCTCATCGATCTGTTCGGCAAATCCTGAATATGATTTCTGGTTTCGGTTCAGTCCCATGATGTTTCCGTTGGAGTCATAGCTCATATTCTCATTATAGAATCCGTTCTGAGGAACTGTGGTTTCCGGTTCCTGGTAAACCGCAGCGGTAAGCCTGTTATACCCGTCATACTGATAGCTGTATCTTTTCAAGATACCATCTGCAGCCGTTTTCCAGTTTACTTCCGTAATATTTCCATTATAATTGGCCTGTGCTACGGACGCATTGGATGTAGAACCGAACTTCAGCTCATAACCAAACAATTTACTGCCCAGATTGGCCGGATCGTTGATTTTGCTTACCCAGCCTCTGGTGTTGTAGGTATACTGTATATCCTGGAGATTATTCCCTACTTTTTTACTGGTGAGCTGTCCGAGTTCGTTGTAGGTATAGTCTGCCAGCAATTCTTCCGTAAGGCTATTAACCTGATGGTAGTGCTGCTTAAGGCGGAACTGGTTATCATAAATAAACCGTTCCTTTATCAATATTTCAGTTTCGGTGCTTAATTTTTTATGATACGTATTAGCCATAAGAACCGCTCCGGAAAAGTCAAGCTGCTTTTCTGTTTTGGTATATCCTCCCAAATGGTTTTTGCCCTGGCTTCCGACCGGTCTTCCGGTAAGATCATACCAGATGTGGGTGGAAGACCAGTTATCATCATCCAGATTTTTCACCAGGGAAGCCGTAGGCATTGACATGGTACTCCTGATGCTGGTGATTCCATTGGCGGTCACCGTAGAAGAACTGGAAAGTATGCTCTGGCCTAAGATCGTTTCAGGTCTTGGAAGCGTATTATTAAAATTCGTTCCCGGATAAGTATCATAATAGTTCACACTGTACAGCGTAAATGTTCCCGCAGGATATGCCGAATTGCTGTAAAATACCTCCTGTGTATTCTGTATAAAGGAGGTAGAACTTCTGGCCTCATTATTCAGTCCTTTTAAATCGGCATTTGCCTGTTCCTGGGCTCTTGTTCCTCCCGTGAAACGGCCTGTATACACGATCCGTCCAAATTTGTCATATCGGGTAAATAGCCACTGGTTTGGAGTATCAGGATTATTTTTCATATTGGCATCCTGAGTAGCCACCAAACGGTTCTGCTGGTCATACACCATATATTCCCATCCTTTTCCGGGAATCTTTTTCTCAATGAGCCTGTACTTGTTATCATAAATATATTGATAGCACAGGTCATTTAATACCTGTTGCGATAAAGAATTGCTATTTGCCGCGATACTCTCTACAGCCTTAGGAGAAATCACAAAGGCAAGCATGTTCAAGTCGTTATAGATATAATAGGTGTCCTGCTTAGTGGTGCCCGATTCTTTTCTTACCAATATGGTCTTTCCTTCTGAGTTTTTGAATTCACTGGTTGTATTGCCGTTCTCATCGGTAACAATGGTTTTGGATAACTGACTGTTGCCGTATGTAGAGATTCCAGTAATGGATGTCGTTAGAATTTTACTGCTCCATGCCGCATCCGTAGCAAATTTTTTAACCTGGTCCGATGTCGTATTGGTAAGATACTGTGTTTTGACGGTATGTCCTGTGTTCATGGCCCATTCTGTACCGGGATGAGCCGTCTCCAATGTCCTGGCCAAAGGTGAAGCTTCCAGTTTTTGCTCGGTATACGCATTGAATACTCCGTAATAGGTATTGGCTGATGTTTCTGAAACGGTATTCTGGATGCCCAAATTCGCAGTAGGAACCGGGACAGGAAGGATCGATTTTACCTGCCTTCCGAGATCATCATACACAACAGGTATGGCAAGATCCTGTCCTGAAGGAGTAACTTTTACCTGTACGACCTGTTTTGCTCTTCCCAGTCCGTCAAAATACTGTACGGTTTCATTCTTCTTACTCCCATTTGCAGATAAATATACTTTGGTATAGATATAGTTTTCAGAAGCTGTAGGAGTGGTCTGTGCATGGGCAAACCATGACAAACCAACCCCTATAATAGAAAATAAACTTTTCAGCTTTCGTTTTACGGCATTGTTATATACTGTATGTAATTTCTTATACTTTTTCATCTTATTAGTTTTTATTATGATACTGGTGCTCTTTAACCGTATTTCCATTCACATCTACGACTCTGCTTAATCTGTTATACGCATCGTATTTGTAAAATTCCATCATTCCGTTGGGAGGAATAACAGTC
>NZ_JAYEDA010000017.1:0-69067 GCF_034651565.1 Chryseobacterium sp. MHB01 | reverse complement strand
CGAAAAACAGAAAAAGAGCTCAGACAGGCCGTTCAATCCGGGGCGCATCTTCGTCAAAGTAGAAGAGGCAGACTTTAAGGTGAAGCACGAACCCTTTGCGTTTGTCAAAAAAATAATAGTTAGCAAAGTTGTTTTAAAAATAACCGAAACAGCTGTTATTCTGACGAAGGAAGCATCTGTCTTTATGTTCAAAAAGAACAGATATCATAAATCATCATAAATCAATCATAAGCAGAAGCATGAAAGAAAAAGAAAGAGTCTCTGACATCACCTGGAAAAAATGGGGGCCTTACGTCAGCAACCGGGAATGGGGATTGGTTCGTGAAGACTATAGTCCCAACGGAGACGCCTGGAACTATACTACACACGATACGGCAGAGGCAAAAGCATATCGTTGGGGAGAAGAAGGCATCTGTGGCATTTGCGATGACCTTCAGAAGCTCGTATTTTCTTTCGGCTTCTGGAATAAGAAAGATAAAATGGTAAAAGAGCGGTTCTTCGGGCTTACCAACGGACAGGGAAATCACGGAGAAGATGTAAAGGAGTATTACTATTATCTGGATTCCACACCGACGCATTCTTACATGAAGATGCTTTACAAATATCCTCAAAATACATTTCCTTATGAAGACCTCATTAAAACAAACGCAGAAAGGGGCAAACAGGACCCTGAATATGAGTTGATTGATACAGGAATTTTTGATAAAAATGAGTACTTTGATATTTTCATCGAATATGCAAAAGCCGATGATCAGGATATTCTGATTCGGCTTACCATTGTCAATAAATCAGAAAACACAGCTCCTCTGGTGATTCTTCCGGCTTTATGGTTCAGAAATACTTGGCGGTGGGGTTATGATGATTATATGCCCCAGCTAAATTCGGGCGAGGGAAATAATGTAAAAATTCAACATAAGGATTTAGAAATCAAAAACTTTTATGCAGAGAATGCAGAACTAATTTTATTCTGTGATAATGAAACCAATAATGAAAAACTGTATCAGTGTCCCAACCAAAGCGATTACACCAAAGACGGAATCAATGATTTTATTATTAATGGAAATCCACAATCCGTAAACCCTAAGAATATTGGTACGAAGGCGGCTTTTTTAATCAATGAGAGTTTTAATCCAAAAGAAGAAAAAATTTTTAAATTCAGGTTATCCGATAAGGATCTTAAGAAGCCTTTTTCCGGATTTGATGAAATTTTCAGTCAGCGAAAACAGGAAGCCGATGAGTTTTACGAGGAAATTCAGGACGGAATTAAAACGGAAGATGAAAAACTGGTACAGCGGCAGGCTTTTGCGGGAATGCTTTGGAGTAAAATGTTTTACCATTATAATGTCGAAAAGTGGCTGAAAGGCGATCCTGACCAGCCGCAACCTCCAAAATCCCGGGATAAGATCCGGAATTTCCAGTGGAAACATCTCAATAATGAACATATTATTTCAATGCCGGATAAATGGGAATATCCATGGTATGCAACGTGGGATCTGGCTTTTCATACGATCAGCTTTTCATTGATTGACCCTGATTTTGCCAAACATCAGCTGAAATTATTCCTTTTTGAATGGTATATGCATCCCAATGGGCAGCTTCCGGCTTACGAATGGGATTTTAATGATGTGAATCCGCCGGTTCACGCATGGGCCGTTTTCAGAGTTTTTAAAATTGATGAATATTTAAAAGGAAAACCGGACCTTCCGTTCCTGGAAAGTGCATTTCAAAAACTGCTGATGAATTTTACCTGGTGGGTCAATAAAAAGGATAATAACGGAAACAATATTTTCGAAGGCGGCTTTTTAGGATTAGATAATATCGGGGTTTTTGATCGTAATACGCCGCTTCCCGATGGTGAACATCTGGAGCAGTCGGATGGTACGAGTTGGATGGCCATGTTTGCCCTTAATATGATGAGAATCGCTTTAGAACTCGCCTTGTACAATAAGGTTTACGAAGAAATGGCCATAAAGTTTTTTGAACATTTTCTGGCGATTGCCAATTCTCTTGCCAATATGGGGGATGAATGCTTCAGTCTTTGGGATGATGAAGATGAGTTCTTCTACGACGCGCTTTCATTCGGGGGAAAAGATCATATGTATTTAAGAATCAGAACAATTGTTGGCCTTATTCCGATGTTTGCAGTTGAAATTATTGATGATGAAATGATCGAAAATCTTCCGAATTTTAAAAAAAGAATGCAATGGGTACTGGAGAATAAACCGGAACTGGCTGCTTTGGTTTCTCATTGGGAGGTAAAAGGGGAGGATTCAAAACACCTGCTTTCCCTTCTCCGCGGGCATCGTTTAAAAAGATTGCTCCACAGAATGCTGAATTCTGAAGAATTTCTAAGCGATTTCGGAGTCCGTGCCCTTTCTAAAGAATATGAAAAGAATCCGTTTAGCCTGCATCTGAACGGTAAAGACTACACCGTAAAATATACACCTGCAGAAAGTGACAGCCGGCTTTTCGGGGGAAACAGCAACTGGCGTGGCCCGGTATGGTTTCCTATAAATTTCTTAATTATTGAAAGCCTGCAACGTTTTTTCTTTTATTATAGTCCGGATTTTCTGGTAGAATGCCCTACAGGAAGCGGAAATTATTTAAATCTTGATCAGATTGCAGATGAACTCAGCAAAAGGCTGTCCAATATATTTTTGAAAGATAAAGATGGAAACCGTCCTTTCAACGGGCAGTATCCAAGATTTCAGTCTGATCCGGATTTTAAGGATTATATTTTGTTTTATGAATATTTTCACGGAGATAATGGGCGTGGAGTAGGCGCTTCACACCAGACAGGCTGGACGGGGCTGGTTGCAAAAATCCTTATGCCTAGGTTTTCAAAGAAAAAAATTGCGGAATCCGAAACTGAGATGCCCACCAAAAAAAGTTGAGCACCTGAAGAATGATATTTATTCAAAAATTTGCTGAATGACTTCCAATGATGGCGGAATCCTGAAATCTGTGATATGATAATGATAATACACCAAAATGCTGTCAAGGAAATCTTTTCTATGAGACGACAGGATTTTAATCCGGTATGGATCTCCCGAAGAAAGAATTGCCAGCCATATCGCGGAGATCTCCTCATTAAATATCTGATGCATCAATTCAGAAGAAAATGTACCGGTTTCCGGATCAAGAAATTTCCCATTGTTCAGTAGCGGGGCAACGCCCTGAATTTTCAGAATTTTGATCAGAAAGATCAAATGAGATTGATAGTTCTGGTTTTCAAGTTCATCAATAAATTCTTCCAGACAGAAAAATAGATGATGATTTTTATTTTCATGTTTTAAATTCTGATTCAGAAAGTCTGAAATAAAAAATACAACTGAATTACAACGGATATCTGTATAAATATCGTTGCTTTTTATCATTTCAAACCGGGAAATAGTCTGTATTCCATTTCCTCTGAGTGGGAGCAGTGAAAAATTAAGTTTACTCAATGGCAGGAGCAGGGCTTTTTTCTTATTTTTTTTAGTATAAATACCTTTCAGAAAATAAGACTGAAACCCTTCCTCTTCCGTGAAACAATGCAGTACCGCATCATTTTCACCATATTTTATATAAGATAATAAAAAGCCGTTTTGTGAATTCATTAATTAACTACCGCAATCTTTGCCGTTGCTTTATCAGATCCGTCTTCATTTGTCATCAGTACAAAATATATTCCTGAAGCTACTCTTTTACCTCTTTGGTTATTAAGATCCCATTCATAATATCCGCCTCTTGCCACAGCAGAGTGCACCACATTTCCTGCTGCATCTGCAATCCTGATATTGGTAACTTCAGCAAGACCTTTTATGGTAACTTTTCCTTTAAAATTGGAATAAACTACAGGATTCGGATATACAAGTACGTTTCCGAAGCCGGAAGTTACATCGGCAACATCTCCCTGATACGTTACAATTCCGTCATAAGAAACAAAATATACTTTTCCTGTTTTTTTGTCAACCTTAATATCGGTAATACTGTTGGTAGGAAGAGGTGAATTTTCTTTAGTAAAATGCTTTATGGTTTGCTGTCCGTCTGAAGATAAATAATAGACACCCCCGCCATCCACGGAAACCCATTTGTGATCACCGGCATCCACTTCAATCTGCAAAATCTGAGAATCTCTGAAAAGCTCTTCGCCAAGGCCGTTCTGTTCAATAATAATTGGCTCTACAGTAGCGCTTGCAGGAGTTTTTACTTCTGAAACAGCATTCTGTAAAACCCTTAATCCCAAGTCTCCACCGATCCATGCATCTCCGGATTTATCCAAAGCTACAGAAATATTACCTCCGGAATTTGGATCGAAACCATTGGCCTGGTTCAGAATATAAGCGGTATCATCAGAAGTGTTTACTGTTTTTTTAGCATCATAAGCAACAAGTGCACTCAACCTCGGGATCGGGATCCATAGTAGTCCTTCATAGAATAATGGTTTTTGTGCGGCACCCAATGTGGTGGTATTTTTTATAAGAAAATCATCAGTTGCTCTGTCGTAAGCACCGATTGCAGTAAGCTGCCCAACATCTGGTCCGTCACTGGAAAAAGCGATGCTTACAAAAAGATTGTTTGCATCATCGAAAGCCAATCCTACAGCCCGTCTTGCATACAGATTGGTTGTTCCTAGATTATAATTTTTGGTAAAAGTGAAATCCTTGCTGGCAGCATTATATTTCATCTTGTATACACCGCGTCCTTCCGCCGTAGTATAATTCGTGAAGAAAACATCATCCGGACTTGCAGGATCTGAAACAACGTCCAGGACATTAAATCCTGTAGTATTTCCTACGAAGTAGGAAGGATAGATCCATTCCATACCATTGAAGTAATAAAAGCCGGGATTTTTTGGGTTGTTAAGGGCAGTATTAAATCTGTTTTCTCTTCCTCCCGTAGATACAAGGAGTTGATTTTCACCATACAGACTCATTTTGTAGGCATAATTAAAATAAGGACCGTCGGGCTTGAAAGAATTGTTGCTTTCATTTTTTATTCCTGATAAAACTGTTCCGCCATACACACTGCTTCCTACGGTAGTTGCCGTATTACATTCTTCACCGAAACTTACGGTATTGTTAAAATTTCCGTTGTTATTGAATGTGTAAACTCTGTTTAGATCTGTTACAACAATATTATTGCTGTTCACCACAACATCCTTCACATTGGTAAATGTTTGAGAAAGAGGAACAGAAGCACCGTTGTTATAAAGATATCCTGTGGTTGCTGATGAAAAACTTAAAATGCCTTCAGAATCAATATGTCTGAACGATCCCGCCATTTCAGTTGTCCATGTGGTGAATACAGGAAATGTTGTATTCATTTCGTGGCTTTTCAGGCCTGTATTGGTTACCGAAAATACTTTATTACCGAAAATAGTCGCTTCATTACTCGCTTCATATACACCTCCTGATAAGAAAAAAGCAGAATCTTTAAACTCTTTCTTCCTGAGATCAAAAATAGAAACTCCGTAACCTACCGAAATAACTGCAAGGTCTCCTGTTATTGAGATATGATTAATTCTCTTGCTGCCGTTATACCCTGTAGCAATAGGAATATCCACAACATAGGTAATTCCGTCGGGAGAAATAACATCCAGCGAACCGTTCTGATATCCTATAAGCGCAATTTTATTCTGCGGATTGTAATCGAATGCTGAAATTTTAACCTCATGCAAGCCGTTTGCTTTAGACAGCTTGGTAATTTCACCTGATGAAATGGTATAATAAAAAATCCCGTTTTCTGCTGCTGCAACTATTTTTCCGTTATCTTCTTTCATGGCAATAACGTTGTTATAAGAAAACAGGTCTGCCCATTTTTTTGAAGAAATAGTCTGTGCATTTGCAACGTGCAGGGATGCTAAAATACCAAGAGAAATTAAAGAGAGTTTTTTCATGCTTATGCTATTATACTGCTGTCAATTACCTGATTGTTCCAGGCAATATGTTTTATGTTTTTATTTATATCAAAAAAGAAATCTATTCTTCCTAACAGAAGTCCTGCCCAGCCTACCTGGTTGACAAGGACGTTTTTACCCTGTCTGTTGACAAAAGTTTCGGGTTCCGGAAGGAAAGTATGCGTATGGCCACCCAAAATAAGGTCGATATTTTCAGTTTTAGCGGCCAGGATTTTATCACTTATTTTATCCGGGTCTTCTTTATAATCGTAACCGATGTGCGAAAGGCAGATCACCAGATCACACTTTTCTTCATTCTTAAGGAAGTTAGAATAATGTTGTGCTACATCTACAGGATCGGAGTAAATGGTTTCACCGTATTGCTTTTTGCCAACAAGCCCGTCCAGCTTAATTCCGACACCGAAAATCCCCACTTTGATCCCGTTTTTATTAAAGATTTTATAAGGTGAAGTTTTTCCGTCCAGAACTGTATTCTTGAAGTCGTAATTAGAGCAGATAAAAGGAAATTTTGCATTTGGCAAAACCTTTAAAAATCCGTCCAGACCGTTATCAAAATCATGATTTCCCATGGTGGAAGCATCATATTTCATCATAGACATTAATCTGAATTCCAGCTCGCCCCCGAAAAAATTGAAGTAGGGAGTTCCCTGGAATATATCTCCTGAATCCAGTAATAATACATTGGATTCCTGGTTTCTGATTTGCTGTATAAGGCTTGCTCTCCTTGCAAAACCTCCCTGATTAGGGTTTTTAATATAACTTGAATCGAAAGGTTCAATTCTGCTGTGCTGGTCGTTGGTATGAAGAATAGTAAGTTTATTTGTTGACTTCATATCAACAAAATTCAGTTCCTCGGCCATCATCATATTGGGAGCTAAAGCCATTGCCAGAGTCCCGCCGCCTATTGCTTTTAAAAAACTTTTTCTGTTCATTGCTTCTTACCGATAAAATTTAAACGAATATCTGAATTGGGATTTACCTCAGGGGTTTTCTTAAAATAATCAATAAAAAGATCTCTGAGTTTGATTCCGGTTGGAATCATTTCCCCCTTTGAAAAAAACTTCATGTTATCACCTCCCAGTGCCAGATAATCTGAAGTGGCAATATAATACTCCTGATCCGGATTTATTGTTTTGCCATTGATGAGGGATTTTGTAAGCTGCCCGTCATTGGTTTCAATGTACAGATGAGAAACAGGATTGTTGACCTGAGTTTTTGCATAGTAATCGAAAAGACCCTGCAAGTCTGATCCTTTCATTTTTACGATGATCACTTCATTTTCAAAAGGCATCACTTCAAATACACTTTTGAGCAGAATATCACCTTTCCCGATGCTTGTACGGATACCTCCGATATTGATCAGGGCGGCATCTACATCTTTACTAAGATTTTTTTTGGCCCATTCTTCTGCTCCGTCAAAAGTATAATCCGCTAAAAGATTTCCCAGATTGCTGTTGTCTCCCTGTTTGTTAAGATCTACTGCGGTATAAGAGATTTTTTGGTTCATCTCATTATCCAGCTTTTGTTTATAGGGCTCAATAACTTTTACAAACTCCTCATCATTTTTTAGCTCATTATTAATAGAAATATTTTTCCGGGTCTGCACTTCTGTTACCTGTAACGGAGAAGCCGTTTTGCAGGAGGAGAGTGCGGCCAGAGCAATTCCTAGTAACAAGAATTTATTTTTCATATGCAGCAATTTAATTTTATTTAAAAAGGTCTTTATGTCATCATAGCAATTATAGTGTTTTTTCTAAACAATTTTAAGCCAGCGATTTCATAATATCTTTTAGTATATGCAAATATAATTATATGTATAATAAAACATTATTATTTATGACAAATTCTTGGGGTAAATTATTAAATTTGAAAAAAATTATTCTAACAGATGAGCATTTTAAAAGGAGTAGGTGTTGCGCTGGTAACGCCCTTTAATGAAGATTTATCCGTAGATTTCGAAAGTCTTACCAGATTGGTAGATTTCAACATCGAAAACGGAACCAATTATTTAGTTGTTTTGGGAACTACAGCAGAGGCTGCAACACTTTCTGCAGAAGAGAAGAAACAGGTGATTGAGCATATCATTAAGGTTACTAATCAACGTGTTCCGCTTGTTCTTGGAATTGGTGGAAACAATACTCTTGAAGTTAAGAAACAGATTGAAGAAACGGATCTTTCCGCATTTGAAGCCGTGCTTTCCGTATCTCCTTACTATAATAAACCAAATCAGGAAGGACTTTATCAGCATTATAAAATGCTGGCTTCCACCGGAAAAAATATTATTATTTATAACGTTCCGTCACGTACAGGACAAAATATTGAAGCGGAAACGACTTTACGTCTTGCAAAGGAATTCCCGAATTTATTGATGATAAAAGAAGCGGCCCCGAATATTCTCCAGTATTTTGATATTTTAAGAAAAAAGCCTGAAGGTTTTAATCTTGTTTCCGGAGATGATGAATTTACACTGCCTGTTACACTTGCAGGAGGTAATGGTGTGATTTCTGTAATCGGCCAGGCTTATCCTAAAGAATTTTCTACAATGGTGCAGCTGGCATTTGACAGAAAAGTGGATGAAGCTTATGAAATCCACAATAAGCTCGTAGAAATTACCAGGCTGATCTTTGCTGAAGGAAATCCTTGCGGAATTAAAGTTGTTCTTGCCGAAAAAGGAATTATTAAAAATTATCTCAGACTTCCCCTTGTGGCCGCTTCAGAAGGACTTTACACAAAAATTAAGGCTGAAATGGCAAATATTTAGAGGTATAAAAGTTTGTAACAAGTGAAATGTAAGAAGAAAAAGTGAATCATACTTTTGATATACTGTCTCTTCAAAAATTTCTAATAATAAATATGGGTGAAAAGGTTATAGCTTTTCACCCTTTTTAATGAATTTAAAACAGTAATAATTTTAATTTCAATAACTTTTACATCAAATTTTATAAAAATTACAAAATGAAATTTATAGAAGCTAACGAAAAAGATATTCCGCTGATTCAGAGCCTTGCAGAAAAATCCTGGGAAGCAGCGTATAAAGACCTACTTTCGCAAGAACAGATAGATTATATGCTCGGAACAATGTATTCCCGAAATGAAATCATCCGGCAAATGCAAAATGCTGATTACCATTATTATATAATTTTTGATGAAAATAATAATTCATTTGAAGGCTTTTTGGGATATGAGCATGGCTATCAGGAATACACCACAAAACTTCATAGGATTTATCTTGTTCCTGAAAGTAAAGGTAAAGGAATTGGCAAAACTGCCATTGATTTTTTAAAGGAAAAAGCAGCCTCTGTGAACGACAGGAAAATAATCCTGAATGTTAATAAAAATAATCCAGCAAAGAAATTCTACGAATCTCAGGGATTTACCGTGTTTAATGAAGTGGTGATAGATATCGGGAACGGCTTTGTAATGGATGATTATGAAATGGAGTTTTATGTCACCCATGATTGACTTAAAATTATATAAAAATTGAATATAATTCTATAAAATGTGATGTATCTTTTTGTGTCATCTTTGTAAAAGAACCAAGTCACTTATAACAAATACATTCATTTGCCTGGTCTCAAGCATTATTTGCTTGATCAGTATATTTTTTTTCATCCTTAGTGTTTAAATTCCTGTGTTTATCAATACAGGAATTTTTTTTATAAGACATTTTTAACAGTATGTTAGTTATATCACTTATAATTGATATAAAATTATTATATTTACAAATACCATTAAATACATATAATAAGGATGAAAATGTATGTAAAATTTGATTTCAATACGCTCTGTATGAAGGTATTGGAAGAAAAACTAAAAGATCAGGGACTGAAATACAGGCTTCTTAACTTTGGAGAAGTAGAATTGTACGAAACCCTTACACAGGAACAAAGCAGAGTTTTCAGAGAAAATCTGGAAGATTACGGTATTGAAATTATTGAAAGTCAAAAAACGGCACTGGTTCAGAAAATAAAAGACACCATAGCGGAATTTGTAGGCTCGGACGAGGCCGTGCCGGTAAAAGCTTCCATTTTTATTGCGGAAAAACTGAATCATAGCTATGGATATCTGTCAAATGTATTTTCTGATGCAACAAATACTTCAATAGAGAACTTTATTATCATTCAGAAAATTGAATATGCCAAAGAACTCATCATCGGCAAAAGATATAACCTGACGGAAATCGCTCAACTCCTGAATTATTCCAGTGTTGCTCATCTGAGTACTCAGTTTAAGAATCTTACGGGAATTACCCCGTCGCATTTCCAGAAAATTATTGCGATGAGAAGAAAAGTTCAGCGCCACGATACCTATTATTCCAGAGCAATATGAAAAAAGAATATCTCAATGTGCTACTGGCAGATGATGATGAAGGAAATCTCATTCTTTTCAAAAATATATTGCAGGAATTTAAAATTCAGGTTAAAGTAAAAACGTTCTGCAACGGGAAAGACCTGATGATTTATCTTAATGAAAACACTGTAGTTCCCGAAGTCGTTTTTATGAATTATTCTTTACCCTTGAAAAATTCTCTTGAATGCCTTAGTGAAATTAAATCCAATCAGAAATTTGATCCTATGACCATCATCGTATTTAATGACAACTTATCTTCTGAACAAGAAGAAGAGGCTTTTGTAACCGGTGCCAATGTTGTAATGAAAAAGCCTGATAATTACAGAGATATGAAAAAAAATATAACCGATATTATATCCATAACATGGCAATATCATACTTCAGGATTGAATAAAAATAATTTTATCATGAAGGTGTGAAAAAAACTTAAGAATTATTTTGGAATTAAAATTAAAGTTCTATATTTGTATCTCAAGATTCACACAAAGGTGATAATATCAGATGGGAAATTCTGGTTTTATTTATGGAAGCAATAACAGCCATTTAGTGAAAAATCATTTTAATAATGAACTAAATTATATAATCACAATGTAGTTAAACAAAATGAATTATAGTAATTTCCGACTATAAAGCGCAGGAGATCTTTAAACAAAACGGTACAATCATGAAAACTCGAAAGGTAAAGAAGAGTTGTTAATACTTTCTTTATCAAGCCAAGTTAGTTTTTATAAATAAGCAGGTTGGGAAGATAATTCATTTTGTTTTTACTTTATTATCAATAGAACATCACATCACACCACATATATCACACCACATCACAAAATATTATGATGATAAAGTAATTTCTTCAAATAACAGTTTTATAAGGGGAGCCGCGTAAGGATTTATTTCTTTTCGCGGTTTTTTTATGATATTTTACTCCATTTGTTTTTACCTTTATACTGCCTTAGATAATAGTTTTTCAGGATCTGATTATCAGGATTGGTTAATAAAGGATCTGTTTTCAGGATTTTTTCAACCGTATTTTTAGTAACTTTAATGATGGCCGAATCATTAATCAGGTCAAGTCTTTTAAAATCTACCACGCCGCTTTGTTGTGTACCAAGAATATCACCCGGACCCCGAAGTTGCATATCCACTTCGGAAATCTTAAATCCGTCATTTGTTTCTACCATGGTTTTAATACGTGTTCTGCTGTCACTGGATAATTTGTCTGAAGTCATCAGGATACAGTAGCTCTGTTCTGCACCACGTCCCACACGTCCACGCAACTGATGAAGCTGGGAAAGACCGAATCGCTCCGCACTTTCAATCACCATTACTGAGGCGTTCGGTACATTTACGCCCACTTCAATTACCGTAGTTGCCACCATAATTTCAGCTTTTCCGGAAGCAAAATAGCTCATTGCAGCATCTTTTTCTTCTGGTCGCATTTGTCCGTGAAGCATGGTTACGTTATATTTCGGGAAATTATCCATTACATTTTCCAGTCCGGTCATCAGGTTTTTGTAATCCAGTGTCTCCGATTCTTCAATCAGAGGATATACAAAATACACCTGTCGTCCTTTCTGAATTTCTTCGCGGCAGAAATTGTAGACATATGCCCGGTCTTTTTCACGTCTGTGAGCGGTTATGATTGGTTTTCTTCCTACAGGCATTTCATCAATTACAGAAACATCCAGATCAGAATAAAAACTCATGGCCAGTGTTCTCGGGATGGGAGTAGCGGTCATTACAAGAATATGAGGCGGAATTTTATTTTTTGCCCATAATTTTGCTCTCTGAGCAACCCCGAATCTATGCTGTTCATCAATAATAGCTAGTCCAAGATTTTTAAACTTTACTTTATCTTCCAGTACAGCGTGCGTTCCTACAAGAATGGAAAGTTCACCGTTTTCAAGTTCTTCATGGATAATTTTACGGTCAGATTTTTTTGTAGATCCCGTTAAAAGTTTAACATTCACTTCCGTGTTTTCAAGAAGTTCTTTAATACCGTTATAATGCTGCTGGGCAAGAATCTCGGTAGGAGCCATCATACAGCTTTGGAAACCATTATCTTTCGCAATCAACATCGTTAACAAAGCAACCATTGTTTTTCCTGAGCCTACATCACCCTGAAGGAGTCTGTTCATCTGGATCGGACGTTTCATATCCTGCCGGATTTCTTTCAATACTCTTTTTTGAGCACCTGTTAAATCAAACGGAAGATGATGCTGGTAAAAATTATTAAAATAATCACCTACGATCGGGAAAGGATTTCCTGCAGTATGACTTTTATGATGAATTTTTTTTAAGCCGTAACCCAGCTGAAAAAAGAAAGATTCTTCAAATCTCAGGCGGTAATCTGCCTTCTTAAAATGTTCAGCATCTTTAGGGAAATGGATGTTAAGGTACATATGCTGTCTGGACATGAATTTGAAAGCTTTCATCAGGTAATCCGGGAAATTTTCCTGGATAAGATTCGGAATTTCCATACAGATATTCCTTAATACATTTTGAAAAAATTTTTGATTCAGTCCTCTTTTGGTTAATTTTTCAGAGCTTGGATAAATAGGCTTCAGGCGATTGTCGCCTTCTTTTTTTTCATCAGGCTCTATTTCCGGATGTGGCATTGAAAACTGGTTGTTGAATACATTGATTTTCCCGAAAATATAGATTTCCTTATTAATGGGAAGCTGTTCCTTCATCCACTTGGAGTACTGGAACCACACCAGATCCATTGTCCCCGTATCATCATTGAATTTTGCGGAAAGCCTTTTGGTTTTTCCGGTTTGTATTTCCTGAACACTTGTAATTTTTCCTTTCAGCTGAACATCTGTTGATACCTCATGAAGCTGTGCAATTTTATGGATTTTGCTTTTATCCAGATAACGCAGCGGAAAAAAGTTCAGGAAATCTTCCACGATGGAAATTCCCAGCACATTCCTGATGAGCTTGGCTTTTTCCGGACCGACGCCTTTTATGTATTCTATAGAAGTTTCTAATGTCATTAAGAATGCACGAATTTCGGGAAAAATTAGAAATTAAAAAAGACTTTCAAATCTGAAAGTCCTTTATTTATTATTCTTTTATTTTGGATTTAAATTTTGTCTGGTAATCTTCCCACTGTTGCCTGGAACGTATTTTTTTAAATAAATCCTTGGAAATAAATTCCAGATAAGGTTCCAGTTCCTTTGCAGATAATTCTCCCTGAAGAATGGTAATAGGACCTCCTTTCTCATCCAGGAATACTGTACTGGGAACAGCTCCTACGTTCATGTACTGGGTGAATTCGTGGAGGGAGTTTTTTCCTTTTTTATGTTCCGTATTTGGGTTTGAAAACTTTCTTCCGAAAATCTGGATCGTGCTTTTTTCCTCGGCATTAAATTTTACAGCGTAATAGTTTTCATTTATAATGTCAGCAATAATGGGATTTCCATACGTTTTTTTATCCATGATTTTACAGGGGCCGCACCAGTCTGCATAAAAGTCAATCAGGATTTTTTTCGGATTTTCTTTTTGCGCTTTCAGTGCTTCTTCAATGGTCATCCATTTTACCTGAGCGAAATTTAAAGTAATAACGAAAAAACAAATGATGCTTATTATTCTCTTCATGATTTGATATTTATGTAAAAATAAGCATAATATTATGCCTTATCGTACCTCCTGCATTAATTTCTTAACGAAAGGTGAAATCAAAATTAATATAACTCCGGCAATTACAGCATATAATCCCAATTGTTTATATCCATCGGTGTAAGTGATCAAAGCATCATAATTGGTAGAACCTTCTTTTGCCGTTGCCAGTCCGGCACCAATAATTCCTGCGACATACTGTCCGTATGCTGAAGCCAGAAACCACATTCCCATCATCATTCCCTGAAGATTTTTAGTTGAAAGCTTCGTCATAATCGATAATCCGATAGGAGAGAGGCATAATTCACCCAAAGTAATAACCAGCAATGCTATGGTAAAGAAATTCAGTGAAGTGATTCCCTGAAGATTGGCGAAAAAACGTGTTGCAAATAAAACGTAATAACCTAAGCCTAAGAAAATAAAGCCTAACCCGAACTTAATAATGGTGTTCGGCTCAATTTTTCTTTTGCTCATCCAGATCCAAAGCAGTCCGATTAGTGGGGCAAGGAAAATGATGAAAAAGGCGCCTCCGGAATTATTGACGCCATTTGGATCAAGTCCCAATAAGTCGTTATTCAAATTTTTAGCGGCAAAAATACTTAGAGAACCTCCGCTTTGCTCATAAATCCCCCAGAATAAAATGGAAAATAAAATAAAGACTAAGGCGGCTAAGAGTTTATTTCGCTCGGCAGGTGTTACTTTGGTCATTTCGTAAAACAGGTAGATCAAAGTCAGCGGTCCGACAGTCCACATGAAATAATCCGTATACTCGGTTTTAGCGACCATGATCATGATAATCGGAACAAAAATCAGTGATAAAACATAGACACCGTATTCCTGCCATTTCGGGATGGGTGCGGATTTTACTTCATTCAACGGATGTCCCGGCTGAAGGCCTATTGTTCCTAAGCTTCTTTGTGTAAAAACAAAATTAATTAAACTGACGACCATTACGATGGCCGCCAACCCGAATGCAACATTCCATCTCATTTCTTCCGGAATTACTTTCGCCAGAATTTCCCCTTTTCCGATAGTAATACAAAAATAACCTCCCAGCAAAGCTCCGAGATTAATTCCTGCATAAAAAAGTGAAAATCCGGCATCGGCTCTTGAATCATTCGGTTTGTAAAGCTGCCCGACCATTGATGAGATATTCGGTTTGAAAAAACCTGTTCCTACAACGGTAAAGGCAATACCTAAAAAGAAAAATTTATGGGGATCCGTTGCCAGGATGATACTTCCTATGATCATTAAAATTCCGCCCCAGAAGAGTGATTTTCGGAAGCCTAAAATTTTATCTGCAAATAATCCTCCGATAAAGGTAAAAGCATATACAAATGCCTGCGTTGCAGCATACTGAAGATTGGCTTCTTTTTCATGGAGATTAAGTTGGGAAATCATAAAGAAAACAAGCATTCCGCGCATTCCGTAGAAGCAGAATCGTTCCCACATTTCGGAGAAGAAGAGGCTCCAGATTTGTCTGGGATATTTTCCTTTGAAATTTTGTATTTCGTCTAAAGTTAAACTCATAATGATATGATTAAGTTTTAAATAAGGATTTTGTTTCAACTTAATTGTTGATGCATTGCGTCAACAATTGCAAGAACACACGAAAATAAAAAAAACCTCCGACTTAGCAGAGGTTTCATTTATTTTATTTGATGCAGATTAGTTTACACCATGCATCATTTTCTTTAAGATTGGTGAAATTAAAGCTAAGATTACTGCTGCAATACCACACAATACCACGAATACCATAAAGAATTCGAATAAATTGTGAATTTCAAATCCTGCAAAAGTAGGATTCTGTAAAGGCAACTGAGCTTTTTCAAACGCGGCAGCCTGCTCAGCTGTTAAGGTTACTTTTTTATCCAAAACATCCTGAAGATTTACTCCAATTTCCTGAGCTTTAGTGAATTTGTCTCCTGTAGCAGGAATTAGTGCTCCTAACGAACCCGCCAAAGCATACCCCGCAGCATTGGAAATAAAGAAAACACCGTATAGCAACGAAGCAAATCTTTTTGGGGCCAGTTTACCTACCAAAGATAACCCGATTGGAGAAAGACAAAGCTCACCACAAGTCTGGATGAAATATAAAAGCATCAGCCATTTTATCGCTAACAATCCTGAATTTCCAAGATCTTTTACGTTATGGGCAATGATGAAATAACTTAAAGCAATTAATGCAAGACCCATGGCCTGCTTCATTGGAGAAACCGGTTCTTTACCTCTTGCTCTTAATTTATCCCAGCATAAACTGAAAGGAACTGCAAGCAATACCACGAAAATCCCGTTGAAAATCTGTACCATTGAAGGCGGCATATTCCATCCGAAGATATTTCTGTCGGTCTGGTTATCTGCAATAAATGTTAATGAAGAACCTGCCTGCTCAAAAGCTGCCCAGAAGAAGATAATAAAGAAGGATACAATATAGATTACCCATATTCTCTGTCTTTCCACTTTGTTTTCTGCAGAACTCATAATTAAAAATGCCAAAGAAATCCCCGCTGCATAAATGAAAGGATAAATAATTCCTTTGATTAATTGTCCCATTTCAACTGCTTTAAAGCCGAATTCGCCGACAAGAAGATATCGGAAAACAAAGAATAAAACAATAAATAATGCTCCTGTAATTCCTAAAGCTGCACCCGAGAATTTTGCAGTCTGCGTTTCGCCTTCTTCAAAATCTGCACTGGTATTATGTTTTGGTAATCCTCCGATTGGTCTTCCTTCCGGTGTTACCACATATTTGTTTTTAAGAATAAAGAAGGTTACCGTACCAATTACCATCGCGATGGAAGCGGCCAGGAAACCCCATTTGAATGCAAAAATATCTCTTACTCCTGTAGTAGCATCTTTTACATCCCCTAAATAAGGACAGATGAACTGACCCAAAAATGCCCCGATATTGATTCCCATATAGAAAATCGTGAAAGCAGAATCTAGTTTTGATTTTTCCTGTTTCGGGTAAAGGCTTCCCACCATGGAGGAAATGTTCGGCTTAAAGAATCCGTTTCCGAAAATGATAATGAAAAGGGCAAGCCACATAAACATTTTTGCGCTGTCAACATTTCCTGAGAAAGTAGACGCACTGATGAACAGTAAAAACTGCCCGATGGCCATTAATGATCCACCGATTAAGATGGCATTTCTGTTACCGATATATTTATCTGCAATGAAACCACCCAAAAGAGGAGTAAGGTAACATAAAGCTAAAAATCCACCATAGATGATTGCTGCATCAGCTTCTTTTATTAATAAGGAATTTACCATGAAGAGCGTCAAAAGTGCTCTCATTCCATAAAAGTTGAAACGCTCCCACATTTCTGTTCCGAATAAAACCCACAATCCCTTCGGATGCCTGGATCCTTTATTCTCTACAAATTCATCCTGTTTCGGACTTAATGCTTCAGTATTATCCATTTTTTATTGTTAATTTTTGTTAAGACTGACAAATATAGTTTTTTTTGTGTTTTCAGCAAGGTTTTAATTTTATATTTAAATAAAAAAGCTGCAGAGGAACTCCACAGCTTTGTTTTCATTATTGTTGAATGCAATTAATGTCCTTTTTCCTTCATGATTTTGTTTAATCTTTTTAACATGGATAGTCCTAAAAGCGTGGCAAATATTAATAAAGCGAAATTGACCAGGAAATAATTCATTTTATTATCATAGCTGTACCAGGTACTTGCTAAAATCCCGGAAAGCTTGTTTCCTACAGAGTTTGCCAGGAAAAACCCACCCATCATTAAAGCCGTAATCCTTGCAGGAGATAATTTGGAAACGAAAGACAATCCCATTGGCGAAAGGCAGAGCTCACCAATAGTGATGACACCATATCCTGCTACGAGCCACCATGGAGAAACTTTCACGGCACCGTTATCGCCCGCCCAGACTGCCACAACCATTACAAGGCATGATAATGCTGAAATAAATAATCCCAAAACAATTTTGGTTGGAGTTAGAGGTTCTTTCCCCCGTCTTCTTAAAAAAGCCCAAAAGGCAACAATAACCGGTGTTAAGGCAATTACCCAAAATGGGTTGATGGATTGAAATAATTCCGTATTGTATAAATAAGTTTTTGTTTCAGGATTTTTTTCTAATTGTGCACGCTGATCAGGGGAAATATTTTTAAAATACACATCTTTTCCCTGTACTTTAATAGCTTTTCCGTCTTTATCTTTCTGTGACTGGAACTGATCATCATAAACAGGAACTTCCTTGTCTTCATAGCTTTTTCCCTCAACCATATAAATTTCTTCTAATGGCTTTTCCATAGCGGCAGGAACACTTCGGTCGGTGTAATAATTGGCCCATCTTGTTAGAGCTGTTCCGTTTTGCTTGAAAACTGCCCAGAAAAACATACTGATTAAGAAAACTGACAGTAAGGCTCCAATCGAAGATTTTTCTTCTGGTTTAGCTTTAAAATAGAGCGAAGCATAAAAATAAATAACCGGAACACATGCAAAGATAAAGGCGTCTGTACTGTCACTTCCGAAAATATTTCCGGGAATGGTCCAACCGATTACTCCGGCAACAATTGCAGGTAAGAACACTTTAACCAAAATTTCAGAAAGTTTGGTGTCACCTTCCTGAACAGGTTTCATCTGGGCTGCATGAATATAATGTTTCCTGCCAATGGTAAAAATTACCATACCAATCAACATTCCGACTCCGGCTGTGATAAACGCTTCACCCCAACCGAATTTATTCCGCATAAATGCTGCAATGATATTACAGATAAACGCTCCGATGTTGATTCCCATGTAAAAAATATTGTAACCGGAATCCTTGTTGGCTTTGTAAGGTTCTTCAGAATATAAATTTCCAAGCAATGTTGAAATTGTTGGCTTAAAGAAACCATTTCCGATGATGATTAACGCTAATGAAGAATAAAAAAGAGTAAGATCTTTAAAAACACCCATCCCAATGTATCCGGCTGCCATTAAAATTCCTCCGAGATAAATCGATTTGATGTAGCCTAATACCCGGTCCGCAAGAAATCCGCCGATGAAAGGCGTTAAATAGGTAAGGGCAATATAAGTCCCGAAAATATCGTCTGCGGTTTTGTCGGGAAGTCCGAGGCCGCCTTTTGCGCCGGTTGGTTCAATCACATACAATACAAAAATTCCGAGGATAAGATAATACCCGAAACGCTCCCACATTTCCGTAAAGAAGAGGAAAGGCAATCCCTTAGGATGTTTAGTCTTCATAGTTGATAAATTTCAAGTTTCACAAATATAGAATTTTAAAAATAATAATGAGATTTTATTAATTTTGGATAAAATAAGATGGAAAATGGAAATTACATTGAAAGATTTAGAAAATAATATCAGAACACTCCCTGAAAATTTTTACGAGGGAGTAAATGATTTTATTGATTTTTTAAAAACAAAATACAACAAAACTAATTCTCAGGATTGGGCAGAAAATTTATCAGAAATCCATAGAGATTCTATAAATAAAGGATTGGACGATATACAAAGTGGAAGAACGATAGGCCAAGAATCTGCCCAAAAGAATATAAAAGATTATATTAATTCAAAGAAATGATAATGGAAATTATTTGGTCTGATGAAGCTTTAAAGAATTATTTAAAGGTAATTGATTATTTGTTTGAAAACTGGACAATTAAAGAGATTGAAAGATTTGAATATAAATTTTAACAGGTTAATTGCTAATTTGAAAGACCATGTTGGGATTTGTCCAAATCTAAAATTCTGAACTTAAGAAAATGTGTTATTGATGAAAACAATTCATTAATTTATCAGGAAATCAATAATATAATTTTTCTTGTGACTATTATTGATAACAGAAGCTTTCATTCTTATTGAAAAAAAACTCCGAATCTTACATTAAAGATTCGGAGTTTTTTTATCATTAAATTTCAGATAAATTTTTACAAATTCTCCAAAATAAAATCAGTCATTTTCTGGTAAAGCTGAGGTCTTGTCTGCCCGCCATAAATTCCGTGGTTTTTGTCAGGATAAGCCATAAAATCGAATTGTTTTTTATTCTGAATCAGAGCTTCTGAGAATTGCATAGAGTTTTGGAAATGTACGTTATCGTCAGCCGTTCCGTGAATTAATAAGAATTTTCCTTTCAGTAAATTCGCGTATTCGGTAGGCGAGTTTTTATCATAACCGTCAGGATTTTCCTGCGGTGTTCTCAGGAACCTTTCCGTGTAAACAGAATCATAGAATCTCCAGTTGGTAACCGGTGCTACGGCAATTCCCATTTTGAAAACATCTGCACCTTTGGTCATGGCCAAGCTGGTCATATAACCTCCAAAGCTCCATCCGAACATTCCGATTCTTGATTTGTCGATATACGACTGATTACCGAACCATTTAGCCGCCGCAATCTGATCTTCAATTTCATATTTGCCCAAATTCATGTAAGTTACTTTTTTGAATTTCGCTCCTTTATAACCTGTACCACGGCCGTCTACACAAGCTACAACATAACCTTTTTGCGCCAGCATTTCAAACCACAAAGCATTTCCATTATCCCAGGAATTGGCAACCTGCTGAGATCCCGGACCGGAATACTGGAACATAAACAACGGATATTTTTTATTTTTATCAAAATTTTTAGGCTTAATAATCCAGGCATTCATCTGATCTCCGGCTTCGTTGGGAATCGTCATGAATTCTTTTTCAACAAAGTTATCTGCTTTAAGCTTCTGAAGCTGGGCTTCATTATTCTGAAGCTCTTTTACTACTTTCCCGGTTCCGTCCTTTAAGACAAAAGTGTAAGGTCTTGAAGCCGTAGAAGATGTTTCAATAAAATAATTGTAATTTTTACTGAAGCTTGCAGAATTATTACCTTCCGCATTGGAGATGAGCTGTGATTTCCCGTTTTCGATATTTACTTTGGAAACCACTTTATTAATGCTTCCCTTTTCTGTAGTCTGAACGTAAATTTCTTTTGATTTAGGATTATAGCCATAATAATCCGTTACTTCCCAGTTTCCTTTGGTCACCTGTTTTTTGAGCTTTCCGTCTTTGTCATACCAGTACAGATGGCGGTTGCCGTCTCTTTCGGAGCCCCAAAGGAAAGAATCATCCTCTAAAAATTCCAATGTCGGACTGTCGGTGTCAATCCATTTTTCATCTGTTTCAGTGAATAATTTCTGTACAGTTCCGGTTTTGGTATTTACTTTCAGAACATCAGATGCATTTTGAATTCTTTCAGAAGTAATCAAAACAATTTCATCCGGTTTTGCGGTCTGAATAACATTTGGAATATAATAATTTTTAAATGAACTTAAATTTAAATGACTTGTTTTTCCATTGTCCAGACGATACAGCTGCGCTGAAACTTTAGAATTGTTTTCTCCGGCTTTAGGATATTTATAACGCATTTCAGATGGGTAAAGCGTTTTACCGTAAATCGGGATAAAAATTTCAGGAACTTCACTTTCATCTGATTTTACAAAAACGATAGCATCTGAATTTTTCGTCCATTCATATTGTCTAGCATGCCCGAATTCCTCTTCATACACCCAGTCTGCAAGTCCGTTGATGATTGAATTTTTCTTACCGTCTGTTGTAATCTGTGTGATTTTTCCCGAATTTAAATCCTGATAGAATAGATTGTTATCAGCGATAAATGCAACTTTGGTAGCGTCCGGTGAAAATCTAGGCTCCTGAACAAATTTTCCATCATATAAAGCAACCGTTTTTCCTGATTTTAAATCTTTAACCTCAAATTTCCCGAGGAAAGAGTGTCTGTAAATGGGCTCGCTTTCTTTCAGCAAAAGAATTTTAGATTCATCTTCAGAAAATTCATAGCTTTCAAACTGGCCGTCAACAATATTTCCTTCTTTCTGAGAAGTTTTATAAGAATATTTTGCTATTCCTCCCTGTTCGATAACTAAGTAGTTTTCACCATTTTTCATGGATGTGATTCCGGCAATGCCTTTTCCACGGTAATATCCTGAATATATCTTATCTAAAGTGATTTCCTGTGCGGTTACGCTTTGAAATGCAGCAGCGATGGTAAGTGTTAATATGAATCTTTTCATTTTTTATTTTAAAGCTTTCAAATATAACAATTTTATGAATGTCAGAAAAAGCATTTGAAAATAGGCCTTTGGCAAAAAAATTGAATAGTTAAAGTATAATCAATATCATATAATAATTATGGAAACGAATGCTTTTGACCAGAAACTAAACCGGTACGAATTAGGAGACACTATTGTATATACAGGATTTTCAAGCTATAAAGACGCCGAAGAGTGCGCCCAGAAAAAAAATGGTGAACTGGTGGAAGTAGGTTTTAAAGACGGTAACGACAACCCTGAAATAGGCAATGAGGCCAACCTGCTGGATAAAAAACTGCATTATTTCGTAGATGCCGGCGACGAATATAAATTCATTCACTCATCAGATCCGGGATTTAAAAAATATGCCGACGAACTGCAGAAAATAAAAGCAAAACTCCTGCAGTCTCCCCCTGATGAAAGATATCTGGCCAATTTCGAGATTGAAAACACAGAAGACCCGATCGTTGTGCTCAAAAATGATCATTTTGAATCGGTGACTTCACGAGAGCGTTCAAAATATCTGAAACATGCTAAAGTATATGAAATAGGTGTTTCTGTACCAAAATCTTAAAAATCATCATATTATGAGCAAGAACAAATATTCAGAAAAAGCTCAGGACAAAGTAGAGAAAGTAATGCACGAATTCAAGGAAGGAAAACTGAAGTCTTCTTCCGGAGATAAAGTGAAAAGCAGAAAGCAGGCGGTTGCCATAGGAATTTCTGAAGCAAGAGAAGAAGGCTTAAAAGTGCCTAAAGAAAAAAAGAAAAAAAATTAATTATAAAATAAACCCGGGTTGAAATTTTCAATCCGGGTTTATTTTGTAAGATGTATAATCGTTCGTCAGTTCGAGTGTTTTTCATAATGAAATGAAGAAAAATGTATCGAGAACTGAGTACAATGAAAGCAGGCTGACAGTCGAAACTATCCTTTATAATTATAAAGAATCTGGTAGTACTCATCCGCCATTCGGTCGCTGTTAAACTGGTCTTTAACATCGTTCATCGAATTGTACTGAATCTTTCTCCATTGATTCGGATTGTCATAATATGCAGGAAGAATTTCGTTTTCCAGAAGTTCATACAGCTTGTTCATATCATAATTATCCTGTTCATAAATGCTCATATTCTCATAATCTCCTTTTGGTACAACGAAAGAATTTTCTCCATGCTTAGCAAATTCGGGAATCCAGCCGTCGTCGGTAGAAAGATTTACGGAACCGTTCATGGCAGCAGTCATTCCTGATGTTCCTGAAGCTTCTCTCGGAACTCTCGGGTTGTTTAGCCAAAGATCGGAACCCTGTTTCAGCAATTTGCTTAATGCAAGTTCATATCCCGTAAGAACGGCCATATTTTTATTGTTTTTGCTCTCTTCTACCAGTAAATTGAAAATAGAAATTGCAGAATAATCCATAGGATAAGGTTTTCCTGCAAAAATGATCTGTACCGGATGTTTCGGATTATTCAGAAGTTTATAAAATCTTTCTTTATCCTGCAAAAGAAGATCAGCTCTTTTGTAGCCGGCAAATCTTCTTGCCCATACAATGGTGAAGATATTCGGGTTAAAAAGATCGCCTGTCTGGTCTGCAACAACTTTAAAAAGTCTCTTTTTAAGATGTTTTTTACGGTAGTCAAAAACTGTTTCATCATTTTCATCCTTAGCATTATATAAAGGTTTGTCTGACCAGTACTTGAATTCCTGTGCATTGGTAATAGACTTAATTTCACAGATCCCTTCATATTTGCTCCACATGGCTCTTGAAACAACACCATGCAGCTGAGACACGCCATTGGCAATATGTGCCATTTTCAGGGCACACAAAGAATGGTTGAACCGGTCGTCGCCTGAACCTTCTATTCTCTTCACATCGTCCATGCTGAACCCGGAAAAATAAGACATTTCATAACAAAGTCTCAGACTATGTTTTTCATTACCGGCTTCTTCAGGAGTGTGGGTTGTGAACACCAGCTTTTCTTTTACCCTGTTCAGGTCTCCATTATATTTTTTTAGCAAGTGAAATGCAGCAGGAAGTCCGTGCGCTTCATTCAGGTGATAAATATCTCTTTCAAGATTCATCTCGTCAAGCAGTTTCGCACCACCTTTCCCTAGAAGAATATATTGGGCCAGTTTGGTAGACTCGTTCGCATCATAAAGCTTATGGCAAATGGTTTTTGAAATATGATCATTTTCCGTAACATCGGTAGAAAGAAAAAACATCGGTGCCGTCTGGAAAATATCCGGATCAAGATACCATACCTTTACCCAAACCGGTGCGCTGTGGATTTCAATCTGGAATTTTAAGCCTGTATCTTCGAGAAAACTGTACATTTTTTTTGTCCAGACCGGTTGTAGGGTCTGATCATGATTTCTCGCCTGGTCATAATATCCGAATTTCCACAAAATTCCGATTCCAATAAGATCCTGTTTCAGGTTATAAGCACTTCTCATATGAGACCCTGCTAAAAATCCGAGACCTCCGGAATATATTTTAAGAACCTGCTCTATGGCAAATTCCATTGAAAAATAAGCTACCTTTTTAGAGTATTTGGGATTGGTGCCAAAAGGCATTTTAAAGTTTCTAAAATCCATCACAGTTTTATATTTGAAAGCCAAAGGTATTAATTATGAAAGTAAACTAAATGTTAAATATCGAATAAATTATTTTAAAAGAAAATATAGCATTGAATTTTTACTTATCTTTAAATTGTAAATTTTTGATAATCAAAACTTCATGACATGAAACCGAAAGTTTTATGTGTTCCATAACAATAAACATAAGCACATGAAAAAGACTTTTTCTGATGAAGATTTAATTAAAAATCTAAGCCTTTATTATCTGAACCGGCATTTGAAAAAAAAGCCGATCGAAAAATATCACCGTACCATAGATCAGTCTCCTTTACATGACCGGGAAAAGTATAAGAAAAAAACAGAGATCTTACTGCTTAATTCTTTTATGCATCATTTCCCTGAAATAAAATTTGAAGATTTAACCTGCGAAAGCCCGGATTTTATCGCAAAATTCGACAATAAGAAGATTGGGATAGAACTCACCGAGGTGATCAATCATCTTGAAATGAAAAAGATTGAAAGCAGCTTAAACAAAATTTTCCGTCAGGCAGAAATATTATTGGAACAGGAAGACACTACGAGATTTCGTGGTGTTTATTTTTTAGAATTCCATTCAGATGTCCGGCCTGATACCCTGGAAAATCAACAGGAAATTATCCTCAATATCTACAAAAGCATAAAACGCGGAAAAGCATACGGTTGCGTAAAAAGCCTGAGAAAATCCTTTCACCGGAGAAATGTCTTCATCACCCATGAATACAACATGAACCTCTTTGATGAATTATGCTCTGAAAAAATTGTAGAACTTATTGAAAAAAAGAATGAAAAATTTCCATATTATGATACTTCCGTAGATGAATGCTGGCTTGTGATTGTTTCGGATATGAATTCTATCGCTTCCCGTTATACTTTTATTCAGGATAAGGAACATCTGCATCAGGTAAAAAGTCCTTTTCATAAAATTTTTCACATCGAAAATCTTTACGGAAATATTACGAGTATAAAATGATTTATTGAGTATTCTACATTTTTTTTCAATTTATAATGAATTATGTTAAATTAAAATAGCGTAATCGATATGAAATGTTTATATTTGATATAAACAAAGAATCACTGAAATATAACCAAATTGAAAAAGCATGAAGAAATATTTACTCTTTTTTTTACTTCTATTATCCCGAACTCTTTTTTCCCAGGCCGACTGTTCCACAGCACTCACCGTCTGTGGAAATTCGAACATTACTTATTCTCCGTCGGGAATTGGCGCCGTCAATGAAAATCTTGGAGGATGTCTTACTACCGGTGAACATAATTCCATCTGGTACAAAATCACCATAGCAACGGGCGGAACGCTTACTTTCGATCTGGTGCCGAGTGATCCGGATGCCGATTACGACTGGGCAGTATACGGCCCGAATGTCAATTGCGGAAATCTGGGGGCGCCAATACGCTGTAACGCAGCAACCGTAATAGGCGTAGGAGCCTCTACCGGATTGAATATGACCAGTACGATTACTTCCGCGGCCGGCGGCTCTTTAACACCATACTGCAAATATCTGGATGTACTTCCGGGACAAACCTACTATCTTTACATTGACAATTGGGTAGATGTGTTTAATCCTACCATGGCTCCTTTCTCCCTTACATGGGGTGGAACGGCAACTCTTGCTTCACCATTTACCAATCCTAATATTCAGACGCAGCCTTTTACGCCGCCGGGAGCTCCGGCTGCAAACCCCGCAGATCCGAGGGAGATTATCATCTGCCAAAATCCGGCTGTTTTTGATTTCAGTACATTAACGGCAGGTATCCTGAACGGAAATTCAAATTTTCAGATCACGTATCATACTTCCCAAAATAATGCACTTTCGGGAGCAAATCCTATTCTTACGCCACAAACAGTGAACATGGCGTTAACATATTATTACAGTATTCATTATCAGGATCCGGCAGATCCCAATAATCCGATCAATTCCTGCAGACAGACCGGAGCGTTTAAATTTAAACAGGGAAATATTACCGGAAATAATGTTACTCTTTACAGCTGTAATAACAATAATGCGGGGACTGCTACTTTTAACCTGACTTCTGCAGCGGTTTTCGGAGATCCTACCGCTACAAAAAAATATTACAATACCCTCAATGATCTTAATGCGGGAATTAATGAAATTGCAAACCCTGCCGCGTTTGTTTCCGCTGAAGGGGTGGTCTATGTAAAAATTACTTCTCAGTACGGTTGTGTGGCTGTAGCAGAGATTACTTTGAAATTTTACCCTGTCGTAATCGTAACAGAAGCAACACTGAGGTCATGTTTTATAGAATCAAATCCCTCTACGGCTTCATTTAATTTAACAACGGCTCCGGTAACCACTCAAACGGGAACCAAAACTTATTTTCCTTCGCTTGGAGACGCGCAAAATAATACCAATGCCATCGCAAATCCTGCCAATTATATTGCATCAAACGGAGTTGTCTTTATCAGGGTAACCAACGGAAATGGCTGTTATGCAATTGCCAAAGTTAATCTGGTAGTTCTTCCACCTGTATATTCTACTGTCCTTCAGGATAAAATTATCTGTGTGGAAGATAAAACAACGCTTGATGCAGGATCCGGCTTTACAGCATATGAATGGAGTACAGGAGCGACAACACAGACAATATCCAATGTGGGAGTAGGAACATATTGGGTAAAACTGAAAACAGGAGATTGTACAACATTGCAGACTGTAAAAATCTATGCCTCAGAACAGCCGGTAATCTCTTCTGTGGATATTTCGAATACAACAGTGACGGTAAATGTTACAGGAGGAACAGGTCCGTACAGCTATTCCACAGATGGCATCAACTGGCAGGATTCTAATGTTTTAACAAATATTCCAAGAGGAGATCATCATATTTTTGTTAAAGATGCCTATGATTGTGATCCTATTGATATTACGATTGTTGTACCGAATTTAGTGAATGTCATTACTCCAAATGGAGACGGCGTTAATGATATGATTGATTATTCTGCACTGGGAAATAAACAGAATCTTGTATTTAATATTTTCGACCGGTACGGAAATAAAATCTTCCAGGCAGATAAAATGAACGGTTACCGGTGGAACGGAACTACGGGTGGTAAAAAAGTCCCAACCGGCACTTATTGGTATTCCGTAACCTGGAATGAAAATGATAAAAAGAATACATTAATCAAATATTCAGGTTGGGTGATGGTAAAAAACAGAGATTGATCTATACAAATTAAAACTGCCTCGAGAGAGGTGGTTTTTGTTTTTCAATATTCAACATTTATGAAAAATTTTAAAATACAGAAAGATAAAGGAATCGTTTCTAGACAATTTTTAACGAAAAATGTTCATGACTTTGATTCCGCCTGTCATTATATCTCCATGTTGCCATACAAAAGAAATACTGATAAACGTGATATTCTTTGTGTTTTTAATGATTTGGGCGGGACCTGCAGCACAAAACATGCGGTACTGAGAAAGCTTGCTCTTGAAAATGATTATGCTGAAATAAAACTCATGTTGGGAATTTTTAAAATGGATGAAGAATATACGGGTAAAATTAAAAATACATTAGAAAAGTTTAATCTGAAATATATTCCTGAAGCACATAATTACCTGAAAATTGAGGGAATATATTATGATTTTACAAGGGCAAATTCCAATTATAATGATTTTAAAAATAAACTGTTACTTGAAAAGGAAATGGAATATGATCAAATTGTTGAAGAAAAAATCGTTTTTCATCAGGCCTTCCTTAAAAATTGGATCGATACCGAATGTCTTGGCTATGATTTACATGAAATCTGGAAAATAAGAGAACAATGCATTAAAGATCTGCAGAAAAAAGATGATGCAGAACTTCATAATTTCTCTCCCGTATGTTATCAAAACAGTTCGGAAATAAGAGATGAATTTAAGCAATAGACTGAATCGATTTACAATTTGTATTAAATTGATTATCTTTGCAGCCACAAAATTCAGGATTAATAAATGTCTCAATTTCACAGAACTGCCGCATTTCATACCTTAGGCTGCAAATTAAATTTTGCGGAAACATCTACCATTGCCCGCCAGCTCACGGATGCGGGGTATGAAAAGGTGAGTTTCGATGATAAAGCGGATATTTATGTGATCAATACGTGTTCTGTTACGGAAAATGCTGATCGTGAGTGTAAACTCCACGTAAAAAGAGCAATGAAGGCCAATCCTGAAGGACTGGTTGTCATTGTGGGATGTTATGCACAGCTGAAACCTGAAGAAATTTCACAGATTGAAGGAGTGGATCTTGTATTGGGCGCCAAAGAAAAGTTCAATATCCTGAGCTATCTCGATGATCTTGAAAAATCTGAAAATGAGGGAATTGTGCACTCCTGTGAAATTGAAGAAACTGATTTTTTTATCGGAAGCTATTCTATCGGAGACAGAACCAGAGCTTTCCTGAAAGTTCAGGACGGCTGCGACTATAAATGTACGTACTGTACAATTCCTCTGGCAAGAGGAATTTCCCGTTCCGACACCATTGAAAATGTACTGAAAAATGCCAGAGAAATTTCTCAAAGAGATATCAAAGAAATCGTTCTTACCGGAGTCAATATAGGAGATTATGGAAAAGGAGAATTCGGAAACAAAAAGCATGAGCATACATTTCTGGATTTGATTTCCGGGCTCGATAAAGTAGAAGGAATCGAAAGAATCCGTATTTCTTCCATTGAACCTAATCTTTTGAAAGATGAAAGTATAGAGCTGGTTTCAAGAAGCAGAAGTTTTGTTCCGCATTTTCACATTCCGCTGCAGTCCGGAAGTGATGATCTTCTGAAAAAAATGAAGCGTCGTTATCTTACGAAATTATATAAAGACAGGGTTGCTAAAATCCGTGAAGTAATGCCTCACGCCGCGATTGGCGTTGATGTGATCGTTGGTTTTCCGGGAGAAACGGAAGAGTTGTTCATGGAAACCTATAACTTCCTGAATGAGCTGCCGATTACTTATCTCCACGTTTTCACCTATTCTGAAAGAGAAAATACCGAGGCTGCCGCAATGGATGGAATTGTACCGATTTCTGAAAGAAAGAAACGAAATAAAATGCTGAGAATTCTTTCCGAAAAGAAAAAGATGGCATTCTATCAGACCCAGCTTGGGAAAACACTTCCCGTACTTTGGGAACACGAAAATAAAGACGGAAAAATGTTCGGCTTCACGGAAAATTATGTGAGGGTACAGAAAGATTATGATGCAGCGTCCGTCAACCAGATTGAATTCCTGAAACTGGACAGAATAGAAGCTGATGGTACCGTTTCCGTACAATATTCCTTTGAGAAGTTCTTGGAGAAATTGTAAAACTTTTAGCTTTAGTATTTTTTTCGATCAATAAAATCATGTAACGGCAATAATAAAAGTGTGTTAAAAACGTATCTGACACTCTTATACTAAAGAAAAAAGGGGCAAATGCCCCTGTTATTATTCTTGCCTTAGGCAATTATTTTGGTTTTACAGTTTTCTAGCCGGGCTTCCGATATAAACTCCTTCTTCACGGATATCTTTAACAACAATTGCACCCATCCCGATTGTTACATTATCACAAACTTTTATTCCCTGTCTTATGGATGAGCTTGTTCCGAAATAAACATTATCTCCAATTTCACAATTTCCACTGATATTCGTTGAAGGTGCTGTGGTAAAATAATCTCCGATTTTACAGTCGTGCCCGATGGTTGTAAGCAGATTTAAATGGGCATGCTTGCCGATCTTAATATCCGTGGTAACAATTGTTCCGGCTGTAATTATAGTTCCTTCGCCAATTTCAACATATTTAGAAATAGTAGCTGAAGGATGAATTAGCGTTGTATATTTTGTTTCCTTTGGAAGCCTTTCAACGACTGTCTTTCGAATTTTGGGATCTCCTATGGCAATCAGGACGTGGTAGTCAGCTGGATTAAATTGATCCTCGGTAATTACACGAATCCCATGAACATTTTTTACATCCTTACAAAATTCATCCGTTTCCATGAAGCAGGCTATGTCTTCTAATTTTAAATCTGTACCGGCAATACAATCACTTAAACACATAAGTACTTCCTTACCAAACCCACTCGCGCCAACAATTAGAACTTTGTTGTCAAATTTTATCATATCTCTATTTTGATTTTTCTTCTGATGGTAACAAACGCTCAAATTTACGCAATTGTTTTTATGGATTAAAATTATTTTGTTTTAATTAATACAAAAAGTATTTTATTAATACATAATTATAATATTTAAAAAATTATATATTTATTAACGTATTGAATATTAAGCTTGTGTATTTGTTTGTTAGACAGGCTCAAGAAGGCTGAGGAATATCAGATTTTACTCTATTCCAGCCATTAAAATCTTTTTAAATCTTTATCTTTATAGAAAAATAATAGAAATGAGAGATAAGTTTTTATCTTGGGGACTGGTATTGGTGATGGTTACCTGGGTTGTAGCATTACTCATCAGGGCGCATTACTGGATACCTATTCTTTTGACTGCCATTTATGCATTAGGGGTTTATAATACCTATCAGACGAAACATGCAATTTTAAGAAACTTTCCTGTATTAGGCTATTTCAGGTATTTTTTCGAAAGTATTTCACCGGAGATGCAACAGTATTTTATTGAAAGGGAAACAGACGGAAAACCATTTCCGAGAAATCAGCGTTCTGCAGTGTATAGAAGAGCCAAAAACTTAGGGGATACTGTTGCTTTCGGGACGCAGCTGGAAATCAACCACCGGAAATACGAAGGAATCAAGCATTCTATTTATGCAAAGTCGCCTTCGGAAGAACTTCCGAGAGTATGGGTGGGAGGGGCACAGTGCACGCAGCCTTATCATGCTTCCTTATTGAATATTTCAGCGATGAGCTTCGGATCATTGAGTGACCGTGCTCAGCTATCATTGAACAGAGGTGCCAAAAAAGGTAATTTTTATCATAATACAGGGGAAGGAGGTATTTCACCTTATCATCTTGAAGGAGGGGATCTTTGCTGGCAAATCGGAACGGGGTATTTCGGATGCCGCGATGATGAAGGAAAGTTTAATGCTGAACTGTTTGCAAAATATTCCAATCTTCCTAATGTAAAAATGATTGAAATTAAGCTTTCGCAGGGAGCTAAACCAGGGCACGGCGGTGTTTTACCAGGGGTGAAAAATACTCCGGAAATTGCCAAAATCCGTCACGTAACTCCGGGGATGACAATTATTTCTCCGCCATCACATTCCGCATTTTCTGATGCAGCAGGATTGCTGAGATTCGTACAGGAGCTGCGGGAACTTTCCGGAGGGAAACCTGTTGGTTTTAAACTCTGTATAGGTGATACGAAGGAATTTGAAGACGTCTGTGTTCAGATGAATGTATTAAAAATTTATCCGGATTTCATTACCGTAGACGGTGCGGAAGGAGGAACTGGCGCAGCACCACCTGAATTTTCAGACGGTGTGGGAATGCCATTGGAACCTGCGTTGATTTTTGTAAACAGAACCCTTAAAAATTACAATCTGCGAAATAAACTTCGCGTCATTGCCAGCGGAAAGGTTTTAACAAGTCTGGATATCCTGAGAGCTGTTGCTATGGGAGCAGATATGTGTAACAATGCAAGAGGCTTTATGTTCTCGCTGGGCTGTATTCAGGCGTTAAGATGTAATTCTAATAATTGCCCTACAGGTGTTGCCACTCAGGATAAAATGCTGATCAAAGGACTGGATGTTACTGATAAAGCCGAAAGAGTATATCACTTTCATAAAAATACACTGCATACTTGTAATGAACTTATTGCTGCGGCAGGAAGAAGTTCTTATGAAGAAGTGGATGCAACAATGTTCATGAGAGGTGATGAATTTGATCATCTTTCCGATCATTATTTCCCTGATATTCTGGGAAATGTAAAACATAAATCAGGATTCTGATCATAAAAAAAACGCTTCATATTCTGAAGCGTTTTTAGTTTATTTTTCATTCGCCGGTCTTAAGTTGGCTTTGTAAATTTCGAAGTTAAACACAAAGCAATTGTTTTTAAGCGAAAATCCTGTATAGTTATAATGCAGATCTCTTGCAAATGCTGCTCTTGAAGGAACGATGATTACGCCCTGTAAGTTGTAAGGATCACCGTCATTTTTATTTTCGTACCCTTTAAAGTATTTCAATCCTTCCTGAAGTCCTTCGATTTCGTAATAGCTTCTCTTTTTCGCATCATCGCTGGTCGCACTCTCAAGAACATTGTTTTTTACATAATAGTAGGGCGGGTCTGTCGCTGGTGAACCTGAACCGTTAATAGTATTTAAAAGAACTCCTGCGCTTCCGAAAGATATGTTTCCATCACTTTCTGCTGCAAGATAATAATTGGCCCTCATCATTACTCTGATTTGTGTGGCGTTGTCTGCTGTAGAATTGGTTTCAAGGGTTACGCCGGGAGATGGCTGTGCCCCGTTTCTTATAATATAAACTACTCCTGAAGGAAGTTTTACCGGATTAAGCTCGGAAAGCTTTTTTTCATTGTCATCAGAAGCGTCTGTTGAACTGAAAGCTTTTATATTTCCCTGCGCATCAAGATAATTATTATCCATGAACTTTTGAATAGCCTGGTCGTCATATGAATTTCTTACCGATACATCTTCAGGTTCTATAAAAGTTTCAACCTCATCATCCTTTTTACATGCAGAAAAGCAGAGAGATCCCGCAAGGATATATAAAAATATTTTTTTCATTTCAAAAACTTTAATTACTTTACAAATAATATAACGGCAAAAGTATAAAAAATTATGAGAATAGATAAATTTTTATGGAGCATTCGTTTTTATAAGACCAGAACCATCGCTACAGAGGAAATCAAAAAGAACAGGGTTTCTATCGGCGAGTCGGTGGTAAAGTCTTCTAAAGAGGTAAAAGAAGGAGATGTGATTAAGATCCGTAAAAATCAGATTGACTATAAAATAAAGGTGATCCAGATTCCTAAAAGCAGGATAGGCGCAAAGCTGGTCCCGCTTCATATCAAAGATGTAACGGATAAAGAGCAGTATGAGCTTCTGAAAATGCGTAAAATGTCCCAGGATTATTACAGAATCAAGGGAGAGGGCAGGCCTACGAAAAAAGACAGAAGGGATATGGATGATTATGTGGAAAACGATATTGCTTCAGATTTTACCGACTGGGATGATTTTTTCGGTGAAAAGGATGGCGACAATTCAGAAGATGATTAATAAATAAAGCTCTAGAGATAGAGCTTTTCTATTATTTCAGCTACAATTTCTTCAGGTTGTCTGTTGTCTGTAACCACATGAAACTGTGCCTTACTGTAAAAAGCGTTTCTCTCAAACAAATGCTTGGCAATAAATTCGGGAAGATCTTCATCGGGTATATTGGCAATAAGCGGACGTTTTTCCTTTTGTTTGGATAGCCTTTCTGCTAAAGTTCCTACGGAAGCTCTCATAAAAACACTCTGGGAATTACTGTTGATAATTTCCATATTATTGTAATAAGCGGGCGTGCCTCCGCCCAGGCTTAGCACCAGATTTTCTTCAGTAGCCAGAATTTCTTCCAGTGCCTCCCGTTCCAGCTTCCTAAAATAGATTTCCCCTTTTTTTGCGAATATTTCCGGAATGGTTAATTTATTTCGCTTAGAAATCTCTTTATCGAGGTCAATAAGTCTAAAATTTAGTTTTTCGCTTAATATTTTGGAAATGTGAGATTTGCCACTTCCCATGTATCCGACCAGTGAAATTATCATGAATTTTTTTTAAACAAATTTGCAAAAAAGTTTTGAGAAATAAAAAAAAGCTATATCTTTGCACCACTTAAAACAAGGGACATTATTCAAATGAAAACTTGATAATAAAGTGGCCGACTCGGTAGCTCAGCTGGTAGAGCAATACACTTTTAATGTATGGGTCCTGGGTTCGAATCCCAGCCGGGTCACTAGCAAAAAATTACTAGATTTTTGTAATTTTATTTGCCTGCGTGGTGAAATTGGTAGACACGCCATCTTGAGGGGGTGGTTTCCTAAGGATGTGCTGGTTCGAGTCCAGTCGCAGGCACAATGCAGAAAATTGAAATAATTAATACTGAAAATAAAAATTTTATTTATATTTATCATTATTAATTGTGACCGACTCGGTAGCTCAGCTGGTAGAGCAATACACTTTTAATGTATGGGTCCTGGGTTCGAATCCCAGCCGGGTCACAAGTTTACTGAAAAGTAAATTTTTTTCATATTAATATTTTGTGATTTGGTGTTTCAAAGGCTTCCTCAAGAAGCCTTTGATTTTTTTATATATATATTCTATTTCTTTTATTTTTAATCCTGATAGGAAAAGTTTTCCAACAGCCAGCTGTTCTGAAGTAATTGAAAATTTTAAGTGATCTTAATAGTATTTAAATCAAACAAAAGGCGCCGCTTAAAGCAACGCCCGGATCTTTATTTTAAATGTGTAAACCTTAGTTTAAACTCAGCCTGATTTTTAATCTAAATGCATATTGTCGATCAGCCGCACTCCGTCTACAACAACTACGATAAAAGCCCTGAAGTTTCTGTCTTTATAGAAAAAATCTGTTTCTTTCAGAGTTTCTTCGTCGGCAATCAGGAAATATTCAAGCTGCATTCCTCTTTGATTGTCAAAAATATCCTGTACCCGCTGTTTAATTTCAGGAACTGTTAACACACGGAACCATTCATTGACTTTTTTCAACGTTTCATAAATTATTTTTGAAGCTTCTCTGCGGTCTTTATCAAGTCTCTGGTTTCGGGAACTTAAAGCCAGTCCGTTTTCTGCCCTGAAAATAGGAACTCCAATTATTTTAATCGGAAGCTTTTTCTTTTCAGTCATCTTTCTGATAATGGCAAGCTGCTGAAAATCCTTTTCACCAAAATAAGCACTGTCTGGTTTCACCTGTAAAAAAAGTTCCTCTACTACCGTTCCCACACCATCGAAATGGCCCGGTCTGGATTTTCCTTCCATCTCATCTTCAAGTCCATCAAAATCATAATGCCTGCTTTCGGTCTTTTCAGGATAGATATCGGTGACTTCAGGAATGTAAACGGCATCTACCAGTCCGGATTTTTCAAGGATCAAAATGTCGCGGTTAATGTCTCTCGGATATTTTTCAAGATCTTCCGGGTTATTGAATTGGGTTGGATTAACAAAAATTGATGAAACCACCAGGTCATTTTCTTCTCTGGCCATTTTATAGAGCGAAAGATGGCCGTCATGCAGGGCTCCCATAGTGGGTGCAAAACCTATCTTTTTTCCCATTTCTTTCTGTCTTTCAATGAAATCCTGAAGGATCTTCTTGCTTTTTAAAACTTCCATAGTTTATTTTAATAGTAATTCAAAAATACTAAAAATATCATATAGTTATGATACAGTTACGCGCGGTTTTAATAATTTCAGACCGTAAATTATCGTAAAAAAATGTTAATTAAATTAATGTTGAATGTTTTTTCGTAATTTTGCGCATTAAAGCATTTTTACAAAAATTAGATAGAAGTTTATGCCGAATCAAAAAATACTGTACATTACTACAGAGATGTATCCATATCAGGAAGATACAAATATGGCTGCATTGGTAAACAAAATGGCACTTAAGATGCACAATGAAGGCAATGATGTAAGAGTTTTTATGCCAAGATTTGGACAAATAAGTGAAAGGAAATTCCAGCTTCATGAAGTGATCCGCCTGTCGGGAATGAATATCATCATCAATGATCTGGATCAGCCTCTTATTATTAAAGTAGCGTCTCTTCCGGGGGAAAGACTTCAGGTATACTTTATCGATAACGAAGAATATTTCAAAAGAAAGCAATATTATTTTGATGATGAAGGAAATCCTTTTGATGATAATGATGAAAGAGCAATTTTCTTCGCCAGAGGTGTAATTGAAACTATTAAAAAGCTCAATTGGGTGCCTGATGTGATTCATCTTAATGGATGGATGTCATCTTTTGTTCCTATTTATCTTAAAACATACTACGAATCCGATACTTATTTTAAGGATGCAAAAATTGTTCTTTCGTTATACAATGAAAAAGATGCACCTTTAGCTTCCAATATTGACGAAAAGCTGAAGTTTGATAATATTTCAGATCTTAAAGCGTTAAATAACCCAAGCGTTAAAACTTTCGTTGCCGAAAGTATGGGCTATGTGGATATGATCGTAAAGGGCGATGAGTTTCTTGATGAAGACCTTGATAAGGCATTCAATGAAACATCAACCCCGAAATCGGAATATCTGGACATAGATTCTATTAATCAACTTTATTAAGAAAACACATTTTTAATGATTCATACTGTTAAGAAGACAATCACCGCAATTTCTATGGTGGTTTTAGGAAGTATATTACTTTACAATTGTGAGCCGGATGCGGATACTTTGGGAGAACAGCTGTTTTTAGACGGCGCTGCACAAGGTAAAGAACAGGCTTTTCCTGTTGTTGCATATAATATTAATAATAACGATACCATTCGTACGGATGCATCAAAACTTACTTACGGAGTGCTGGGTGCTTTTAATGAAAGCCAGTTCGGAATGCAGAAAGCGTCTTATCTTACTCAGGTTAAACTATCCACTTATGATCCTGACTTTGGAACCAATGCTACTGTAGATTCTGTAGTTCTCGTGATAAAACCAAGATATGCCTCAGATTCTGTTACGACAAATACCGTAGACGACAATTATACTTATACTACAGCAGCGGATGGAGCGGTAAATGCTAAAAAGGTAGTTAATACATATCCTGTTTTAAAATTCGGGAGAGCAAAAAAGAGTTTAACCATAAAGGTAAATGAAGTACAGACTTTCCTTAAAGCAGCTTCAGATACGGTAAAGTCTAATGACGTTTTTGCGTTTGATTCTAATGAATTAGGTTCAAAAGTATTTAATGGAAACGCGAGTTCTATTGCCATTACAAAAGATGATGGAGGTACGGCATTATTTACTGCTTCAACACCGGGAATCAGAATTCCGCTGGATAAAAATTTCTTCCAGACTAAAATCATTGCCAAAAAAGATCAGCCTGAACTTCAGGATGCATCCAACTTTATCCGTTATTTTAAAGGATTAAGAGTTTCTGTTGCAGAGTCGGACGGATATTTGTTCCAGTTTGCGCCTAATGATATGGAAATGATCATGTATTATAAATATGATAAAACGGAAAACGGAACCACAACAAGACCGCAGACTTCTTATTCATTCGTACTAGGATCAGGAAATGCTCACATTGGTCAGTACCAGTATGCCAGAACTGGTTCTGCAGTTTCAGGTGCGGGATATAACAGCGTTACTGGTGATTCAAAACTTTATGCCCAGGCAATGGGAGGGAATTCTATCGGAATTAAAATCCCTGAGTCTACCATTAATGATCTTAAAAATCTGTATCAAAATAATAAAGCAGCTATAATAAGTGCTAAGATCAGAATTTATGTAGATCCTGCATGGAACAGTACAAAATTTAAAAAGCCTACAGAATTTACTTTATTGCGCAGGTATGTTGATCCTGCAAATTCCTCTAATCCTACCAAGGTGAGAACGAGTTTTACCAATGATCTCTTAAAGCTGGCAGGAGTTACCGGATATACCATTTTTAAAGCGTACAATATGGATACAGATAAAACATATTACGACTTTATTGTTACACAGTCCATAAAAGAAATGATTGAACCGGATAGCAAGGCGTCAACAGACAAAACCGAAACAAAATATTTTAAAATAAATTTAGGAAGTTTCGAAACAAGTTCCGACGGAACTACTCTTGCCGGTTACAAATCTACAACTACTTCTTATAATACAAGCAGAGCAGTATTTATCGGAACAGATGCAACAAATGCTAACCGTGTACAACTTATGGTTACTTACGGGACAAAATAATATTAAAAAAACACACTTAAAACACTTAAACACTTGATATAATTATGTGCGGAATCGTTGGATACACAGGCTTTCAAGACGCTTACGATATAGTAATTAACGGTCTTAGAAGATTAGAATACAGAGGCTACGACAGTGCCGGAATCGTTTTAGAAGATGGGAATAACAAATTAGAGGTTGAAAAAACGAAAGGCAAAGTTGAGGATCTGGTGAATATTTCCGGCCAATTGAAAGGTAAAGCTAAAATCGGGATGGGACACACCCGCTGGGCAACTCACGGAGTACCAAGCGACAGAAACTCTCACCCTCATTTATCTAATAACGGGAAGCTAGCTATTATTCATAATGGAATCATTGAAAATTATGATACCATCAAAACAATGCTTACGGAAAAAGGATTCTCCTTCAAATCTGAAACAGATACCGAAGTTCTGGTTAATCTTATTCAGTATTTTATGGACCTTAACAATGAAACGGATTTTCCTACTGCTGTAAGATATGCATTAAATGAAGTTTACGGAGCGTATGCTATTACCGTAATGCATGAAGATTATCCGGGAGTACTTGTTGTTGGAAGACTAGGGTCTCCGTTGGCAATAGGAATTGGCGATAAAGAATATTTTATAGCGTCTGACGCTTCTCCTTTTGTGGAATTTACAAAAGAAGCTATTTATCTTGAGGAAGGACACATGGCCACCATCTCGTTGGAAAATGGTGTGGATATCAGAACTATTACTGAAAATTCTAAAATCATACCTGAAATCCAAAAACTTAAGTTAAGTCTCGAGCAGATTGAAAAAAGCGGATATGAGCATTTCATGTTAAAAGAAATCTTCGAACAGCCAAAATCCGTTCATGATACCATGAGAGGACGATTACTGGTGGATGAAGGTGTTATCAAAATGGCCGGAATCTGGGATCATATCGAGAAATTCAAAAATGCTAACAGAATTATTATCATTGCCTGCGGAACATCATGGCATGCAGGACTCATCGGAGAATATCTTATCGAAGAATATGCAAGAATTCCTGTTGAAGTAGAATACGCTTCTGAATTCAGATACAGAAACCCGATTATTACGGACAAAGACGTTGTTATCGCGATTTCCCAATCCGGAGAAACTGCAGACACCATGGCTGCCCTTAAACTCGCAAAAGAGAAAGGTGCATTTATTTATGGGATCTGTAATGTTGTAGATTCATCTATTGCAAGAATTACAGACGCAGGATCCTATACACACGCAGGCCCTGAAATCGGTGTAGCTTCTACAAAGGCATTTACGGCACAGCTTACAATTCTTAGCTTAATTGCATTAAAATTAGGTAAACACAACGGAAACTTAGGAAATGCTGATTTCATGAGCTTAACCGCTGAATTGGATGCTATCCCTAAAAAGATCGAAGATGTATTAAGTTCTACTCATGAGCTTGTGCAGAATATTGCTAAAGATTTTGTAAATGCAACAAACTTCCTTTATCTGGGAAGAGGATACAATTATCCGGCAGCCCTTGAGGGAGCATTGAAGCTAAAAGAGATTTCCTATATCCATGCAGAAGGATACCCTGCAGCAGAAATGAAACACGGTCCTATTGCATTGATCGACGAAAATATGCCTATTGTAATTATCGCTCCTAAAAAAGGACATTATGACAAGATTGTAAGTAATGTTCAGGAAATTAAAGCAAGAAAAGGAAAGGTAATCGCTGTGGTAAATAATGGAGATACACAGGTAAGCGAAATGTCGGACTATGTTATTGAGATCCCTGAAACGTCAGAATGTTTCTCGCCAATCGTGGCATCAGTGCCTTTACAGCTGTTAGCGTACTATATTGCAGTGTATAGAGGAGCGAATGTAGACCAGCCGAGAAACCTTGCAAAATCTGTAACTGTGGAATAAAAAATACTTGTAAATAAAATAAATTTAGATTTCTTTCGTTATTTCAAAAAAAATCTTAAAAGTTTCTTAAAAAAATTATATATTTACGGCTTAATTATAAAAATTAACATGAAAAGGATATTTCTTTTATTATTGTCTGCGTCAGTAGCGTCGGTATCTTGTTCAGGTGGTGGTACTTCTTCTGTGGGGAAACCAGGAACAAAAGGAGAGTTGATACCAAGAGAAAAAACAAAATCATTTGTTGCGGAAAGACCATACGGCATGGTTGCAATTCCTGCAGGATCGTTTGTTGCGGGGCTAACTGATCAGGATTTTACAGACAGTCCTGAAAAAGCTCAGGCAAAAACAGTTACTGTTTCTTCTTTCTTCATGGATGAAGCAGAAACTACCAATGCTGAGTATAGAGTATTTATCAACTATGTAAGAGATTCTATCGCAAGAACACTACTTGCTGAAGCTGCCGGAGAAGGTGGTGAAGGTAAAGGAAGAGGAACAAGCATAGGAGATTATGCATACCTTGCTCAAAAAGAAGAAAATTTAACACCATATCAGGAATATTTAGAAGCACAGGGAGGCGGAGACGAAAGTACTTTTGATCCTACCAAAAAAATCGACTGGAAAGTTCCATTGCATTGGAATACGTCCAAATATCCGGACGTAGAATATGCAGAGGTTCTTGAATCAATGTATTTGCCTGCTTCTTCAAGAGTTGGTAATGAAAGAATCCTTGATGTTAGTAAACTTAAATATACTTACAGATGGGGGGACATGGATGTTGCTATGGCTGAAAAAGAAAGAGGTGTAAACTACCTTAGAAGTGAAAGCATCGCCATCTATCCTGATACAACCGTTTGGGTAAAAGATTTCCATTTTGCTTATAACGAACCATTGTTCGAACAGTATTTCTGGCACAAAGCTTACAAAGATTATCCTGTAGTTGGAGTTACCTGGGATCAGGCAAGAGCATACTGTAACTTCAGATCCAAATTGAAATCCGATTATAACGAAAGTTTAAAAAGAAGAAAACAAAGACCATTGCAGTTCAGACTTCCAACGGAAATCGAATGGGAATATGCTGCAAGAGGCGGAATGCAAAATGCTACTTATCCTTGGGGTGGTCCTTACTTAATGGATGACAGAGGTTGCTACCTGGCAAACTTCAAACCTAAGAGAGGAGATTACATGGAAGATAACAAAAAAGGTACTTATACATATACTGCTCCTGTAAAGAAATTTAAGAAAAACGGTTATGGATTATATGATATGGCTGGAAACGTTTCTGAATGGACATTATCTGCTTACAACAACTCTTCATACGGGTTCTCATCTACTTTAAACCCTTCTACAAAAGATTTAACTGATACGAAAAAATCAGTAAGAGGTGGTTCTTGGAAAGATGTTGGATATATGTTGATGAACGGTACAAGAGACTGGGAGAGAAAAGATTCAGCAAGAAGCTATATCGGATTCAGAACCGTACAGGATATTCCTGAAGCTGCTGTTAAGCCAAGAAAAATTAACAGATAATTTTTCAAACCATTTTTATTTTCAATAACAATTTTTTATTTAACATTAAAAAAAACTAACTTATATGTTTAAGACTAAAGATGCTTGGATGAATTTCTTCTATTCATTCGGTGCTGCAATTGTAATTCTTGGAGCTTGGCTTAAAATTACTCACATCAACATTGGACCTATCACAGGTAACGTTGCTCTTACAGTGGGACTTATTACAGAAGCGATCATCTTCATTATCTTCGCTTTCGACCCGCCAAAAACTGAAGAATCTTATGCTTGGGAAAACGTATATCCGGAATTATTAGATAAACATGCAAATCCAAATCCTTTGCACTCTAATGTATCAGCTAAAAATACAATCGATCATTTTGCTGAACTTGAAAATTCTCTTTCAGGAAAATTAGATAAAATGCTTCAGGATGCTAAATTGGATGTTCAGCTATTCGAAAGATTAAGAACAGGAATCGATAAATTTTCAAGTTCTGTAGATCAGATCAATCAAACGGTAGATGTTTCTGCTTCTACACATAAATATAACGAACAATTAAATAAAGCTGCTCAGCACATGGAGAGCATGAATGCACTTTATGCAATGCAGTTGGAAAACGGACAAAGACAGTCTGATTTTGCTAAAAAATATGTAGAAGATATGCAGAAGTCTGCTGAACACTCAGAGAAATTCAACCAAGAATTGCAAGGTTTAACAGCTAACTTAAATAACTTAAACAGAGTTTATGGTGGTATGCTAACTGCTATGAAGTCATAATCCTTAACCATTTCTAAATTTAACTACTTAACTAAAACAAAAAGAAAAGAATGGCACAAGGAAAACAGACACCTCGTCAGAAGATGATCAACCTGATGTATTTGGTGTTCATCGCGATGATGGCTCTAAATATTGATGCGGAAATCATTAGATCATATTATGACTCTACGGTTGCTTTAAAAGATACGCGTTTATTAACAGAAAGAAAAAACGAAGATATCTTTGAAAAGACGTTAGAAGCTAAAGCTCAGCAGGTACCGGATACCTATGCTCAGCCTTGGCAGCAATATCAGCAGCTGAAGCAGAAAATAAATGCGTTGGTACAGCATGCAGATCAGATCAAGGATAAACTTAAAAAAGAATCCGAATTTGTAGAAAAAGATCCTAAAACAGGAAAGTTGATTGATGTAAGTGAAAATTTTTCAGCACTGAACAACAACGAAGCAACTACAACCTATTTCTTTAAAGATGGAGATGAAAACTCTGCATCAAAAGGAGCTATGGAACTGAAAGCGAAAATTGATGATGTCAGAAACTATATCAATGCTACTTTCGGAGGAAATTCTCAGTTAAAAGATTTAATTGAAAGAGCTAACAAATCATTAATCGCAGAATATCCTAAAGGACAGTCGCCAAACAATAAAACATGGTTACAGAATAAATTCTATCACCAGCCTCTTATTGCAGCATTGTCTAATCTTGAGATTATTCAGAATGATGCGAGAAATGTACAGTCTGATGCATTAGCATTATTATTACAGGAAAAAGTGGATGCAAGCATCAAGTTTACAAGCTATGAAGCAATCGTTTCTGCTCCTGTAGATGTTGTTGCAGGTAAGCCTGCCGAAGCAGTGGTAATGTTAGGTAATTATTCTAACAGTAACAAAATTAACATTTCTGGAGTTGGAAGACAGGAAAATGGTAAAGGATATGCTACACTAAATACCAGCGGAATCGGGCCACACACATTAAGTGGAAACATTACTTTAACAGATGCTACCGGAAAAGCACAAAGCTTCCCGTTCACGCATACATATAATGTAATTGCTGGTCCTCAGGAAGTGAAACTTCAGAAAGGTTTATTGCTTTCAGCTGATAAAATGAATGTGATGTACAGAAACCTTGATAACCCTGTTTCAGGTTCAATCTTAGGTGCCGATAATGCTAAGTTATCCTTATCTGCTCCTGGAGCTACTGTTAAGAGTACAGGTCCAGGTAAATGGGATGTTAGACCAGGTGCAGGAAATATTCTGAAAATAACATTATCTGGAACAGATCCTTACGGAAAATCAATTTCTCAGGTTTTTGAATACAGAATTAAAAATGTACCTCCTCCACAAGGACAGATCAGAGGGAAGAATATGTTGACATTACCAGCATCTTCAGTTGAAAATCAACAGCTTCAGGCAGTTATTCCTGACTTTGACTTCCCGGTATCTTTCAACGTGACTTCGTTCATGGTAAGAGTACCTGGTAGAGCTTCAATGCAGGTTCAAGGGAATTCTCTACAAGGAGCAGCAGGAATGTTTAGAAATCTAAGACCTGGAGACGGAGTATATATCTTTGATATTAAAGCAACAGCTACTGGATTAGGAAATACTATTATTCCAAATATTTCACCTGTATTAATTAATGTTCAATAATAAAGAATTATGAAAAAATATATTAGCAGTTTTTTAGTATTAGTTTCGGGATTCGCTTTTTCCCAGACTATCCTGAACGCTTCTTCTCCTGAAGAATTCAGAAAAATGAGAGCTGAGAACAAAATGAAAGTTGGAGATACTGTTATCGACAAAAAAGTAAAACCTCTGGAATATGGGTTTGTTGATGAGAAGGATATCCTAAAAAGCATGTTTGTTTGGGAGGTAATTGATATGAATGATAAAATCAATCAGCCTTTCTATTATAACAATCCTGATGGATTACTGTCTTCAGAAACAAAATCTTTGTATAAACTTTTACTTGATGGTGCTTTAAATGGTGACATCAAAGAAGTTTATGATGATGAAAACTTTGTACAAAGACTTACTCCTGAACAGATCAAGTCAAGACTTGTTGACGTAAGAGTAGATGATGAAGCTATTAATATCTTAAACAGTGGACGTCAGCTTACAGAACAGGAGAAAAAAGAACTTACTGACGTTTATGAAACAACAACAGAAAAAGTTAAAGTTTTAAAAGTATTCGGAATGTGGTTCATCGATAAGAGAGACGGACAATTAAAGTACAGACCTCTTGGAATTGCTGCAATGGGGCCAGATCCAAAATTGATAGGTAGAACTACGCCGGATGGACAGCCTTTGCCTGGAGCTGATGAATTAATCGATCTTTTCTGGGTATATTATCCTAATGCAAGAGAAATTTTGGCTAACAATTATGTTTATAACAGAAAAAATACTTCTGCAGATCTTTCTTTCGATGATTTGATCAATGCAAGAAGATTCTCTTCTGTGATCTTCAAATCTTCAACAGGACTTGGTGATGGAGTTATTAAGGACTATATCCCAAGAGATGCTGATGAGCAATTAGAAGAAAGTGACAGAATCAAGTCACAAATCCTGCAAATGGAAAATGATATGTGGAATTACTAAATTTCACTTGATAATTATAGAAAACCTGAGTATTTTTACTCAGGTTTTTTTATTATGGAAAATGTAGACTATATTATTGTGGGAGATGGTTATGCTTCGCTTTTCTTTGCCCATCAGCTTATAAAAAATAATAAATCATTTGTTGTATTCTCGGAAGAAAAAACGAGTGCCTCCCGTGTTTCCGCGGGTATCATCAATCCGGTAGTTTTAAAAAAGTTTACTACGTTTTGGAAAGCTCAGGAACAAATTGATTTTTTGAAGGAAACTTTAAACGAAATTGAAAAATATACCGGTCAGAATTATTTAATCGATGCACCAATTCACAGAATTTTTCATGATGAGAATGAGCAACAGCTTTGGCTTAAAAAATCATCAAACGATGATCTTTTTCATTTTTTAGATAAAAATTTCACACATTTAGAAGGGGTAAAAAATGATTTTAATTCAGGAAAGGTAAATCAGTCTGCCAGGTTGGATGTTAAAGGGTTTTTTACGGGTTTATTTGATTTTTTACTAAAACGTCAACAACTTATCAAAGAAAAGTTTATATACTCTGATCTTAACATTGCAGATCATACTTATAAAAATATCAGCTTTAAACAGATCTTATTCTGCGAAGGCATGGCGGTAAAAGACAATCCTTTCTTTTCGGATATTCCTGTTGTTCCCAACAAAGGTCACCATATTAAAGTTAAACTTTCCAGGGCTTTACCTGAAAATAATACCATTAAGAAAAAGCATTTCCTTTTTCCAATTGATGATGAAAAGTATTTCTATGGCGGAACATATGACAGAGAGCAGCTTCATCATGAGATAGATTCTTCTGCTGTTAAACAGCTTGAAAACGGGTTAAAGGAATTTTATCCTCACGATTTTAGTATTGAAGAAGTACATTTCGGATTCAGGCCCACCGTAAAAGACAGAAGACCGATTATCGGGAGACATCATCTACATTATGATATGTATGTTTTTAATGGTCTTGGCGCAAGAGGAATTCTTAATGGGTGCTATTTTTCCAGGAGTTTATATGATTATATTGAAAATAAAATCCCTCTTCATGAAGAAATTGCTCTTGAAAGATTTACATAACCATAGTTGTAATGATTGCATCACGGCACGAAATTTCTTATCTTAAATAAAAGATAAGTTATGAACGAAAATATTCTGGGGATTGTAGCGGGAATTTTAACATCAGTATCCATGATTCCGCAATTAGTGAAAGTATTAAAGCAGAAAAATGCTGAAGATCTGTCATGGACTATGATTTTAGTCCTGATTTCCGGACTTTCTTTATGGGTTTGGTACGGATTTATAAAAGATGAGCTCCCGATCATACTTTCCAATGCTTTCGCAGTCGTTGTCAACATTATTTTGCTAATATGCTGTATGATTTACAAGAAAAAAAAATAAAGCACTTTTGACAATCAAAAGTGCTTTTTCAGATATATTATTTATTGTAGGTGCAGTTTAATAAGATGCCATTTTGGTATTGGAATCCTGTTTATCTTTTTTATGGTGAAACAAAACCATATTGTATCCTTTTCTTAAAAAAGTTACTTCTCCACGTATATCAGAGTACTGATAATCCGGGTTTGTAGCCGTATATTCAGGAAGCTCATCGCTTTTTTTCATCTCATACGTTTTTCCGTCAAAGCGAACAATTATCGTATTTTTAGTTTCATTAAGTGTTGCCTCAAGCTTATCACCATAGGAATCAGTAAAAACGTTTTTTGAAATTTTATCATCAGTTACCGTTTCCGTATCAGTAAGATTCTGCAGATGAACTTCTTCATCTTTAGACTGATGCTTACATGCCGTTAAAGCAAAGACTAATGTTAATGTAATTATTCGTAATATATTTTTCATAGTATTTTGTTTTTATATAATGCATTATTTGGTGTTAATTACTTATAAATTTACGGCTTTATTAAAGATAATATGTTAATTTTTTATAAAATTTTATTAATAATTATACTGTTTACAATAACTCAAACTTTGTGAATTTAAATTCAGACGGATAACGATAAGCGAAGCTTCTGCAATATGCTTGTATAAAGAGATTACATTCTTAGATTAAAATATCATTATAAATAATTCACTATAGCTTATTGTTTTTATAAAGAAAATTTAATCTGAGTTTCTGAATTTCAATCTATTTTTTTTATGATAAATTAACATTTTAACGAAATTTTTAATGACTCAACGTTAAGCAAATTGAATGCCATGGTTTGTTATAATTCAAAATATTTTTTGCAATAAGCTGAAAATTAAAATTTTGGAATGTTTTTATGCGGGTCATAATTGATATTAAATCGCAATTCAGCTAATTTAAAGCAGTGTTAAATATTGTTAATGCAATGGATTATGTTAGGTTTTTATTTGAGAGATTGTCCATTGAACACCTACATTTGTGCATTGAAAGTTATGAGAAATTATATCGTATATTTTTTGACTACTCTTTTTCTGCTTTTTGTAGTAGAGAGCAAAATTAATGTCAGAACATTACAGAATAATTATACTCATACTTCTCAGAATTTACCCAAAAAAGCGAATCGCTTAAATCAAACCTACGACAAACTTTCTATGCAACAGGTTGCCGATGATGTAAGCAGCGCTTATTCTCTGGAGCTTACGGAAGATAATTTTCAGTTGTCGGATACCTTCCAGGCAATAATGGTTTTTGCCAGTGTTTTTACATTGGTTTATATTTTCGGGTTAAAAAGCTTCAAAAAACTAAAGCCTTCTATTCACGGCTATTTATCAGGTTTTTCAACGGTTAAAAGATTCATTCTGATCCGTTCTATCAGAATCTAAAAAGACTTTGTCGATCTTTTTTCTGCTGATTCTTACGGCGGAAAATAAACTGCGTTGTGTTGCCGGCAATCATCACATCGCTGTTATCCTTATTGCCATTTTCCTATTTAAAACATTAACGATTTATATAAACTCTAGAATTATGATCAAAAGAGTTGTCGCAAGCATTGCGCTAAGCAGTCTTTTATTGTTCAGCTGTAACAAGAAAAAAGAAGAAAAAGAAGAAGCTGCAGTTTATCCTGTAACCTCACCCATCGTAATGGATACGGTGATTGATAAAGAATATGTAGCTCAAATAAGATCTGTAAAGAACATTGAAGTTCGTGCACAGGAAAAAGGTTTCCTTGAGAGAATCTTTGTGGATGAAGGCCAGTTTGTTCGTCAGGGACAGACATTATTCAGAATTATGCCGAAATTATACCAGGCAGAATTGCTGAAAGCTCAGGCGGAAGTTGCCCAGGCTACCATCGAACTGAAAAATGCAAGTACATTGGCCAGTAACAACATTGTTTCCAAAAACGAAAGAGCAATGGCAAAAGCCAAGCTGGATGCCGCAAATGCTGAAGCAAAACTGGCCCAGATTCACCTGTCTTTTACAGATATTAAAGCACCGTTTTCAGGGATTATTGACAGAATCCCGTTAAAATTGGGAAGTCTTGTGGATGAAGGAGATTTACTAACCTCACTTTCGGATAACAATGACATTTACACTTATTTTAATGTTTCCGAACCAGAGTACCTGAACTATCAGAGAAATATCGCATCACGCGGCAGCAACCAGGTAGATCTGGTTATGGCAAATGGCGATGTTTTCCCTCAGAAGGGTGAGATTCAGACTATTGAAGGCGAATTCGACAGTGAAACGGGAAATATTGCTTTCAGGGCAAAATTCCCCAATCCCGATAAATTATTACGGAACGGTGAAACGGGTAAAGTAAGAATGACTTTACCTTTAAAAAATGCTTTAATCATTCCGCAAAAAGCGACTTACGAAATCCAGGATCAGAAATATGTTTTTGTGGTGGATAAAAACGGGGTGGCAAAATCTAAAAATATAAAAGTTGCTTACGAACTTCCAGATGTTTATGTAGTGGCTTCGGGAATTTCTACCGGTGACAGAATCTTACTGGAAGGCGTTCAGAAAGTGAAAGACGATCAGAAGGTTCAGATTAAAGCTCAGGATCCGAAAAAAGTTCTTCAATCATTAAAATTAAAAGCAGAGTAAGACTCTTTAATGAAGTAAGTAATTATGTTTAAGAAATTTATTCGCAGACCTGTTCTGTCTATCGTAATCTCTTTGATTATCGTATTTATGGGAGTTTTATCATTGTTAAAATTACCCATCACACAGTTTCCTTCGATTTCTCCGCCCAAAGTAAATATTACGGCAGATTATCCGGGAGCCAACAACGAATTGCTGATTAAATCAGTTGTTATTCCTTTAGAAAGAGGATTAAATGGAGTTCCGGGAATGAAATATATGACTTCCGATGCCGGAAACGACGGGGAAGCATCCATTCAGGTGGTTTTTGATCTGGGAACAGATCCGAATGTTGCTGCTGTAAACGTTCAGAACCGTGTATCTTCAGTAGTAAATAAACTTCCGCCTTTAGTAGTGCGTGAAGGGGTGAAAATTACCAGGGAGGAACCTAATATGTTGATGTACATAAACCTGTACAGTGATGACCCGAAAGCCGACCAGAAATTCCTTTTCAACTATGCAGACATCAATGTAATGTCTGAATTAAGAAGGGTAAGTGGAGTCGGTTTTGCAGATATCCTCGGAACCAGAGAATATGCAATGCGTATCTGGCTGAAACCGGATCGGTTAACGGCATACAGCATTTCAGCAGATGAAGTAATGGAATCCCTGAATCAGCAGAGTTTGGAAGCATCTCCGGGTAAAACTGGAGAAAGTTCCGGTAAAAGATCGCAGTCATTTGAATATATTTTAAAATATCCCGGCCGTTTTAATAATGAAAAGGATTACGGAAATATTATTCTTAAAGCAAAACCGGACGGAGAATTTATCCGGCTGAAAGACGTTGCCGATATAGAATTTGGTTCTTCCATGTACGATATTTATTCTACATTGAATGGTAAACCTTCTGCAGCGATCACGGTAAAGCAATCATACGGTTCCAACGCAAGCGACGTGATCAAAAACGTAAAATCTTTGATGGCGGAGTTAGAAAAAACCACTTTCCCGAAAGGAATGCATTATGACATCAGTTACGACGTATCAAAATTCCTTGATGCTTCTATTGAAAAAGTAGTTCATACATTATTTGAAGCTTTCATTTTAGTGGCAATTGTGGTATTTTTATTCCTCGGAGATTGGCGCTCTACATTAATTCCGGCGTTAGCGGTTCCGGTATCTTTGGTAGGAACTTTTGCAGTCATGTCGGCATTCGGAATTACCTTAAATATGATCTCGCTTTTTGCCCTTGTAATGGCGATCGGGGTAGTGGTAGATGATGCGATTGTGGTTATTGAAGCGGTTCATGCCAAGATGGAGGAGAAGCATTTATCTCCGCTAAAAGCAACAGAAGAAGCCATGCACGAGATCAGCGGAGCAATTATCGCGATTACTCTGGTAATGGCATCTGTATTTATTCCGATTGCATTCATGTCCGGTCCGGTTGGGGTATTTTACCGTCAGTTTTCCATCACGATGGCTTCTGCGATCATTCTTTCAGGAGTTGTTGCTTTAACATTAACTCCGGCTTTGTGTGCTTTAATCTTAAAAAATAACCACGGAAAAGCAAAAAGAAGAACTCCGATTACTATCTTCCTTGATAAATTTAATGGGCTATTCAACAAAGGAGCAGGGAAATATGAAAAGATGCTTAATAAAACGGTGAAGAAAAAAACGATCACTTTACCTTTATTATTAGCGTTCTGTGCTTGCACATTTTTCTTGAGCAACTCATTGCCTTCAGGATTTATACCGGCGGAAGATCAGGGAATGATCTATGCAATTATCCAGACGCCGCCGGGCTCTACATTGGAAAGAACCAATCAGATTGCCAAAGAATTATTAAGAGAATCTGAAGATATTGACGGGGTACAGTCTGTTTCTTCACTGGCCGGTTATGAGATCTTAACAGAAGGTACCGGTTCAAACTCAGGAACCTGTCTGATCAACCTTAAAAGCTGGGAAGACCGTAAAGAATCTGCCGCAGAAATTATAGAAAAGCTTGAAGAAAAAGCAAAAAATATTCCGGGTGCAAATATTGAATTCTTTCAGCCGCCGTCTATTCCCGGCTATGGTGCCGCAGGTGGTTTCGAGCTTCGTCTGCTGGATAAGGCGGGAAGTGGCGACTATCATAAAATGGAGCAGGTAAGTAATGATTTCGTAAGGGAATTGAAAAAACGTCCTGAATTGGGTTCCGCATTTACCTTCTACTCTGCAAGTTTCCCTCAGTATATGTTGAGAGTGGATAATGATCTTGCCGAACAAAAAGGAGTGACGATAGAAAATGCAATGGATAATTTATCAACATTAATCGGTTCCAATTATGAAACAAGTTTCATCCGTTTCGACAGGCCTTATAAAGTAATCGTTCAGGCTGGCCCTCAGTATAGGGCGTTGCCGAGTGATTTGTTAAAGCTTTATGTGAAAAACGATAAAGATCAGATGGTTCCGTATTCAGATTTTATGCATCTGGAAAAAGTATATGGCCTTTCGGAAATTACCAGACATAATATGTACAATTCTGCCGAGGTCAGTGGTACTCCTGCTCCGGGTTACAGTTCCGGACAGGCTATTGCAGCCATCAAGGAAGTAGCGGATAAAACGCTTCCGAGAGGATTTGGAATCGACTGGGCAGGGATTTCTAAAGACGAGGTAAGCCGCGGAAATGAGGCCATTTTCATTTTCTTAGTGTGTCTAGGATTCGTTTACCTGATTCTTTCTGCGCAGTATGAAAGTTTCATTCTTCCGTTACCGGTAATCCTATCGTTGCCTACAGGTATTTTCGGGGCTTTCTTATGTCTTAAATTATTAGGATTGGAAAATAACATTTATGCTCAGGTAGCAATGGTCATGCTGATTGGTCTTTTAGGTAAAAATGCCGTATTGATCGTAGAATTTGCTGTACAGAAAAAAGCCGAGGAAGGTATTCCTGTTGCCCAGGCTGCAATTGAAGGAGCTGCGATCCGTTTCCGTCCGATTTTGATGACATCATTTGCATTCATCGCAGGTTTAATTCCATTGGTTCTGGCAACAGGACCGGGAGCAATCGGAAACCGTACCATTGGTACAGCAGCAGCAGGAGGGATGCTCATCGGAACTGTTTTCGGATTGATGATTATTCCTGGATTATATTACATTTTCGGAACCATTGCCGATAAGTCGAGACTGGCAAGATATGAGGAGGAAAATCCTTTAACAGAACAAACAGAACCGTACCAACACGATGACAAACATGAAGATTTATAATAAATATATAATGGCCATAGTCTTATCGCTTGTTTTAGCAAGCTGTAAGGCGCCTTTGGCCACCGTCGTAAAAGACGAGGTGAAAGAAAATATTCCTCAGAATTTTAACCAGGAAGAGCAGGGCGATGCAAATGCCAACAGCGGAACAACTCCATGGAGACAGTTTTTTACTGATCCTAATTTAGTAGCGTTAATTGAAACTGCTTTAAAAAATAATCAGGAGCTGATGATCACTTTGCAGGAAATTGAAATTGCAAAGAGCGGCGTTTTAGCTAAAAAAGGAAGGTTAACACCAACGGTTTCTGCAGGTGTCGGAGCCGGGGTCAGTAAAGTAGGGCGTTATACCAGTGAAGGAGCAGGTGATGCTTCTACAGAAATAGAACCCGGAAAGGAAGTTCCGGACCCGCTTGGAAATTTTGAAGGTGGGTTAATGGCCAACTGGGAAGTTGATATCTGGAAGAAACTAAGAACGGAAAAGGAATCAGCGATAGCGCATTACCTTTCAACAGTAGAAGGAAAGAATTTTGTACTCTCTAATTTAATTGAAGAAATTGCCGACAATTATTATGAGCTTTTAGCATTAGACAATCAGCTTGAAATTATTCAGCAGTACACGAAGCTGCAGGAGAAAGCTTTGGAGATCTCAAAAATTCAGAAAGAAGCAGCAGCGGCTACAGAGCTGGCGGTTAAAAAGTTTGAAGCGGAACTGGCAAAATCCAAAGCTACGGAATATACAATTCGTCAGGAGATTACAGAAAAGGAAAATGAGATCAATGCTTTATGTGGTAGATATCCGCAGACTATTGTACGCTCAAAAAGTGATTTCATGTCTATGATTCCGCAGACTGTATATACGGGAATTCCATCTCAGCTTCTTGCCAACCGCCCTGATATTAAACAGGCTGAGCTGGAACTGAAAGCTGCAAAGCTGGATGTTGAAGCAGCAAGAAAGGAATTTTATCCTACTCTGGAAATTTCCGCAACATTGGGTCTGGAAGCTTTTAAACCTTCTTATCTGGTGAAATTACCGGAATCCATGGCAGCAAGTCTGGTGGGTGAGCTTGCAGGGCCGCTTATTAATAAAAGTGCGATCAAAGCAAATTTCCAGACCGCTGACGCACGACAGATCCAGTCTTTGTATGAATATGACAAAACTATTCTGAATGCATATTTAGATGTTGCCAATTTAATGTCTAAAGTAAAAAACATAGATCAGTATTATAAACTGAAGTCTGATGAAACGAAGGCTTTGGAACAATCGATAGATATTGCTAATCAGCTATTCAGAAATTCAAGGGCAGATTACCTGGAGGTTCTTCTCAATCAGAGAGATGCTCTGGATGCAAAAATGGAGCTGGTGGAAGCAAAACAAAAACAGCTGAGTACAGTTGTGGATATTTATAAGAGCTTAGGCGGAGGCTGGAAGTAATTATAAATCCTTAATGTTTTAAAAAGAAAAGAGACTGCCCGAAAGGGATCAGTCTCTTTTCGATTAAAACTGAAAACTTTAATAGAAAGGCTCATGTAATGAAGCCTTTACTAATTTATCTGCATCGTATGAACAGCTAAATTATCCGGTTAGTTTTTATAGAAAATGGTATTAGTTTTTTGAAATTAAATTTAAAAAAACCATCCTCCCTCAAAAGTAATTTCCCTGTTAAGGAAGGTGGTAAGATTATTGAATCATCATGTTTCCGGTTATTGACTTTTACCCTTAGTGGATATATTTAGTTTTATAATGTAATACGTTTAAATTTCTCTTCTTAACTCTGAGTCCAAAATTATCAGGTTAAATCCGGATATAAAAATAATTGTTGTCTTTATTCATAAATTATGACGTCTTTATTTGAAAATTTAAAATATTTAATGTGCTGATTTTCAATTTTTATATTTGTAAAATAGAAATAGTTCGATAGTAGATATTAATTCAAACTTGTTTGAGAAAAACCGTCCATTTTTTGTAATTTTGAGCGCTGTTTACATTGAATAATACTAAGGTGATCAAAAAACTACTGCTTTTATTTTGTACCATATGCTTTCATTTTTTCCTTTCGCAGGAATCAGAGACTGTGTATGATGAGTTGAGAAAGAAGTACGAAAACTTTGAAGAAAATGATTTCAGAGCATTTCAGTATATCCGTCCTTACATTGCTAAATCAAAAAAAGAAAAGAACTATAGTAAATTGGTTCAGGGATATAAAGATGCGGTACTTTTTGCTTCCCTTGATGAAGAAAAGCTGAAATATAGCGACAGTCTGGTCCGGGCGGCAAATCTTTCGGGGGATAAAGACCTTATGATTGTTGCCCATATTGATAAAGGTGTTATTTATTACTATAACTATAAAAAATATCAGCTTGCCCTTAATGAATATCTCGAAGCCTACCAATATTCAAAAAATACAAAAAACGAATACCTGAAACATCAGAACCTCTATCATATAGGGGTAGTGAAAAGCTATTTGGGATATTATGACGAAGCTGCTGATTTATTCAGCAAATGCCTTTTGTATTACAGGGAAAAATCAAAAGCCGATATTCATCCTAATCTAATTTACAACAATAAAAAGGGTTATCTCAACAGCCTGCACCAGCTGATTATCTGTTACCGGCATCTGGGAAGGTATAAGGACATGGATGTTGCAATAAAAAAAGGACTTTCGGAGGCTGGCAATAATCGGGATTATGCCCAGGAGAAAGGGTATTTCCTTCTTTCAAAAGGAATTTCCGAATATAGGGAAAAGCAATATGAGACAGCCTTGACGGATCTTAACCTGTCTCTTCCGTCCATTCGTCACAGCCGCGATTTTGCAAGGCTTTCAGTTAATTATTTTTTTATAGGAAAAAGTTATCTCGGGATGAACGACACTCAAAAATCTGTTTTTTATTTCAGGAAAATTGATTCCATTTTTAACAAACATCAGTTTATCCTTCCTGAGCTCAGGGAAAATTATGAGATTCTTATCAATTACAGCAAGAAAAATAAAGACCAGGCGCAACAGCTTTACTATACTGGGCAATTGTTAAAAGCAGACAGTATCATGTCCAGAGATTTTAGTTATCTGTCTCCGAAGATTCACAAAGATTATGACACCAAAACATTACTGGAAGAGAAAAACAAGCTTCAGAAAATGAACTATCTGGTAACCGTAATCGTAATTCTCTTAATTATCTGGGCAATCGGTCTCATTATGCTTTTCACCAAAAGGCAAAAAAAGGCTAAAGAAATTAAGCAAAAATATATATTACTTGAAGAAAAGTTTGTAAAAGACCAGGCTATTGGCGAGATATCCAGTACTGTACTTGAAGAAAAAAAGATTCACCTGCATGAAAGTAAGGTGGAAGAACTTCTTCATAAACTCAAAAAGTTTGAAAACAAAAAAGGATTTACCCAAAAAGGGCTTACCCTCAACAGGCTGGCTCAGCAACTTGGGACAAATTCCAGCTATCTCTCCCAGGTTATCAATGAATATAAAGGCGGAAATTTTAATAAATATCTCAGTCAGCTCAGGATCAACTATATTACCAATCTTCTTTTTGAGGATAAAAAATATCTAAAATACAATATTGAAACACTCGCCAGAGAGTGCGGAATTGCTTCACGGCAAAATTTCTCCGATCTTTTTTATGAAATCAACGGAATACGGCCTACAGATTTTATTAAGAAAAGGATGCAGGAGATGGATAATGGAGGTAATTAATAATTATATAAATCCAACGAAATCAATGAATAAAGGCTTAGATCGAATTGTTTATGTGTAATTATATCATACAAAACAGTATTTTCCTAATCATTATTTTCCTATATATATACTTTATATTGGACTTTAGATTTAAGAAAGACAATTTTAATTTTAAAAATTATTTAAAGAAAAGGAAAAAGCAATCCACCTTATCAATGTTTATGGATATAAATGGTTGGCAAGCGGCGGTCGCTTCTTTAATATTTACGATAATATATTTTTATATTAAACGTGGAGTGTTAACTGATATTTTAAGTATTTTTAAAATTAATCTATGCTAATCAGTTTATAACTTCACGAAAATAAAACCAACCAAATCTACCATGAAAAAGCTCATCTTCATTATTATAAGCCTTCTTATTCTCCTGATCATTATTGTTTTAATTAAAACATTTACTTATTCTTTTAAAAAAGTAAGTGCTAATACTACTTCAGGCTGGAAAATGATAAAAGATGATTCCGCTATTCAAAGATTATCTGGCGGGCTAAAGATTCCGACTGTTTCATCGGGTGAGCTGGGCGATTTCAATTACTCAACATTTGATACCATCAAGGAATATATAAAAAATTCTTATCCCCTCATTTATCAGAATGCAGAGTTTGCTGAAGTCAATACCTATGGTCTGGTATTTAGGTTAAAGGGCAGCAATCCTTCTCTCGATCCCATTTTATTTCTTTCCCACACCGATGTCGTTCCTCCCGGAGATGCTGAAGTGAAAGATAAAACTGAAAATATTTTCAGACCGGATGATCAACCCTTACCTGAGGTATCGGAAGTTTCGGAAGAGTGGGATTTCGGTCCGTTTTCCGGAGCAGTAGCCAACGGAAGAATTTACGGAAGAGGTTCCATTGATATGAAGGGAATGCTGTTCTCCCTTCTGGAATCCATGAATAATGTAATTAAGACAAAATTTATTCCCCAGCGGGATATCTATCTTGCTTTTGGTTTTGATGAAGAAGTGGGCGGACAACAGGGCGCTGTAAAAATTGCAGAGTATTTCAGAAATAAAAATGTGCAATTTGATGCAGTATATGATGAAGGTGGCTTAATTCTGGAAAAGGGTAGTGTTACAGGGATCAACTCAGATATTGCCGTAATCGGCTGTGCGGAAAAAGGTTTTCTTTCCGTTAAAATAAAAGTAAAAGGACTCGGCGGACATTCTTCTATGCCTCCTGCGGAAAGTGCCATTGGAAAAGCTGCTGTCATTATGCAGCGCCTTGAATCCGGCCAGATGAAGCCTGAAGTCACTCCGATTATCAATCAGTTTTTTATCAATGTCGGTGGATCCATGTCTTTTATTAGCAGAATGGCCATTGCCAATCAGTGGTTATTGAAACCCGTTCTTCTTTCACAGCTGACGAAAAATAATTCCACCAACGCCCTGGTTCGTACAACTACCGCTTTAACCATGATGAAGGGAAGTGACGCTCCCAATGTCCTTTCTCCCGAAGTGGAATTTATTGTTAATTTCAGACTTCTTCCCGGTAATACCGTAAAAGATGTGAAAGAACATATTGCAAATGTTACCAAAGGATTTGATGTGGAAATTGAAGAAATCGACAGTGTAAAAGAAGCTTCTGCAGTTTCTTCATCGAATACAAGAGCATTTCAAATGATAGAAGCGGCGATTAAAGAAATTTATCCTACGGCAATCGCAACACCTTACCTCACGGTGGGCGCAACGGATGCTTATAAATACCAGGTCGTAAGTAAAAATATTTACCGCTTCATGCCGATAAAAATTAACAACGCCGAAAAGCAATCTATCCACAGCACGAATGAATATCTCAGCATAGAAAATTATATGAAAATGATTCATTACTTTGAATTCATCATGAGAAATTATGATAAATAAATAATGAGCAATAAGTAATCAATAATTAAATTTAGATTATCAGAATCACAAGAATATATAAATTGTTCATAAACTGTGATCTTGCTAAGTCAAACGTCTTTGTTTAATGAAATATGCGCAACTTTTTAATAAAAAAAACCGAAAATTTTAGCGTTAAAAATCAATCATTCCAAAAAAATTAAAACAAAAAAATAACACGTCAAGTTTTGTCGCATCACCGGAATAGCTTTGTCATATCAAAACAACAAAGTTATGGAACTGCCATTATATTTAAGTTTTAATGAATTTGAAAACCGGTATTACGATCATCTTGAAACATGGTTCGAAGAATACCGCAACACATCAGAAACCGATTATCTGAAAATTTTAGCAGAACTGTATAGTCCTTATTTATATTACAATTTTGCCAATGACAGGCTGCAGGCTGATGCTACAATTCAGATTAAAGAATGCTCTTTTCCGTATCATGATAAAATAGGACTTTCTTTCTGTACAAGCTGCGAAAATGGAAAATCTCCCAAAAGCACCAAAAGCATGAGCCATATTTTCGAGTGGAAAACAATCAGCATGATGGAATATGCACAGCATGTTTTAGATAAGATCAACAAACATCTCCAAACCAATACCGGTAAAGTCGGTCAAAACATCCTGGATTACATTAATGATTATAATATCATCACTTCAAGAGACGGAGCGGGATATTGTGTTAACTATAATCAACATCAGACTACACTGCCTTTTTTGAAAGCCTACCTTCCTGTTTACGGACAAACGGTGAATATTGCAACTTACAGAGATTTCATTTTTTCAGTAGTTCAGATTGCGGAGTTTATTGATAAAAAATTAAAAGATGTGCATGCTTTTGAGAATACAATTTACACAAAGCTGAAATCTGATGCTAAATTCAAAGTTCAGATGAACCAGCAGTTTCTCACCATATGCAACTAAACTAATACCAAACATTCATATAGCTAAATTATAGTTTGAAATGGGTTGAGATTTTCAAACGCAACCGCCTGATCTTTTTGTGATCAGGCGGTTTTTAATAAAGATGTATCAAAGATTTATTGTACTTCGAATAAATGCATCGTAATTATTTTTTTATTAATTTTTGTACAGATGTTTTATTGGCAGAATTGATTTTTAGCCAATAAATGCCTCCGCTGAGTGATGGAGCAGATAATAATAATCTGGGGTCTTTGCCGCAATTGAGATTTATTTTATTATAAACCAGTTTCCCGGTTGAATCAAACAAATTAATATCCAATGCCGTTTCTTTCTTACAGGTAATATTTACATAGTCTGAAAAAACAGTTGGAAAAACCTTATAATCATCTGCGATCTTTATTTCATTAATTCCTAAATTGGAATTGTAAGTATACCGCGCAATTGCAAAATTACTATCAGCCGGAAAGTTTGAATGGGATGCGAGTCCGGCAAGAGTGATGGTTGAATTTGTTATAATGGAGGCATAAGGTATATCCTGAAATCCATAAAAATCTGTAGTAACAATTCCAGAATTACCAAACTGGCTATCCAAATTACCAGCCTGATTGTACTTCATGATCGTGAAATTTTCATTTCCAGTCTGAACTGAATAGGTAAAACCAGATGCTATGATATTATTTGAGGAGTCCAGTTTAAGGGTTTTTATTTCTCCCCCGGTATTAGGGAGAAGTGTCTGCACCACACCGTTATTGCCAAATGAGTTGTCGAAAGAGCCATTGATATTTAGTTTTACAATGGTAAAATTGTCTAATACATTATTATTGTTTGAAGAATATGAATATCCTCCCATCAGCAGACTACCGTCACTTAAAAGCATATGAGTCCGCGATAATGAATTGCCCTGATTCGTGACATTAAAATAAGTATAGCCTACACCTGCAAATGAAGTATCCAGATTTCCGTTAGGTAATAATCTTAAAGCAAACATTCTGGCTTGATTCGAGCCGGTTGATAAAATAAGATAGCCGGAACAGGTTAAATTTCCGTTTGGAGAGAGGCTTACAGAAAATAAGTAATGCCTGTGATTGATAGGAGCGATGGTAAATAATCCGGTATTATTAAACGAAGTATCAAATTGTCCGTTTGGTAATAAGCGCAATACAAACCCTTCTGTTAATGATTGTAATGGGGTACCGCTTTTGTTTCCGACTAAAATTATTTTTCCGTCAGATTGAAGCTCACCGTTAAAGACATTGTCGTCCGACTGATATGCAAAATTGATCTCAAGTGTACCATTATTTCCAAAAGTAGTTACGGAATTGCCATTTTCGTCCATTTTAGAAACAATGATGTTATTATAGCCATCGGATCCAATTTTTGTTCCCAAAACAATAATCTCGTTGGTGCTTGTTTTTAAAATTTTTTCAATGGATTTGAAAGGAAACTGCTTAACTCCATTATTTTGAAAACTGGTGTCAATTGTGCCGTCGGAATTATGTTTTACGAGATAAGCATTGACATTATCGGAACCTCCTACCAATAGCTTGTCGTTGTTTAAGGCTATCATAGAGGAGATTTTTTCAATGGCTAGGTTACTGTTAATATCGTAAACTACCTTTCCATTGGTTCCAAAGGTATTATCCAGTACTTGTCCAAAAAAGCAGTGAATGGATAAAAAGAAAATAAAAACTAGTGTTCTGTATCTCATATTATAAATTTTACATGGGAATTATAGTAATGTTTTAAATTTTTAAGAAAGACTAAAAAAAATAAAGCGCTGGAATTCAGCGCTTTATTTTGCAGAGAGGAAGGGATTCGAACCCTCGATACAGTTACCCGTATACTACCTTTCCAGGGTAGCTCCTTCAACCACTCGGACACCTCTCTATTTGAGATTGCAAAAATAAGGGAATTTATTGAATATCCAAATTATTATTGCAATTGCTGCGAAATTTCTCCACAAAGGCTTTTTGAAAAATTATCTCCGAAGCTTCCGTTGTAATTCGGATTATCTATAAGGTGCATTGCTTTTGTAATAGCACTTTCTGCTGTTATATCCCTTCCGCTGATGGCTCCGATTCTGGAAAAAATATTGCTGTTCTCGTACTTTCCGAATGATATTCCTCCTGAAATACACTGGCTTACTACAACAATTTCAGTTCCGTTATTCCTGATCTGCTGTAGGGTTTCCACTGTTTTATCACTGCTGAAAATGGTTCCCGAACCAAAAACCTGAAGAATAAGAACTTTCATTTTCGGGATTTCTTTAAAATGATTAAGGTTCATGCCCGGAAAGATCCTCCAGAAAATAATATCTTCCGAAATATGATCATCCACATGGAACTCAGTTCCAGGCTCACATCGGTGAAGATTTTCTTTAATAATATTGAGATGCACTCCCGATTGTCCTAAAATTGGATAATTTGGACTGGCGTATGCATCAAAGTATTCTGCAGAATATTTCAGGGTACGGTTTCCTCTCAGCAATTTGTATTCAAAATAAATCGCTACTTCCTGGATTACCGCTTCATCATTCTCATATAAGCTAGCGTAATAAAGGCTGGTTAAAAGATTTTCCTTGGCATCTGTCCGCAAATCTCCGATAGGGAGCTGAGAGCCCGTAAGAATTACCGGCTTTTTGAGGCCTTTCAGCATAAAACTCAGCGCTGAAGCGGTATAAGACATCGTATCTGTTCCGTGAAGAATTAGAAAGCCGTCATAATTATGATAATTCTTATGGATATAATGAGCGATGATTTTCCACTCGTCCGGACCCATATCGGATGAATCAAGGGGTTTTGAAAAAGGATGAACGAAAACTTCACATTCCATCAGCGTCATTTCCGGCATTTTTTCAAAAATATTTCCAAAATCAAATGCACGGAGGCTTCCGGTTTCATAATCTTTCTCCATACCGATGGTTCCGCCGGTATAGATCAAAAGGACTTTTCGTTTCATAGATGATTTTATTAGATTTTCAGGCCTCATTCGGGAGGATTCCTCAAAATTACGTTAATTTGCAAAGATTTGAAAATGAATGGAAGATTTAGCAAAAACTTTTGAATATTTAAAGCAGTTTTTAACGGAAGAAAGACTTTCCAAAATTGAGCATTTTTCCTTAGAAAGCTCGGATTTTGTTTTGCCGGTGGTGGAAGATATTTATCAGTTCCGCAATGCAGCTGCAATTGTACGTTCGGTAGAAGCCTGTGGTTTTCATAAAGTGGTGGCTTTGCAGGAAGAATATAGTTTTGAACCGAATCTTCGCGTTACCAAAGGGGCAGATACCTGGGTTGAGGTTGAGAAACTTCCCCGAAATATGGAATCTTTTCAGAAAATCAGGGATAGAGGCTATAAAATAGTCGCTGTTTCGCTGGAAAATAATGCGGTAATGCTGCCTGAATATCAGATTACAGAACCTGTTGCTTTGGTTTTCGGAACCGAAATGGAAGGTGTTTCACAGGAAATTCTTGATTTTGCTGATGAGACACTGGCTATCCCGATGTACGGTTTTACAAGAAGTTTTAATGTTTCGGTGGCAGCTTCTATCTGCATGTATGAATTAAAGCAAAAGCTGATTAAATCAGGAATGAATTATAAACTAAATGAGGAAAAGCTGTTAAAAATGAAGATTCGATGGGCTGTCAATTCTATACGGAGCGGACAGGAGATTTTTAACAAATACTTGAAGGATCATCACCTTCCAGAAATTTTTTAAATAGCTTTTTTTATTTAAAATCTTCTAAGAATCTATTTTTATTATTCTAGCCATTTCTTTTCATTTTTAAAATTAACAAAACAAATCTCTTCTTTCAATCACTTGTGAAAACTTTGAAGGGATTTGACCGGTTTCGAGGTGCTTTCTTCGGGTCTTCTTCGGATCACGTTCGGGTCAGCTTCGGAAAAATATACTTTTTTCCGAAGAGCTTCCGAACAACACCCGAAGGATTGTCGAAGAAATTCTGATTATTTCTTAAGAATTTTTGTATTTTTTCGTTGATCTGTTTTTTTATCGAAATAGCTTTTATTGGAGATTAAATTTTCTTAAAAATTACTTGATTTAGTATAAAAATAATCTGTTGATACTAAGCTGTAAATATTGTTCACGAGGCGTTTTTTCAGCATCTTTTTCGTCACATAAAATTCATTTAAATTTCTTTGTCCGGAGATTTATTTTTTCTATTTTCGCACCGGATTTTAGAAAACTTCCAACCTGAAAACAGGAAAATGCATCTTTGTAATAATACGACATCTTTTGTCGTGTGTGAGCATTAGTTTTGCAGCAATGGAAATTATTTTTCTAATCAATAGTCATTAAAAAACAAGAACCATGATAAAAACATATCCTTATTGGGCCATTTCTCCGTAGCGCTCCGAATTCTAATACAGGAATTCTGTATTCTCAGACCTTTTAATTTAAAACAATAATAATACTTATCATTAAACACTTTGTATGAATAAATTATACTCAGGAGCATTTTTCTTATGTTCCGTACTGGGCGTTTCTGCCCAGGAAGTGATCTGGCAGAAAGACATCAAATCCTCCACCCAGGATTTTCTTTCCCAGGTTACCACTACTATTGATCAGCAGTATTTGATAACCGGCAGTTCTATTAGAGCTGGAAGCGGGATGATGGAAGCTGGAAGTAAAAGCCAGATGCCAAATTCCAACACCCAGCAGCAAAACAACGGTTACGATTTTCATTTGGTTAAATTAAACCAGCAGGGCGAAGAAGTCTGGGAGAAATATTTCTCGGGACAGAACCATGATTTCCTTTCGGCTACGGTGAACACTCAGGACGGTGGATTCGTTTTAGCAGGAACGAGTTTTTCAGGGAAAGGGTTGGATAAAAAAGAAGATTCCAAAGGCGGATCTGATATCTGGTTGATTCGCATCAACGAATTCGGGGATGAATTGTGGCAGAAAACGATTGGCAGTAATTCGGATGAAGAAGCAAGAGCGGTAATCCAGACCACGGATATGGGGTTCTTTGTGGCGGGAAATATAATGACAGGTTCCCTTCGAGAGCCTCAGGGAACGAGAACTTTGGGTTACGGATCCAAAGATGTTTTGGTCATTAAATTAGATAAAAACGGAAAAGAATTATCGCAGCTTATTTTAGGCGGAAAAGGTTTGGATGAAGTTGAGAAAATGATTCCTACAAAAGACGGCGGCGCATTGTTGGGCGTGTATTCCAGAAGCGGAGCGGTAGCTGGAAGCGGGATGCCGGAAGCGGGAAGTAAAGCCAGCAGCCAGATGCCAAAAGCCAGCGGCAATTTCGGGGAGGGTGATTACTGGATCATCAAGCTCAATAAAGACGGCAAAGTAGAATGGGAAAAGAATTTCGGAGGAAAAGGCGATGACCATTTGAGAACATTAGCTTTAACCTCTACAGGTTATTTAATCGGAGGAGAATCAAGATCGGAAAAATCGGGAAATAAAACCGTAGGCATTGAAGAAGGAACCGACTTGTGGCTGATCTCACTCAACGAAAGGGGTGAAGAGATCTGGCAGAAATCCTACAATTTTAAAAACCGGGATGTGCTGATGGGAATGAGCGTAATAGCCGGGAAGCAGGAAGATGGAAGTGAGTCTAAAGGAATTTTATTGGGAGGTTATACCCAGGCTGAAGGAAGAATTGAAAGTGATGATGAAACGTTCTGGATGCTGTATTTGGATCAAAATGGTAATGAACAGTGGCGAAAGCACGTAAAAGGAGAATCCAGGAAAAAAGAGGAAAGACTTTCGGATATAAAGCTGAACAGGGACGGTTCGATTGTTTTAGCCGGGACGAGTGCCGAAGAGCTTGGCAAAGAAAACTGGAAGATCGTAAAGCTGGGTGACAGGCAGATCGACCAGCTGATCGAGAAGCAGGATATTAAGATCTATCCGAATCCTGTATCAGATTACGCGTATGTGGAGATTGGAATGGAAGATGGAAGCAGGAAGCTGGGTGATGGAAAGTTCGAGGCAGAAATTGTTGTGTATGATATGGGCGGAAGACAATTGCAGAGCCTGAAAACAAAAAATAAAGTTACCAAGATAAACACGCAGAACCTGGTTCAGGGAGCGTATCTGGTAACGGTGAAGACGAATGATAACAAAACAGCGAGTGCTAAACTGATTAAGAAATAATACAATGAAGAAAAATATATTATTAAGTTTTTTATTAGTTGCAATTTTTCCATTAATAAAAGCTCAAAATAATCAAAATAAATATATTGATTACTATTTTAAGAATTTTCCTAATGCTCCATCAACCGCTACATTTTTGAGGTATGGTGATATACAAAATTCAGAATATACAGGAACGAATAGTCCGCAAATCCCATTATTAACGGCTGAAAGTGGAACAATTAAAATTCCTTTGATTCTGAAATACATTTCAGGAAATGGAATAAAAGTAGCACAGGAAGCAGGTTCGGTAGGTTTAGGATGGGATATAAATCTTCCAACCATTACACAATCAATTTTGGGAGGTTACAGTGATTTTGATGATGTTGCAAAATATCTTCCCGTTTTTTCAAAATCAACGAACCCTTTTAATAATTATTTTCCACATAGCTCACAACCTCTTACGACGGGATTTGTTTCACAGCCTACAAAAGATGGTTACTCTTATTATAAAACGATTGATGGATTTTTACCATTAAATGGAAATTTTGTTGATTTAAATAATTCAGCTCCCTTTACAGTTGACACTGATACTTCACCAGATATATTTACCTGTAATTTATTTGGAGAAAAATTAGAGTTTGTTGTAAATAATTATCCGGTAGGAATTACTACACATACTTTTACTCCAACTTTTTACTGTCTGAATAAGAAAGGATATAAGATATCTTACAATGGTCTCAACTACTTTACAATTATTGACCCGGCGGGAGTAAAATATTATTTTTCGAAAGTTGAAGATGTCAGAACACTGAATAGTGTAAGTAAGAACTATGTGATAACAAAAATAACTGATCTTAATAATAATGATATAAACTTCACGTATAATGAATATTTAAATGTACAAAATTTAGTTTCTATTGGAGGAAAACTTAACTATACTTTCGGTAATCAAGATAATAACTATATTGATATTCCACTAGCAAATACACAGAGTTTTTCAGGTATAGGAGAATTTGACGATTATTATCCTGGATCAAGTTTAAATCCTCTCAAAAGTCCAGAAAGCGTAGGATTTGCAACACCCATGATGACATCATCTACAAAACAAAATTATTTGCTTATCAATTCAGTCACTGGTGATTTTGGAAAAGTTGTTTTTTATTATTCTGATCGGCTTGATTTCCCAACCCAAAAACTTGATAAAATTGAACAACAAAATAATATAAATCAGGTTGTTAAAACAATTAATTTTAATTATGATTACTTTAATTCTCAAGCTTCTGCAAATGTTACCGGTGCACCATACTATCAAGGTTTATTGAGTTCATTTTATCAGTCTCTGCCACAAGATAGATTGACGAAAAGACTTAAACTTTTATCCTTAGCAATAGATAATCAACAATATATATTTGGTTATAATGAAACAATGCTGCCTTCTAAGCATTCGACAGGTGTAGATTACTGGGGGTATTCTAATGGTGGATTTACTAATAAAACATTGTTTTTAAATCCTAATGACTTTAATTATCCTGTTGCTATTCCTTTAGATAATGATTACAACAACAATTTTAAACGGGCGGATCTAAACTATGCCAAATCAGCCGTTTTGACAAAAATAACATATCCTACCAAAGGTTTCTCTTCTTTTGAATATGAATTAAATACCGCATCTAATCTATTTAATCAATATGATTACAGTAAATTATCGGTTGGAAATGGTCTGAGGCTGGCCAGCCAAACCAATAAAGATTTTAATGATCAGTTTTTAAGTAAAACCGAGTTTAAATATTTTGATGGTGTATCAACAAATCCATTATTTTTATTTAATAAAAATTCTTTTTCTACAGTTCAAATATATACTGTTGATGGCGGCGACGGCCATGCTGCCTCTAAGTCATCTGGAATTGTATCCATGAATTCCAACAATAATAATTCTGCTTCACCATTATCATCGGGTGATTACATAGGGTATTCTAAAGTAATAAAAACAGAAAAAGACATCCAAGGTAATTCTAAAGGTTCTATTGAAATACAGTATGCCAATACTCCAGACTTTCATTATTTACTTCAGGAAGGTGTAATTCCTATTTATATGCCATCAAGTAAATCACCTAACGCAACAGAAAACGGGAAGGTATTAACTGAAATAGTTTATGACACTTCTATGAACAAAATTCAGCAAACTGACAACACGTACTCCGATATTTATTCTAATGTTTTGTATGGGACTTCACTTGCTCGAAATTCAAGATATTTCTGGAACGGAAATGGTGGTATTGGAGGCACTTGGACTATTATTCAGCATGGTGTAACTTCTCTAGGCTATTATCCAATTTTTTCTAAACAAAGTTTACTAAATAATTCTAAAACTACTAAGTTTTATAATGGACAAGCATTAATGACCAATACAAATCTGTATTATAATTCAAATGATCAAATTATAACTAAATCAATTACTTTTCCTGATGGTAAATATAATTCTGAAAATTATAAATACTCAACCGAAAAGAATAATACCAAATTAATTAATGCCAATATTATAAATCTCCCTTTAGAAACACATCTTATCGGAAATGTAATAAATGGTTCGTTAAAAACAACTTCTTTGGTAGAAACTCATTATGATGATCCAAACCATTTAAATCCTACGTCAGTTTCATCCTATAAATTATCTGATATAAACAATAATCCCGTAACTGAAGCTACTTACGACAAATATGACAGTAAAGGGAATTTATTACAATATACAACCAAAGAAGGTATTCCTATAACCATTATATGGGGGTATAAAACTACTCTGCCAATAGCAAAAATTGAAGGAGGTAATTATTCTCAGATAATGCAGACATTTGGATTAGATGGCAATAATAATAGTTCTTACCAACAATTAGAAATAGTAAAAAAGTCAGATCTCGATATTGATGATTCTACAGAAAATACTCTAATTTCAGAGTTAAATAATTTTAGAAACAAAGCGGAATTTAAAGATTTTCGAATTACCACATATACCTATGATCCATTGATTGGAGTCAGAAGTATTACCCCTCCATCAGGATTTAAAGAAATATATAAATACGATAATTTTAAAAGATTAGAATATGTCATAAATGATGAAGGTAAGGTTCTCAAAGAGTTTAAATACAATTATGCTCCAAACAGGTATTTTAACTCTTCAAAAAGTCAAGTTTTTACGCGAAATAATTGTGGAACCAATGCTATTCCTGGAACTTATACTTATATAGTCTCTGAAAACACTTATATTTCAATTGTTAGCCAAGCTGATGCAGACCAGCAAGCACAAAATGATATTAATGCCAACGGTCAGAATACAGCAAATGCTAACGGTAGCTGTACTGTTTTAAGTTGTTCTGTAACAAAAGGATCTGGAATAGCTCAATTAAATTATGGTTCTATTGGATTAGCAAATACTACTAATTTTAGAATTCAGATGGGATTTGTGTATCAAAGTAATTTAGCATGGAATACAGGTGTTGTGATAGGCAAGATTAGCGGTAACTGTATTCCCTCTTTAGCAAGAACATCTACTACTTATTTTAATGGCATCTGGCTTTTAAATATTGATACTAATGGCAACATTACTGCTCAAATACCTTCAGCTTCACCGTCACTAGTAAATAATATGAATGTGGCTTTAGATTTTACTTTTCAAATAAACTAACCAGATATGAAAAAAATATTAATTCCTATAGGCGCTTTGCTGATATCCGGTTTATCCCAGGCACAGCTGACCACTACAGAAAACTACGTGTATTCCAAAACCTATCTGGATTACAATAGTAGTGGACAACCTACCAAATCCGCAGAAACCGTTCAGTATTTCGACGGTTTGGGAAGAGCTAAGCAGGTGGTGAATGTCAAAGCTTCCCCAACGGGGAAAGACGTGGTCACCCATATTGAATACGATGGTTTTGGAAGACAGGTGAAAGATTACCTTCCGGTTCCCCAGCAGGGAACCCAGAACGGGGGCATATATACTTCTCCATTA
>NZ_JAYEDA010000016.1:0-71798 GCF_034651565.1 Chryseobacterium sp. MHB01 | reverse complement strand
CGAAACTTTATCATAAGGTTTAAAACATTAAAGCCCTAAACTTTTTCTCACTCTTGTAATGGTTTCCGTAGCAATTACTCTCGTTTTAGAGGCTCCTTCCTGAAGCTTTGCTTCCAGTTCTTCAAGATTATTCATATAGTAAGAGAAAAGTTCTCTTTCCTTTTTGAATCTTGTCAGGATGAGATCCAGAAGTTCTTTTTTAGCATGACCGTAACCGAAGTTTCCGGCCAGATATTTCGCTTTCAATTCTTCAGTCTGTTCGGGAGTTGCAATCAGCTGATATATTGCAAACACTTTATCGGTTTCAGGATCTTTCGCTTCTTCCAGTGATTTGGAGTCGGTTTCAATACTCATGACCTGTTTTTTCAGTTCTTTTTCAGGTAAGAAGATATTGATGATGTTCCCTCTGGATTTAGACATTTTATGACCATCAATACCGGGAACATACTTGGTGTTTTCCTGAAGCTCTGACTGAGGAAGCACAAAAACTTCACCCATCTGATTATTAAATCTTGAAGCAACATCTCTTGCAATTTCCAGATGCTGAAGCTGGTCTTTTCCTACAGGAACGATTTCTGCATCATATAATAAAATATCGGCAGCCATCAGGATAGGGTAGGTGAATAAACCTGCATTAACGTCCTGCAGTCTGTCTGCCTTATCTTTGAAGGAATGTGCTAACGTTAGTCTTTGGTACGGAAAAAAACATGATAAATGCCAAGAAAGTTCACAGGTTTCAGGGATGTCACTCTGTCTGTAAAAATAGGTTTTTTCAGTATCCAGCCCACAAGCAAGCCAAGCCGCAGCAATTTCGTAGGTATTTTGTTTTAGCACTTCCGCATCTTTAATCTGGGTTAAAGAATGAAGATTGGCGATGAATAAAAAAGATTCGTTTCCTTCCTGTTTCGATAGTTCAATCGCAGGAATAATAGCACCCAACAGGTTTCCCAGGTGCGGTGTTCCGGTGGCTTGAATGCCGGTAAGAATTCTTGACATTGTTTAAAATTTATATTTAAAATTTAATGAATTGCAAATTTAAATTAATTCTCTAAAATATAGGTTAGTTTAAGCTCTGTTAAACGCAAAGATTTAAGATTGTACTTTTAATATCAGAGAGCAAAGGCACATATATTTGCTGCGGGAAGCTTCATCAAATCAACTTGTTGATTCATTCTTTACCTACTTGAATTTATCATTTAATGTAAACTTTGCGTTAAAAAAATACACGCTGGAAAAATTAAGGAATCAAAACTTTATCACCACCAAACTTAGGTTCAACATCGAAAATTAGATCCCAATACGCTTTTGCTTTAGCAAGATATTCTCTCATATTGGTTTTAAAACCGGCATATTGATTTACATCTAATGCATTGTAACCGAAAGCTTCCATCCCGTTTTGCCTGGCCAGAAACACGGCTCTTTCATTATGGAATTTCTGAGAGATAATGATAATTTTATTCTGACCAAAAATTTCTTTTGCTCTAATTACTGAATCCAATGTTCTGAAGCCTGCAAAATCAAGAAAAATTCTGTCTTGAGGAATTCCGTGCTCCATTAAAGCGAGCTGCATATCTTCAGGTTCGTTATAATCTTTCGTACTGTTGTCGCCGCTTACGATAATGTATTGTATTTTTCCGGTTTTATACAATTCCACAGCGGCATAAATGCGGTTGTAGAAATAAGCATTCGGAAAACCGTTATTTAAGCTTTTGCTTGTACCCAGAAGCAGAGCGGTTTTTGCTGCTGGAAGATCTTTAGTCTCATAAGAAATATAGGGGTCACTGCTTGCCTTAATGCTGTAATTGGCCCAGGCCATAAAAATAATTCCCGCCACGAACAGAAGCAGGAAAAATTTAAGTAAGTTTTTAATCAATTTTTTCATCGGTGTAAAATTCTTTAAAATTCCAAACCGTTCGGGAAGGCTTTTTTTCTGAAAATTAACAATAATGCTGCGCCCACGGTAATCGCAGAATCCGCTACATTAAAGATATATTTAAAAAATTCTATATGTTTTCCTCCGATCAGGGGCCAGCTTTCAGGAACGTTCCAGTCTACCAGTGGGAAATGAAGCATATCCACCACACAGCCTCTCATAAAGGTAGAGTATCCTTCACCGAAAGAGGAGAATTTTGAGATTCCGCCATAGCCGATCCATCGGTCAATACTTGCATCATATACGGTACCGCTGTCGAAAATCAGTCCGTAAAACATGCCGTCTATCAGGTTACCGATTGCTCCGGCAAAGATCATGGCCATCGGAATCAGAAGATAATTGGATTCGCCGCGCTGCAACCATTTTTTAAATAAATAAATCATTCCTCCGATCAGGACAATCCTTACCAAAACAAGGAAATATTTTCCGATAACGCCTCCGAAATGAAGGCCGTACGCCATCCCCGGGTTTTCTACAAAAGTGAGCTTAAACCCCGGCAGAACGGAAACACTGTCATCCAGGTTAAAATGGGTTTTTACATAAATTTTTGAGGCCTGATCAATCAATAAGATAAGAAAGGTTACCAATACGATCTTTTTCATTATAATCCTTTAGGTTTTGTAGGTTTTCCTGTTTTTTCGTTCTTCTTATCAACGATTTTTTTAATCGTCTTCTGATTGTGATGCATGTTCTTGGTATGGAATTTTTCGAACTTAATGTTCATGTCTTTTAGGACGCTTTTCAGCGCACTGAGTTCCATTGCATTTTTCGGATGTACAATAATGGATTCCACTTTTTTAATTTAAATTATTTTTTGGACAGCTCATCAAGCCTTTTTCTTTCTTTGGGTGAAAGATCATTGATGCCGGTTTTGCCCATTTTACTTAAAAGCCGGTCTATTTCTTTTTCCCTTTCGCGTTTATCAGCATTAAATCGGTCATCGATCGTTAAATTTTTTTGCTTTGCAGGAAAAAACCGATTCCTGATCCGGTCTCTGTAAATAAACGCCAGGATTACAACGATGATAATGATTAAAATGAATAAATCACTCATGGATATATACTAAAAATTAGGTTTATAAAGTATTTGTCAAAAATACAATATAAACCCAAATTTATGATATTAACCTTCCGGTTATTTCTGCATATTTTTCGCTTCGATGCTTAGCGTTGCATGAGGAACAGCCAGAAGCCTTTCTTTAGGAATTAATTTTCCGGTTACCCTGCAAACGCCGTAAGTTTTGTTTTCAATTCTTATCAGAGCATTTTTAAGATCACGAACAAATTTTTCCTGTCTTCCGGCTAAAATAGAGTTCTGTTCTTTACTTAAAGTTTCAGCACCTTCTTCAAAGGCTTTAAAGGTTGGTGAGGTATCATCGGTACCGTTATTCTGGTCGTTAATGAAACTTTCTCTGATCAGTTTAAGATCATTTTCTGCTTTTTCTATTTTCTCCTTAATGATTGCTTTAAATTCTTGTAAATCAGCATCACTGTATCTTACTCTTTCGTCTGACATGGTTCTTTCTCTTTTTTAATAAAATTATGAAATGGAATTTGAAAAACAATAACTATATGTTAAATTTTTTCAACATTTATCTTAAAATTAACTTCATCTATTTCGATTTCGTTAAAATTTGAAAGTGAAGATACAATTTCTATTTTATTTGACAAGACTTCGGAAGAAATATATTCTTCATTTTTCCTGATGTCATCAATGAAAGGCGAGTTGTCTTCCAGAGAGATCAAAATTCTGTCCGTCAAATCGAAATCTTTATCTTTTCGCAGGTTCTGAATCCTGTTGATGAATTCTCTTGCGATCCCTTCAGATTTTAATTCTTCTGTCAACGTCAAATCTAATGCCACAGTTGTTTTCCCATCGGAAGTTACCGTCCATCCCGGGATATCTTTTGTGGAAATCTCTACATCCTCCAATGTAATTTCATAACCCTGAATATCTAATTTTCCATCTTTTTCAAGTTGTGAAATCAGTTCTGCATTGAAATTGGCAATCTCACCTCCAACTGCTTTCATGTCTTTCCCTAACTTAGGCCCCAACGCTTTGAAGCTCGGTTTGATCTGTTTTATAATAAGATGAGATGCTTCTTCCGCGTTGATCAACTGAATTTCCTTAACATTTACCTCCTGTTTGATCAGTTCTGAAACCGCTGAAATCTGCTCCTCAGTTTTAGAATCTAAAACAGGAATTAATACTTTTTGCAATGGCTGGCGAACTTTTACATTTTCTTTCTTTCTCAAAGAGAAAACCATACTTGTAATGTTCTGTGCCAAATGGGTTTTTTCAACCAGATCCTGGTCAATAAGACTTTCATCCGCAACCGGGAAGTCTGTTAAGTGAATCGATTCTGCACTTTCTTTTCCGGTTACTCTATTTAAATCCTGATACAATTGATCCATAAAGAACGGAGCGATAGGCGCAGATAATTTGGCAACTGTTTCAAGACAGGTATATAAAGTCTGGTAAGCCGAGATTTTATCTTCAGAATAATCTCCTTTCCAGAAACGTCTTCTGCACAATCTTACGTACCAGTTGGATAAGTTATCATTTACAAACGTACTGATGGCCCTCGCCACTCTTGTAGGTTCATAATCTTCGTAGAAAGCTTTTACTTCTTTAATGAGCAGATTTAATTCCGATAAAATCCATCGGTCGATTTCAGGTCTGTTTTCAACTTCTTTTTCAGAATAATTAAACCCGTCAACATTTGCATATAAAGCAAAGAATGAATAGGTGTTGTATAATGTCCCGAAGAACTTTCTTCTCACTTCATCAATCCCTTCGATATCAAATTTCAGGTTTTCCCACGGATTGGCGTTTGAGATCATGTACCAGCGGGTAGCATCCGGACCGTAAACCGCAAGTGTTTCAAAAGGATCTACGGCGTTGCCTAAGCGTTTTGACATTTTCTGACCGTTTTTATCCAAAACAAGCCCGTTACTCATTACGTTTTTATAGGCTACTGAATCAAAAACTGCCGTTCCGATTGCGTGGAGCGTGTAGAACCAACCACGTGTCTGGTCAACACCTTCCGCAATGAAATCTGCCGGAAAAGCTTTATTGGTATCAATTAATTCTTTATTTTCAAAAGGATAATGCAGCTGCGCGTACGGCATCGCTCCCGAATCGAACCAAACGTCAATCAGATCGCTTTCGCGTTTCATGGCTTGTCCTGAATCTGAAACGAGGATTACCTTATCAACCACATTTTTGTGAAGATCAACAAGTTCGTAATTGGATTCGGACATATTTCCGATGATAAAACCTTTGAACGGATTTTCTTTCATCAATCCTGCTTCAATTGATTTTTCAATTTCATTATACAATTCTTCTACAGATCCGATGATTTTCTCCTCCTTCAGATCAGCTGTTCTCCAGATCGGCAACGGAATTCCCCAGTATCTTGAACGGGAAAGATTCCAGTCGTTTACATTTTCCAGCCAGTTGGCGAAACGTCCTTCTCCCGTTGATTTCGGCTTCCAGTTGATTTCTTTGTTTAAATCTACCAGTCTGTCTTTCACGGCGGTCATTTTCACAAACCATGAATCCAGTGGGTAATATAACAATGGTTCATCTGTTCTCCAGCTGTGCGGATACGAGTGAACATATTTTTCTACTTTAAAAGCCTTGTTTTCTTTTCTTAATTTTAAAGCAATTCTTTCATCTACAGAAAGATAGGTCTTCAAATCTGAAATGATAGACTTGAGGTTTTCCTTCTGAATTTTGAATTCCGCTTCTTTTTCTGCTTCGCTCAGGTATTCTCCTTTTACGTATTCATTCGCAAAACCGTAAATTTCGTCGTTTACCTGCGGTAAAAATCTTCCCTGTAAATCCACCAGCGGAACAGGATTTCCGTTTTTATCCAAAACAAGCATTGGCGGAACTTCAGGCGTTGCTTCTTTAGCTACTTTCGCATCATCAGCACCAAACGTTGGCGCGGTGTGAACGATACCTGTTCCGTCTTCCGTCGTTACAAAGTTTCCTGAAATTACCCTAAAAGCATTTTCCGGATTTTGGTGAGGTTTAGCGTAATCTAAAAGTTGCTCATATTTAATTCCAACTAAATCAGCCCCTTTAAATTCGGCTAAAATCTGATAAGGAATAATTTTACTTTCTGCAGTGTAATTTGCGAAATCTTCTTCTGTACCTTCACTGTATTTTTTTGCAAACTGTTTTCCAACCAAAGCTTTAGCCAAAATTACATTTACCGGTTCAAAAGTATATTGATTGAAAGTTTTAACCAAAACATAATCGATTTTCGGACCTACTGTCAACGCTGTGTTGGAAGGCAGCGTCCACGGAGTTGTTGTCCAGGCTAAGAAATGCACATCGCCAAATCCCTGTAAAAATGAAGGCAATGTTTCCGGTAATGTTTTAAACTGTGCCACCACTGTTGTATCTGAAACATCACGGTAAGCTCCCGGCTGGTTTACTTCGTGCGAAGAAAGTCCGGTTCCCGCTTTCGGAGAATAAGGCTGAATCGTGTAGCCCTTGTACAATAATCCTTTATCGTACAATTGCTTCAACAGCCACCAAACGGTTTCCATGTATTTAGACTTGTACGTGATATACGGATCGTCAAGATCTACCCAGTAACCGATTTTCTCGGTAAGGTTGTTCCAAACGTCTGTGTAACGCATTACCGCTTCACGACACGCTTTGTTGTAATCTTCAATTGAAATCTTGGTGCCAATATCTTCTTTAGTGATTCCTAATTCTTTTTCCACACCAAGCTCTACCGGAAGTCCGTGTGTATCCCATCCCGCTTTACGGAAAACCTGTTTTCCGTTCTGGGTCTGGTAACGACAGAAAATATCCTTTAATGCTCTGGCCATAACATGGTGAATTCCGGGCATGCCGTTTGCAGAAGGCGGACCTTCATAAAAAACAAACTCAGGTTGCCCCTCACGAATCTCAACACTCTTATTGAAAGTTTTATTCTGTTTCCAGAATTCCGCTACATTCTCGGCTACGTCAATAAGGTTGAGGTTTTTGTATTCTTTAAATTGGCTCATTGTAATAGATCAATATCGTTGATTAATTAAGTTGGCAAATTTACTAAAATTTACCGGTTTATAATAGATGTTTTATTTTGATATTTATAGTGAAAAATGTTCTGTTTCAGAAAAGTAAAGCAGAGGAATAAGGAAAGGTGAAAGATCAAGCGTGAATAAGTGAATTTATCCTGTTGCTAAAAGTTGTTTCAAAAAAACTTTCCACAAATAAAAAATCTGCACCACCTGCAAAATCTGCATGGTTTTTATTACCAAACAAAGATTTATTTTAAACCTGTATATTCTTAAGTGGATAAAGAATGCATCAGCCGGCTGATTGATGAAGGGTATCTATTTATTAGCTTCGCGCAGCAAATTTATTTGCCTTTGCTTACTAAGATTAACGGAATAAACAATTAGTCTTTGCGTTTAAAAAAACAAATTAACAAGTCCAATCATCCGTGAAATCCATGAGCAATAAAATCTTCATGAGAAAATTAATATTAATTAAATAAATTTGTCCTTTAAAAATAAATCTATTGGACTTCTATCCATCCATCGAAAGATCAGACATTAGGGAAATCAAAAAATTTCAGGAGCAAAAACTTCAGGAGCTTTTGGTTTATCTTGAAAAAAAATCAACTTTTTATCAAAAAGTATTCAGGGAAAACAATATCAACATTTCTGATATTCGGACTTTGGAAGACCTGCGGAAAATTCCCATCACCACAAAAAACGATATTCAGCAGCATAATGATGATTTTTTCTGTGTAACTCCGGATAAAATTGTGGATTACAGCACAACTTCAGGAACACTGGGTGATCCTGTAACCTTCGGATTGTCAGATAACGACCTTGAGAGATTGGCTTATAACGAAGCGATTTCTTTTGCCTGTGCCGGAATTCAAAAAGGAGATGTTGTCCAGATGATTACAACCATTGATAAAAGATTCATGGCCGGGCTTGCTTATTTTTTAGGACTCAGAAAAATGGGCGCGAGCGTGGTAAGAATGGGGCCGGGAATTCCTGAGCTTCAGTGGGATTCTATTTTCAGATACAGGCCGAAATATTTAATTACTGTTCCTTCATTTTTATTAAAAATGATCGATTATGCCGAAAAGCATGGAATTGATTATAAAAAGTCCAGTGTTTACGGTGCGGTTTGTATCGGAGAAAGTATCAAAAATCAGGATTTTACAGATAATATTTTATCCCGGAAAATTAAAGAAAAATGGGATATTAAATTATTCTCAACCTACGCTTCCACAGAGATGAGCACCGCTTTTACGGAGTGTGAAGAACAAATCGGCGGACATCATCATCCGGAACTAATCATTACCGAGATTCTTGACGACGATGGGAATCCGGTAAAAGAAGGTGAAAGCGGGGAATTAACCATTACAACTTTAGGTGTTGAAGCGATTCCGTTATTAAGATTCAAAACGGGAGATATTGTAAAAGCGCATGATGAACCTTGTAAATGCGGAAGAAATACAATGAGACTCGGTCCGGTGATTGGCAGGAAGCAGCAGATGATCAAATATAAGGGCACTACATTGTATCCGCCTGCGATGAATGATATTCTGAATGATTTCAATGGTATTCTGTGTTACCAGATTGTTATTCAATCGAATGAAATCGGGTTGGATGAAATTATCATTAAAATAAGCACAGACAGTGATGCCGAAAGCTTTGTAAGTGAAGTAAGAGATCATTTCCGGGCGAAATTAAGGGTAAGTCCGAAAATTGAGCTTGTTGAATTTGATATTTTATCTAAAACAGTTTTTAATCCGAACAGCAGAAAGCCAATTACGTTTATCGATTTAAGATAAATAAAACGGCCTGAAATCTCAGGCCGTTTTTTATGCTTGTTGCTTTTCTTTTTTAATGAATTCTGCGAGATTCTTGATCGCCGTATCATGTATTCGGACAAAAGTATTTTTTTTGTCCCATACATAACCTGCAAGAACTGCACAGATTTTTCTTTTCACATCGGGGTTTTCCGGCTGGTGGAAAAACAATTCCTGAAGATTTCCGGTGTACCATTCTTTTACGTACGTGGTAAAAACATCAACACCATAAAGAATATAGTCTGCAAATTCCTTTTGCCAGTCAACTTTTTCGCCGTTGAGTTGTCTTAAAGCTAATTTTGCCGCCTTCATTCCGCCTTCTGTGGCAAAAGCCATTCCTGAAGAGAAAACCGGATCAAGAAATTCCGAAGCATTTCCCGTTAATGCAAAACCATCACCATACAGTTTTTTTACCGAGCAGGAATAGTCTTTTAAATGTTTTGGCTCAAAGAGAAAATCCACATCTCCGAAACGTTTTACATAATAATCTGAAAGAGAAATCGCTTTTCTCAGAGCTTCTGTGGTATCTCCGTTTTTAGAAAGTCGGTCGATGTATTCGGTAGGACCCACAATTCCTACGCTGGTATTTCCGTTGGAAAAAGGAATTACCCAAAGCCAGACTTCCGTTTCGATAATATCAAAAGAAATTAAAGTGCCTTCTGTTCCTGCTTCTCTGTTGATGTCTTTTACATGGGAAAAAATAGCGGAGTGAGGTGAAAGTTTTGAAGGTTTTTCCAAATCCAGAAGTCTTGGAAGGACTCTTCCGTAACCGCTGGAGTCGATGACAAATTTGGCGTGGATTTCTTTTGTTTCTCCGTTTTTATTTTTTACTGTGGTCACAGAATCTGTTCCGTTGAATTCAATCCCGGTCACTTCTGTTTCAAATTCCAGATCAATCCCTTTATTAATAACTTCCTGAGCTAAAACATTGTCGAAATCTGCCCTCGGAACCTGCCATGTCCAGTCCCAGCCTTCTCCGAACTTATTGCTAAAATCAAAAATACATACTTCTTTTCCTCTCAGAAACCGGGCGCCAAGTTTCTTTTCAAAACCCATTTTGTCAAGCGCGGGAAATAATCCGGCCTCTTCAAAATGATCCATTACCCGTGGAATCAGGCTTTCTCCTACTACCAGTCTTGGAAATTTTGTCTTTTCAACAACTTTAACGTTGACGTTGTTCTTCTTTAAATATGAAGAAGATACGCATCCGGAAGGCCCGGCTCCGATTACAAGAACGTCAACAAATTCTTTGCTCATCTTTGATTTTTTATTTTAATAATAACTTCTATCTTTGCCGCAAATTAATGACAATTAATTAATAACTACAAAATTATCATATTATTCTATCAATAAATGAAAATAAACAACTTTTTAGAACTGAGCGACTTTAAGAAAATCATTGTTGAGAATAAAAATATAGAACTGGATAAAGCACTTCTTACCAGAGTGAATGAAAGTTTTCAGTTTTTAAAGGAGTTTTCAAAAAATAAAGTGATATATGGTGTGAATACGGGTTTCGGACCGATGGCACAATTTAAGATCAGTGATGAAGATACACATCAGCTTCAATACAATCTCATCAGAAGCCATTCTTCAGGAATAGGAAATCCGCTTCCGGCGGACGAAGCAAAAGCCTGTATGCTGGCCAGACTGAATACATTATCTCTTGGGAAATCCGGGGTTCATGAATCTGTTGTTATTTTACTTAAAGAATTAATAAACAGAGATGTTACACCGTTGATTTTTGAACACGGAGGAGTAGGTGCAAGCGGCGATCTCGTACAATTGGCACACTTAGCCTTAGTGCTGATTGGTGAAGGGGAAGTCTTCCATAAAGGTGAAAGAAAATCTACAAAAGAAGTTTTTCAATCTGAAGGTTTGAAACCGATTCAGGTAGAAATCCGTGAAGGACTCGCATTAATGAACGGAACTTCCGTGATGTCCGGCATTGGTGCTGTTAATGCGCATAAAGCGAATCAGTTAACTGATATTTCTATTAAATTATCCTGTGCGATTAATGAAATTGTTCAGGCGTATGATGATCACTTATCGGAAGTATTAAACGGAACAAAGCTTCATGCCGGTCAGCAGAAAATTGCAGAAAAAATGCGGGCTCATTTGTCTGACAGCAAATTGATCAGGAAAAGAGCAGATCATTTATACACTCATTTTGAAGAACAGGAAAAAGTTTTCAAAGAAAAAGTTCAGGAATATTACTCTTTACGATGTGTTCCGCAGATTTTAGGACCTGTTTTGGATACTCTGGAATACACTGAAAAAGTATTGGAAAACGAGATTAATTCAGCTAATGATAATCCGATCATCAATGTTGAAGACCAGCATGTTTACCACGGCGGAAATTTTCACGGAGATTATGTTTCCCTGGAAATGGATAAGCTGAAAATTGTAGTGGCCAAACTAACAATGCTCGCAGAAAGGCAATTAAATTACCTTTTAAATTCTAAAATCAATGAAATCTTGCCTCCGTTTGTTAATTTGGGCAAATTAGGATTTAATTTCGGGATGCAGGGAGTTCAGTTTACGGCAACTTCAACCACGGCGGAAAGCCAGATGCTGTCTAACCCGATGTATATTCACAGTATACCGAATAATAATGATAATCAGGATATTGTGAGCATGGGAACCAACGCTGCGGTTATCTGCAGAAAAGTGATTGAAAATGCATTTGAAGTATTGACTATTGAGGCAATTACAATTGTTCAGGCCATTGAATATCTTGGTTTTCAGGATAAAATTTCATCTGCCACTAAAGAACTGTATGATGATATAAGAAAAATTATTCCTGCATTCTCCGATGATATGGTGATGTATCCATATTTGGAACAGGTAAAAAAATATTTAAAAACTATGTAATTTTTATCCAAAATAAATTGTCATAGAAGTATACTTAAAGAAATTAAACTAATATAAGCAAACACATGAAATGTGCAATCATCACAGGGGGCTCAAGGGGAATCGGAAGGGCCATCTGTATAAAACTGGCAGAAGAAAAGAATTATCATATTTTGATTAACTATACTTCAAACGAAACGGCAGCAAGGGAAACCTTGGCTAAAGTTGAAGAATTGGGGGCAACAGGGGAAATTCTGAAATTCGATGTAGGAAATGCTGAGGAAACAAAGGTGGTTTTAACAGAATGGCAGGATGCGAACTCCAGTGCTGTGGTGGAAGTGATTGTAAATAACGCCGGAATTACAAGGGACGGATTATTCATGTGGATGCCGAGTGAAGACTGGAACTCAGTGATTAACACCAGTTTAAACGGGTTCTTTAATGTTACGAATTTCTTTATTCAAAAATTATTACGTAATAAATACGGAAGAATCATCAATATGGTTTCTGTTTCCGGAGTGAAAGGAACAGCGGGACAAACCAATTATTCTGCTGCAAAAGGAGCTTTGGTAGGAGCTACAAAAGCTCTGGCTCAGGAAGTGGCAAAAAGGAATATTACGGTAAATGCGGTTGCGCCGGGATTCATTAAAACAGATATGACCCAGGAGTTTAACGAAGATGAATTAAAAGGCATGATTCCTGCAAATAGATTCGGGGAAGCAGAAGAAGTCGCAGATTTGGTAGCATTTTTGGCGTCTAAAAAAGCATCATACATTACAGGTGAAGTTATAAACATCAACGGAGGAATCTACTCATAATAATTTAGCAATGTAATAATTTAACAATGTACCAATAATGAGATTCTTCACTTCGTTCAGAATGACAGAAAGTATTATGGTTGCGAATTTGAAATTGTTACACTGTTAAATTGATAAACTGTTACATTTTTTAACAGGGAAAATAGGGTTGTCATTACCGGAATGGGGATTTATTCCTGCATCGGAACTTCTTTGGAAGAGGTGAAAGAATCTTTATTTCAGGGAAAATCCGGAATTTTTTTAGTAGATGAAAGAAAGGAGTTTGGTTTCAGATCCGGATTAACCGGCGTTGTTCCGAAACCGGATCTTAAAAATCTTCTCAGCCGCAGGCAACGTGTAAGCATGGGCGAGGAAAGCGAATATGCGTATGCAGCAACTTTAGATGCCTTAAAACAGGCTGGTGTAGACCAGGATTTTTTAGACAATAATGAAGTCGGGATTTTATACGGAAACGACAGTGTTTCTCAGGCAGTGGTAGAATCTATCGACATTGCAAGAGAGAAAAAAGATACAACTTTAATGGGTTCTGGAGCTATTTTCAAGTCGATGAACTCCACCGTTACCATGAATCTTTCCACGATTTTTAAATTAAGAGGGATTAACCTTACGATCAGTGCTGCATGTGCAAGCGGTTCCCATTCTCTCGGACTGGCTTATATGATGATTAAAAACGGCTTCCAGGATATGATTGTTTGCGGAGGAGCGCAGGAAACCAACAAATATTCCATGGCGAGTTTTGATGGATTGGGTGTTTTTTCAGTGAGAGAAGATGAGCCTACAAAAGCATCAAGGCCTTTTGATTCTGCAAGAGATGGCTTGATTCCCAGTGGCGGAGCTGCTACTTTAATTGTTGAAAGCCTGGAGTCTGCGCAAAAAAGAGGAGCGAATATCATTGCGGAAATTGTGGGTTATGGATTCTCTTCAAACGGAGGACATATTTCAACACCGAATGTTGACGGGCCTGCTTTAGCAATGAATAGGGCTTTGCAACAGTCTGGTTTACAGGTGGAAGATATTGATTATATTAATGCTCACGCAACATCCACACCAATTGGTGATGCTAATGAAGCCAAAGCAATTTATGAAATTTTCGGGGGTGAAGTTCCGGTAAGTTCAACAAAATCCATGACCGGTCATGAATGCTGGATGGCGGGTGCAAGCGAAGTTATTTATTCCATTCTTATGATGCAGAACGATTTCATTGCCCCGAATATCAATCTGGAAAATCCTGATGATGAAGCAAAAAGGATAAATTTGATTGCCGAAACAAAAAGTCAAAAAATTGACGTATTTTTGTCGAATTCTTTCGGATTTGGGGGAACCAATTCCGCATTAATTGTTAAAAAATTTAATTAAAAACATGGAAAGGGAAAAAATTGTTGCGACCGCCAACGACTTTTTAGTCAATGAATTTGAAGTAGACGGCGATGAAATCAGCAATGATGCAAACTTTAAAAAGACATTAGGCCTAGACAGCCTGGATTATATTGATCTGGTGGTCGTATTAGAATCTAATTTCGGAGTGAAATTGGGCGAAGCTGATTTTAAAAACATCGTGACTTTTGACGATTTCTATTCTACTATCGAAAACAAAATCGCAGAAAAAAATAAATAATTTATAATGTAGCAATATATCAATATAACAGTTGACCAATATTTGATTAAATAATTGTTACACTGTTACATTTTTACATTGGTACATGGTTCAATGACGACTATGAACAAGTGGAAAGGTAAATCTAAGGGGACGATTCTGGGATACAGAATTTTTGTCTGGTGTATTAGAAATATCGGGATCAGAAGTTCATATATTGTGCTTTATTTTGTTGCCTTCTACTATTTTTTATTCGAAAAAAACGGCAACAGATATTACAGATATTATTTCGGAAAAAGACTGAATTACGGATACTGGAAAACAAAAATTTCATTATTTAAAAACTATTTTACTTTCGGAAAGGTTCTTATCGACAAAACGGCTATTTCAGCCGGATTACGGGGAAAATATACTTATGAATTCGACGGAATTGAAAATCTGAGAAATCTTTTAGCCGAAAAGAAAGGCGGTGTTCTCATCAGTGCCCATATCGGCAATTTTGAAATCGCAGAACATTTCTTTGCAGATATTGATTTTGATTGTCAGATCAATCTGGTGACTACAGATCAGGAGGTTACGGTTATTAAAGAATATCTTGAAAGCGTATCGGTTAAAAAAAGTACCGTTAAATTCATTTATGTAAAAGAAGATATGTCTCATATCTTCGAGATTAATGAAGCGCTATCCAAAAACGAACTTATTTGCTTTACCGGCGACCGCTATTTCGAAGGGTCAAAATTTTTAGAAGGCGAATTGCTTGGGAAAACAGCAAAATTTCCTGCAGGTCCTTTTCTTATTGCCTCAAGGCTTGGCGTTCCCGTGGTGTATGTTTATGTAATGAAAGAAAAAAATCTTCATTATCATTTGTACGCCAGAGTTGCTGAGAATGTAAAAAAGCGCGATGCACAGGGACTTCTCAATTCTTATACCCAAAACCTGGAATCCATGATCAGGAAATATCCGCTTCAATGGTTCAATTATTTTGATTTTTGGGACGATATTGATTAATTTTCCTACTTTTACTCCAGAAAAAACTAATATTTAACTCAAACATTAAATGATTGAGAATTTAAAATAAAGTTCTAAGTTCATTTTTGTCTTGCTGAGTGTTTAACGCCTTTGCGAATTTAAAAACAGCAAGTGATCAAGAAAAATCTTTGCAGGCTTTGTGTTTAAAATTCAAATCATAAAGACACTTTCCTCCTTGAAAAAAACATACGACATACTCGTAATCGGCAGCGGATTGGGCGGCCTTGTTTCGGCACTTATTCTGGCGAAAGAAGGCCTGAAGGTTTGTATACTGGAAAAGAATAATCAGTACGGAGGTAATTTACAGACTTTTTCCCGTGATAAACTCATTTTCGATACAGGAGTTCACTATTTAGGAGGTCTCTCGGAAGGGCAGAACCTGCATCAGTTTTTTTTCTATCTGGGAATAATGGATGCTCTTGAGCTTAGGAAAATGGATGAAAACGGATATGATAAAATAACTTTCGGAGACGATCAGACAGAATATCCCCATGCACAGGGCAGCGAAAATTTTGTTAAACAGTTATCAAAATATTTTCCTGAAGAAAAAGAAAACATAGAAAACTATTGCGAGGAAGTCCGGCGGATATGCAGTCAGTTTCCAAGATACAATCTTGTTGGGGAAAATCGGTATAACGAAGAAATTCTCCACTTAAATACCAAAAGATTTATTGAATCTTTAACCTCTGATAAAAAGCTGCAGTCCGTTTTATTAGGTTCGAACTTTTTATATGCAGGTGATTCTGAGCATATTCCGTTTTATGTTCATGCACTTACGGTTAATTCCTATATTCAGAGCGCTTACAAATGTGTAAATGGAGGCAGCCAGATTTCAAAGTTGCTCATTCGCAAGCTTCGTGAGCATGGTGCTGAAGTTCATAAACATACTGAGGTTTCAGCGTTTATTTTTAATGAAAATAATGAAATAGCCGGTGTAAAAACGGAACAGGGAAGAGAATACTTTGCCAAAAAATTTATTTCGAATATAGAAATACGCTCTTTAATTCATATAATTGGAGAAGAAAGGCTAAAAAAATCTTTTTTAAACAGGATCATGAGCTGGAAACCTGTGTCTTCATGCTTCAGTGTGTACCTTGTACTTAAACCCCACACAATTCCTGATTTTAATTATAATATATACCATTATTCTAATGAAGAAATGGTCTGGAATGCATACCGTTATCAGAAAGAATCCTGGCCGGAAACTTACATGCTTTCTTCAACGGAATCAAAACATAATCCTGGTTTTGCAGAAAGTCTTACGGCAATTTCCTACATGGATTTTGAAGAAGTAGAAGAGTGGAAGAATACATTCAATACCGTTGCAGATGAGCATGAAAGAGGAGCGGGCTATGAAAGATTCAAGCTTGATAAAGCAGAAAAAATGATTGATGCCTTAGAAAAGAAAATCCCTGATCTAAGAAAATATATAAAAAAAATCTACACCTCTTCACCATTATCTTACCGCGATTATATCGGCAGCTTCAACGGAAATATGTACGGTTATCGCAAAAACTCGGAAAATCCTCTAAAAACAATGGTTTCGCCAAGAACAAAAATCGACAATCTTTTTCTCACAGGGCAATCTGTGAATATGCACGGAATCTTAGGTTGTACTATAGGGGCATTCAATACCTGTGCGGAAATTGTTGGTAAAGAATTGATTGATAAAAGATTAAAACAATTTATTAACGAAGGTAAAAGTGGAGAAGAAATACAACATTAATTTACGATTAGTCATTCCAAATGGAGAAAGACGAATTAAAACATCCAAATTAAAAACAAATTTTTCTTCAAGATGCATCGTTTTATCATTTCTCAGTCTTAGTCTTATTTTTATCCTAACATCTTGCGGTATACGAAAATCCATCAATCATATTCCTGATATTCAACAGTATTCTATTGAAATTCCGGAAGTTAAAAGAATCAATGATTCCACTTTCAGCTTTAAAAAAAATTATTTAACGAAGAACAAGCAGCAGATCTGGGAGCTTTATATTACAGGAAACCCTTTGCAGCTGGGGTATAATAATGGAGCGCTTACACAGAGCCTCATGCAAAATCAGGAAAAGATTTTCTTTTCAAAAGTAGAAGGTTTTGTTCCGTCGAAATTTAAACAAAGTCTCTTGCGTGGGTTTTTGAAATGGTATAACCGGAAAATGTATCTGAATGTTCGGGAGGATTTTCAGGCAGAGCTCTATGGTTTATCCCGGTATTCTTCCGATGAATATGATTTTATCGCCCCTAAATACCAGCGAAATCTTTATCTGCACGGGGCTCACGATATCGGTCATGCCATGCAGGATCTTATGATGGTTGGATGTACTTCTCTCGCCGTCTGGAATGAAAATACCGAAGACGGAGATTTGCTGATCGGAAGAAATTTCGATTTTTATGTGGGTGATGATTTTGCGGAAAATAAAGTTATTGAAATTGTAGAGCCGGAAAATGGGATTCCTTACTTATCTGTAAGTTGGCCGGGTATGATAGGGGTAGTTTCCGGGATGAATAAAGAAGGAATTACGGTAACCATCAATGCCGGAAAATCTAAAATTCCGTTAACAGCAAAAACGCCGATTTCTCTGGTAACGAGAGAAATTCTTCAGTATGCTAAAAATATTGATGAAGCCATAGCCATTGCAAGGAAGAGAAAAGTTTTTGTCTCGGAATCTATTCTGGTTGGAAGTGCTTATGATAAAAATGCTGTAATCATCGAAGTTTCTCCGGATAATTTCGGGGTATATAAAGTAGAGAATACAAGTCGGGTTTTTTGCACCAATCATTTTCAGTCGGATGCTTATAAAAATGATAAAAGGAATCAGAAGCATATTGCAGAAAGTCATTCCGAATACCGCTACGAAAAGCTGCAGGAACTTTTAGAAAAAAATAAAAAACTTACCCCTGAAAAAATGGCTGCAATCTTACGTGACAAGTCCGGACTGAAAGGAAAAAAAATAGGTTACGGAAACGAAAAGGCAATTAATCAGCTTCTGGCGCATCATGCTGTGATTTTTTCGCCCCAGAAAAAGTTGGTTTGGGTTTCGGCAAATCCTTATCAGCTGGGAGAATTTGTATGTTATGATCTTAATGAATTATTTTCGGATCAAAAATTGAAAAATGGTGATTTCGCAAGGTCTGAATTGAATATTGCAAAAGATCCTTTTATAGATTCCCGGGAATTTGAAGATTATAAACAATACAAAATGATGAACGAGGAAGTTCAGAAAGCAATTGAAGGAGATGTATTGTTAACGGAAGATTTCCTGCCATATTACCAATCACTAAATCCGGATTTCTGGGTGGTTTATTATCAGTCTGGAAAATATTATTACAAGCAAAAAGAATACAGCAAAGCAAAAACAGAATTTGAAAAAGCACTGACCAAAGAAATCACAACTCTTGAGGACAGAAAGCATATTGAACATTATTTTAAGAAAGCACTCAAAAGATGTAAATAAACATTTTCTTTGTTTAAAAAATATTGTTTTTATGATGAATATTTTAAATAATAAATTTTTGAATCTGATTCTTGATATGATTTGTTTTTATTAAATTTTAACAAAAGAAATAGCTGTAAGTATAGTATAAATTATCTGTTTTTAAGAATATTATTGTTTTTATTGTTAATAATTTTATTTCGTATGATTTAAATGATTAAATTCGTTTTCGTTAAATCGTTAATGAATGAGAAAAATCTACTTACTGTATTTATTTTGCTTTTTAGGCCTTTTTTCCTGTAAAAACGACGAAAAAATTGAAAGTGTAGAAACGGAAAGTTCTTTTGTTAATTTTAATATTGACGCAGTTCCGTACGCAAAACTCTCAACTTATATGTTTTTTACGGGGGAACTGAAAAATCTGCAGCCTAACACCAAAGTTATTCCTTATGAACCCGCCAGTTCGCTTTTTACAGATTATGCTTTGAAAAAGAGATTCATCTGGATGCCGGGTAATGTAAAGGCAAACTATGATGCGGATGATAAAATACTGAATTTTCCTGTGGGCACCGTACTGATCAAAAATTTCTACTACAATACCGTACAGCCCGGAAATACAACAAAAATTCTTGAAACACGCTTAATGATTAAAAAATCCACAGGCTGGATTTTTGCAGAATATCTCTGGAATGATGCTCAGACTGAAGCCGAGCTGGTTACCGGGGCCAACTTTGCAAGCGGAAGTTCTAAAAACATTACTTTTAAAAAAGATAATGGTGATATCATCACTACGGATTACAGAATCCCTTCGGAAACGGAATGCCTGGCGTGCCACAAATTAGACAATAAACCAATTCCGATTGGGATGAAGCCACAGAATTTAAATGGGACTTACAATTATCCTAATGGTATTAAAAACCAGCTTCAAAAGTTTGTTGATGAAGGCTATCTCCAAAGTTTTCCATCCAATATTGTCTCGACGGTGAATTATAAAGATACAAGCAAACCTCTGGATATCCGGCTGCGTTCTTATCTTGATATCAACTGTGCCCATTGTCACCAGGAAAATGCAAGATGTGATTACAGAGCAATACGTTTAAGCTTCACCCAGACGGCCAACTTAACAAAGATGGGGGTTTGTGTGATGGCTGATGAACCCCTCGGCTCATCGCTGGAAAAAATTATTACGCCAGGAAATCCTGCCAAATCGGTAATGCATTTCAGATTGAATTCTGTCAATGAAAATAACAGGATGCCGCTGCTAGGAAGAACTATCGTTCATGATGAAGGTGTACAACTCCTGAATCAATGGATCTCTTCTTTAAATCAAACTTGTCCTTAATAATAAAAACTTCTATCCATGAAAAAAATATTCCCCTTACTTATTTTATTATTGAACAGTACATGGGCGTCTGCACAGCTCACCTGCGCAACAGCAGTTTCCCTAAATCTAGGAACAGTTACCGTGCCGGATGTCACGGGAGATCCTCCTTTAACGGCTTGTACCTTAGGTGCAGCCGGAACAAAAGGCTTGTGGTATAAATATACGGCTACAGCAAATAAAACGATTAAAATTACCACTTCGTCTGCTGGGCAAAACGCTGATACCCGTTTAATGGTGTTTTCAGGAAATTGTACCGCACTTAATTGTATTACGGCCAATGATGATTACATTGGACAGTTTTCCCAGGTTACCTTTAATGCAGTTGCCGGAACCACATATTATATCGTCTTTGATAATAAATATTCTTCCTTGGGCTTTAATGTTACATTATCCGAGGTAATAGTTCAGCCGGATCGCCTGGTGTTTAATCCTCAGACTGTTTCTGTTGCAGGAAGTTTTAATAACTGTATTGTAGATATGAACGGAGATTATCTTGATGATATTGTTTCTGTAGTAAGTGCTACACAGATTGTCATTTCCTATCAGCAGCCGGGCGGAACATTCAATAATGTAACGTATACCGTTCCCACCACAGTTATAACACCTTCATGGAGTATAGCCGCCGGAGATTATGATAATAATGGATTTAACGATCTGATTTATGGTTCGGGAAGCGGAATTGCTTTTTTAAAGGCAAATGCCACCGGAACGGCTTATACGTCAGACAGAAAACAGCAATCATTCTTAGTTCAGAGAACAAATTTTATCGATATTAACAACGATGGGAAATTGGATGCTTTTGTATGTGACGATAATGCTCCGAACAGATACTATATTAATGACGGCACGGATATGAATCATAGCCAGGGCGGACTGGGAGATTTCCCTTCCGGAGGAAACTACGGTTCTATCTGGATTGATTATGATAATGACGGAGATATGGATCTCTTTATTGCAAAATGCAGCGGAGGAGGTTCCGGGCCCGGAGGAAACATCGATGAACTTCACCGAAATAACGGCAATGCTACTTTCACCAATGTGGCGGCAACAGCCAACATGGCAAACCCCGTTCAGACATGGTCTTCCGCGTGGGGAGATTTTAATAATGACGGATGGATGGATGCAGTGGTAGGAATTAATTCCACGGCAAATGGACTGAGTAAGGTAATGAAAAACAACGGAGACGGAACATTTACTGATAAGTCTGCAGGATCGGGATATGATACCAACAGTGCACTGAGCAGAGAATATGTAGCTCATGATTTTGATAACGACGGATTCCTGGATGTATTGGGAGCTGGAAATAACATCATGTTCGGAAATGGTGATTTTACATTTACCCCAAATCCAAACCCTTATAATCTCAGCAGCTTTGACCGTCCTATCGGAGATTTAAATAACGACGGATTTCTGGATATTCAGAACGGAAACACGATCATGATGAATGCCGGAAATACCAATAAATGGCTTAAAGTAACCCTGAAAGGAACTCAGAGCAATAGAAACGGAATTGGCGCAAGAGTAGAAATTTACGGGTCCTGGGGTAAACAGATCAGAGATGTGCAAAGTGGCACAGGTTTCGGGAACATGAGCACACTGAATGTTCATTTCGGGATCGGGCAGGCTACTGCCATTACAAAAGTGATTGTGCGCTGGCCTTCGGGATTGGTAGATACAATTAATAATGTTACCCCGAATACAACATTAAATGTAATTGAAGGTTCATTCTTAGGTACAAAAGAGATTCAGACCGCAGAAGAAATTTTCACGGTATATCCTAATCCTGCACACGATAATATTCAGTTTAAAACCAAGTCCGGTTTTGTTCCTGAACATGCTAAAATATATGAGATGAGCGGGAGAATGGTTCTGCAGACTAAAGTAGAAAGGGATCAGATTTCCGTAAAAGATTTAAAACCGGGAACATACCTGCTTCAGGTAACCGATAAATCGGGTAAGAATTATTCACAAAAAGTAACAATAAAATAACACGAAATACAACTGCAAGGTCAAAAGGCTTTGCAGTTTTGTTTTAATAATACTAAGTGTTTTCCGGATCTACTTTATTCAGGAAGAGAAAAACAGCAGTCCCAGAAATGACGGACATGGAAACCGATAATATCGCGCTGCCGATCACATACTGCAGCAGATTATTTTTTACAAGATCAAAATTCAGCTCCTGGCTGAAAATATTGCTGTTTCCCCCAACAAATGGCGAACCCAGAAACAATGAAGCTGCAATAATAAAAGGGATAAAAGGCGGTATACTTACATTTGAAGCCACAAAAGCCAAGACTTTATTCAGCTTAAAAAGTACGGCTAAAGATATGGTAAGCAGGGTATGAAAACCCCAAAAAGGAGAAAAACCTATCAATACACCGAGTGCAACGGAAAAAGCTTTGGTTCGGTTACTTCCATCGCTTTCCAGAACGTCTTCTTTTATAAATCTCTTAAAACTTTTTTTTTTGAAATTATTAATGAAATTTCTAGGAATAATGTAAACCAGCGTAATGGCTACCAAAATCGTATTAAGGATACTGATTCGGGTGAAATCTTTAAAAGGCCTGAAATGGGACACTCTTTCTGCAGGATCGTATAATACTTTTACAGGAACATTTTTTACAGGAACATGCCTCCAGGCTGTCCGTACAATAATTTCAATTTCAAATTCAAATTTAGGGGTAAAATATTTTCTGGGAATTTTATGCAACGGATACAACCGAAATCCCGATTGTGTATCTTCCAGCTTAATCCCTGTTTCAAACCAGAACCAGAAATTAGAAAAACGATTTCCGAAGCTGCTTTTTTTAGGTATTCCGTCCTGAGCCATATTTCTGTTACCTATCAGAAGTACATCCTGACTTTCCTTTAGCAAAGCTTCTACAAAAACCGGAATGTCATCCGGGTAATGTTGTCCGTCAGAATCAATAGTAATCGCATAGCTGTATCCTATCTTTTCCGCCACTCTGAAACCTGTTTTCAAAGCATTTCCTTTTCCTTTATTTTCAGGCAGATGAATAATCCTGATTTCGGGATAATCCTGTAAAATAAATGGTGTGGAATCTGTAGAACCGTCATTAACAATGATAATGTTATTCGTGTAATGTAAAATACCGCCGATAACTCTCCTCAGCGTTTTTTCATTGTTATAGGTAGGAACTAAAACACAGATATTCTTTTCGGAAATTGCTTTCTGGACTTCAGTGAGGGTCATGGTTTTATTTAAAACTTGCTTTTTCGGCCTCCGTCATTGTTTTAGATTGTGCCGCAAATTTTTTAATATAGTTTTTTAATGTTGAATTTTGCTTGCTGTAATTATTCAGAATGAAAGCTTTATCATCTTTAAGGCTTCCTCTGTACCCCACAATTTTCGGAATATTTTCCTGAACACTCATCCTGATGACCCGAAGTTCGATATTATTGGGATTGCTTTTGATAATAGTTTCAAGACTGGTAGCACCGGATTTTACCAATGCTTTCCGGTTGTGCTTCGTAATTTTGGCTTCCATTATTTTAGCTGCCGCTTTATAACCCTGGATGACGGCGTCAGACCCGGAGCTTTTTTCAGCAGTATTGATAAATGCTTCGGTATTCGCATTGGATGCATTTGCTTTAGCATAACTTTCCCGCAAAGATTCAATTCCCGATTGAAAGAAAAGCATAACTGCAGTTACGAACGAAAAAATTAATTTCATTTTGCCAGTTTTTTATAGTTAACTGACATTTTTAATGCAATAGTCTCGCCAAAAGAAGTGGTATTTTTTACTTTAACTTCTTCTTCAGATTCATTAATATCCAGCTGTAATTTCAGTTCAGGGGTTTCAAAAGGATTAATGATCGCCATAAATTTTACATTGGAAGCGGATTTCAGAAATAATTTTTGTCCTGCTAATTCTTCAGAAAGTTCTTTTACAATCTGCATCATACAAACTCCTGGAGTAACGGGATTTCCCGGGAAATGGCCCTTAAAGATTTCATGATCTTTATTAAGTAAAATATGGGCGATATAACTTCCGTTCTCTGTTTTTTCGTAGGATTCTAATTGGTAAAAATCGGTAAGAATTGTCTGCATTATTTATTCTGTTTCAGTTATTTGGAATAATTTTATATTGAATTTAAATCTTTATTTAGAAAATTCAAACTATTCGCGAAGATATATCTTTTTGAAACGAAAAGGAAATTGTTTTACCAACAGATTTTTAAACTTACTTTTTAAAGCGAAACGTATAATAAGCTCCAATCTGAAAAACAGTATTTGAATTGGCAAAAAGAAAAGAAGAATTTTCGTGATCCAGCATGGATATAAATCCCTTTTTGATCCGTACTTCAAAGCCCAGATTTTTGGAAAGATCATAACCCAAGCCTCCCGCGAAGCCAAGATCAAGTCCGGCATTATTATTACCGACAGCAAGATCCAGAAACGGGCCGGCAAAAACATTAAAGTTTTTTATATATACTTTATTTGTAAATTGCAACCCTACAAAATCATAGTGAAGCCTTTTGCGCGGAAGAATTCCGTTTTCTGAAGTGTATTGCAAATTTGTACCCTGTCTTGAGTAATTAAATTCAGGCTGTAAAGCGTAGCGCTCCGTAAATCTAATGTTTCCCTGTAATCCGATATAAAAATCTGTAACTGTTTTCAGGTTTGTATTGATCACCTTTTCGGGTTTGTCGTCTTCGTGGATGTAAAAGTTTTCATTGTTTCTTTTAGTAAGGGTAGCGAAATTTACGCCTGTCCTTATGCCCGTACTGAAAGTCACCTGAGCTGATGAAAATCCGAAGATCAGAATCAGACAGGTAAATAATATTTTTCTCATGTAAGGTCATTGGTTTTCGGTAATCTGGAATAGTTTTATATTGATTTTGAAATCTTTATGCCGGAGATTCAAACTATCCGCGAAGATATGTTTTTTTGCGTCAAAAGTAAAATCGATCTTTTCCCTGTTGTTTTTCGTATAAACAATTTGTTTCAGCATTCGGTTCTCCTTGCCAAAGAATAGATAATATGCTTTCTTATCTGCTTTTGAAAGATAAATATAATCGGTTTTGTTTTCAAAACTTTGTGAAACAGGATAATTTTGTTTTAAAAGCTCCCTGAAATCGTTCTTCAGAAAATTAATGACGATTTTTTTATCCATATCGGGAAGTACATAATTGAGTTTAAAATCTTCCTCCGAAATTTCAAAGTCAATCAATTTATTTCCAAAATCCGAAGTTAACACAACACGATGAGTGTTTTCACTAATTTTTTTTATGATCAGAATGCCACTTACATGGTTTTTATAAATATCCATCTGGCATTTATACACATAATCTTCCGTAGATGAAAAATAGAGATTTTCAACAGCCTTTTTAACGGCCGTAACAGGTTTCGCATCATTAAGCGTATAGGTTTTACACGCTGTAAACAAAATGAAAATCAGGCTATAAGCTAAATTCCGAAGCAGCAACCGGCGCATTGACTTTTGTATTTTTGAAAATAATATTGGTAGTGTCTCCGGAAGCTTCCGTCATATTGACCTGAGAAACCGTTGATTCATTTTTAGGAAAATATAATTCAATTTGCTTAATATATTTCAGCAGCTGAGCAGATTTCGGGGTAAATTTTGCAATGTTGAAATTGGCACTTTTCATATAACTTACTGAGAATTCTGGATCATTGAACATCTGTCCGTTTGAACTTCCTACGATTAATTTATTGATTTTTTCGAAAGTTTTGCTTTTGGCATCCACAGAAGATTTCTTACCCTGATCATTAATAAATATCTTATTATCCTTAAAAACAATGCTGTACTGATAGGGTTTTGTGTATTTCCAGGCAAGCATATTCGGAGTTTTGAGGGACATTCTTCCATAGGTAACGATATTTTTATCCAGGAAATCCATTTTCTTGCTCTGCGTAAAATCGGCCTGCAGCGTTTTTATCCCTTTCGTTTCCGAAGAAACTTTCGCTACAAATGCTTTGGCTTCAGCCCCGGACATTGCCGTATTCTGTGAAAAAAAAACACCTGAAATCAATAGAAATGCTCCTAAAGCTATATTTTTAATCATTTTTTAACGTTTTAATGTAACCACAGAAGGCACAAAAGATTATTATTTCCATTTAACATTACAATTAAAGTCTACAAAAGATGAAAATTAAAAATTTTCAAAACTTATGTGTTATTCTTTTCATTTAAGCGTACTCTGGTGTTAAAAAGCTTTTGTCTCTTTTGCGGTTAAAATATTATCAATTGTAAAAGTTGAATATTTCTTATCCTTCAAAAATACCAATAAATCTGCCAAAACTTTATACGTTTTTTCTGAGGTATCGTGAAGAAGAATAATGCTTCCTTTTTTTAATTTTTTGGTAATGTTATGGTAAATTTTGTTCTCATCCTGAATTACCGTATCTAATGACCGTACATTCCAGCCAATGCTTTTCTTATGGGTTTTTCTGATTGCTCTGGCAATGTTCGGGTTGGTTACACCAAACGGAGGACGGTATAAACTGGTTTTTAAATTGCCGGTTTTCAACATCATTTCGTCACATTTTTCGATCTCTTCGATCATTTTTGAAGTTGATAAAAAACCGGTATTGTCAGCATGTGAAAAAGTATGATTTCCAACGGTATGACCTTCTGCAATAATTCTTTGGAAGGTTTCGGGATATTTTTCAATCTGTTTCCCGATGCAGAAGAAGGTTGCTTTTATATTGTTTTCCTTGAGCAGATCCAGAAATTGAGGTGTATATTCTGTAGGCCCGTCGTCGAAAGTCAATGCAACTTCCCTGATTTTTGTTCTTTTATGATTAAAACTGCTTACGAAATAATTCAGCCCGACATCAAAAGATCCCCAGATAATAACCGCAAAAAACATCAGAAAACAAAACAGATATACCCAAAACGTTCCCTGAAATGCATAAATAAAAACATTGCAGAAAATATAGAACAGGATAAACGGATAATGTTTCATCTTTTATTGTTTACAAATTTAGGGTTTAAAATATCCATGATTTATATATTCGTGTTGTCATTGTGAATGGAGCAAAACGGAATGAAATGCTCTTGCGAACGAAACCTTTTCAAACTTTATATTTCCAAACTTAACAGGTTTCAAAAACCTGGTAGGTTTTAATTTTATTAATTCAACAAACTAAACTTTTCCCAACAAAACCAAGCTGTGATCATTTCCTCCCAAATGATTATAAAGCAGAATGTTCCTAATCTCACCTTTTTTCAGATCATTAATCATCATCACTTCCGGAATTTCCTGACTCTTAAGGATATGACAAGCGATAAAGGTAGAAAATCCACTGGCCGTATTGAATTCGCCGCTTAAATGTTTGTAATACAGTAATGAAGAACCTGTAAATAGTTCCGTTGCTTTGTTGTAATACACATCAGACTTTGAATCTCCGCTGAAACCCAAAATTACTGCGTCAATATTAGTGTTTGCTAAATTATTTTTATTTAAAAATTCTTTAATAAAGTCTTGAGTTTCTCCTAATTCTAATACATTAACAATCTGAATATCTTTCAGTTGAGCATAACAATTTACTGCCTTTTCTTTTCCCAGGACAAAAAAACTTGCTCCTTCTCCCCAAACAACGCCGTGCGTTTCTGAGTTCAGGTAATCTACAGGTAAATCTTCTTCTTTTTTAATGGTTTTGTTTAATTTGTACAATTCCATTGTTCTTTCGGTCTGTTCATCCGTTGAACCAACGAGTACATTTTCCGCGTCACCGTCGATAATCTGTAGTTTTGCATCCAAAAAAGAAAATTCCAGAGACGAAGATGTATTCACATACGTGAAATTATATGCATGACATTGAAGACCTAAAGCGATCTGTCCTGCCACCGTATTATGAGTAGACTGGATGAAATAAGTGGGAGTCAAAAACTCTTCATTATTATCCAGCACATTTTTTAAAAATTTCTCGGAATCCTGAGAACATCCTATGCCGGTTCCCACAATGATCGCATCCGGATTTTCAATACCGGCCTCTTTTAATGCATAATGCGAAGCGACAGAACTCATTTTTACTGTTTTAGACATTCTTCTGATCATAGCCGGAGGAATGAATTCTTTGTAGACAGGTTCGATGGCTTTTAAGACCAGAGTAGAATATTCCGGCTTTAAATTTTCTAAGAAATTTTCATTTAAAGTGTCCTGAACAGAAATGCAGGCGGCACTGTTGATGTAAACCGGATTCATGACTTTGAGAAAATTAAGGTTGAACAATTTCCGCCAAAACCAAACGAGTTGGAGAGAACGTGGTTGATGTTTTTTTCTCTGAGTTCGGTAACCGGAGTCAGGTCAAATTCTGCCATTTTAGTTTTAAAATTCAGATTCGCGAAAATGATATTATTCTGAATGGCCAACAAAGAATAAACCGCTTCAATTCCTGCTGCTGCAGCCAGAGTATGGCCTGTGAAAGCTTTGGTTGAACTGAAATCCGGGACTTTATTTTCTCCGAAAATTCTGATCATTGCAATACCTTCTGATAAATCATTATTTGGAGTTGCCGTTCCGTGAACGTTAATATAATCGATTTGTTCTTTATCTAAACCCGAAATTTTGAGTGCTTTTTCCATCGCTAAATAGGCACCCTGACCGTTTTCGGAAGAAGCAGTCTGGTGATGCGCATCATTGGCATTTCCATATCCCGAAAGATAACCAAGCACTTTTTTATGTTCCTTTTTCACCACGTCTTCGGATTCCAAAATTATAAAAGCGGCCGCTTCTCCAAGATTCAGACCTTTTCTGTCATGATCAAAAGGAGTATTATAAGAATCTGTAAGAATCATCAGCGTGTTAAAGCCATTCAAAGTAAATTTTGAAAGGGCATCTGTCCCGCCGACGATCACACGATCCAACACTCCGTTCTTAATCAGTTTGGCTCCCATCATAATCGCATTGGCTGCTGACGAACACGCTGTACTGATGGTTGAGACCATACCTTTCAAACCAAGATAGTCCGCAATTAACAAAGATGAATTTCCGGCATCGTGAGAGTCAATATATTTTTGCTGTTCAGGAAGATCTTCGTAGGAATAGAAATATTTTTCGGTCATATCCATTCCGCCAACGCTGGTTGATGAAATGAGACCTGTTTTATATCCATTGATGTCTGTAATTGCTGCATTTTCTACCGCTTCTTTTGCGGCAATCATTCCTAACAGGGCTGTTCTGGTAGCATTTTTTACATCTTTAAGATGAAGCTTTTCTATAAGCTCTGCGTTTGAAAGCTTGATTTCACCTGTTTTGATGCTTCCGGCATGGCGTGTTTCAAAGAGTTCGATATCTGAAATTCCGTGCTTTCCGGACATTAAGGATTGCAGATTTTCCTCCACATTGTTTCCAATAGAAGAAATAATGCCCATTCCTGTTATAGCAATTTTTTGACTCATTTTTACAAAATGTAACAATGTATCAATGTAACAGTTTACCAATTGCTAGACTGTTACATTGGTACATTGATATATTAATTTATTTTGTTCTGTTTTCCTCGATGTATTTTGCCATAGTGTCAATGGATGTAAAAATTTCCTTTCCTTTTTTAGGATCGGCCAATTTTATTCCATATTCTTTATCCAAAAGAACAATCAGCTCCAACGCATCAATAGAATCCAGACCCAGACCGCCACCGAATAACGGATCCGTATCTTTAATTTCTTCTACTGCAACGTCTTCTAAATTAAGAACTTCAATGATTTTGTGTTTTAATTCTTCTCTTAAGTTTTCCATAATTTTAAATTTACCAATGTATCAATGTATCAGTTTACCAATTGATTATACTGAATGTCATTGTTACATTGTTATACTGTTATATTGTTACATTAGTTCGTAAGCAAATATACAAAAGCATTATAACTTTCGTGATATAACTCTACCCAACCGCACAATACCTTGTCGGCTTTTCCTGACTGCAAAATCTGTTCCGAGTAATTATTTAAAAATTGCTCATCAAATTCATTCAGTACAAAAAAGGCGTTTTCGGTCTGCATTTTATGCTTGATGCTGATTTCTCCTACGCAAATATTGGGTAATGTATATACAAAAACCGCGGGGCTCGGGAAATAATTTTCCTGAAAATTGATGCTTTCCTGATATTTAAAGTCGGTATCAAGGCTTGAAGATCTGTTAGCAAAAACCAATGCGGTTCTGCTGTGATCTCCCTCTTTTAGAATTATTTCAGAGGCAAGAAATGCGAGTTTACTCAGATTATCCATCTTATGAAATTTCGGATAATTGACTTCTAAAGTTTTATAGGCTTCTTTGGAAAAATCTGAGAAATTTTCAGTTTGAGTTTCAAAAATAACCTCGTTGTTGAAAGTAATTTTTGAATTATTTATGGTGCAAATATCTGTTTTCTTCATGAATGCGTTTTAGAATTTTAAGGCTTTTTTGTTGGGTTTTGATGGGTGTTGAAAACAGCAAAAACAATAATTTTATTTTCTATAATTTGATAAATGATGACGTAAGGAAACTTTTGAATATAAGCCTCACGTAAGTTTCCTTTTTTTAAAGGAAAGTGCAATGGGTTATTTTGAATTCTGAAAAAATAAGATTCAACTTTTTTTGTAAATTGTATTCCAAGCGCAATCTGCTTACTTTCGTACCACAATGCAGCTTCTTGAAGATCAGCTTCGGCATTTGGAGATAAAGAAATTTGATAAATCATAAATTTTTCATCAGTCTTTCTTTTACTTCTTCCCACGAAGAAGTTTTAAGTTCACCACTTAAATATTTTCCACGCTCTTCTTCAATTCGGTCATAAATATGATCCGGAACTTGTGGATATTCTGAAGATTTTAGTTCTGAATCTTCTTCTGCATCAATAATGCTGTTGATGATTCTTAAAATTCTTTCATCCGCAATGTCGATGAATTCGTGAATTCTTTTTCTGATTTCTATTGTAGAGCCCATTTTTCAACCTTTAAGTCTATCAAAATTACGAAATTATTCTTTACACTTTTCCAAAACAACCGCCGCATTACAACCGCCAAAACCTGAAGCCGTTTTCAGAATATATCTGATTTCTGCAGGTTGATTTTCTTTAATAATATTCAAAGATTGGGAAGTCCCGATGTCTTCAAAATTTTTAGATGGAAGCAATGTTTTATGTAAGGCACTTTCCATCGAAATAATGGTTTCCAGTAGCCCGGAAGCACCTAAACAATGCCCATAATACGCTTTTAAACTATGCAAAGGAATGTTTTGTAACTCCGCACGGTTGAAAGCGATAGCTTCCATCTCATCATTATAGATGGTGGCAGTTCCGTGAGCGGAAATAAAATTAATTTGCTCTGCTGTAACCTGTGCTTCCGTCATCGCATTTTTAATGCTTGCATATAAGCCATCACCGGTTCTGGAGGGTCCGGAAATGTGATTGGCATCATTAATAGCAGAATCTCCTAATATTTTAAAACTAAATTTTTCGTTTTGTAGGATTTTTCCTTCGTCAGAACGATAGCCTGTTATGTAAACTGCTGCTGCTGCCTCACCAAGATTGATGCCGTCGCGGGTTTTATCATAGGGTTTGCATATCCCGCTTCCGATAGCCTGAAAAGAATTGAAGCCAGAGATGACAAATTCTGAAATTTCGTCTCCGGCAATAACAAAAGCATCGTTATATTTTCCGGACAAGATCATGTTTTTTGCAACAGCGAGTGCCATTACTCCGGAAACACAAGCATTGGAAACTACAATTGGCTTGGTTTTAAATCCGAAAAAATCGGCAATTTTTTGAGCTAAATCCGAAAGGAAAACGCCTTCCGGCAAAGTGTTTTTATTTTTTAATAAACTGATGTTTCCTTTGGTAGTTGATAAGATAAAAGCTGTTTCTTCTGTAATCTGATGTCTTTCAACCAAAGGTTGTAAGCTTAACAAAAACATTTTTTCCAGCCTTGTAAAATTGTTGTTCTGTACGGATTTGAAATTTGTTGTAAATTCCTCTTCCAGTTTCTCAGAATTAATTTTGGAAGCGTAAAAAGGTTCGTGATTCTCTATGATTTTATGAAGAGAGACACCGGATTTTCCTTCCAGAAGAGCATCCCAGTTGGAAGAAACATCAAAACCTAATGGCGTGACACAATTGTAATCGGTGATATAAATTTCCTTCATGGTAATCCCATTTTATCTTTCCAGCTCTGAAAAAACTCAGGATTGTACAAACATAAATTATTATCGGAATCCAGGAAAACCTGAATGGTTTCTCCGGAACAAACCAACTGATTATTTTCGTTAAAAAGCTCGTATTGATATATTAATTTTGCTGAAACCGCATTAACGAAAGTCGTTACAATCTTGAACGTTTCGCCATATTTCAGTGGGAGAAAATGTTCGCAGGTACTTTTAACGATTGGCGTTACATAACCAGCCTTCTGAATATCGAGATACGTTAAACCATGTTGTCTCCCGAAAGCTTCTCTTCCATCTTCAAAATACACAATATAATGCCCATGCCAAACAATTCCAAGCGGATCTGTTTCGTTGAAGCGGACACGGACTTCCTCGGTACAGCTTAATATAGTTTCTTTAGACTGCATTTTGTTTTCTTTCGTAAAATAATGAAATAGCAACCATAGCGATATAAAATAAAAATAAAAATATGATTTCTTTTGCAATACCACCGATTCCGCTGTTTCTTAAAATGATATCATAATACGCATTTAAGCCCCAGTTCATCGGCGAAAATTTGGCGATGGTCTGCATAAATTCCGGCATCAGGAAAACCGGAACCCAAATTCCGCCGATTGCTGCCAGCACCACAACTGAAGTTGCCCCGAACGGAGCTGACTGTTCCTGCGTATCTGCAACAGTTCCCAGCAAAACCCCAAATCCAATAGCCGCTAATCCGGCGAAAATGGTAACGATAATTAACGGAAACATCTTTCCGGTCACATCAAACTGCGGAAGATCCATATACGGGAAAAGATAAATTCCTACCGCAACCATCAGCAAAAACTGAATAACACAGATAATAAGATATGTAAATGTTTTTCCTAAAATATGAATGAAATACGGTGTCGGACTGATTCTTGCCCTCACGCTTGTTCCCTGGCTTTTTTCTTTAACTAAATTAATAGAAAGCGGAACGACGATGAAAAATATCGCAAACAAAGCCCAAGCCGGAACATTATGCTGAACGGAATTCGGCAATACATCCATATTTCCTTTTTTCGGAGTGATCTCCTTAAAGGCAATCAGGCTGTTATTTTTTAGATCTTCCGTAGTTCCCAGCTGATCCTGAAACGCTTTATAAATCTTTTTGTTTTCGATCTCAAAAACCATTTTATTCACGGCATTCATCACATTGTTCTTAAAGCTGATATTGGTTGCGGGATCGAAATAAAGGCGGATATCTTTTGCTTTTGAAGTATTCTGTTTTATCGCCGTAGAATCGGTTTCTAATCCAAATGAGCTAACAATAGATTGAACCTTAGAATCAATATTGGAGTTGATGTCTTTCGTTAAATTTTTAGGGATAACAATAGCCATCTGATAATCTCCCCCAAATACGGCTGTCTCAGCAGATTTTTCATTAAAATCGGTCAGCAGCTCAAATGTTTTACTGTTTTCAAGCTGTTTCTTTATGCTTTCTGAAATTTCAGATTGGTCATTATCAATAAATATAATCGGGATTTTTGAACCTTCCATATTTTTAAAGGTCGAATCCTGAATTAGAGTAATGGTAATAATCAGCAGTAACGGCATCACGAAAATGATGACGATTCCTCCAATATCTCTTTTAAGGAGAAGGATTTCTTTAATAAAGCTTCGCCACAGTTTATACAACAACATCTCGTAATTCTTTTCCGGTTAATGAAATAAAAACATCTTCTAAGTTTTCTGCGTTGCCTACTTTGTTTACCAGTTCTTCGGGAGTCCCAACTGCGTGGATTTTTCCGTGATCGATAATGGCAATTTTGGTACAGAATTCTTCCGCTTCAGAAAGGTGATGTGAAGTATAAATAATACAGGTTCCTTTTTTATTCAGATCTAAAAGATGATCAATAATTGCTTTTTTAGACTGTACGTCAACGCCTACGGTCGGTTCATCCAGAAATAAAACTTTCGGGTTGTGAAGGGTTCCTGCGATGAGGTTGCAGCGGCGTTTCATTCCTCCGGAAAATTGTTCCACTTTTTTATCGGCAAATTTTGACAGTCCCATGATTTCCAGAGATTCATCAATGGAAGTTTTTAAATTTTTATGGCTTAAACCATACAAGCTTCCGAAGAACATTAAGTTTTCTCTTGCCGTCAAAGTAGGATACAAAGCGTATTCCTGAGGAACAATACCAATAATCTGCCTTAATTTAAAACCGTTTTTCTGGGGGGAAAGCCCGTCAATGGTAAATTGTCCCGATGTGGGTTTAATCAATCCGGAAAGTATGGAAATAAGCGTGGTTTTACCGGCTCCGTTGGGCCCGAGAATTCCGTAGATCTCGTTTTTGGCAATATTCAGCGAAATATCATTTACAGAAAAGTCTTCTGCATTCTTATATTTTTTGTAAAGATTTTTTATTTCAATAAAATGTTCCACGTTATATTGCTTTTCTTAATTTTTTATAGAAAGCTTCTTCCAGATCTGCAATGTGAAGCATTGATTTTGAAAGGTTGTTATAGATATCGCTTTTTGAATTCCTGTTTTTGTAAACCCGGGCAATATCCACTGCAAAATCTCTCCAGAGGTCACCAATCATGGTGATTTCTTTCGACAGTTCTTTTAATTCATCATTTTTGAGAATAACGGCCGCTTCCTGTAAGAAAGCTCCGTAAATGAACCTGAAGCCTCCTCCTCCGGTTCCTATTTCCTCCTGCATGCGGATCAGCTGACCCAAATAATGATTGGTAGTCTTTGTACCTTTTTTTTCAGCCCATTTCGGAATGCTTCTGGCGACCCATCTTATCGCTTTTACTCCGACAATAGGAACAGGAGCAAGCATATTTTTGCAGGTATCTCTGATTCCTTTTTTAATCGCCTCTTCAAGATGGATCTTTTCCGGAATATAAGTAGGGTAGTACATGTGTCCTTTCGGAGGAAGTGCTCCTTTGGCATATCTCACCTTTTCCAGCTCGGCTTCGCTGAGGGTGGTTACATAATCCATTACGGGATCACTGATAAGAAATTTCCCGTCTTCTTTTCCGTACACTACAAGATTGTGCGCATTGAAATGGAATTTATACTCTTCCGGAAAATAGGTAAGGTTGAAAACACCTACCTGAAGGCCGGTAGGAATATTATTTTCAAGGTTTTTTTCAAGGGCTTTCTGAGCTTCCTGCGGATTGGAAAATTTAAGCCTTTTAATTTTAATTCCCAGTCTTTTTGCGGCTTTGCTGAAAATGGCTCCCGGCATCGGACGGTAGCTGAAACCGGGCGCAAAATTTACTTTTAAAAAAGGGAGGTAAACAAAAAATAATCCGGAACCGATTCCGAAGATCATGGGCTCGCTTAGTTTTAACCCTTTGTTTAATAATAAATTGGAAGCAACACCGTTTTCGCAATGCGCAGTCTGATGGTGTTCAAAATTAATTTTCATTCTTAGCTTGGTTTATTACTTTTCAACGATAATTTACTTACCGTTGAAATTTTTCAGTTCGTCTACCGTAATACCGAATGTATCAGCATATTTTTTCAGTACAGAGTCGCTTAGTGTTTTAAATATTTTTGGTTTTCCGTGTCTTTTTACCCGCCACTGCCACATTCCTACGTAGGCTGCCAACACCTGAAGATCCATTTTATTGAGCTCCATGAAATAGACAATAGGACTTACGATATTATTGGCTACGTTTTGCTTTGCTTCTTCAATTCTTTCATGGATGAGTTCCATGGATTCTTCCAGCGCCGCTTTTTTTGCATCCCAGCCAATGCTGTTGGCGGTGGTATAATTGTCATTTTCATCCGTAACATACAGAACTTCAGTCATGTTTGCGGATTTAAGATTGCTTTCATCTTGCGGAAGGTCTTGCTTTTTCATGGGCTTTAGCTTTTTACTTCTTGAATAAACAAATTGATTTCAGCTCTGATCAAAAGCTGGTCATTATGAAAAGTTTCGCAAAAGATATTGCATATATTCCCGAATTGTGAAATGAGCGAGGCTCTGGAAATAATTTTATCACCTACTTTTGGGAGTGCATGTACTTCTATTTTTTTGATGGAGGTAATAAAGCCAATCACTTTGGTATCTGTGTCTGGATTCTCAAAAAAACTTTGTCCCAGAATTGAAGAACAGGTTTGTGCAAGATTTTCAATAAGGCCGGCCTCAGCAAATTCGTTATTGTGTACAAAAATATTGTTTTGCTGAATCTCAAAGGAAGTTACCACTTTTTCTTTAGTCAGTTCCATGATATAGTCTGCCATCAGCATCGGGTCGCGATGCGGGAGAAAATTGTGGATGTTGATGATGTTTTCTTCCTTGATTTCCATTAAATGATATATTTTTAAGTTCGCGAGTCGTTTGACTACCATAAATCTTCGATTTTACTTAGCCAAGATCACGAAATTTTTAATTCAAATATTACATGACTACAGTCTTCATCTGAGATTTTGCAACAACCTCGTCATTGACTTTTGTGATGACATCTACCAAAGTTACACCCATCATTTCATTAATAATGAAAACTTCGGATACTAACTCATCTCCCGTTTCCGGAAGCTTGTTTACCTCAAACGATTTAACAGCGCCGATATATCCGGTAGGCGCTTCTTTTCCCGAAAGATAGAATTTATAGCCGGTATGAAGCGCTACACTTTGTGCCTGATGTTCCAGCAATCCTGAAGCCTGGAAAATTCCGTTCTGAATAAAAATGTTTTCTTGCGTCGGAATAAATCCTGAAACAATATGACTTTCCGAATATTCTGCGATGCTGTTTACCATTACAAAAGGAAACCGCTGAGGAATCAGGTTTTCAACAAAATTCTGATCGGATGTAGGCAATCGGTTTTCCATTTAGCAAACAGTTAAGAGGGCACAAGAGTAGGCAAATCTTCCACTTTCCGGCACGCAAAGAAGTACTTTTTCTCCTTTTTTCAATTTTCCTGAATTCATTAGTTCTTCAAGAGCGATGAAAATAGAACCGGCACCAATATTTCCTACTTCGGAAAGGTTATAGAACCATTTTTCCCAAGGAAAATCCAATCCTACATTGGCAAATTCTTCTTTCAATCCTTCTTTAAAGTATCCTGACGAAATGTGCGCCAGTACGTGGTCTATTGTATTTGGGTCAAGATTGTGCTTATCGAAAGATGATCTTAAACTTTCGGCACCTTTTACCAAAATATACTGGTCTAAAATTTTTGTATCCTGTTTAAGAGCAAAGATGGATTGTTTCAGCCATTCGTCCGAAGAATAATCTGCCCAAGATTTCAGGCTTCCGTCTTCCTGTTTTTCGCATCCGGCATACATACATGCTTCAATCTCGTGGGCGTAAGAATAAAAATCAATGAATTCTACTTTCAGGGAAGTTTGGTTGGGTCTTGGTTTATTTTCAAGAAGCAGCGCACCTGCACCGTCGGAAAGCATCCATCTTAAAAATTCTCTTTTGAATGCAATAATAGGTCTTTCTTCAAGCAGTTTTAAATTTTCTGCTTCATGATTGAATTTATCGGCAGTCATCCATGCTGAAAATCTTTCCGAACCTACACAAACGGCATTTTCCTTAACCCCTGCTTTTACGGAAAGAAAACCGTAATTAAAGGCATTCATCCCAGAATTACAAAGGCCTGTTGAGGTGTTAATCTCGATTGATTTATTGAGATTAAGTTCTCCGTGAACCATGGATGCATGAGAAGGCTGGATCTGATCTGCAGAAGTGGTTCCGCAAGAAAGCAACTCGATATCCTGTTTACCAAAATTTTCATCAAAAAGACCTTCTACGGCTTTTGCGGTAATCTGGGCATTGGTGTGGGTAGGTTTTCCTTCTTTGTCTAAAGCGTAATACCTTGTTGTAATTTTGTTGTTTCTTAGAATTAAAGCTCTTGCTTTTGACGGTTTGTCATTTATATAGCCAAGATACGTTTCCATTTCATCATTAGAAACCGGTTCATTCGGCAAGTATGTTGAAGCTTTTGTAATAAATACGTCGTTCATTCTATTTTATATTAATTCCTTGTAAATATTCTCTTTGTTTTTTTCTTTTAAACCAAAAGATAGGTGTTGTAAGCAAATGTAATACCAGAACTATGGGTGATACAATCCATATTGCGGCCATCAAATATACCTTAAAGAATTTGATCAGCAAAGGTCGCTTTTCTTTTTTCCTCATGATGAGGCCGGACCATACTTTGAAAATTTTATTGCCTACTTTTTCTACTCTCACAAGGAAGGCACGGATTTCTACGGCTCCGTTTTTTACAAGATCCGGCTGTAGTGCTCCCAGTGTATTGGCGGAAAAATGTTTTTCAATAATTCTGCCGTATTTTCCGGCTCCGTTAATCTCTTCATCTGAAACTCCTGCTGCAGGAAGCATACCGGATTTTTCCTTTTTTCCGGTAGTCATCCAGCGAAGGATGGTAAGGACACTGGTGTAATTATCGTGTCTGTCTACCAACGCAATATTTCCTACAAGCTTAGCCTGCATTTGTTTCAGGTATACTTTAAGCTTTTCCTGGGAAAACATCCACATATTTCTTGTTCCTGAAACAGTAATAACCGGAGTATCTTTAAGAATGTTTTCGGCAAAGCCACTTTTCAGAAAAGAAATAATGGGAATGGACGGGGTTAAATACCAGACCTGGTATCCGAAAATGACCAGGTCAAATTTTTTATTCAGAACTTCTTCCGGTGGCGGCAGAATTTCACTGGGTATCTGCAGATAAGATTCAGGAAAAGTATTGAAAAATACATCACCTGACCACGGAAAAGGAAAATCTTTTTTCAGTTGTATATTATAGTAGGTTACCTCATATTCAAGGTTTTTCTCTTCAAATGGCTGAGCCATATTTTTTACAATATCTTCCAGCTGGCCGGACTGAGTATAATATATAACAAGTATATTCTTTTTCATTAATTCTTTTTATCCGTTTACAAAAATATGCTTTTCATATTTATTATTGTGAAGTAAATATTTTTAATGATCCATAACTGAATTTTAATGAATATTCAGCATTATCTAATATATTATTTTTTGCATTACAAAAGATAATGGTTTCAGGAAGTTTTTCCAATGCATTGATGCTGAAGTTTTCATCTGAAATCAACAGGATGTCAATGTTTTTTGTGATTTCTTCAAAATCATTGATGTAGCTGATTTTTCTTCTTTTGACCAGATAGTTCTGTTGGGCAATCTGTCTTTTTTCAACATCTTTTATGAAACTGAATATTTTTCTTTCTGCCTGCTGAAGCGTAAGCAGAATGTCTTTCTGCCCGAAATCGTCTGCGATGTGAAGGATATTCGCGTTCTTCGGAATATGCTTGCCGAGTTCAAAGTAGATTGATTTATTGTTTTCAAAATCTTTTTTAACGGCGCTCACCACTTCATTGTCTTTATATAAAAAGCTTAAAAACAGTTTTTTCTTAAAATAATTTTCATCTTCGAGTTCATTTCGCAAAATGGCAAATTCTTTTCTGAAGTAAGCGTTAATCTTTTTGGTACGTTCAGAATAATTCTTCCCGAAGCTTTCATCTTCCTTTTTTATCCTTTCGCCAATTTTTACGGTAATGGATCCGTCGTAAATGATAAAATCTCCTTTCGGCAATACCTCGGAATTTCCGTGAATATAAACCGGTACAATATCCAATCCGAATTGCTCAGCAAGATAAAATGCCCCTTTATGAAATCTTTTAATATCGTTTGTGTAGGAACGTTCTGCTTCCGGGAACACAGCGAGAGAATATCCTTGGTCTACTTTATCTTTTAACTTATCAATACCATTTTCTATACCTTGGGAAACAGGATAGCATCCTAATGCCCTCACCATTTTTCCGAAAACAGGTGATTGGTATACCCAGTCATTAACAAGGAAAACAAACTTATGTGTAGTCATTGCAACTGCGAGTATATCAAGGAATGAGGTATGGTTGGCAATAATGATGGCCGGTTTGCTGAAATCTTCATCCGTAGCTTTAATGATCTTTTTCTTTACCCATGGATTGGTAAACAAGACAGAAGTTAAAAATTTCGCAGAAATAAATTTAAAAAAGTTTAAAGTTCCGCCTTTGGAATTCTTTGTAAACGGACTGATAAACAGAGAAAAAAACAATCCTCCCAATCCGTAATAAAGGAAAGACAGTACCGAATGTATAAAAAGCCTTAATGTGATAGGAGAGAGTCCTTTTTTTGCCCTGTTGGTAATAAGTAATCTGAACCAGAAAGGATATAAGGTTGACGTAATAACAATTACCGAAAACATTCCTATTAAAGCCACCAGAGCTAATGAATGAAGGGCAGGATGTTTGGCGAAGATCAGTGAACCGATTGATAAAATAGTAGTAAAAACAGCCAGAATAATTGACGTTCTGTATGTAGGAAGTTCATTTTTGCCGGTCGTATGCTCCTTTTGCATAGCTTGGGTCAGGAAGATGCTGAAATCATCTCCCACTCCGAAAACCAATGTACAGACCACCGTACTGAAAATATTAAGTTCTAACCCGAGAAAATATAACATCCCTGCCGTGACTATACCGGTAAGGACAATCGGGAACATGGTGAGAAGCGTGAGTTCAAAATTTCTGAAAAACACAATGATCGTTAAAACAATGGCTAAAAGGGAATAATTGATCAGGGTGTTAAAATCGCTTTTCAGCAGTCCCAGAAAGTTTTCATTCATCTGCTGCCGGTCGATGGCAAGAACGTCATGTTTTTTTTCAACATCTTTAATAAAAGCGTTTCTTTTGCTTTCATCTACTTTTACAACATTCGATACAGTATAAAATCCGTTTTCTTCACTCAGGAATTCAGAGACTTGCAGTGCTTTTATCTGTTCATACTCTTTAAGGCTTAACGGAGTGTAATCTTTATTTAAATTATCATTAAACTGATTGAATGCAGCTTCATTAAAACCATATTGATTCCCATTTTGAATGAGCACGGAAACGGTGCGTATTTTTTTATCAGAGGTCCAGAATTTTTTCCAGTCTTCAATTTTTTTCTGCTGATCTTTTTCGGAAAGCACAACTTTTCCCAAAGAATTATAGCTTAATATTTTTCCCTCCTGCTTTTCCTTTTCAAGAAACCGGCCCAGCTCCGAATTTTTGGAGAGTGCTTCTTCTGCAGAATTGCCATAAGAAATCGTGTAAATGGATTTTGAAGTAATGTCGGAAAGCTTTTGGAGTTTAGCTTCCGTTATTTTTAAATCTTTAGGAATATAATTTAAATCTCCGATATCTTCGTTAAATCCTACATGCCGGAATCCAAACAGGCAGGCCATGATGATCACCGAACAGCCGATAATCAGAGGTTTATTTTTCTCATAAGGATAAGACCCGATTCTATCAATAAAATTGGTATTTGCGTCTTTTTGTTTTTTGGGATGGTAGAGCTGGGGAACAATAATTAATGCCATAACAGAGGATAGCATAACCGTAATGGCGGCAAAAAGTCCCAGATCTTTCAACGCCTCAGAACGTACCAAAACCAGGCAGAGAAACGAAATTGCCGTGGTGGCACTGCTTAATATGATGGGCTGTGTGATTTCTTTATAAAGTTCTTCAATATTATTGTTGTGCTTGTAATGGGTAAGAATATGGAGGGCATAATCAATCGTAATCCCGATCAGAATGGCACCTACACTTAATGAAATAGCGGAAATTTTATCTTTTATAAAATACAGGATCAGTAAAGCCAGCAATACCGAAAAAACCGTCGGGAGAAATACAATAAACGGGGTAAAGAAATTCCGGAAATAATAGATCAGTACCACCAATAAAATAGTTAGGGAAATCAGTACCGTGTTCTGGATGTCTTTTTTGATCTGCTGAGCATTGGCAACCGCAATTACCGGAGAGCCGAAATAGCTGATTTCCGTTTTCCCTTTGAACTGCTTATTCAGGTTATCTTTTATTTCATTTAAATGATCAATGAATGCTTCATTGTTTTTGGTATCGTTGCTTTTATTTTTAGGATCGATAAAAAGCAAAAGATTTTTTCCGTCTTTGGTAACGATATAGCTGTTTTCAAGTTTAAAATCCTTGCTGATGTTTAAAGCATTGAGTTTTTTTATCCCTAAAAAAGTAATGCCAAGCGGATCTTTCTTGATAAATTCCTTCGTCACCAGGCTTGTGGGAGAAACCAGGGAGATATAGTTGTTTTCTACCTGTTTTGCAATACTGTCTTTATTGAGCTTTCTCTCAATTTCCGTGTAATCGTTTTCATCTAAGAATAAAGGAAGATTTTGGTTGATAAAATCAAAGGTTTCGGATATTTCACTGTCATTTACTTTTCCCTGAACAGAGCTGATGTACTTTTGTAAAGGTTCTGTTTTCTGAAGAAAAGCATCTGCCGTTTCGGAAAGCTGGAAATTATCTTCCCCGGACCGGTTTTCAATAATAACAATAATTTTATCTGAAAAGTTAAGCTGCTGAAGAACTTTTGCGGTAAGATCTGATTTTTCATTTTTAGGAATAATCTGGTTAATATCTTCCTCAAAATTGATTTTTGAAGCAAAGAAACCGCATATCACAGCAATTCCTACTGCAAATAATACAGACAGAAGCTTATTTTTAGAAATGAGATAATATAAAAAGATGAAAAAACGATGCATCACATGGTAAAATCAAGTTTGCAAATTTAAATTTTTCAGGATTAGTTCAAAGTGTTTTCATAATAAGTTTATCTGAAAATCAATAAAATATTTAATCGTAATGAAAAAAAATATACATTTGCAGAAGTTCCTATTAATAATATAAAAAAAACTAAGCATTGCTTAGAATTTATTATGTTTACAACAAATGATGAAAAAATAAACGGATTTTTATTCGTAATAATTCTTCCGTTCCTGCTGTATTTCATGTCCTACTATGGATTTGAATCTTCTTATGCACGGCTTAAAACAATGGAAAAAGCACCGGCATTTATGTTCTCTTCAGTATATGCTTACAGAGTAATTCCTAACTATCTGAGTGTACATGGCACAGAACTTCTTACTTCTACTGTTAATACATACGTTCCATTTATGAAGAATTTTCTTTTGAAACAGGGAACATTATTTTATCACAGTACATTTCTTATTAACAGTTTCTTTTTTCTGCTGTCTTCTGTCATTTTAAATTCAATTTTTGGAGTCAGCACTTCCGGGATGCCTACGCCCCTCATTGTCAGAAGAGTGCTTCATTTGCTGGCTGTTTTCTTTCTCGTAATTACGCAGTATGTCCCTACCAATTGCGATTCGATTGCCATTTTCTTTTACCTGTCGGGATGTATTCTCACCTTTAAATATTTACAGAAAAAAAGACGGGCAGATTTTGTTCTGTTAATCATTGTTATAGCAGTTTCAACATTTGTAAGGGAAACTGCGTGTCTTATTATTTCTTTTTTTGCTGCCGTTTTTGTGAATTTTGAAAAGCTGAAGAAAAAAGATTTTTCTTTTATGAACGAAATATTCATATTGGCTGTAGCTTTTGCAATTCCTTACATCGCTCTGCGGATGATTATTAATCAGGAAGTGTCTTTGGTGGAGGGAATCTATTTGTTCCAGAACTTTACCAGTCTGTTTAACATGAGCGGTTTGATGTTTGCGGTTATAAGTGTTTATTTCTGCTATCAATTATGCAATGAGGAAGGAAAATCTCTGGTAAAGAAATATATATTCTTTTCTCTTCCGTATCTTCTTATGATTACTGTAGTGGGACTTTTTTGGGAAGTCAGGCTGTTTGTTCCTATCATTCTTACGGGGCTCATTTTTGTTTCCTATCAATTTAAAATACAAATAATCAAACCATGAGCTTGCTGCATCCATATTTTATCATTGCGATGATTTATATGCTTATTTTCAGTTGTTTGGAAGTATTTAATGGTAAGGTTGAAAAAAAATGGCTGTGGATTTTGGGTGTTTATCTTATTATGATAGCAGGTCTCCGAAATAATGTGGGGCCTGATTACGGAAGTTATAAAGGAATTTATATTTATTCTGATGTCAAAGATTATATTTCAATTTTGATGAGTGCTATCGGAAGGGAAGGTCCGCAACCTGTAGAATTGGAATGGCTGTATGTACTCATCAATAAAATATTGCTCAATATATTTGGTGCTCCGTTTTACATGGTTACTCTGGTTATTGCGATTCTGGCTGTTTTTTTTAAGGTAGAATATGTGGATGATAATACTTTCTATCCATTTACCTTTATGCTTTTAATGTTTATTCCCGGCTTTTTTATTGGAGAAAGCGGCCAGATCAGACAAAATTTAGGGTCATTCATTGTTTATTTCGGAATAAGATACATAAAGGAACGGAAATTCTGGGCCTACTTACTTTGTATTTACTTAGCTGGTGGTATTCATAATGTTTGCTATATTTTCCTTCCAATGTACTGGCTGGTAAAAATTCCATTAAATAAATATGTGATGCTTTTTCTCATTATTGTCTCTGTGTTTTTATCTCCTTTCGAAATTTACAGATCTTTTGGAGGTTTTTTGAACAATGTTGCAGCAGACAATACACTCTCCATAGGCTTTAACGGTTATCTGGATGAATCTGTTGAAAGAATTAACGGTGCGGTTGGTATACCGGAAATTATGATGGCTATCCTTACATTCTTTCTGTTTGTTTTTGATGATAAGATGAAAGCCAGATTCCCTTATTACGAATATCATAGTATTTATGTGGTGTTGGGAATATGTTTTTATTTTATTTTCAGGAATAACCCTATATTTTCCTCAAGACTCGCAGGTGCGTTTATCGGTTTTGCCTATATCATTATTCCTAATTCAATGTATGTAGTATCCGCCAGAACGAAAGGCTTGATTTATATATTTATAATTGCACTGGTAGTTTTTAATTTTATCGTTTTTTCAGCTTTTAACAATATAAAAGCAGGACGTTTTACTATTGATCTTTATCAGAATTATCTTCTTCCGTAAATGTAATATGAATAACAATAACAATTTTTTTAAATATCAATTTACTATCAAGTAGTAATCTTTAGTACTTAAACACTTATTATGAAGAAAAAAATTTTGGCTGCAATATGCAGTTTAATCTTTATTTATTCCTTTTCACGGAACAATCCGGTATTTCTATTTTATGAAAACTTTGATTCTTCGACTCCCTCTGCTACAAAAGTTCTATTTAATTACGATCTGGATCCTCTTATTATCGTTAATCAAAATGTAAATGAGAAAGGACTGGTTGTAATGACTGGAAAGTTTACAAAACCTTTTACAAGTGATCATGTTAAATTATCAATCAAATATCAGGATTCGCAAGGTAATTGGATAACCGGATGGTGTAAGATGTTATATTCCTACAATCAGTATAATGAAAATCTTACGGCACGTTTTGAACTTCCTGCTTCATCTCAGAGTTCTTACAATGTGAAGGTGGAATTAAGTTCCGATACAAACCTAAACAATTTTAATAGTATTGCGTGGGAGAAAAGTATTAGTCATTATAAGTTGAGTGATTACACATTAACTGGATGTGATCTTGATGAAAATGAATATACAGTGCTTTTGACTCCCAAAAAAGACGGAACATTGATCTTGGATAATGCAGGTAAAATTTTGGGTGTGAAAGACAGGGTTACATCAGCTCATTTTTGGAATAAATTAAGTAATGTTTTAATGAATAATAAGAAGGATGATGTAGTCTTTTCAACAACTTATCCTTCAGACTTGATAAACGAAGTAAATGGCAGTAAAGCAGTAAAACTTTTGAATAATGGTACAACTACGGATATATTGGCATCTACTCCCGAATTCATTTATAATGAAAGCTCAACGCATCCAATTCCTTATCTGTATAGTTATGATGATCCTGTGTATATGTTTGCAGGTAAATTCTCAGCTAACGGATTTTTTATTAAGTTTAGCCAATGGCCTGAAGAAATTAACGGTCCGGGATATTTTAATTGGAAAAATCCTGCTTTTATAGAGAGCAGATATTTCAATATGTATAACAGAACATGGAAGAATCTGGCTGAGTTTATTCCTGATCAGCAGCCTGTTGTTATTGTATCAAGTATTTCAACCGGGTTGAGGATTTACAAAAGTGATGGGACCTACATAAATCTAACACCGGATAGTACAAGTAATTATGGAGCTCCTTATTTCGGGTATACCAATGGTTTAGGTGTTCGCAGAGGACCAGGTTCCGAAAACCTAATTGTTTCCAATACTTCCGAAATGACTTTATATGGTGTAGGTGCATTACGTAATGATATTTCTACATCATATATAAGCAAAAGATCTATGCAGGATATAGAGAAAGAGATCTCAAAATTCATCAAATATTCAGGTGTTTTCGGTTCCACTTCAGTTTATGATGACACTTCCGAATGTGCTCAAGCTTGTTTTAAGGTGAATGACGGAGCGGTTTCAGACTATTCTATTGCGGACTGGACTAAAGCTCCTAACAGCTATATTTTTGTTCCTAATCAAGAGAATAATGGATTGTATATTCCCGTTAAAAAGGCATATGCAATGTGGAGTAATAATAATATTATCGGAGGAAGTCCTGTTCCATCAGGAACCGCCACGGCTGAAGTGTATTGGGAAGATAATCACGGTTTGATTAGATCGGGGAACAATTATAGCCTTGAAATTATTGGTTCCGGAGAGAATGCCAAAATAAAGGTTCCTATTAACAAGGCTAAAGAAGGAAATGCTGTAATTGCTTATAAGATCAACGGGGAAATTTTCTGGTCATGGCATGTATGGGTTACTGATGATCCTACTAACGGATCTTCGTATAAAAGTTTTGAAGGACTTAAAAGACAGAAAAGTGACGGTACAGTAGAATTAATTCCTGATTCTGATTGGGGATGGATGGATAGAAATCTTGGTGCTATAGGAAGCTCTCTCACCGGAGATGATTGGATTAGGAATGGTGGGCTCCTTTACCAATGGGGAAGAAAAGATCCAATTCCTCCATTAATAACTAAAGGTAATGATGCTTACGAAGTTTCTGGAACCGTAGGGCGAATCAGACACAGGCAAGCTAAAAATTGGCAGAATAATGCGAAAAAAATTGATGATCTTATAAAATATATACCTCTTTCAAATGCTCAGGTTACGAATAACATTCGCTTATCTATTAAAAATCCATTGAGCATTATATACATAAATAAAGATGATAATTCTGGGTTAGCATTGTATAATAATAATCCGGATCTTCCTGTAAACTGGTTTGGGACATCCGGCCTTTCAGCTCCCAGAATGACAGAGCTAAATCTGTGGTCCGATAACTCAAAAGGTATAGTAAAAACCAATTATAATACTGATAATGGAGCGAACTCTTATAAAGATAAATCTGTATTTGACCCCTGTCCTAACGGCTGGAGAATACCTTCTGTACTAGTTGCGAATCTTGGAAATGGTAATTATGCTGACGATGTAAGAGTAGACTTTAGCCCCTTCGGAATTAGAAGTAATATAGGTATTGATGCTTTTGAAGCCAACAAATATCACATTATTAAACCTAATGATAATAATACTCCAGCCTACATGAAAGGGATAAAAGTATATCCTAATATTGGAATGGACTTTAGTAATGTCGGTGGGAATAATATGGGAATTTTCCCTGGAACAGGCGTTCTTGTTAAAGGTTATCTAAATTATCACGAAGGACAATATACGGATCAGCATGAAACGTATTTGTGGACCGCTACTATGGCAAGATTTAGTGCTGCTGTTCCTGCTATACTTGCTAGAGGCTTACGTCTGATTCCGGACAAAGACCAGCCAGATATTCCGGATGCTTCTCTTCCGTCAATAAAAGGAAGATTTCAATATTATCCTTTGGGAAAAATAGAAACATCTGCTGCCAATGGATGCAGATGTATAAAAGATCCTTTATTTAAGGTCAATAAATATGATTTTCCAACAGAGTTTTTTAAAGATACATCTGAGTACTTAGAAGGACTGAATAATCCAAATACATATACTATCGTTAAAAGTAGTGAAGAGTCCACCATTCAGATTCCTGTGAGTAAAGCTTTTTCTGTACAAAGCCAATTGCTAAATAATGCCGATATTTTAAATCCTTTGAATTTTAATAATTTGAGAACAAACGTACTATGGTCTACCAATCCTTCTTTAATTAGTAATATCTCAATTAATAATTCAAGTCCGGGTTCATTATCAGTATTATCGAATACAAATATTAAGATTAAAATTACTCCTAATCAAAGTGGTAATGCGGTTATTACATTACACAATGGAAGTATCACTAATCCGGTATATTGGAGTTGGCATATTTGGGTAACAAATACTCCTGTTGGCTCCGTTTCCTATACAACAGATCTGGCTACAGCCGCCGCACCAAACTATGTTAATTATGTAAACGGAAGTGCCGTATTGTCAACGGAAATTATGGACAGAAATTTGGGTGCAATAGAAACATTTCCTACAATAACAGGAGATAATCTTAATCCTGAAGCACAGCCTGGAGTGGCAGAACAAATTGTTCTGTCTGGTGGTCTGCATTATCAGTGGGGAAGAAAAGATCCTTTTCCAACCTTTAGGCCGGCTTATCCTGCAAATTCTCAATTTCCTGTGTATTATAATAATGCAGTTAAATATTATAAAGGAAATGTGAATGCCGATGGCACGATAACATACAATGAACTGAATGAGACAACATTTTATTCTGACTATACAAAGGCTTATAATTCTTATAGTAATGCTGCTAATGTATTATCTACGGATAAACCTGGTGATAAAATAGCTAAAGTTCTTGCTTATGCCGTCAAAAACCCGCTGGAATTTATGATACCCAGTACACTTTCTTCTTATGATCCTGCTCCAAACGGAACGGGAAGATATACTAACGGTTCCGACTGGTTGTCACCGGATCCTAATTTGGCTGCAGAACGTTGGGGTAGAGGTGGAAAAAAATCTGCGTTTGATCCCTGTCCTGATGGCTGGAGAATTCCGGATTACACAAATTCTGAACCAAGTGGTGGCTATGGTGTTTCACCGTGGTATAAAAAAGGGTTAGGAATAGGGGTTGATACTAATCAGACAATAAATAACTATTTAGGAACCAGAATCAGAGTGGCAAACAGTGTGAATGCAGGATTTAATTTTTATAATAATATTTATCAAATAGGAAATTATCCTGTTTTCACCGGAACTAGAGCAATCAGAAATGTAGAAACCAATGATACTCCAAATTATAATTCTATTAATAGTACTTATAGTCTTTTCTGGAGTGCAGCACTGAATTCTAACTACAGAGGCAGACCGATCGGCTATTTGTTTCAGATAAATAATAATATTCCTGAAAAAAATTATTTCACTCCTTACAATGACAAAAATGATCCCTATTTCGGAGCAAGTTGCAGATGTGTAAAAGTGAAATATGATAATAATGGAAATGAGCAAGGTCCTACCCCGAGACTTTCTGTTAATAACATAGTTTCGGGTAAACAGGCAGATGTTTTAACAAAAGTAGCTGTTAAAGAAAAAGTTTCAGATACTAAAACTCAAATATTTCCAAACCCAGTTAAAAATTTCTTATATATTAAATCAGATAATCACAAAGATTATTTTTATCAGATTTATAATATGTCCGGACAGCTTATTAAGTCGGGGAAATTTGAAGATGAAAAAACTGACTTATCTTCTTTACCAACGGGAATATATCTGATCAGAATTAATAATTCGGAAAACGTAATAAAAATTATTAAAGAATAATTAGTTTATTTCATAATTTAACCGGAAGATTTCTTCCGGTTTTTAATTTGAACCAGACCAGATTATTTTATTGCAAATGATAAATTAAATTACTCAAAAACACATTATGATACCCAATAAGTTCCTCGCATCCTTCAATATAAAAGTATGCCTCTATTTTTTAATTGCGGTTACTGCAATTTATACCCTTGTATTTACTTATTATTACAATTTTAAAGACGACGGATACATCCTTGCTGACTGGCTCATTAATTATCAGGATGGAGGTTTTAAAAGAAGAGGCTTATCCGGAAGTTTCTTTTTCCTGTTGCAGGATATAACAGGTCTACGGCTTAATTATCTTGTGTATTTTTTTCAGTTTCTCATTATTTCAGGCTTTTTTTTGCTCTACACAAAACTCATCCGCTATAAAGTTACAGACCTGTTATATTTATCACTCTTATTATCATCGATAGGCTTTGTAGGGCTTCTCAATACAGTTACTTACGTGGGAAAAAAAGAGTTTATTCTCTTTCTGATATTTACGTGGTTTGTTTATATATTAGATCGTGATAAACTTTCAAAATACAAGGAATATGCTGTATGTGGTGTACTTCTTATAACCACCCTCTTGCATGAAGCCGTTTTATTTTATATACCTTATTTTGCCATCGCACTGTATTTAAAAACCGGAAAATTTCAGTTTAAAAGGTATCTCAAATATTTTCTTTCTGTTGGAATTCCATGTCTTCTTTTATTCTTGTTTGGGAAAAATATTAATGAGGGAAAATCGCTGGAAATTCTTTCAGCAAGAGGAATTCATCCCATTTATGGCATATTTTACTGGAATATAAATGAGAGAGAATATATTAAAGAACATATCAACGAGTATATTTTATATTTCATTAGTCTAAGCTTTAATATTTTTCATCTTTATTATTATTTAAAGTTTCTAAGAGAAAGAAAGGTAATATCTATTTTATTAATTGGAGCTTTTCTATTCTCGCTTCCGCTTTTTTATCTGGCTATCGACTGGGGAAGGTGGATGTACATTCATATGATGATGATCATTGTACTTTTTGCTTTGTTACTAAGGACAGGACGTTCTGCATACGTATTTGAACCAATTGTTATTAACAGAAAATTCTATACTGTTTTATTCATTATTGTTTTCTCTCTGATCTACAGGGTTGAGATGTCCGGAAAAGGCTTTACTTTTGAAGGAATATTGTATAGAGTGTTTATAGCACCGCTGGAATTATTAAATAAAATGTAATTCCAAAAACCTATCTAATAAAAAAACTTTACTTTTGCAAAAATTTTTAGAATGTCGAAAAATTTAGTAATCGTCGAATCACCGGCAAAAGCAAAAACGATTCAGAAGTATTTGGGGAAGGATTTTGAAGTGAAATCCAGCTTCGGCCATATCCGTGATCTTCCTAAAAAAGGAATGGGAATCGATTTGGCAACCTTCAGCCCGGATTACGAAGTTTCTGCAGACAAAAAGAAACTGGTGACCGAACTGAAAGCTGCCGTGAAAAAAGCAGATATCGTTTGGCTCGCATCCGATGAGGACCGCGAAGGAGAAGCCATTGCATGGCATCTGGCCGACGAGCTGAAGCTGAAACCGGAAAACAGAAAAAGAATCGTTTTTCATGAGATTACTAAAAATGCCATTCTAAAAGCAATCGAAAACCCAAGAGATATTGACCAGAACCTCGTTAATGCTCAACAGGCACGAAGGGTATTAGACAGAATCGTAGGTTTTGAAATGTCTCCCGTACTCTGGAAAAAAGTAAAACCCGGATTATCTGCAGGAAGAGTGCAGTCCGTAGCCGTAAGGTTAATTGTGGAAAGAGAAAAAGAAATCCGTGAGTTTGTTCCGAAAGCAAGCTTCAAGCTGGACGGGATTTTCCTTAATGCAGCCGATCAGGAGATTGCGGCAAAACTGAAGAAGGATTTCGATAAAGAACAGGATGCCGAAAAATTCATAGAACTTGCAAGAACTACAGAGTTTAAGGTTTTAAATGTGGAAACAAAGCCCGGAACAAGATCTGCTTCAGCGCCTTTTACTACTTCCACACTGCAGCAGGAAGCCTCTTCGCGATTAGGATATAATGTAACCACTACCATGCGTCTTGCACAGAGATTATACGAAGAAGGTTTTATTACGTATATGAGAACCGACTCCGTAAACCTTTCCCAGGAAGCAATTGAAGGAGCAAAAAAACAGATTACTTCAGAATACGGCGCAGCATATTCTTCACCACGAAATTATACCACAAAATCATCATCCGCTCAGGAAGCTCACGAGGCGATCCGTCCTACGGATTTCGGGGTGAAAACGGTAAGTGATGTTCAGCTGAACAGATTATACCAGTTGATTTACCGAAGAACACTGGCTTCGCAGATGGCGAATGCTAAAATTGAGAAAACCGTTATTGAAATCGGGAATGCCAAATTACCACAGAACTTTGAAGCACAGGGTGAAGTGATTATTTTCGATGGTTTCTTAAAAGCATACGGCATTGTGAAAACTGAAGAAGATGATGAGGAAAACAACGAAAAACTGCTTCCGAAAGTAAATATCGGTGAAGTATTGGAGTATAAGAAAATTACCGCTACCGAAAAATTTACCAGGCCAAGCGCAAGATATACCGAAGCAGGATTGGTAAGAAAACTGGAAGAACTGGGAATTGGACGTCCTTCCACATATGCGCCAACCATCCAGACCATTCAGAATCGTGAATATGTGGACAAACGGGAAATCGAGCCACAAATTCGTGAAGTGGTAAAAATATCTTTGGTAAAAGATAAAATAAAGAAAGAAGTCCTTGAAGAAAAATTCGGAGGGGATAAAAATAAATTTGTTCCTACCGACATCGGTGAGGTAGTAAATGACTTCCTGACCGACAATTTTAAAGAAATTCTCGACTACGGTTTTACGGCCAGGGTAGAAGAAAGTTTCGATGAAATTGCCAGTGGCGACCAGAAATGGAAGCAGATGATGACGGATTTCTACTCGAAATTCCATCCGAGAATCGAAGATGTGGAAGAAAATGCAGACCGTGCTACCGGCGATAGGCTTCTTGGCATTGATCCGAAGACCGGCAAAAATGTTCATGCCAGAATCGGAAGATTCGGGGCGATGATCCAGATCGGTGAAACGGAGGACGAAGAAAAACCAATCTTCGCATCATTAATGGCAGGGCAGAACATCGCCACCATTACCCTTGAAGAAGCTCTGGAATTATTTAAGCTTCCGTTTGATCTCAGCGAAGTAGACGGGCAGCCGGTTTCCGTAGGAGTCGGAAGATTCGGGCCGTATGTGAAATGGGGCGAAACCTATATCAGCATTCCTAAAGGGGAAGATCCGCTTTCGGTAGACCAGAAACGTGCGGAAGAAATTATCAATGAAAAGAAAATCGCAGACGCACCGATTGCAACATACAAAGGTGAGCCTGTAACGAAAGGTTCCGGAAGATTCGGGCCGTTTATCAAGTATAAAGATATTTTCGTGAATGTTCCGAAGCGGTATGATTTTGAAAATCTTTCCCAAAGTGATATCAACGAATTGATTGATGCTAAACTGGAAAAAGAAGCCAACCGGTACATTCAGCAATGGGAAAAAGAAAAGATTTCCATTGAAAACGGAAGATGGGGTCCTTTCATTAAATTCGGAAAAGGGATGTTCAAGATTCCGAAAAAAGCAGATGATACCAAATATGATGCTGAAGAGCTGAAGGAAATTTCTTTAGATGAGGTTAAAAAATGGATCACCGATCAGGATCCGAAAGCTTTTGCTGAGAAGAAAAAGCCGGCAGCGAAAAAGACAGCTGCTAAAAAGACAACGGCAACAGCAAAAAAGCCTGCAGCTAAAAAACCGGCAGCGAAGAAATAAAATAGTTTTATAAAATATGAAGCACAGATTTTTAGTCTGTGCTTTTTTTATTTAATGAAGAGAGGGAGATTAAAATACCTATTAGTATTATTTAAAATTGTAATACTCAATGCCTGCGAGCTTCACAAACGAACCTTTTATAATCATTAACCAGTCTTTTACCTTCAAAACCTAGGCAAAAAGCCTGATTTTTCACCCTTTTTGCCTCAACGTTGAGCCTTTTAGGTTCATCGATGAGCCTTTTTGCATGAAAATTCACCCTTTTTGCATGAAAAACGACCCTTTTAGGCTGGACGTTGAGCCTAAAAGGGTCGTTTGTAAATCATAGAGCAGCAATTATTCTTTTTTAGGCAGCTTTTTATAGCTCCTTCTTATAAATCGCTGACTGAGATCTTCATAAATTGGGGCTGCGGTGGGAACTCCCTTGTCATAAGCTTCTTTTGCAGCACCATAATAAAACATCGCAGCGGCCAGAGCTTCACTTCCCGCAAGAATTACTGTGTCTTTAATGTCGGAAGCCAGCTGGGTCGCCAGATTTCCGAGGGGATCAAGTGCTGTTACCAAAGCTTCGTCTTTCAGAAATTCTGTTGCGTTCATGTAGTTGGGGATAAATTCCGGATTGGTCGCCATATAGCTTTTTACCTTTTGCACGGTAGCCACCGTTTTGTCGCCCATTTTAAAGATAGATTCTTTTTCTGCTGAGGTTAAGGCCTGTAAGTAAGGCGCAAGAAGTGCTTTGCATTCCTGTAGTTTTTGATGCACCTCTGCAATAACAGACTGAGGAATTTCTACACTGATCTGGTTTTGTGTGCTCATCGTTTGTGATTTTTAATTGTTAAACAGCTAAAAGTAAGAAAATTTCAGAAAAAGAAATCATGATAATCATTGAATATTATTATGTTAACCCGTTGTGCGTTTGATTCATTTTCTTCAAAGATCAGTCATTCTTTATAAAGTTTTTAAATTGCTTTATATACAAACATACCCTCATGCGCAGGATACTCTTTGAAGATCTTTCTCTTATTTTAGCTTATATCAAATTAAATAAATGAAAGAATCAGGAAACTTCACCCGCAAAGAATTTCTTCAGACCTCAGCGTTGGGAATGGCTGCCGTATTGTTGGGGTCATCTTTTACAGGCTTACTGTCCTCAGAAGAAAAGCCTTATTTCAGGTTGAAACCTATTGGAAGATCACTCGCTTTGGAAGGTTACTACATTTGGTGCAGTTCGCCAATCTGGGGGGAAGACGGAAAAGTTCATCTCTTCTATTCCCGATGGAAAAAGGAAAAGGGAATGGGCGGCTGGCTCAACGGATCTGAGATTTGTCGCGCCGAAGCCAATTCTCCATTTGATACATTCGAACATAGACAGGTAATTCTGGTCCCGCGAGGGGAAGGCTTTTGGGATGCAACGACCTGTCATAATCCTTTAATTAAGAAAGTGGGTAATCAATATTTGTTATTTTTCATGGGAAATTCTAATGGAAAAACCAATACCAAAAGAATTGGGCTTGCGATTTCAGACAGTATTGACGGACCGTGGACAAGGCCTGACCAGCCGCTGCTGCTTCCCGGAAATGAAGGTTCCTGGGACGATCACTGTACTACGAATCCTGCTTTCGTAAAAGGAAACGACGGAAAATACTGGCTCTTCTACAAATCCTGGAACACCCATGAGTATGAAACCCAGAAAGGCCCGGTCAGAGGAAACAGGAAATACGGTCTGGCAAAGGCCGATTCTCCGCTCGGTCCTTACAGGAAAATTTCAGAAAATCCTGTGATTGATTTTTCATCATTGCCTAATAATGCTCAGCTTGAAGATGCTTTTGTCTGGAAACAAAATGGGAAATTTCACATGATCGCCAGAGACATGGGCTTTTTTAATCATGAATTTGGGCTGCACCTTACCACAAAAGATGGAGTCAGCTGGACAAAACCGGAGGTGGCCTACCTGAATATGCAGTATTATACTAAAGAAGCCAATCCTCCGGCTCACCTGAAAAGATTCGGCAGGCTGGAAAGGCCGATGCTTTTGCTGGATAAAGACGGAGAAACGCCGCGGTTTTTGTTTGGCGCTACCCAAGGAGGAGATTTTGAGACTTCTACCACTTTTGTTTTTGAGATTTAAAAAAATAAGTAATTTTTACTTGGATAATTTAGGCAAAGCTGAACCATGAATTAAAGTGCATTTTCAACGGTTCCGTATAAGATATTGTTATCTTTAAAGAATTCTTTTATCATATCGTATTTTTGGGAACATTCATCACCTAAATTTATTTTGTCAATATTTGTTCGAAATTGGCTGCAGCCAAAACATAATTCTATAAAACTGAAAAGTTTTCCTTCTTTATCGATAAATAAGATTGCGTTTTGTGGGAAATAACATTTTGTTACCTCATAAATTGTAGGTTTACTTTTGTATCCGTAATTATAAATAATATCAGCAAGTTTAACGATTTTCGAAGTTTCTAAAATTTTAATTTCTTTAAACTGACTCAGCTCAGCAGAATCAATTTTCTGGCCTGCAAATTTGTCCAGCTGTTTTTGAAGTTCTTCTCCTATTATCCCGGGGATATGGTTTTGGTAAGAAACAAGAATTACCTTTTCTGAAATGCCATAAGGAAATATTTTCAGTAGCTTTTCAGGATGTAGGGTGTTGTTTTTTTTACAATTCAATTTGTCAATTTCTTTATCTGCTCTTCTGTTTTGAGAAAATATATGAATGGTTGAGAATAAAAAAATGAGAATAATCTTAATTCTAAATGTCATGTTGCTTGAAAAATTTGCATTCAAATATAAAAGATAAATTGGTATTAATAACCTAAATTCAGTTTTACTAGAAACTTAAACAACTGCTGTTGTTTTTATGCTTGGGGAATAATTTTATTTTAATATTTTTGATCTCAATATATATTGAAAAGGGATCATGAATTTTGAAGATTTTATTATTTCGCCAAGAAATTTCAAAACAGAAAGCTGGCAGATTGGCCACAGAATTACGAAGGATATCAAAGAAGACAGCATTGTCCTTCTTTTTGTTTCGGATTACAGGGGTGCCGGCGGAGAGGCAGAAGTACAGGATTTTACCGGGATCCGAAGAGAGTTTTACAAACTTTCACAGCTTGATTTTGAAATTCCGGTGGTAGATCTCGGTGATCTTGTTTCCGGAAAATCGGTTCAGGATTCCCATTATATCTTACAGGAAGTCCTTTCGGCATGTCATTATAAAAGGGCTATTCCGGTAATTATCGGAGGTTCCAATGATTTTTCGTTTTCCCTTTTTTCAGCGCTTAATTTTCATACAAAGAATATCAATTATACCCAGATAAGCAATATTATTTCCCTTCAGCAGGGAGAAATGATTAACGAATATACTTTCCTCAGCAAGATTTTTGGGGCAAAGAATTTTTCGATTAACAATTATCATCACCTCGGCTATCAGAAACATCTGAACGAAATTGATTCTGTGAGACTCATCAAAGAAGTGGAATTTGACATCATCCGCCTTGCCGAAATGATGAATTCTACCGAGAAAACAGAGCCGTTTTTCAGGAAAGCGGACCTGGTAACCGTAAATTGTGATGCCATTGAAAGTTTCAGTGAGCCTTTTTCCATGAACCCTCAGGTAAACGGCCTAAACAGAAGGGAGGTCTGCGCGTATATGAAAGAGATCGGACTCAGTGAAAATTTGAAATCCGTGGGAATTTTTAATTATAATATTTACTCGGAAAATCAACTAAACCACCAGCTTCTTGCGCAAATGATCTGGTACCTCATTGAAGGGATTAATATTCAGAGATCTCATCCCAAAGAAAGACATTATGAAATATTTTATGTCCTGATTGATGACCGGCAGTATACTTTCAAACGGGATACGTTCAGCAATCTCTGGTATTTCGGGGATGATGAAAATATAGAAAACTGCGTTCCCTGCTCCCGTAAAGATTTTGATGAAGCTAAAAAAGGCTGGCTAAACACACGACTGACGAAAATTTAATATATGAAACATGTTCCCTCAAAAGTTTCTGTTATTGTTCCGGTTTACAATGTTGAAAAATATCTTTCCAAATGTCTTGATTCTTTAATTTCCCAGAGTCATCAGAATCTGGAAATTCTGGTAGTAAATGACGGAAGTACAGATTGTTCTGAAGATATTATCCGGAATTATGCACAAAGATATCCGGACAGGATAAAAGCTTTTCAAAAAGAAAACGGTGGCCTCAGCGATGCCCGGAACTTCGGAATCGACAGAGCAACCGGAGATTATATCGGCTTTGTAGATAGTGATGATTATGTAAGCCCTGTAATGTTTGAAGAGATGACCGTGCTTGCCGAAAAGCATTGCGCAGAAATGGTGATCTGCAATGTCCTGAAAGTAGATGAACACGGCAACATCCGGCAAAAACTGATTCAGGTTCCTGAGATGCCGGAGAAAATTGATCTTGAAAATAATTTTTCCGTTTTTTCCGATATCAGCTATTTTGCCTGCAATAAGCTGTTTAAAAAAAGTCTTTTTAATGAAAAAAGATTTAAAAAAAATGTTCATTTTGAAGATATTCAGCTTATTCCCCAGCTTTTACTGGATTGTACAACGGTAGCCCAGACCCAGAATTTCCATTACCATTATCTTGAAAGAACCGATTCCATCAGTAAAACCCACACCGAAAAAGGACTTGATATTTTAAGGGCAGTAGAGGAGGTGGAAGAATATTTTAAAACAACAAAATATTCGGATAAAGTAGGCGAGCTTAAGAACTTTCAGATTTTTGAAGGAGTGTATTCGTTTATAGCATATCTTGCTTTTGTAAAAAATGATGAGGTTTTTTATAAAATGTGTGAAAAGCTTGAATTTTTTATGAATAAAAGGGATATAAAACTTAAAAATTTATTGCAATTTAATCGTTTTGGTAAGAATTATCTATTATCTTTGTCATTGAAAAAAAACATATTTTATCTTTTATTTTTTGCAGGGCAGAAAAAACTGATAAGAAAATTTATATAAAAACACAGATGTAAGTGCTGTTTCGGGGAAGCTTACACAACTTTTCCGGATATTCTCACAGAGTAGAACAGTGCTTTTAAATGAAAAAAAATGAAAAATTTTGAATTATTTTTAGCTCAATCGGGTCTTCCCATATTTTACATTAAAATAGGACTTGGTTTTTTATTCTCTTTTTTAATCACATTTTTTTCAATTCCTACCATTATCAAGATTTCCAGAAAAAAGAATCTGATGGATGAGCCGGGAATTAGAAGTTCTCATTTGCGAAAAATTGCAAATCTGGGAGGGATTGCCATATTTTATTCCATCGGAATCTGTGCGCCTATTTTTGCCTATGAACTTTTTGATCTTTATAAATTTCTCTTTGCCTCATTGGTTATCCTGCTTTATGTAGGCGTAATGGACGATATTGTCATCATGAGGGCTTACAAGAAACTTGTTGCACAGGTTATTGTTTCATCTCTTGTTGTGATTGGTTCGGATATCAGGATAAGAAATCTCTTCGGAATTTTCGGGATTTATGAAATCAATTATTTTGTAAGTGTGATCTTCAGTATCGTTACCTTTATTATTCTTATTAATGCCTTTAATCTTATTGATGGAATTGACGGTCTTGCAGGAGGGTATTCTTTGGTGTGCAGTGCGCTTTTCGGAATCAGTTATTACAGATTAGGTTCATACAATTATCCGTTGGTCGTTTTATCGGTTATCATTATCGGCTCTGTGCTGGCTTTTCTATACTATAATTTATCCAATTGCAGAACCGGCAAAATTTTTATGGGAGATACGGGATCAATGCTGCTGGGGTTTCTGCTGGCATTTACTTCAATCTCCTTTATTGATATTTTTATTGATAAAAAGCTTCCCGATGTTCCAAGGTACCATCTCCAGTCTGCTCCGGTAGTTGCGGTGGCTATCCTGATTCTGCCTATTATAGATACGCTGAATGTAATCATTATCAGATTAATTAACAAAAAGTCTCCTTTCGATGCGGATAAAAATCATATTCATCACAGGCTTTTAAAACTTAATCTTACGCACAGAAAATCGTCCGGTTATATCATTTTGTACTATCTTTTTGTAGTTGGTTTAGCATACTGTCTGAGACATACCAATGTTAATCTTTTGCTATTTATTATAATATTTTTAGGTTTTTTGGGCGCATATATCCCTCACTTCATTTATGCGCTGAGAAATATTAAAAACACTAGAAATTAGATCTGTTTCACAATAATTTCAAAAATATGATGAAGAATTACAAGTATTTATTTTTAATAATGCTGCCTTTCCTGATGGTCTCCTGCATTACGACAAGGGATGTCCGGTATATGCAGCCGAACGAAAGCCTGGTGATTAACGAGGAAGGGCTTATTCCCTACAATATTCCCATTTACAGAATTACCAGAAATGACATATTAAATCTTAATATTGTTACAACTCCAAAAGGTGATGCTGCCCAGTTTTATTCCTCATTCAATACTTCCGGAGCCGTTGGAGTACAGGGATCATCAGTTTCAGGGGTGGGTTCAGGATTCAATCAGGGAAATTCGAGAGCCAGCGGAGGGAATTCTGTTTTTTATTTTAATGGATTAAAAGTAGATTCAAAAGGTGATATTAACGTCTTTGGTATCGGTTATATTAAAGCTGAAGGAAGAACTATTGAAGATGTAGCCGACGAAATTCAGGCAAAAGTTAATGAAAACTTTCAGGAAGGAAAATCTGAAGTAAGACTGAATACCGACGGGATTACCTACTATATACTGGGAGATATTGAAACAACAGGTCTTACCGGTGAAAAAGTAGCGCATAAAAATACACTTAATATTACAGAAGCATTGGCAATGAACGGTGGACTCAATAGAAATGTCGATAAAAAGAATATCGTTATCCACCGAAAACTTCCGGAAGGAATTAAGATTGCAAGAATTGATCTTACCCGGGAAGATATTATGAACTCACCCTATTATTATGTTCAGAACGGAGACGAAATATACCTTAACACAAGAGCAAAAAGCCTGAATGGCCTCGGGAAAGATCCTATCCAGACCTTAACAACAGGAGTTTCGGTTTTCACAACGGCATTGTCCATCTATCTTCTTCTTAAAAATCTTTAATATTATGATCCCGGAAAAAGAGACAAAAATTGAGAAAGATGATTCTCAGGAAGGAAAATATGGTTCATTCGGATTGTTTGACCTTGCCCATTTTTTTAACAGGATTATTAAAAACTGGTATTGGTTTATACTGATGCTCTTTATAGGGTACTGTATGGCATGGGTATACAGTAAATATTATGCGCAAAATATCTATGCTTCCAATCTATCATTAAGTATATCAAATAACACATCCAGCTACTTTACTCCTAGCCAGTCTATAAATTTTATTTGGGGACAGGGAGGGAATCAGGATGGTATTTATCTGAAAAAAATGCTGCTGTCGAGAACGCACAATGAATTTCTGGTAAAGGAATTGGAACTTTATGTAAACTATTCTACTAAAGGTATTATCAAATCAACCTATCTGGATAAAGATGATGTGCCTATCCTGCTCGAAGTGGATAAAAAACATCTTCAGCAGATGGATTACCCTATAACATTGGTCCCCAAAAGTAATAATAAATTTGAGGTTGTTCTGCCGGAAGACGGGCATTCCCGGAATTTGTACAGTTATGAAACGGAAGGATTTACTACAGTTGATCCATATGACAGACCTGATAACAGGACCATTGAAATCGGAGAATGGTTCACAGCTCCCAATCTGAGATTCAGGCTGGTGAAAAATCCCATTATACAGAAAATTGACCTGCAGAATATCATTGTTAAGCTAAGTACGGTAAATAATGCAGTACAGGATATTGTTTCTACCATCGGAGTTGATTTTGATAAGGAAATCGGGACCATTATGATTATTACAAAAAGAGGGTATAACCTTAATGGAACCGTAAATTTTCTTAATAAATCCGTAAGCGAGCTTCAGAAAAAAAGACAGGCCGATAAGCTGATTGTTGATAAAAATACCAACGCTTATTTACAGGAAAATCTTGATAATGTAAGAAAAAAACTGGATTCAAGCGCCTATGTCCTCAATTATATGAAGACAACCGAAAAGCTTTATGATATTAAAGACAGAGATGAAAAATCTCTTAATAAGATTAAGGAACTAGAGTCTAAAAAAGCAGATCTTGAAAGTAAAATAAGTTCATTGCGTCATATGAAAAATTCCCTTGCTTCCCAGAACCTGGAGAAAATGATCAGTACAACTGCGGCAGGATTTCAGGATGGTGTTTTTTCTGCAACAATTTCTGAGCTTAAAGATTTATACCTTAAAAGACGCGAAATGGCCCGCATTTATAAGCCGAATTCCGAGCCAATGATTGAAATCAATAAACTCATAAATGACGCCAGAGCTAATTCAAATGGGGTTTTGGGTAATTATTACTCAGATTATCTTGAAGAAATAGCTAAAATAAACCGAGAAGTAATGCAAGCCAATTCAGATCTTACCACTTATCCCGAAAAGGAAAGAAAATATCTGGATGCGGAAAGAGGGTATAACATGATTGAGGCAACCTATAACAGTCTCCTGAGCAGACAAAACGAAACCCAGTTAAAGATAGTGGGCAATCAGTCCGATATCAGTGTGATAGACCCGGCCAAAAATATAGGGCAGGCGCCGATAGCACCGAATATAAAAGTCGTTAAAGCAGGAATTATAGGCGGACTTCTGATACTTCCGATGCTGTTTATCCTAATAGGGGAATTGCTCGACAATAGAATCAGAAATATTAAAGAATTACTTAATGCCACAAGAATTCCCCTTCTCGGTGTTATCGGTAATAATACCAATGAAACAATGCTTACCGTTCTGGATCAGCCAAAATCTTCAGTTTCAGAGGCATTCAGAGGAATCAGAGCCAATATGAGATTTTTAGCAGGAAGCGATCGCGGAAGTAAAGTAATTCTGGTAACATCATCCATCGGTGGTGAGGGGAAAACATATGTTTCCATCAATCTGGCTTCCGTATTAGGGCTGAGCGATAAAAAAACAATTCTTCTGGGAATGGACCTCAGAAAACCAAAAATCTTCGGGGATTTCAGAATTGATAACAAATATGGAATTTCAAATTATCTTACCGGGGAGGTGGAAATGAGCCAGATCATTAATAAAACAAAAATCCCCAATCTTGATGTGGCTACATCAGGACCAATCCCTCCAAATCCTTCCGAATTGCTTATGGGTGAAAGCAATATCCGATTTATTCAGGACCTGAAAAGTCTTTATGACTTTATTATTATTGATTCACCGCCGGTGGGTCTCGTTGCAGACTCTTACGAACTTATGAAATATTCTGATACCAATATCTATGTAGTCCGTCACGAATACACCGAAAAATATATGCTCAAAATGATTACTGAAAAGTATCATAATGGAGAAACAGGAAATCTCGGGCTCGTTTACAATGACTACAATACGAAGCAGGGATATGGCTATGGTTACGGCTATGGTTATGGCTACGGTTATGGTTACGGCTATTTTGACGAAGATAAAAATTACAAAGAACCATTGTTAATAAGAATTAGAAATAAAGTACGGGAAATATTCAATAAAAAATAATACTTTTAAGCCCTCATTTAATGAGGGTTTATCATGAAGCGGAAATTTAGTATCTGATAAAAAAAGAATAATTTATCGACTTTATCGTTTACTTTATAACAAATTATGTTTTTTTGTTTATTTTTAACTAAACATTAAGATTATCATTAATATAAAAATGTTTTATATTTGCAAAAATTAAATTTTAAAATAACCATAAATCCATATTCTTTTATGAATAGAAAATTATTGTTTAGCTTCCTTGCCGCCCTAGGAACTGTGGTAAGTGTTAAAGCACAAAGAAACGAACTGGGAGTTCGTCTAGGTATGAGTAACCTAGTTGGGGATATAGGGAGAACGAATTATATTTTACAAAAGCCATTGGATTTAAGTAAAGCATCGGATTGGGGAGTTCCGTTTTATGGAGGGATTTTATATAGATTTAATTTTAATCCTCATCAAACGGTAAGATTAGATCTTGGATACAACCAGATTCAGTTTAATGATAAAGTTGCAAAAGAAGAGTACAGACAAAACAGAAACTCTTTCGGGAAAAACAATGTGTATGAGGCAAGTCTTGTTTTCGAATATAATTTCTTCCCGGTAAATAATGAACAGAAAGGTATGGTAAGCCCGTATATTTTCGGTGGGGTGGGAGCGTTAATGTTTGATGCGCCTAAAGCTACACTCATTAACGATTTCAGGAGAGATGCTGATGGTGTTGCGCAGGCTCCAATTAATGAGCTTGATTTTACCACTACAGCTCAGTACTCTACGGGAACAAAAACTACCATGCATATTCCTTTTGGAGTAGGTTTGAAATATAAATTTAATTATAACTGGGCCATTTTTGCTGAAGCAACATTCAGATATACTCTGACGGATCAGCTTGATTACAGCAAAATTCTCACTAAAGATGTAATCTCTACTTATAACGGAGATATCTTAAGCCCTGTTACAGGAGGTTCTCTTCTTCAGACAGATGCCTATTATGTGGTGTCTAAAGAGAGGGAAGCTGCTTTTACGGGAGGTAGAAATGTTGGAGATACAAAATCTAAAGACTGGATGAATACGGTAAGTTTAGGTTTGACTTATTCGTTCGGAAGACCTCCGTGTTATTGTGATTAATATGTCGTTGATAAAAGATAAAATAGATCCTGATAATTTACCAAAGCATGTTGCGGTTATCATGGATGGTAATGGAAGATGGGCAAAATCCCGTGGCGAAGAAAGAACATTTGGCCACAGAAATGCCATTAATGCAGTAAGAAATGCCATTAATGCATGTAATGAAATACATATTCCGTACTTAACGCTTTATACCTTTTCTTCGGAAAACTGGAGCCGCCCTGCAGAAGAAGTAAATACATTGATGAATTTACTTGTAGAGACTTTATTGCTCGAAGCAGAGGAGATTTTCAGCAAAGGCTTAAGAATGCATGTGATTGGTAATTTAGAAAAGCTTCCTCCACTCGTAAAAGATCAGCTGAACCGTGTGGTGGAACTTACAAAAGAAAACACAAAAGGTAATTTGGTACTCGCCATAAGCTATGGCTCACAAAATGAAATACTGAATGCCGTAAAAAACATAAGTGAAGATGTAAAAGAAGGAAAGATACATGCGGCGGATATTGATGAAAAATTATTTGAAAGCTATCTCTATACCAAAGATTTTCCACCTGTTGATCTCCTGATAAGGACCAGTGGCGAAATCAGAATCAGTAATTTCCTCCTTTGGCAGATCGCCTATGCAGAACTGCAGTTTTTAGATGTTCTGTGGCCGGACTTTACCAAAGATATTTTCTTTCAGTGTATTGTTGATTATCAAAACAAAGAAAGAAGGTTCGGAAAGACCGGGGAACAAATAAAAATCCAGTAAAATTAAGAAAAGAAAGACTACGATAAAATGAAGTTTAGACTATTACCCATCATTATGTTTGTTGCTTCTGCACATTTCTATGGACAGGTAACGCCACAGGACAGCACACAGGTAAATACTTCTGTACAGGCAGGAAACCAGACAGGAACATACACATTGAAAGACATCGTTGTAGATGGGGTTAAAAAATATACACCGGCTCAGATCCTTAGATTTACAGGATTATCGAAAGGTGAGACGGTAGACATTCCGGGACAGAAAATCAGTAACGCGGTAAAAAAACTTTGGGATACACAATCTTTTTCCGAAGTTGAAGTATACGTTCAGAGCATTGAAGGGGAAACTATTATCCTTAAATTTTATCTTCAGGATCTTAAAGATCTGGGCGAGGTGAAGTTTACAGGAAAAGGTATCGGGAAATCCAAAAATGAAAAGATGGCTAAAGACAACAATCTGAAGCCGGGAACCAAAATTACCCAAAATTTGGTTTCAAGTCTTAAAACTAATATTCCTAAAGATTTTATCAAAAAAGGATACGCTGATGCAAAAATTACCATTCAGGACAAAGTAAATGCGGGAGATCCTAATCTTGTTGACTGGACAATCAATGTAGATAAAGGCAAAAGAATCAAAATCGATCATATCGAGTTTGAAGGAAATACAGCGGTTTCTGATAGAAAACTTAGAAAAAAAGCATTTAAAGAAACCAAGCAGAAAAGATTCGGAATCGGAGGGATTCTGAAATCTTCAAAATTCATTGAAGAAAAATATCAGGAAGACAAGCAAAATCTCATCAGTTACTACAACTCATTGGGTTACAGAGATGCGAAAGTTCTTTCAGATTCTGTTTGGAGAAACAAAAGAAATAATTACGAGATCAATGTAAAGCTTAACGAAGGGAAACAGTATTATATCGGCGATATTACATTTACCGGAAATACCGTTTATTCTACGGATTATTTACAGAGACTCTTGGGATATAAAAAAGGTGATATTTACGATGCAGTAGGATTCAACAAAAAAGTTGGTGAAGACGGAGGTAAAGAAGATGATTCTGATATTAAGTCGGTCTACATGAACAACGGTTACCTTTTCTCAAATGTTATGCCTGTTGAAAAATCGGTAAACGGAGATAAGATCAATCTTGAAATTCGTATCAACGAAGGGGAAAAAGCTACTTGGAACAGAGTAACCTGGGAAGGAAATACAACGACCCATGATCATGTGATCTTAAGAGCTTTAAGAACCAAGCCGGGAAATCTTTTTGCTAAAAGTGATATCAAAAGAACATATTTTGATCTTGCCGGAATGCAGTTTTTTGATCCGCAGCAGGTAGGCCAGGATATCCAGCCAAATCAACAGGATAACACCGTGGATATCAATTGGAAACTTGTTGAAAAAGGTTCTTCCCAGGTTCAGCTTCAGGCAGGTTACGGTGGTAACAGCTTTATCGGTACTTTAGGGTTGACATTCAACAACTTCTCTTTGAAGAACTTCCTCAAGTTTAAAGATTTTAAACCTGTACCACAGGGTGACGGACAAACATTGTCACTTCAGGCACAGGCAGGGCAATATTTCCAGAATTACAGTATCGGGTTTACAGAACCCTGGTTATTCGGAACAAGGCCAACTGCATTATCTGTGAGTCTCAATAACTCAAGAGTTAAATACTCGGATGTTTACGGATCATCTCAGAAGCTGAATATTTTCTCCGCTTCAGTTGGATTAAACCGATTGTTGAAGTGGCCGGATGATTATTTCTCATTATACACCGGAATTCAGTTTCAGAAATACGATTTTAAGAACTATCCTTTCGATTTCGGAGGAACTACAGAGTATTATGGTACGGCGAACAACTTTAGTATCAATCTCGGGCTAAGTAGAAACTCTGCCGGTATTGACCCCATTTTCCCTACGGTAGGATCTAATTTAGACCTCTCGGTGAAATTCACACCGCCGTATTCATTGTTCAGTAACAAAGACTATTCTACACTTAGTCCTACAGAGAAGTATAAATGGATGGAGTTCTATAAAGTGAAGTTTAAAGCAGATGTATATAACGAAATTGCCGGGAAACTGGTCTTAAGATCTTCTGCTGAAATGGGCTTCATGGACGGTTATAACAAAGAACTTGGTGCACCGCCGTTTGAAAGATTCTATGTAGGGGGTACAGGACTTTTCGGAGGCCGTTTTGATGGTAGAGAATTAATTCCGTTAAGAGGATATGAAAATGCTTCTACCTACGGAGGAACTTCTGAAGATATTACCCCTACAGGTGGAGGTACTATTTATAACAGATTTACGTTAGAATTAAGATATCCGATTTCATTGAACCAGACTGCAAAAATTTATGCACTCACGTTCGCAGAAGGAGGTAACGTTTGGAATTCATGGGGAAGCTATAATCCATTCCAGTTGAAAAGATCAGTTGGGGTAGGGGTGAGAGTTTATATGGGAGCATTCGGCTTGATTGGGTTCGACTTCGCTTATGGATTCGATAAAACAGTTTCAGGAACAGATCCTTCCGGATGGAAGACCCACTTCCTGATGAACCAATCTTTATAATTCATCATATGAAAAATTTTAGAATTGTTTTCTCATTCTTCTTATTTTTGCTTTTCAGTTTAAGCAATGCACAGAAAGTGGGTGTTGTTGATACAGAGTATATTCTGAATAAAATGCCTCAGTATAAGGAAGCGGAAGCAAGACTTAACGCCCAGATTGATACATGGCAGTCCGAACTTCAGAACCTGCAGTCGGAATACGAACGTAAGAGATCTGCTTTTGAAAGTGAGAAAGTACTTTTAATTGGAGATCAGCTGAAGTTGAGAGAAAAAGAAGTAATGGATTTGGAAAAAAATATCAAAACCACTACAAGTTTACGCTTTGGAGCTACGGGAGAGATTAAAAAGCTAAGGACTAATCTTGTTCAGCCGTTTCAGGATCAGATCTGGGGCGCAATCAAGACAATGGCCGAGAAAAACGGAATAGGAATAGTGATTGATAAAACAAGTAATAATGTACTGTTCCTGCAAAAAAGATTCGATTACTCAGATAAAGTACTTGATATTTTATTAAAAGATACCGATAAAAAAGAAAAAACTAAAACCCGAAAATAAAAGTTTAACTTTTATTAAATTTACAGATCTAAAAACAAATTAAATTATTTATTTACCAATTATGAAAAAATTAAGTGTATTATTTGCAGCGGTAATGATGGTTGTATCGGTAGGTATGGCAAAAGCTCAAAAAATTGCAACTTTAGACGTTATAGGTATTCTTAATGCAATGCCTGAAAAGAAAAAAGCAGATACTGATCTTAAAGCCTTCTTAGATACAAAACAAGCTGAAATCAAGAAAAAGGCGGATGCAGGACAGGCTAAGTTAAAGCAATATTCTGAGGAAGCTCCTAAGAAAACAGCTGAAGAAAACAAAGCAAGAGAGGCTGAATTGGCAAAAATGCAACAAGAAATTCAGGATATGAACGATAAAGCTCAAAAAGATTTTGTTGCAAAACAAGATGCTGCGTATGAGCCAATCGAGAAAAAACTGAATGATGCCGTTTCCAAAGTTGCTAAAGCAAACGGATACGATTATATCATGGATGCAAACTCTTCTGCCTTCGTATTCAAAGGAGGTCCGGACGCTACGGCTGCCGTAAAGAAAGAATTAGGTGTTCAATAATTTATCAGATATTCAAAAACATTTATAAAAAACCATCTCTCATCGGGGTGGTTTTTCTATTTTTGCAGCATGGAAAAAGAAGTATCAACCACGGTAAAGGTGAGGTTTAGTGATTGTGATCCGATTGGTCATTTAAATAACGTTAAATATCTGGACTATATGTTCAATGCCAGGGAAGATCATGTGGAAACATTCTATGGTTTTACCTATGAAGAATATACCAAGCTTACAGGCTGTACCTGGATTGCCATTCAGAACGAAATTGCTTACATTAAAGAAGTACGGTACAATACTTCAGTGATCATCAGCAGCAAAACCATAGAAGTTCAGGACAGAACGGCAAAGGTTGAAATTCTTATGAAAAGCCTGGACGAGAAAACCATTCATGCAGTATTATGGGTTACAGTAATTTATTTTAATGTTAAAACAAGAAAATCTGAAGTACATCCAGAAGAGATTAAGGAAACGTTCAATAAATTTTATGTAGATTTAGAGCAGAAAGAGTTTCGGTCAAGAGTTAAATTTTTAAGATCACAGAACGCAAAAAATTCATAATGAAAAAAATATTGGTAGTAGGAGGAAACGGACAGTTAGGAAATTGTATCAGAAAAATCGCTCCTGATTTTGAGCTGGATTATGAATTCGTTTTTACAGATTCTCAGATATTGGATATCACAGACGAAGATCAGGTGAATTCTTTTTTTTACGATAACAAACCGGAGTTCTGTATCAATGCATCAGCTTTTACAGCGGTTGACCTTGCTGAAAAGGAAAAGGAAAAAGCTTTTGCCGTAAACGCACAAGGTGTTGCTTATCTTGCACACGCCTGCAAAGAATACAATACTGTACTTATTCATGTATCTACAGATTATGTTTTTGACGGAGAAACAAATCTTTGTTATTCAGAAGACGACTTTACCAATCCTATAGGCGTTTACGGAGAATCAAAATTAAAAGGAGAAGAACTGGCTTTAGAAGCAAACCCTAAAACAATAATTCTTAGAACATCATGGCTCTATTCAGAATTCAATAAGAATTTCGTAAAAACTATGCTTCACCTCTTTTCGCAAAAAGAAGAATTAGGAATTGTGGCAGATCAGTTCGGACAGCCGACTAATGCCAACGATCTTGCTGAAGCTATTATGAATATTATTGAAACACCCCAAAAAAGTTATGGGATTTTTCATTTTTCAAACTATCCGGAGACAACCTGGTTTGAATTCGCACAGAAAATAGCTGAGCTTTCAAAATCATCAGTTAAGCTCAATGCATTAAGCACCGAACAATATCCTACTCCGGCTAAAAGACCGAAAAGAAGTACCATGTGTCTCGATAAAATAGAAGAAGTTTATAAAATTGAACCCAAACATTGGGAGAATAGTCTCGAAGAATGTCTGGATATTCTGCATAATAATCTATAAAGAATGAAAAAAATACTGTTTGCCTCCTTTATTCTTGCAGCTCAGTTGTTCTTTGCGCAAAATGTGTTTTTAACAAAAGTTGAAAAAACGCACGATAACACGGATAGGTTTTTATATAAAATTAATGAAGAAAAAAAAGATGCGGAATATCTCGGAGAAATCGAAGTTCAGGGATTTTCGAAAAATGATGCCGAAATTTTTTCATTGATTTATAAAAAAGCAAAAGAAATCGGAGCCAATACTTTCGCTTTAAAACCTTTTGAAAATGTTGACGGCTCATGGCAAAGCGTTAATCCTGCCAATTACAGATTGGCTTTATATTATCTTCCGAAAGATAAATTACTGAATCAGACAGGACTTTTATATGTATTTGCCTCTTCGGAAAGAGATCAGAAGATTTCTGTAAATAAAGTTGATTATAACATTCATCCAAGATCATATATAATATTCCAGACCACGCCGGGGGAAGTTTATACCATCTCAACAAAAAAACTTCTGGGCTCAGCCGTAAAATTCCAGCCTAAAGAAAATAGTATCAATCAGTTTTTTCAGATTTCAGCAACAAAAATAAAATCAGATGAAACAGGAGTCGGAGGCCTCAATTTAAAAAGCGGTGATATTATAGGACTCGAAAAATCTTATGCCGAATTTCTTAGTCTTATTTATAATAAACAAAAAGCAGAGTGAAAACTTTGCTTTTTTTATTTTCAATAATCTTCTTGAATTAAAAACTGTTTCCTACGTTTCAGACGGGCTTGCCGAATTTAGATAAATACCTCATTCATTCACAAGCTTGCTTAAAACATACACACACGCTCTCACACAAACACAATTTCACACAAACACACACTCCAACCTTTCCCTTTATTTCCAAGAGCTTAATCCGGCTCTCGCTACTCGCTTTTCCTGTTGTATTGGTAGCGGCGGCAAAGCCGCCGCTACCAATACAACAGGAAAGAGCTCAGACAGGCCGCTCGATCCGGGCTAGGGTGGGGTGGAAGTAAAAAGTAAGAAGTAAGAGGTTAGAAGTGAGAGGTGAAAGTTTAGAAATGGAATATTCAATTTTAAGTTTTGGTTTAGGATTTATGATTTACGTTCATCCTTTCAAATTTCCAACCTTCATAATTCAAAACTGCGGTAGGTAACTTAGAACATCCGCTTATATCCTGCCTGTCCTTCATCCATTACTCCCCATCTCTTACTTCTCACTTCTAACCTCTCACTTTTCACTTTTTACTTTTTCCAGCTTATAAGTTAGCTTCTCTTCTCTTTGACCAACCCCTGCTCCTTTTACGGGCATCCAACATCCAACACCCATATACATATATAGATCCACCCACTCTCTCCTTCGCAGCCTCCCATCTTCCTTCTTCCTTCTTCCTTCTTCCTTTCTCCCCTTATAGGCTTAAAATTATTCATGCATACAACCAGAGAGTTAAGGATAAAAATTGCGTAAACTTAAATTTTATGTTAAATAGATTTGGAATATAGGATAAAGTGTTGTTATCTTTGCCCCACTGAAAACGCAAGGAAGTAGGTAGCGCAGGAGGGGCCTTTCGGGGTTTAAAAAATAGAAGCTCTGATAAGGGGATATGAAAAAAACTTTCACAAAATTTAATTAAAAAAATCTTGTAGGAATAAAAAAGATTTGTAC
>NZ_JAYEDA010000015.1:0-73479 GCF_034651565.1 Chryseobacterium sp. MHB01 | reverse complement strand
TAAGTTTGTTAACTGCATCATACCCGCTTCAAATATCCACTAAATTTGTCATCCTGAAAGGATCCAAATATAGCATACTATAAATTTAGCAATCAATTTTGGAAGATAAATCTTAAAATCTGCGGGAGCTATTTTTGTTGTGCAAGGACCTTGATTTTACCATACAAAACCACAGTGTTTAAATATATTGTTAGATCCTTTCAGGATGACAACCATGAAATAATAATTTAAATGAAAAAATCTGCGAAACCCGGGAGATCTGCCGGAATTATATTAACATAATAGTCTCCAAACATCTTTTTACTCTTAAAAATATTGTTTAGATCCTTTCAGGATGACAGCTATGAGATAAGATTAAACCAAATCCGAGTGATCAGCGAAATCTGCGGGAATTTAGAAATCCAAAATCTCATCAAGCTTTTTCTTCATCTTTTCAGGGGTAAATAATCCCTCATGGTATTCAGCCAAATTTCCATTGACATCCAAAATAATCCACAGCGGATAAACAGGCTGACTTTTATTTTTAGATAATGCCAAAACTAACTCATGGATTCCGGAATTTCCATTGGATACATAATTAAATTCTTCTCCCTGAAAACGAATGGGCTCTTTCATTTTTTCCGCCTCAAAATTGATGAAATGAAAATTTTCATTGATTAATTTTACCAGATCTTTATCTTTATTCAATTCAAAAAATTCAATCTTACAAACCTGGCACCAACTTGTATATATATGAATAATAACGGGTTTGGAATTTTCTTTCTGCGGAACTTCCAAATCCGAAAAAGTGCCTGTTTTTATCTGTGAAAGACAAAAAGAAGGCACTAGCATTAAAAATAAAAATATTGTTAAACTTTTCATTACATTATTTTTTCTACCGCAAAAGAGACAAAAGATTTGAACCTTTTTTTAGATTTTTAAAATAATTCTTTTGCTTCTTTTGCGGTTAATCTTATTTTAAACTTGAAACATCCAATTTCCTTTCTCATTAAATGAAACAAAGAATTAATTTAATTAAGTGACCGGTCCAAGCTTCGCGTAGCAAATTTATTTGCCTTTGCCTTCTAAAAAATGATCAGTTTTAATATAATCTTTGCGTCAAAACTTTTAATATTCAATTATAATTGTTATTTCAAAATATATTTAATTCCCAAAAAGCCTCTTATTTTCTGCATCGGAGCATATCCGTATGTGGTATCAAAAGTATAACGATTAGGATTGGTTACGGGATCATCCACATACCTGTCGAAAGGGTCAAACGGTCTCATCAAAGGATCTTTCGGGGTAAAATTAAACAGATTCTTGACTCCGCAATACACTTCAAATCCGGATTTAAAAGCCCTCGAAACCTGAATATTTGCCAGCGTATAAAACGGTGAATATTCCGGGCGATAGTCATTCGGTAAAACAGGCAACCTCATCGGTCCGTAAAACTGTCCTGTAAAGTCTATAACAAAATTACCTGCAAATTTATACGTTATATTATAGGTGCCACTCCATTTCGGAGCGTGAAGTTGCTGCGATTTCTCTTTCTCATCATCAAATTTCTGGTAAACATCAAGGTATGTAATTCCTAAACCAACACTCAAAGGAAAATTGAAAATGTAATCTACATTCAGTGATGCACCTCTTGAAATTCCGTAGCCATTCAGATTATCATAAATAATCTTTTCAGGATCAGTATCAAAATCTCCTACAATCTTATTGCTGAAATAGGTATAAAAAGCGGAAGCATCGAGATTGATCAGACTTTTTCCTGCGGGAATTTTCCAGATGTAATTCAGGTTTCCGTTAACCGATTTTTCCGGTTTTAAATCAGACTGAATAAACACTTCTCGCGAACCGGTAAGTGCGGCATGATCTTCAGTAAAAAGATTCACGACACGAAATCCAGTCCCGAAATTAAACCGCAGCGCATGATAAGGATTGGGAGAGAATTTCCACGCAAAACGGGGCGAGTGTACCGCATGATGAACTTTATCATAATCAAACCGATATCCTATCAATATCGTATTTTTATCATTAACCTCCCATTGATCCTGCACAAAAATTCCGAATATAGGAGATTTCATGGGCGCATTTGTAAAACCGTCAGAAGATAAAGTTCCCGGCGTATTGTCGTCATAAAATGTTCTTTTGAAGGTAAATCCTGCAGTAAGATCATGATTTCCGAATTTTTTATCCCAGAAAGTCTGCACAAATAGTACCTCCTGTTTTGCTGTAAAAGGATTATTCCCGTAAAATGAATTCTGATCATGAAAATTATATGAAAATTGAGTGATAATATTTTCTTTTACAGGCCACTGATAGATCCCAAATGCTTCTACCCGGCTGGTGTAAATACTTTCGCCGTAAATTACATCACTTCCCCGGTAGCTGCGGTTCCACTGCATTTCTCCCCCGAAGCGGTCTTCATATAAATACCGCAATGCAAAACTGGCCTGACGGTTTTCCTTACGTACAAAATTCCATTTATTAAAAATTGAAACTCGGTTCTGCAATGCCCCATCCGTAAAGTTGTCTTTATTTTCGTCAAATCTTTTCTCGAAATTAAAATAATTCAGACTTAATAAAGAAGCGATATTCTTACCGAAATTAAATTTTGTGGAAAGATCTACATTATTTTCGCTCCATGTGGTCGTCATAAGATCAACGCTCAATTTCGGTGCAGTCAGCGCATTTTTGGTAATGATATTAATGACACCTCCCATTGCTTCAGAACCATAAATAGAAGAAGCCGGACCTTTTACCACTTCAATCCTATCCACCAGACTGTTTGGTATTCCGCTCAGTCCGTACACGGTGGAAAGTGAACTTACGATCGGCATTCCATCAATTAAAATCATGGTATAAGGACCTTCAAGACCGTTAATATGAATATCTCCCGTATTGCAGACTGAACAGTTAAGCTGGGGTTTAACACCGTTCACCATAGAAATAGCTTCAAAAATGTTCGGCGTAGGATTTTTTTGGAAAAACTTTTGGCTGTAAATCTCTACGGCTACCGGACTTTTTGATCTGCTTACCGGCTTTATTGTTCCTGTAATAATGACATCATCAATATTCTGTGTTTTTACGGTTTCAGGTAAAACTTTTAACACATCCTGCTCACCGGAAGATTTCATTTCCAGGCTGTCAGTATTTTGGGAAAAGCACCAGATCGGTAAAAAGAACAAAAAATATAGTATTCGTCTCATGAAATTAAAATTGTTAGACAAAACTAACAATTATTTTTTAATTACAAAACTCTTCTCCGAATATTGTTTAAATTCAATTCATGAAAAAGTATTACATTTGAAAAACGACATATAAAAGTAAAATGAGATATCATCAGTCGGGAAATATTCCCCAAAAAAGACATACGATTTTCAAATCTCCGGAAGATAAATTTTACTATGAACAGCTTTTCGGAACGGAAGGTTTTCATGGAATTTCTTCTTTATTGTATCACATTCATCGGCCTACTCAGATCAAATCCATTGGTGAAGCCAAAGATGTAACGCCCAAAATTGCTGTTGCCAAAAATGTAACACCAAGAATGTTCAAGGGGATGAATGTAATGCCTGAAGATGATTTTTTAGACAGCAGAAAATTTCTCATGGTCAATAATGACCTTAAAATGGGGCTTTCCAAACCGAGGAAATCCACAGATTATTTTTATAAAAATGCAGAATGTGACGAACTTCTATTTGTGCATAATGGAAGCGGCATCCTCAAAACATTTGTCGGCAACCTTGAATTTTCTGTAGGTGATTATTTAATTATCCCGAGAGGAACGATTTATCAGGTAGAACTTAATTCTGAAGATACTGTTTTCTTCGTCTTGGAAAGCCACTCTCCGATTTACACCCCGAAAAGATACAGAAATGAGTTTGGCCAGCTGCTGGAACATTCTCCATTTTGTGAAAGAGATATCGTTGCACCAACTTTCGTGGAACCGAAAGATGAAAAAGGAGAATTTTTAATTAAAGTAAAAAAGGAAAACCAGATTACCGATTTTATTTATGCCACGCATCCATTCGATGTTGTAGGCTGGGACGGTTATTTTTATCCTTATAAATTCAACATCAAAAATTTTGAACCGATTACGGGAAGAATTCACCAGCCACCTCCGGTTCACCAGAATTTTGAAGGCCATAACTTTGTGGTGTGTTCATTCTGTGCAAGAATGTACGATTACCATCCGCTGGCCATTCCTGCTCCTTATAACCATTCCAATATCGATTCTGATGAAGTTTTATTCTATACAGAAGGCGATTTCATGAGCAGGAATCATATTGATCTGATGGATTTCACGCTCCATCCGGGAGGAATTGTTCACGGGCCGCATCCCGGAGCGATGGAAAGAAGCATCGGGAAAAAATTCACCGAAGAATACGCGGTGATGGTCGATCCTTTCAAACCACTTAAAATCACGGAAGAAGCTTTAAAAGTGGAAGATCCGTCTTATAAAACCTCGTGGCTAGAAGAACAGGACAAAACGATGGAAGACCGTTCTCAGGAGTAATTTAAAAAAAATAAGAAGCACATAATTTAAACCTATATAAGACCGATGCACCTCCATCGGTTTTTTTTATTGATTTAATCCGGCCAAAACATGACAAAAATCTTTACATATTCGGTATTAATAAAAACAATTAAACCTATCTTTAAGTCAGAGAAAAATTTATAAAAAAATCAATATGTACAATTATATCAGTGCAGAGGAAGCCATTTATACCATTAAGAGCGGAAACCGCGTATTTTTCCACGGAAGTGCATGTACACCCAACCATCTTATTGATGAACTGGCAAGACAATCCCACCGGTTGGAAAATGTGGAAATGGTTTCCATAACCCAGCAAGGAAATGTTGAAATTGCCAAACCTCAGTATAAAGATAAATTTTTTGTCAATTCCCTGTTTGTTTCTTCACCGGTAAGAGACGCTGTCAATTCAGACAGAGGAGATTTTGTTCCTGTTTTTTTAAGTGAAATTCCGATTCTTTTCAGAAAAAACATTCTTCCGCTGGATGTTGCTTTAATTACCGTTTCACCACCCGATAAGCATGGATTCTGTACTTTGGGAACTTCCGTAGATGTTGCCAGAGCAGCTGTAGACACAGCAAAAATTATTGTAGCAATTGTTAATCCTCTAATGCCGAGAACCCACGGTGACGGAATGATTCATATCAGCAGAATAAACAAACTCGTATGGCATGAAGAAGAGCTTCCAACCGTTGATTACGGATCAAAAGTAGGCCCTGAAGAAATGGAGGTCGGAAAAAATGTAGCCGAACTTATCGAAGACCGTTCTACTTTACAAATGGGTATCGGGACGATTCCTGATGCAGTTTTAAAATGCCTGGGAAATCACAAAGACCTTGGTGTACATACCGAAATGCTGAGCGACGGGGTGGTTGATTTGATTCAAAATGATGTCATCAACAATAAATATAAAGGTTATAACGATAATAAAACCATTACCAGTTTTTGCTTCGGGACCAGAAAGCTTTATGATTATGTAGATGACAATACGGTTTTTTCATTTGATGATGTAAGTACGGTAAATTTCCCGATCAATATCATGAGAAATAAAAAAATGGTAGCCATTAACTCAGCTATTGAGATCGATCTTACCGGGCAGGTCTGTGCAGATTCCATCGGAACCATGCAGTACAGCGGGATCGGCGGACAGATGGATTTTATGAGAGGGGCCGCATTAAGCGAAGACGGAAAACCGATCATTGCCATAACTTCAAGAACAAAAAAAGGAGTTTCCAGGATTGTACCTTATTTAAAGCCGGGTGCGGGAGTTGTAACGACAAGAGGACATATTCACTGGGTGGTTACAGAGTACGGAACTGCGTATTTGTATGGTAAAAATTTAAAGCAAAGAGCGCAGGAGCTCATCAGCATCGCGCATCCTGATGACCGGGAAATGCTGGAAAGGGCTGCCTACGAAAGATTTAAACATTAAAATCAATTTTTGCACTTACTACTGATTTTGTAAACTTTTGACAGTCTTTTTAAGCGTAATAATTTTTTATTTCTTTTGCAGTTTAAAAATAAAATTCTCGCATTTTGTTTTTATTAAAATTTAACTAACAACTGTTTGTTTTCAATTTTAAAAGTTTCGCAAAATTTTGTAATTTGCAAACAATATATAAAAGTAAAAATAGAAATATGTCAACACTTACATTTGCCGAAAAAATTGCTCAAGCAGAGAATTTTTTACCGATTAACGGTACAGATTACATTGAGTTCTATGTAGGAAATGCAAAACAGGCTGCGCATTATTATAAAACCGCTTTCGGTTTCCAGTCTGTAGCATATGCCGGTCCTGAAACCGGCGTGAGAGATCGTGCTTCATACGTTCTTCAGCAGGGAAAAATCAGATTGGTGCTTACCACTGGATTAAAATCTGATTCCCCGATAAACGAACACGTAAAAAAGCATGGTGACGGAGTTAAAATTTTGGCACTTTGGGTGGATGACGCTTATAAAGCATTCGAAGAAACAACCAAAAGAGGAGGTAAACCGTATCTGGAACCGATGACAATTACCGATGAAAACGGTGAAGTAAGAATGTCCGGAATCTATACATATGGAGAAACCGTACACATGTTCATCGAAAGAAAAAACTATACAGGTCCTTTCATGCCGGGTTACGAAAAATGGGAAAGTGACTACAAACCTGAAGAAGCAGGCCTATTATATGTAGATCACTGTGTAGGAAATGTAGACTGGAACAGAATGGTTCCAACGGTAGAATGGTATGAAAAAGTAATGGGATTCGTAAACATCCTTTCTTTCGATGACAAACAGATCAATACAGAATATTCTGCGCTGATGTCTAAAGTAATGTCAAACGGGAACGGATACGCAAAATTCCCGATCAACGAACCGGCTGAAGGGAAAAAGAAATCTCAGGTAGAAGAATATCTTGATTTCTATGAGGGAGAAGGCGTACAGCATATTGCGGTAGCAACAAAAGATATTATCCATACAGTAACAGAACTGAAGAGACGTGGTGTGGAATTCCTTTCCGCTCCGCCAGAAGCTTATTACGATATGGTTCCTGAAAGAGTGGGACATATTGATGAGGATCTTAAGAAACTTCAGGAGTTAGGCATCCTTATTGATCATGATGAAGAAGGGTATTTATTACAGATCTTTACAAAACCTGTGGAAGACCGCCCTACTCTTTTCTTTGAAATCATTGAAAGACACGGTGCACAAAGCTTCGGAGCAGGAAACTTCAAAGCATTGTTCGAAGCGCTGGAAAGAGAACAGGAAAGAAGAGGAAATCTTTAATTTTAATAACAATATAAAGTTTTGTCAGGATCGAAAGTCTTGACAAAACTTTTTTATAAGCACATCATTATGAGGAAAACATTATTAGCAATTTTATTTGCCGGAACAATATGTACTGCAAAAGCACAGTACGGAACAATGGATCAGATTCTTACCCGGCTTGAAGAAAGATCAGGCGTTAACCAGAATCTGGAATCCGTAAATATTGACGATAAAAAATTTGTTTTCATCAAAGATGAGGCAGACCATATGGAAAGGGATTTTATTATTATCAAGGGAAATAAAGCCACTTACGTAGAAGTATTTGACGACAAAGCAACCGGAAAGAGTACTTCCAATGTTTTCTCGGGAGATGTTATTAGAAAGAAAAACATTATTTCTCTTAGGGCAGACATGCTCGAGAATAAGAAAGTACCTATCCCGCTTACCAAGACATTACTTTTAACAAAACAGGACAATATTCTCTATCTTATTGATGTCAATACAAAAGCCAGATGGATTGATGAAGCGTCCCTTTCTGTTAACAAATCTAAATCAAAAAAATAAATACTTTGAAATTTTTGAGTAAGCAAAACTCAGAATCAATTCAAAATTATTTTAATTAAAAATCGTAACGGATTTTGATATAAATCCACCTAAACTCTAAATTATGAAATCATTTGTAGAATATTCCGCAGATTCAGACTTCTCTATACATAATATCCCTTTCGGTGTTGCCGTTTTCAACAAAGAATATATCGGCTGCTGTACGAGAATCGGTGACCAGGTTGTAGACCTTGCCACGCTTTATGACTACGGTTATTTTGAAGAAATCGAAGGTCTTATAGACAATGTATTTGAAGCGTATACTTTAAACGAATTTATCGAACTTGGAAAACCGATAACCAATGCGGTCCGATTGAAAATCCAGGAACTGCTGAAGGAGGATTCTATACTTTCCAAAGATGAAAAGACTATTGAAGAAGCATTTTATGATTTGGATAAAGTAAAAATGATGATGCCGGTACACATCCCGAATTACACGGATTTTTACAGCAGCATCGAGCATGCAACGAACGTTGGTAAAATGTTCAGGGATCCTGCCAATGCTTTATTGCCCAACTGGAAACATCTTCCTGTAGGATATCACGGAAGAGCTTCGTCAATCGTTGTGTCAGGAACGGAAATCAACCGACCAAAAGGCCAGATGAAACCTGCCGATGTTGAAAAACCGGTATTCGGTCCTTGCAAACAGCTAGATTTTGAACTGGAAATGGCATTCATCATTAACAAAAATACAGAGATGGGCGAAAGTATTTCTACAAAAGATGCCGAAGACGCAATTTTTGGAATGGTAATTTTCAACGACTGGTCGGCTAGAGATATTCAATCTTGGGAATATGTTCCATTAGGACCATTTTTGGCTAAAAATTTCGGGTCTTCGGTTTCTCCGTGGGTAGTTACTCTGGAAGCGCTGGAACCGTTCAGAACTGCTTCTCCAGAACAGGATCCTGAAGTATTGGAATATTTACAATTTGAAGGTGATAAAAACTACGACATCAATCTTGAAGTATACATTCAGCCTGAAAACGGCGAACAAAATCTGATCTGCGAGAGCAATTACAAACACATGTACTGGAATATGACCCAGCAGCTGGCACATCATACCGTAAACGGATGTAATGTTGAGGTGGGTGATATGTACGCCAGCGGAACTATTTCGGGAAGCGACCCGAAATCTTTCGGTTCTATGCTTGAACTGACGTGGAGAGGACAGAATCCAATCACTTTAAGCAACGGCGAAGAAAGAAAATTCATCAATGACAATGATACCGTTACCATGAAAGCATGGGCTGAAAAAGACGGGATTCGTGTTGGTTTCGGTGAAGTTTCGGGTAAAATTATTCCAGCAAAATAGTTTAACCACAAAAGTCACAAAAGCTTTAATGATCACACAAGCTGATTTAACTGATTTAACTTACAAGATTAATGGCGCTTGCATAGAAGTTCACAAAATTTTAGGAGCCGGATTATTGGAAAGTGTATATCATAAATGTCTAGAAGAAGAACTTAAATTAAGACAGCTTGAATTTAAGTCAGAGTTTAAAATTCCTATTATTTATAAAGGTAAAAATCTTGAATGTGACTTCTTTTGTGATTTTTTAATTGAAGATTTAATTGTACTTGAATTAAAAGCAGTTTCAGAACTGAAAGAAATTCACCGTGCACAAGTTTTAAATTATATTAACTTAATGAAAAACCCAAAGGCATATTGGTAATTTTAATGTAAAAATTTATATCATAATGGACATGAAACTTTTGTAAATAAATATTACGATATGCTTTTGTGATCTTGAAAAGATTTAAAATTATTTTCATAAAACTTTTGTGACTTTTGTGGTTAATAAAAAAATGAAAACACTCATCCCATCCGAAATAACTCCAGTACAGCTGCAGACCGTAATGCAGACTGCTATCTCACCGAGGCCGATTGCCCTGGCTTCCACGGTAGATGAAAATGGTAACAGCAATCTATCGCCGTTCAGTTTCTTTAATATGTTCAGTACGGTTCCTCCGATTTTGATCTTTTCACCATCGAGAAGAGTGCGCGACAATACAACAAAACATACCCTGGAAAATATCCTTAAGGTTTCTGAAGTCGTTATAGGAACTGTAAATTTTCCGATTGTACAGCAAATTTCATTAGCCTCTACCGAATATGGGGACGGTGTAAATGAATTCATTAAATCCGGGCTGACCATGAAAGATGCTGATCTGGTTACCCCAAAACTGGTTGAAGAGTGCCCTGTCAATTTTGAATGTAAGGTTTTAGAAGTAAAACCATTAGGAGACAAAGGCGGTGCAGGAAATCTAGTGATTTGTGAAGTGCAGAAAATTCATATCAGGGAAGAATACCTTAATGAAGAAGGAAATCTAGATCAGGCAAAACTCGATATGGTTGCACGCTTAGGAAGCAACTGGTACTCAAGAAATAACGAAAGTAATCTTTTTGAAGTTCCAAAACCTCTTGTAACAAAAGGAATTGGCTTTGATCTTCTTCCTGATGAAATTAAATTCAGTAAAGTATTTACAGGAAACGATTTGGGAATGTTGGCTAATATAGAAGTTTTACCAGAAGGGAATTTTCATTCCGACGAAACCATCCATAAGAGTGCACAGCTGCTTCTTTTGGAAAGCAAAATTGATGAAGCCTGGAAAATTTTAATAAAATAAATATAGCAAAAGCCAGAAATTTCACAGCCTTAAAAGAATAGTAACCTTTCTCTTTACTTCTGGCTTTTTATGTTATTGTTATTCATTGACTATTTTTTCATTAATGAAGTCAATACATCTTTCAACTGCATTATTTAAATATACAGGCAGCGAGATTTCTTCCCACGGTTCTTTTGCGCCAAACGTATGGTCAGCATTTTCTATTAAATAAAGTTCGGAATTCGGATGCAGAAGATGAAGATGCTCAGCATTTTTCACGCTTACGCTTTCATCATTAGTTCCATGAATAATCAGAAAATGTGCCTTAGCCATTTCAGTTGCTCTTTCAACATCAAAACGATGAATATCTTTTTCATAATCTTCATAAAATTGATAGTAGTGTGGCATCTCCTGTTTGGTTCTTCCGTTGACAACATAATAAATGCCTTCATTTTTCCATTGCTCAAAGGCTTCATTTTTGGGAAAGCGATCCAGTGTATCGACACTGGCAAGCGTGATCAATCCATTAATTCTCTCATCTTCATAAGTTTTAATGATAGAAATTCCTCCTCCCCTGCTATGGCCTATTAGAATAATTTTATGATCATCAACTTTCTCATGTTTACTAAAATAATCTATGACCACGCCAAGATCAGAAAGTTCTTTTGAATAATTATTGTTCCCAAATGACTCAAGATCAGCAAAATTATGGGGATCTTCAATAGTAGTTCCGTTATGCGAAAAATTAAATTTAACAAAGAAAAATCCTGCTTCAGAAAATTTCTCCGCCATTAAATCCCACGCACCCCAGTCTTTATAGCCTTTATAGCCGTGTACAAAAATAACAAGTGGTAATTGTTTTTCTTCTTCGGGATAAAATGCATCCGCAAGAAAATCTTTGGTTTCAGGGTTTGAAATAATAATATTCTGCTTTTTTGTGATCTCCATTTTTACTTTTTTAAACTTTAAATATCTCAAACTCGAAAAATTTCCCGACTTTTTTAAAAAGACATATATAAGATAAATTTAACAGTGAGATTATTTTACCTAAAAATAGTATAAATAGAAATAAACACAAAGTAAAAATCTTATTTTTGCGGTATGTTGAATTTAAGAACAGTCACGGTCATGCGTTACATCCTGCCTCTTCGGGAAGGAGGTTCTCTCCCCGCTCTGGCAGAAGCTGATGATGATTTTAAATATGTTTTAAAATTCCGTGGCGCGGGTCACGGTGTTAAAATGCTGATTTCTGAACTTTTAGGCGGAAAAATCACCGAAGCTTTAGGATTACAGATTCCCGAGCTGGTTTTTGTAAACCTCGACGTCGATTTCGGAAGGACTGAAGCAGATGAAGAAATTCAGGACCTGCTGAAATTTTCTGAAGGTCTGAATCTCGGGTTACATTATCTGTCCGGATCTATTGCTTACGATCCGAGTGTAAAAATCGATCCGCTGCTGGCATCAAAAATCGTTTGGCTGGATGCTTTCATTACTAATATCGACCGTACTTTCAAGAATACCAATCTTTTGATGTGGCATAAAGAATTATGGGTGATTGATAATGGTGCATCCTTTTACTTCCATCATTCCTGGCAGAATTTTGATACTGCTGCAAAAACACCTTTTAAATACGTTAAGGATCACGTTCTTCTGCCTCAGGCTACACAGCTGGATGAAGCAGACCGATTTGCAAAAGAGCATCTGAACGAAAATATTTTCAGGGAAATTGTAAACCTTATCCCGGAAAACTGGCTGCATTGGGAAGATGCTGATGAAAGCCCGGAAGAAATCCGTGAAATTTATTTTAATTTCCTGAAAACAAGACTGGAACATTCTGAAATCTTTTTAAACGAAGCCAAAAATGCAAGAGGATAAAATTTACGAATACGCTGTAATACGCTTGGTTCCAAAGGTTGAAAGAGAAGAGTTTTTCAACATCGGGCTGATCATGTTCTCTAAAAAAGAAAAATATATCAGGGTGGGTTATTATCTGTGTCCGGATAAATTCAGGTTAATGCGAAGCAAGCTTGATTATGATGATATTATTCAAAATCTTAAAAGTTTCCAGAAAATAGCAGACGGAGATCAGGAAGGCGGACCTATTGCAAAGCTGGATATCCCGGAACGTTTTCGCTGGCTGACAGCAGTACGAAGTTCTGTTGTACAGACTTCAAGACCTCATCCGGGAAAATCAAAAGATCTTGAGAAGACGTTTGAAAAGCTCTTTGATGAGCTTATTCTTTAAGAGCAGTTAAAACAGCATTTTTTTGGTAAAGTTTTTGAGGGGTTTGAGAATGAATAACTAAGCAATAATATATTCTATGAACTTTTCCACGAACCATACATTATTCAGCAGGTTTATGATAAACCTGCTTTTTGTTTTCTTCTTAAGTTTCTATCAAATCAGTTATGCCCAGGATCTGCCGGAAACAAAAATTCCTCCCAGTACATTGCTCCCGGAAAAAACACTTTTCTCTCAAAATATTATATACAAGACAAACAGTGTGGGAACACCGGTTTCATTAGATATATACAGACCTAAAACTCCAAGATCCGGAAAATTGCCAGTAGTAATTTATGTACATGGTGGAGCCTGGGCAAAAGGCGACAAGATCGTAAGGGCTAACAATTATATTGAAAATTTCATAGCAAAATTGGTTGAAAAAAACTTCGCTGTCATCAGCATCGAATATACACTGGTAAGCGATAAGATACATTTTCCTTTACCTATTGAAGATACCAAAGATGCTGTGCGCTGGGTAAGAAAAAATGCAGAAAAGTATGATTTTGATCCGGAAAATATAGGATATTTTGGAGTTTCATCCGGTGCGCACCTGTCGCTGCTTGCGGCATATACTGATGACACCCAATATACCGGAAGCCCTGAACTTTCAGGATATTCCGCGAAAGTAAATTATGTGGTCGATAATTTCGGTCCGACTGATTTGAATAAGCTTCTGCACACCAGATTAGGAAAAGTTCCGGTATCCATTGTCGGGCTCTTTTTTAAACCGATTGTAGAAATCCGGGAAAAACTCGTTTATGGAATTTCCGGTTACAATATCAATAAGGAAAAAAGAAAGGCGATCGATTATCTAGAGACCGTTTCTCCAGTAAATGATACCGAGGATGGCGTTCCCACTTTTATCCTTCACGGAAACAAAGACAAAGTGGCTCCTTTAAAACATTCTAAGAGACTGGTGAAAAAGCTCAAAAAAAATAATATTGAGAACCAGTTAATTGTTGTAGAAGGCGGAATTCATGGCTTTGGAACAACAGATAAAGCTTATCTGGATCAACTTACCGACGAAATGTAAGTTTTATCATGATGCATCAAAAGTAAATTTCAGATTTAATTTTAACTAATGTGGTATCCGTTCATCAAAGGTATGAATGTAAAACCATTTGAGATGAAATTAAAACCTGTACTCTTTATTTACGCATGCTTCTCCTTAATCGCCTGTAGCCCGAATAATTCGGAAACTGAAAATACACAAACTGAAAATCCTGCATTCACAGAAGCCATGTATTTCCCACCGTCCGGAAGTGATGTATGGGAAACAAAATCTCTTTCTTCCTTAGGTTGGCATCAGGATAAAGTTAAGGATCTGCTGAATTATCTTCAGACCAAAAATTCTAAAAGCTTTATCATTCTGCAGAACGGCAGAATTGTAATGGAAAATTATTTTTCTGGACATACTGCTACTACCCCCTGGTATTGGGCGAGTGCCGGAAAAACCTTAACATCCACCCTTACCGGAATTGCAGAGCAGGAAGGTTTTTTAAATATTAACAACAAAGTTTCAGCTTATATCGGAACCGGCTGGACGAGCGCGCCTTTAGCCAAGGAAAATTTAATTACCTGCAAAAATCTCCTCTCCATGACTTCCGGACTGGATGACAGCCTGGGTGATGATGTAAGTCCTGCCAATTTAAAATATAAGGCTGACGCAGGAACTCGTTGGGCGTATCATAATGTATATGTTAAACTTCAGGATGTTGTTGCGGCGGCGACAGGACAAACCTGGACCCAATATTTCAACGCTAAACTGAGGGATAAAATAGGAATGACCGGAAACTGGATCCAAAGCGGTGACAACAGTGTTTACTGGAGTACAACTAGAAGCATGGCCCGTTTCGGATTAATGGCTTTAAACAATGGTAACTGGAACGGAAACCAGATCATTAACTCCGCCTATTTTCAAAACGCAACCAATACTTCCCAGAATATCAATTTAGCTTACGGATATCTTTGGTGGCTCAACGGCAAATCGAGTTACCATCTTCCGCAGACCCAATTTCAGTTTAATGGAAAACTGATTCCCAGCGCGCCGGATGATCTGTTTTGTGCGTTAGGAAAAAATGACCAGAAAATCTATGTGGTTCCCGGTAAAAAAATAGTCATCATAAGAATGGGCGATGCCGCGGATAATGTAAATCTTGCTTTATCTGATTTTGATGACATTCTGTGGCAGAAAATTAACGCAGTGATTGATTAAAGGTGATGGTGAATGGTCAATCTGCTTTGCAGTGAATTTAAAAGTTCGATAATAATTTCATCTTATATTAATTCACAATTACCTGTGCAACAAATTCACATCTCGCCTTAATTATCCGGTTCATCATACAGCTGGCTTCCCCAAAACTGGATATCTCTTTCAGGCAGATTAGAATGATAAAAGATTTCTTTCATTTCTTCTATTATTTTTGCAACAGCGTTCGGATCGGTAGTTCTGATTCTGGTTTCGTGGTTGTCTTTCACGCCGCTTCCCGTAAAATTAAGAGAACCCAAATAAGCGATCTCATCATCAATAATGTAAATTTTACTATGAATAAAGGTTTTATGAGTATCGTTTCCATGAGTGGGGGAAACATATACTTTAAACGGAAACAGCTGTTTATAAGTATAATGATAAATCTTGGTTTTTTTTATTTTCTTAACGACCGAATCTCTTACCAAAAACATCAGAACAATCATAATAAAACCGTAGGCAAAGGTTACATTATTTAAAAAATACATTAATGCAAGCAAAATAAGGCCTAATCCGATCATCGCAAAAAGCAGCGTTCCTGAAAGGCTTATAAGATCATTCCTTTTTTGCTGTGCTTTTTCATCAACATGTCTATGCTGGATAATAAGCTTGTGAATATTTTTGTCATACCCGTAAAAGTCCTCGATTTCATCACTGGTAATCAACCGGATCTTAATTCCTTTAGAATGAAGGTAAATAAGCTCTTTAATTAAAAAAGGTGAAAGATAAGGAGAAACAATTTTCACATTTTCCTGAGCATTCCTGATGTCCTGCAGCATCTTTGCGCCCGCATTTTTTCCAATATAAATATCACAAAGTGCATTGTTGTAGAAAATTCCCATACCGAAATAAATTTTAATCCCATTTGAAAGGACAAAAAAACTTTGCAAATAATTTGCAAAGCTACTGTTCAACTATTTATTAAATGTTTATTTTTTCAGTTTTTCAACTCTTTTGATTTCATTAAGCAATAAAGGAAAAGCAGGCAGGGCCATTCCTCCGTGATCGAATCCCTGAAGTTCGTACAATGTGGTTTCCTTATGGCCTTTCAGTTTCATCATACGGGCCATGTACGCATTTTCTTCATACCTTCCCAACAGTTCTTTTTCACGGTCACCGGTTATGAGAAGCAACGGCGGTGCATCTGCCCTAATGAAATGAAGCGGTGCATATTCATCAATTCTGGCATCCAGTTCATCAATCCCTTTCTCTTTTCTTATGGTAAAATGGGATATCATTTGTCCGCTGAAGGGAACGATTGCGGCAAGCTTATTGGCATCAATTCCATAGGTATTGAGGTACATTTTATTTAGTCCTACCATAATCGCAAGATAGCCTCCGGCTGAATGTCCGGAAATAAAAATTTTGCTTTCATCACCTCCGTATCTTTTAATATTATTAAAAACCCAGGCCGTAGCTGCTGCTGCATCTTCAATATACTTGGGAGCATTTACTTTTGGCGAAAGCCTGTAATTAACACCAATCACGGCAATCCCTTTATTTTTTAAAGCTTCGGGAATTTCTTTTTCTCCACCTGTGATTCCTCCGCCATGAAACCAGATTACCGTGGAAAAGTTTTTAGTATTTTTAGGAACATATAGATCCAGAACGCATCTTTCGTTGATGTAAACATCAGATGCATTCGTTTTTTCATCATAATAATGAATATTGTTTTCGGTACGGTATTCCTGTGAAAAAAACGGTACTGAAAACAGTGTAAAAACTAAAAATATCAGAATCCTTTTCATTGTCAACTTTATTTGATGGTTTAAAGATACAAATTGAAGTCCAGTTATATAAAAAATGAACCCGGAATATCCGGATTCATTGTAAATTCAGTATAAAAGCAGGCTTAAAAATTAAAATTAAGTCTTGTAAACACAAACCTTCCGTTTTGCCCGAACTGTGAGGTTGACCGGGAATAGATAAACTGGTCATTATTACTGGACGCAGGGAGATTTTTAGTGGGATAAATATCAAACAGATTGTTCACCCCTGCTGTAAGACCGATATTCTTAGTAAACTGGTATGCTAAAGACACATCGGTAATGATTTTGTCGGTAATTTCCTGGTGTTCATTAGGAGAAACAATCCCGTCTCCATTGGCGTCGATAATATCCGGGCTGGTCACTTTACCGAAATAGGTATTTCTAAGATAGAAAATGGCCTTTCCAAAACTAAGCTGATTGGATAAACTTGCTTTTACTCTCGGTACGGCTTCTTCCAGGTAAATTCTTGAAGCTTCGGAAAAATAGATATTTTCTAAGCTCGGGGACTGTAAAGAACCTGAGGAATGGATATCACCCACTTTTTTGGTTTTGTTGAGGTTGACTGCAAAATTATTATCAAGTTTTAAACCTGAGAATCTAATGTTATGACTGATTACCACATCCAATCCTTTCGTTTCGGTATCTATTGCATTGGCAAAAAGCTGGGCTGCATTTACACCTGCAGCATCAAAAGCAGCCTGAGCCTGCGGAGAAACAGCAGCTCTTGTGAACTGTCCTGTAAGAACAATTCGGTCATCAATTCTGGTAAAATATCCGTCTGCTGTAAAACTCAGGTTCGCAGAAGGAATTTTATAAGTAAATCCCACACTCGCTGATTTTGAGGTTTCCTGTTTCAGGCTTGGGATTCCCAATAAATTGGCAATTCTGGAATCATTGCTGAAAGTTCCCACTTCCAGAAGCTGTCCGTTGGTAAATAATGTAGAAGTTACATTATAATAAATCTGATGAATAGAAGGCGCCCTGAAACCTGTAGAACCTGCAAACCTGAAGTTGAGATTATCATCAAGCTTAATTCTTGAAGCCAATTTATAATTAAATGTAGATCCGAAATCTGAATAATTTTCATAGCGCACTGCGGCATCAGCCAAAAGCCAGTCGGTAAAGTTGAATTCAAAATCGGCATATCCTGCCACGGCCTGTCGGTTTTTATCGACCGCATTTGCAGCCCTGAAACCTCCGAAAACCTGCGATCCGCCCGGAAGGAGATTCCCAAAGAAGTCAGTAGGCTTCAAATTATTCGGAGTAGCAGCCGTCTGTAAATTACCATTGATATCATACGCTGAATAGGAGGCTTCTTCTCCTGGTGTTATTTTAAAGTTTTCATAACGATGTTCTGCACCGAATGCGATGTTGATCCCGCTCCAAACATCATATTTTTTTGAAAAATCCAGATTAATGGTGTTTTGGGAAAACCTCAGCCCTCCTGCATCAAATTCATTTGGAGAATTAAATCGTAAAGAGGTGTTCCCTGTATTTTTGATGTCATAATTAAAAGAATTATGTCCGAACGTATTGCTGAAATCAACATTCCAGCCTTTCCAGTTTCCTTTAATTCCTGCAGAAAGAGAAAGATCCTGAATATCGGTCCCGATCTGCGGCAGATATCCATTCGGGTATAATCCCGTAAAGGTTCTGCTTTGGTTGGGTCTTCTGTAGAAGCCTCCGGAAGTACCGTGCCTGAAGCTGTAACCGCCAAAAGTATAAACTTTCCAGTTGTCATTCAACGGCACTTCAATATTGGCGAAAAGCTGATGATTATTCAGTTTGGACTGTCCCACCTGCATATTGAAATCTTTTCTGTTCAATCCACGGTAAGCCAGCTCCTGATCGGTTACATTGGCGCCCAAAAGTCCTTGTAATGCAGAAATTGTAGTTGCCGACTGGATCTGATTCTGATAAGCCTGGGAAAAATAGTTTACATCCTGCGCATACTGGTGAATCGTATTAATAATCTGCTGTGAGTTTGCCGTATTGTTGATGTTGCTGAACAGTGAAGAAAGATTGACACCGTTATTTAAAGCACGCTGCTCAATCGCATTGTAGGCATTGAAAATATTTCCGCTTTCCGTTCCCGCTCTGAAAGTAGGATTCCGGAACTGTGAAGTCCAGGTAATATTGTAGAAACCTCCTTTTTTCCCGATTTTATTCCCGTAATTAAGGTCAACCTGAATATTCTGACCGTCAAAATCTCCGGTATGATCATTTGCTGCAGGCGTAAGATTTCCGCCATAGCTTAACTGTCCCGTGAGTTTTCCGGTATCTTTTTTTAAGCCTAAATTAATAACTCCGGCAATCGCATCGGAACCATACTGCGCAGAAGCACCATCTCTTAAAACTTCAATCCTGTTGATGGCAAAAGACGGAATGGCATTCAGGTCTGTTCCTACCGTTCCTCTTCCCGGTGATCCGTTTACATTTACAAGTGCCGAAGTATGCCTTCTTTTTCCGTTTACCAAAACCAAAACCTGATCCGGACCAAGCCCTCTCAGCTGTGCAGGGTCCAGATGATCGGTACCGTCTGCATTAGTCTGTATGGTTGATGTAAATGACGGCGCAATGGCGTTAAGAATTTGTCCTATATTAGTTTGCGGTAAAATAACCGAAGACTCTTTAATATTAAACACATCCACCGGAACAGGACTGTCTGTTTTGGACCTCGCTCCACTTCTGGAACCCAGGATCACAACTTCTTCTACATTATTTGTTTTGAGTGTATCCTTTTCCTGTGCATAGGTAAATGTTCCCAGGAAAAATAATACGGAAGCCGAAAGTATAGCTTTTTTATTTTTCATACATTGCTCTTTTACTATTTGAAGCAGCAAATGTAAAGCATATTTATTAGTCCACAAAATTTATAGACTAATTAAATACAGAAATTTTAAACCTCTGTTTTTGTTTTTTAAATCTTAGTTAGTTTAGCATATTTCAGAATAAGATTTTTTTCTCCTTCATGCTGGAAAATAACCTTTGCTTTGATATTCTGAGGATCGGTACCATCCAGGAAAGTCACTTCACCGATTCCGAAACGGTCGTGTCTTACTTTATCACCTACTTCTATATCCTGAGAAGATGCGCCGCTCGGATTGATGATTTTTGCAGTGCTCACCGGTTTAAGCTTTCTCGGTTCGGCGATAGGTTTAGAATCTCCGCTTCTTTCGATGGTTTTCTTTTCAACTTTTTTGAAACTTCTCATTTCAGACGGATGCTCGTCGAAAATATTGGATCTTACCCCTGAATTATTGATGAAACGTTTTTCAATAGCCGGATTTACAAATTCCAGATAGATATCATCAATTTCGCTAAGGAATCTTGACGGTTCTGCATCAGTAATTTTCCCCCACTGGAATCGTGAAATGGCATATGAGAAAAATGCCTGCTTTTCAGCTCTCGTGAGAGCAACATAGAACAAACGTCTTTCTTCTTCAAGATCTTCCCTGGTAGATGAACTCATAAAGCTCGGGAACAGGTTTTCTTCCAGACCCACCAGGTGTACAACCGGGAATTCCAGCCCTTTTGAAAGGTGAATGGTCATTAGAGAAACCATATCTTCTTCATTATTTTTATCTTGGGTATCTGCGGATAGGGCAATATTTTCAAGGAAATTCGGTAAGCTTGGATCACCGTCTTCCAGCTGCATCTGCTCTTCGATAAACCCCTGCATGGAGTTCATTAATTCCTGAACGTTTTCTACACGGGAAATTCCTTCCGGTGTCTGATCGTCTTTTAGGAATTTAATCAGTCCGCTCCTTTTGGCAACTTCCATGGCCACACTGTAAGCCGTTTCTGTTTTAAGCAATACCTGAAATGCTTTAATCATCGACCAGAAATCACTGAGCTTATTTAAAACGCCATTGTTAAAGCCTAAATGTGGTGAATACATCGTAAGATTATCTAATACTTTCGATACCGAAACATTCTGAGCATCGGCAAATACAACCAATTTATTCTGAGTAGTTTCACCGATTCCTCTTGCAGGATAATTAATAATCCGCATCAATGCTTCAGAATCATTTTCGTTCACCAAAAGCCGAAGGTAGGCAATCAGGTCTTTTACCTCTTTCCTTTGATAGAAAGACAGACCTCCATATACTTTATACGGAATATTCTTACGCCTTAACGCATCTTCAAAAGCCCGTGTCTGGGAGTTGGTGCGGTATAAGATTGCAAAATCACTGTATTTCCTCTGTTCACGGTTTCTGGTTTCCCAGATATTTCCGGCCACAAAATTCGCTTCATCGGCATCTGAAAGAGAGCGGTAAATCTTGATTTTATCTCCTTCTTCATTTTCACTGAAAACATTCTTCTTGAACTGCTGAAGGTTTTTAGCAATAACCACATTGGCCGCATTTACAATGTTCTGGGTAGAGCGGTAATTCTGTTCCAGGGAAACTGTTACTGCGTCCGGATAGTCTTTTTTAAAGTTTAAGATATTATAGATATTGGCACCACGGAAAGAGTAAATAGACTGTGCGTCATCTCCCACGACGCAGATATTTTCAAATTTTGAAGCCAACGCTTTTACAATAAGGTACTGGGAATGGTTGGTATCCTGATACTCATCCACGAGAATATACCTGAATCTATCCTGATACTTAGCCAGCACTTCCGGAAAGCGGGTAAGCAGCTCATTGGTTTTAAGCAAAAGGTCGTCAAAATCCATAGACCCGTTTTTGAAGCACTGCTCAACATATCGCTGATAGATCTGCCCAATAAACTTCATATTGGCCTTTTCGTCGGCCTCAATAAGTTCGGGATTGGCATAATAAGCCTTTACGGTAATCAGATTATTTTTATAGGTAGAAATTCTTGCCTGAACTTTTTTAGGTTTATACAAATCGGCATCAATATTCATATCTTTCAATACTTTTTTGATGACATTCAGGGCATCCTGCTGATCATAAATGGTAAAATTGGAAGGATATCCCAGATAGTGCGCTTCATTTCTCAGGATCCTTGCAAAAACCGAGTGAAAAGTTCCCATCCAGAGACTTCTTGCATTGCTCTGCCCCACCACTTTGGCAATACGTTCCTTCATTTCTTTTGCTGCCTTGTTGGTAAAGGTTAATGCTAAAATATTAAAAGGATCAACACCGTTTGTAATGAGATGTGCGATACGCATGGTAAGCACACGCGTCTTCCCTGAACCTGCTCCCGCAAGAACCATTAACGGTCCCTGTAACGTGGTAACAGCTTCAAATTGTGATTCATTCAGTCCTTTCAGATAATCCTCCATGCTTGCAAAAAATTTGGGAACACAAAATTAGTGTATTATATGGAGAATTCAAATTCGATGATACTGTAAATAGTGTTAAATTAATTCTTTAAAACTATAAATTTTCAGAGAAGTTGTAAGAGATATGATAATTTATCTAAGGTAATTTTATGTAATGCCTGATTCTTTCCACCATATTTCCCAGATCGAAAGGTTTGGCAATAAATTCATCTGCACCTGCATCAAGCGCAGACTGTTCCAATCCGCGGCTTGCCGACATGATGAGTACGGGAATGTCCTGAAAATGTTCATGAGCTTTGATAAGCTTGCAAAAATCTCTGCCATCTTCACCGGAAAGCCACATATCCATTAAAATAACATCAGGTTTCATATGAGGATCCAGTGCACTGAACATTTCCGAACCTTTATAAAACTTGGCAACTTCAAACCCCTCAAAATCGAGCATCATTTCAATAGAATCAACAATCGCGGGACTGTCATCCACTACCATAATTTTTGCAGCATTAGACATGATAAACTTAAATTAATTTTTATACTTGGGGATTCTGAAGCAAAAATCAGACCCTTCTCCTTCTGAAGAGGAAACAAAAATTTCTCCGCCTGTCCTTCTTATAATTTCAGCCGAGATAAAAAGTCCCAGTCCTAGCCCTGAAAATGTATAATCTTTTGATCCGCTGATCCGGTAATACTGTTCAAAAACTTTTGACTGTTTATCCTTAGGAATACCGATCCCGAAATCTTTAACATTAAATTGCGCCCGATCTCCGTGTAAGCTTGTGGAAATATGTACCTCATCAGCATCCGGTGAATATTTGATGGCGTTGCTTATAAGGTTGGCTATTACCTGGGATATTCTATGCCGGTCTGCAAAAACATCCCCGATTGCGACGGATCTGCTTACAAAAAGTTTATGTCTTGAAGTCATTTGCTGCTCTTCTACCACTTCATCCACCAGTTTATCAAAATCAAATAGAGATTCATTAAGCTGCATCTGCCCTTTCTGTATTTTGGTTACATCAAGCAATTCGTTGATAAGTCCCGTTAACAAATCAATCTGATAATCCATTCTTCTGGCAACATTTGCATTTTTAGGATCACCTGCTTTTTCAAGATTGTTCTTAATGAACTGGGTATATAATTTCAGGCTCGTAAGCGGTGTCTTAAGCTCATGGCTTGCTATTCCCAGAAGATTATCTTTCTGGGTTTCGAGTTGCTTGAATTCGTCAATATCCGTAAAAGTCCCCGTCCATTGATTGACTTCCCCGTTTTCGGCAAAATTAGGAACTGCTCTTCCGAGGAACCATCTGTAATTTCCTTTCTGCACAGGATCTTCAAGCTCATATTCCATTACGAAAGGGGTATTTGTTTTTATGCAGTCTTCCCATACCTGATCAACTTTTGCTATGGTTTCCGGCCGCATCATCCTTTTCACAAGACTGGTCTGGTTTTCGTTTTCCGTTGAGCCGGTATATCGGTACCAGCTTTTATTCATGTAGGTAATTTCTCCTTTCGTATCGCAGGTCCAGACAAACTGAGGCATAGAATCTGCAAGATCCCGGAATTTCTTTTCCCTTTCCTGAATTTCTTTTTTTGCCATTACCAGATCTGTAATGTCTACGGCCATGTTCAAGATGGCATATACTTCACCGGTAGGACTTTTCAGTGGTTTATAAGAAAAGTCATAATAAAATGTCTGAAGTTTTCCGTTTACCATAAGATCCGCACTGGCTTCTTTAGATGCATATGTTTCTCCGGTTTTGAAAATGTTTTTCAGGAGACCGATGAATGGCTGTCCCTCAAGTTCCGGAAGTGCATCTTCCAGTTTCATTCCTATTACAGAAGCGCTTTTACCCCAGGTTTTAAGCATTTGTTCATTGGCAAACTCTATATATAATTCTTCAGTACGGTAGATCGCTATGGGATAATCAGATTTTTTGATGAGATGTTCAAAGCGGTATTCACTTTCCTTAAGTTTTCTTTCTGAAAAGATCTGATCGGTAACTTCCGTGGCAACAATGCTTATTCCGATGATTTTTTTATTGTCATTATAAACCGGAGCAAAAATAAAAGTAAAGAAATATTCTTCATATTTACCATATTTTTCTAAGAATACAGGCCATTTGTTTCCTTTAAAAATTTCTCCTGTACGGTAAACATTTTCTAAAATTTCCTTGAAACCCTGCTCAATTATTTCAGGAAGTATCTCAAATAAAGATCTGCCAATAACAGAAGCTTCTTTGCCCCAAATTTCCAGCATCTGCGGATTGGCACTGTTGATACTGAAATTATCACCGGTTAGCAGACACATGGCTACAGGCGCCTGGCTAAAGAGCGTAATGAGCGACTCCTGTGAAACATTTTGCTCTAAAAAGCTTTTCATTATTTAGGATTGTTTGTTGTAAAAATAATTCATATTCCGAACACTATAAAATAAAACAATACCACGCAGTGGCGGTATTTTGAATAAATATACGACTTTGAAACGCATGTTTTAAAATTTCATATAAATATTTTTTATTGATAAAAGATATTTCTCAATTATTAAATTCATCAAAATATAATTCTATAAAATAATTATATTCACACAGTTACAATTAAAATCCCAAATACGAATTTTTGAATTATAATAAAGATAAATTCACAAATTTAGTTTATAAAAACCTTTAATTTAAACAGATTCTAAGGTCTGAAAAATTATCTTGGAAAAATTGTAACAATTAAAGTAAATTTGGCACTAATTGACAAAACAATTTCTATTTTATGAAAAAGCGACTTCTTTCTGTTGCAGCAGCGGCATTTTTCGGAATGGCTCTGAATGCGCAACAAATTAAATTTGAAGAGTATGACTTACCAAACGGTCTTCATGTAATCCTTCACCAGGACAATTCGGCACCGGTTGTAACTACAGGTGTGATGTACCATGTTGGTGCAAAGGATGAAGTAAAAGGAAGAACCGGTTTTGCTCACTTCTTCGAGCACCTTTTATTTGAAGGAACACCTAATATTAAAAGAGGTGACTGGTTTAAGATAGTTTCTTCAAACGGAGGACAAAACAACGCTAATACAACAAACGACAGAACGTATTATTACGAAACTTTCCCTTCCAACAACGAGCAACTGGGTCTTTGGATGGAGGCTGAAAGAATGCGTCATGCCGTAATCAACCAGGTGGGTGTTGATACTCAAAGAGAAGTTGTAAAAGAAGAGAAAAGATTAAGAATGGACAACCAGCCTTATGGAAATCTTTTCACAACCATTCAGAAGAATTTATTTACCAATCACCCGTACAACTGGCCTACGATTGGTTCTATGGAAGACTTGAACTCTGCAAAACTTGAAGAGTTCCAGGCATTTTATAAGAAATACTATATTCCGAACAACGCTACTTTAGTTGTTGCGGGAGATATCAAACCTGAACAGACAAAAAAATGGATTCAGGAATATTACGGAGGAATTCCTAAAGGAACGGTTTATCCTAAAAACTTCCCTAAAGACACTCCAATTACTCAGGAAAAAGAGGTAACGGCTACGGATCCAAACATCCAGCTTCCGGCTTATGTATTTGCTTACAGAACACCGGGTAACAAAGAGAAAGACGCTTATATTTTAGACATGCTTTCATCTTATCTGAGCAGTGGTAAATCTTCTGTTCTATATAAAAAATTAGTAGATCAGGACAAAAAAGCATTACAGGTAGCTGCTTTCAATCAGGGTCTTGAAGATTACGGAATCTTCGCTTTTTTCGCAATTCCAATGGGACAGACAACAAAGGCAACTTTACAGGCTGATATTGATGCTGAAATTAAAAAACTTCAGACGACTCTGATTTCCGAAGAAGATTATCAAAAACTTCAGAACCAATACGAAAATCAGTTTGTAAATGCTAACTCAAGCATCCAGGGAATTGCCGCTTCATTGGCAACAAATCATGTTTTGATGGGCGATACAAATCTTATCAACAAAGAAATCGACATTTACAGATCTATCACCAGACAGGATCTTCAGAATGCTGCTAAAAAGTATCTTAATTCAAACCAAAGAATAATCATTAATTACGTACCTGAAAAAAAGTAAACACTAATCCGGTTACTATTGATTATTAAAATTAAATTTTTACAAATGAAAAAGCAATTAACATATATAGCTGCAGCGTTTTTATTCGCAGGAACGATTTCAGCACAAAAAATAGATCTTAATGCAATGCCGAAACCGGGACCAACTCCCGCTATCAATATTGCAAAGCCAAAAACTTTCCAACTGAGCAATGGTCTTACGGTAATGGTTGTGGAAAACAACAAACTGCCAAGAGTAAACGCAAGTCTTACCATGGACAGACCTCCTTATTATGAAGGAAGTGTAGCCGGAGTAAGCGAAATCATGGCAGAACAGTTTGAAAACGGAACGACCACAATGAGTAAAGATGATTTCAACAAGAAAGTTGATTATCTTGGAGCCAATCTTTCCTTCTCTTCAAACGGAGCTGCAGCAAATTCACTTTCAAAATATTTTCCGCAGGTATTAAGCTTAATGGCTGATGCGATCATTAATCCTAAATTTTCTGCAAAAGAAATTGAAGATTCTAAAGAAAGAGCGATTGAAGGATTAAAATCTTCAGAAAAAAACGCATCTGCAATTGCTTCAAAAGTATCCAATGCATTAATGTACGGTAAGAATACTTCAAGAGGAGAATTTGAAACGGTTGAAACAATCGGGAAAATACAGCTTGCAGACGTACAGAATATTTACAAAAAATATTACGCTCCGGATAATGCTTATCTTGTAATTGTAGGTGATGTAAAATTCGAGAAGGTAAAACCAATGATCGAGAAAGCATTCAGCGGCTGGAAAAAAGCAAATACTCCGCTTAATGCTGTAGAGCCTGCATCCAACGTAGCCACTACAGAAATCGATGTTGTTGACGTACCTACCGCTGTACAGTCTGTGGTTTCCGTAAACAACATCAACAATTTAAAGATGAAGGACCCGAATTACTTCCCGGCTACCATTGCCAACTATATTCTTGGCGGTGGCGGTGAAGCAAGACTATTCATGAACCTTCGTGAGAAAAACGGATTTACTTACGGAGCCTATTCCAACATGAGTGCAAGTAAGTATTCTCCACAATTCTCCGCAAGCGCAAGCGTAAGAAATGAGGTTACAGATAAAGCAGTGAAGGAATTCATGAATGAGCTTAACGGTATTTCCAGTGTAAAGCCTGAAGAACTTGAAAACGCAAAAGCAAAACTGAAAGGATCATTTATCATGTCTCTTGAACAGCCGGCAACTATTGCAAGATTTGCCCTGAATCAGAAAATTTATGATCTTCCGGACGATTTCTATACCAATTATCTGAAATCAATCGATAAAGTAAGTGCTGCTGATGTTTCCAGTGCGGTGAATTCTACGATTTATCCAACGAAGAGCAGAATTTTCATTGCCGGAAAAGCATCGGATATTTCTGAAGGACTGGAAAAACTGGGTTATCCTGTAAAATATTATGATAAAGATGCAAATCCTGTAGCAAAACCAACGGCACAGAAAGTTGACGCCAGCGTAACGGTAGCTTCTGTTGCAGATAAATATCTTACTGCAATTGGAGGAACAGCAAACCTTTCTAAAATTTCTTCTTACACCGTAAATGCTTCTATGTCTATCCAGGGTCAGAATATCGACATGAAAATGATGAAGGCACAGGGTGGAAAAGAGATGACACAGGTAACCGCTATGGGACAGGTTGTTCAGAAGCAGGTATTTGACGGAAAAACAGGATATTCTGAGCAAATGGGACAAAAAGTTCCTATGAAGCCTGAACAGATTGCCGAAAAGCAAAAAAATACCGAGCTTTTTGAAGAAATGGCTTTCGCGAAATCTCCTGAATATAAATTAGCCGGGATTGAAAAAGTAGGAGGAGAAGATTCTTATGCAATCAAAGGGCCTGAAACAACTTATTATTACAGTGTAAAAACGGGTTTGAAAACAGGAGAAACAAGAACCGTTAAAGCACAGGGACAGGAAGTAAGTGTTCCCACTACGTTCTCTGATTACAAAGATGTTGCAGGAGTAAAAATGCCTTACACGATCTCTGTAAATCAAATGGGAATGGATATGACCATGAAAGTGAAATCTTATGAAATAAATCAGGCAAAAGATTCTGATTTTAAATAAGGCTTCTTATTTTTATAGAAAAACGGCAACAATTGTTGCCGTTTTTTATTTTTATCAAATTTGGCGCTATCTTTCTTTGCTATTCGGTAAAAAAAGATTAAATTTGCCCATTCAAAAAGATATCAAATTAATGGATTCTATATTTATACTATTGATGGTTCTTATTATGATCGCCAGTATTCTTCTGGTAATCATTGTTATGGCTCAAAATCCAAAAGGAGGAGGTCTTTCCAGTACTTTCGGGGGAGCATCTTCTGCACAGTTTGGTGTACAGAGAACCAATGACTTTATGGAAAAAGCAACATGGACTTTAGGAGCAACGATTATCGTTCTTATCCTTTTAAGCGTTGTGATTACAGGTAAACCTTCCGCTGCCGCGCCTGCACAGGTACCGGTATCAAAAGAAGCTCCGGCTAAGCAATCTTCTGCTCCGGCTGCCACTACAACGACAACAACACCGGCTCAGACTCCTGCGCCAACCAAATAAGCAAATAATTTTCTCATATAATAAAAGCAACTCTTATGGGTTGCTTTTTATTTTTATAATATGGATATTATCTGTTTAAAAACTTATGCTTTATTCCTGAAAGCATTCCAATAATCATCCTGCGAATCTCCGAAAAGGCATTCAATAAAGGAATCAAGGGACATTTTATATAAAACATCAGGATTTATTTTTTTGAAGTCTGTTTTGAAAAATTCAGGGTCGAGCCGAATATCCTCCCTGTCGATGACCAGAATATTATCAGAATTGTAAAAAGGGTAATTCCTGATATCCGAATTGGTTGTGATCAATTTTCTTCCCGAAGCGAGAACTTCAAACGTCCTGATCGTTAAACCATGCTGAAAAGGTTTATTAATATCAAGAACAGCTTTTGATTTCTTATAAAAATCAATAATCTGATGATGATTTAATTTTTCAAAACTTACTTTTGAAATATCAAACTCCTTTAAATGTTTATCAACAATCTTTTTCAATCGAAAAGCAAATCTGCCCATTGCATAGTAATAGAAATAAGATCTTAAATTAAGACTATCCGCAATAGTCCTCACTTTCTCCCCCACTATATACCGGTCTGTATGAGCACTACCGATAAACACTACATCATACTGTGGCGGTTGAGGGTTCAGATTCAGGTTTTCATATTCATCCAGATAAAACAATGGCCTGAAATTCAGGTTATATTTTACTGAATCGTTATATTCAAAAGTAAATTTTTTATCAAAATAAATAAGATTTGAAATGAGATCAGGATATTCCTTCAATGGGTCAAAATTATAATAGATCATTTCCATTTCAGGATTACGCTCCTTTATTTTTTCAAGAAAAAAGGAAGGAATAGCTTCTCCTTTAATCAGAAAGAAAAAATCATAGGTATTGCCCTGAATTTCATTTAAAATCCGGTTATAATATTCTTTTATTTTTAACTGATAAAACTTTTTATTAAAGCGAATAATTCCTTTTGAAAAGTTTGAATTGGAAGGCCGCTCGTCATAAAAATCCACCTCAGCTCCCAACTCAGAAAGCCTTCGTACTATGGCTTTTTCGTAATTAAAAAAACTGACTGATAAAAAGAGTATTTTTTTGCCATGTAGATGTATCATTTTAAAAGTCCTTTTACTTTCATTTCATCCAGAGATTCCTTGAATTTTACATCTTGGATATTCTGCCGCAGTACCCAATTCGCAAATTTCGACATTCCCTCTTCAAAAGAAATTTCCGGCTGGAAATTAAGCTTTGATTTTATTTTGCTGATGTCTGCAAAATTATGCCTTATATCTCCTAAACGAAACTGTCCTGATACATTGATATGAAAATCGATATTGTAAAATTTCCTGAGATTTTCCGCTACGGTAGTCACGGAAGTTGAAACCCCTGTACCAACATTGAAAATCTCACCATTAGCTGCATCATTTTCAATACACTTTATAGTAGCCTTCACAGCATCATCCACATGAATGAAATCCCGTGATTCGTTTCCGTCTTCAAAAACGTTGATATCATTACCGTTAAGGATCTGTGATGAAAATATTGATAAAATACCGGTGTAAGGATTCAGCAAAGACTGTCCTTCACCATACACATTCTGGAATCTTACTGCTACCGGTGCCACACCCATTGATGAGCAGGCTGTCATCACCATTTGCTCCTGGGTATATTTTGTGATTCCGTAAATGGAAGTAGGATGTATTTTTGATTCTTCATCGGTAGGCAAGGCACGAAGCATCTGCCCATCTGGATAAATAATCTCAAAAATACCATTGCGCATTTCTTCTATATTTCTTGGTTTGGGATAAATTAATCCCAATTCCGGATGAAGATATTTCCCTTCGCCATATACTGCTCTTGAAGAAGCAATCACTACTTTTTTTACGCGGTGAGGTTTATTGACCAGAAGATCCAGCATTATTGCCGTTCCCGAAACATTGACTTCCGTATATTTCTCTATCTGGTACATTGATTGTCCTGTTCCTGTTTCTGCAGCAAGATGAACAATTACTTCCTGCCCGTCAATTGCTTTTTCCCAGTCTTCAGGATTTACCACATCCCCTTTGATAAAATTCACTTTCCCTGAAATGCTCCTGTACAAGGGAGAGTCTTCTTCCGGATTTTTTCCGTGAATCTGAGAAGAAAGATTATCCAGAACCGTAACCTCATATCCTTTTTTCTTAAGTTCCAGAGACAGCTTGCTTCCTATAAATCCGGCACCTCCCGTGATCAGAATCTTCTCCATACTTTTATATTACTTTTTCCCATTTTTGGGTTTCCAAATTATATTTTTTAACAATTTTAGCCGGAGCTCCCACAATGACACAATAATCCGGAAACGCTCCCTTCACAACGGAGTTTGCTCCCACAATACACTGTTTACCCAATCTGGTACCTGCCATGATGGCTGCTCCCATACCAATATAGCAATTTTCCCCGATTACCGTTTCACTTACAAGGTATTCCTGCTTCACTATATGTTTATTCAGTTCCTGATAATCATGGTCAATATTTGTAATAAAAACATTGGCCAGTATCAGTGAGCTTTTTCCGATAGTAAGATCACCCGCAGAAGTAATATGCACATTCTGGGAAATCACCACATCATCCTCTATATGAATATTGCCATTACGGTGCACTTCCAATCTGAGATGCGGAAAGATACGCACTTTTTTGCCTATAAAAACTTTTCGGGTACCCATCAAAAATAACGGTTTTCCCAAATATGAAGGAAAGCCGAATTTTCCGAAAAAGGGAGCATAGATAACAGCCCTCAATGCCCAGAAGATTTTATAGATCATATGCTGGTTTTAAAAATCCGTACAATATATTTCAATTTTGAGAATATAAAAAATAAAATATATTCAAAATAATGAATTCTGCCGGAGAGGTACATTTCCCTAAGGTTTTTTTGTATGCCTTTTTCCATTTCCGGTAAATTTGCAGAAAGGCCCGACACTCCGAAAGATCTTTTTCCCCCTCCCGTAAATACCAGTTCTTCCCCGAGAATATACATGGAATTGTTTTTGGAAACTCTCATCCAGTAATTGGCATCTTCAGAGTACTGCTGGTTTTCATCAAAAAAACCGGTGTTTTCCAGAACTTTTCTTTTAAATATTGCTGTAGAAGTCTGCCCGTCTACTCTTAACAATAATTTCCTCAGGGTAATCCGGGCAAGATTGATTGCATTTTTTTTGTAGGGAAACCATATTTTTTCGCCGTTTCTGAGGCTGGTAACAAAATCCACATTCAGATTTTCATCTTCCAGGAACTTCATCTGCTTTTGAGTTTTTGCAGGAAGCCATTCATCATCCGAATCCAAAAGTGCAATATAGTGGCCTGTTGCGGCTTTCATACCTTCATTCCTGGCTTTGGAAACCCCGCCGTTTTCCTGGCTGATGATCTTCATATTCAATTCAGGATGACTATCTCTGTAGTTTTCCGCCAGTTTTGCACTGCTGTCCGTGGATCCGTCATTAATGATGATCACTTCAAACTGATGCAGATCGTAATCCTGATTTTTCACGGAATCAAGAGCTCTGATTATCGTTTTTTCAGCATTAAACATAGGAATTATTACAGAGATCATATTCTAAATATTTTATATAAGATTATGACTTCTCTTCATTATACGGAAGCCTGTTGATAATTGATCTTCCCAGTGATATCTCATCGGCATATTCCAGTTCATCGCCTACGGAAATACCTCTTGCAATACTGGAAAAGTTGATATCAAAATTTTTAAATTTTTTGTAAATATAATACGCAGTGGTATCGCCTTCCATGGTTGCGCTTAGAGCAAAAATAAATTCTTTTACCCTACCTTCACTGAGCTTTTTTTCGATACTCGGAATATTCAGCTGACCGGGCCCTATACCTTCCATAGGAGAAATTTTACCACCTAAAATCAGATATTTTCCTGTATATTTCCCTGTATTTTCAATAGCAATCACATCCCGCACATCTTCCACGATACAGATCAGTTCGTCATGTCTTTTCGGATTGCTGCAGATCTCGCACACTTCAAAATCTGAAAAATTATGACATTCTTTGCAGTATTTGATATCATTTACCAGACTGATGAGAGAATTTCCCAGACTTACTGATCGGGAGGCCGGCTGCTTCAATAAATGCAGCGCTAAACGCAATGCCGTTTTTCTGCCTATTCCCGGGAGGCCGGAAATTTCGTCCACTGCTTTTGCCAAAACTTTACTAGGGTAATCCATAACACAAAAATAAGTAAAAAGATTCAGAATATTTTCAGAATGCTCCGAAGCAATTCTCTTTCCGGAAAGGTTGCCGCAGGGGTGAAAGGAACTTTCCCGGTTACCGGAAAAGTCGTTACTAGGGTGCAGGGAGCTTTCCCGGTCTCCGGAAAGTTTGTCGCAGGGGTGCAGGAGACTTTCAAGGTTACCGGAAAACCTGGTGCAGGGGTGAAAGAAGCTTTCGAGGTTTTAGCCTAAATTAATCTTAAATGTTCATAAAATCATTACTTTTTAAATTAAATGACGTTAAGATACCCTCTGTTTTAAAGCAATTAATATTATCTTTGATCCACTAAATATTAACTTGAAAAATAAACGAAATGGTACTTAACAATTTAAATTATCCGCTGGATTTTAAATTTAAGATTACAACATTGGCCAGTGATTTTAACATCACGGACAGAAACGGTAACTACGTGGCGTATGTGCGTCAGAAAATGTTTAAGCTGAAGGAGGATGTTATTGTTTTTAATGATGAAAGCAAATCCAAAGAGCTTTTCAGGATCAGAGCCAACCAGTGGATTGATTTTAATGCTTCCTATTCTTTATCGGAAATTGCCACCGGAAGAAACTTCGGAAGAATGGCAAGAAAAGGAATGCGTTCTTTTTGGAAAGCCAGCTATGATATTCTGGATGCCAACGATCAGCCAAAATTCAAAATCCAGGAAGATAGTGCATGGGTACGTTTTTTTGACCATCTGGTAGGCGAAATCCCGCTTGTCGGAGCATTTACAGGATACTTCCTGAACCCTTCCTACACCGTTACCGGCATTGACGGAAAAGAATATTTTAAACTTAAAAAAATGCCGTCATTTTTTGGAAGAAGATTTCAGCTTGATCGCCTCATCGATATTGATGATGAAGAAGAAAGCCTTGTGATCCTTTCCTTATTAATGATGACACTTCTTGAAAGAGCAAGAGGATAAACTTATATAACCGCAAACAATGAAATATTTTATCATTTTCTTTTCAGCTTTTCTGTTGGTTGCCTGTAAAAAAGAACAGCAGGGATCTCAGAATTCCGCTTCAGTAGATTCTTCTAACATAGTTAAAGATAGTGTAGCTACCGATCTTTCATCAAAGAAAATCGCTGTCGAAACCTTTCCTTTTCCTCCTGAAATCAAGGAATGTTCATGTTATTTTGCCAAAAGCAAAGCAGATTTTCTGGCCGAAAAATATATTTACGCTGATGATGCCGGGAAAACCGCATACATGAAACTTGACGGCAAAAGAATCGCTTTAAACCTTATCGCTTCAAGTGATATGGAAGCTGATGAAGTACTGAGCAAGGAAATTGAAAATGATGATTATAAAATTTCCGTAAAAGGTAAAAAAATAAAAGGTGAAGAGGCATTGCTCTTTGAAGGAACGCTCACCATTGAAAAACCGGACGGAACTGTTGTAAACATCCCAATCTATGGTGAATGCGGATGCTAAAGCTTCCTGCTGCCGGTAAAAATACTGCTTCCGATATCCGGAAGCATTTTTTATTTTGTAATTTTGAGAAAAATAAATTTCAATGGAGCTATCTAATATAGAACCGCAGATTATCTGGAAGAATTTTTCCAGGCTGAATGCTGTTCCGAGACCCTCAAAAAAAGAAGAAAAAGTAATTGCATTCATTAAAGAATTCGGTGAAAACTTAGGACTGGAAACTACGGTTGATGAAACGGGTAATGTAATTATCAAAAAACCAGCAACACCGGGAATGGAAAACCGCAAATCTGTAGTTCTTCAATCACACCTGGATATGGTATGCCAGAAAAACAACGATGTTAATTTCGATTTTGAAACGGAAGGCATCAAAATGGAAGTGGATGGAGACTGGGTAAAGGCGAAAGGGACCACTCTGGGAGCCGATAACGGACTGGGAGTCGCTACTATTATGTCAATCCTGGAAAGCACGGATATTCCGCATCCTGATCTTGAAGCTCTTTTTACGATCGATGAAGAAACCGGAATGACAGGAGCTTTAGGTTTAAAACCCGGACAGCTGACCGGGCAGATTCTCCTAAACCTTGATACGGAAGAAGACGACGAAATTGATATCGGCTGTGCCGGCGGAATTGACGTTACTATTTCACAGGACTATAATACGGAAGTAGCAAAAGGACAAATCATCAGAATTGAAGTAAAAGGCCTTCAGGGTGGTCATTCCGGAATGGATATCCACAAAGGTTTCGGTAATGCCAATATAATTCTGGGCAGAGTTCTTTATAAAGCACTCGACAAAGAAAATATTCAGCTGATCTCCATCGATGGTGGCGGACTGAGAAATGCTATTCCAAGAGAAGCGGTGGCCATTGTTTCCGTAAGAAATGCCCAGGAATTCATCGATGAGGTAACCAACGGACTGAAAAAAGAAATTATTGAAGAGTTTGCAACCGTAGAGCCTAATCTTCATATCAACATTGAAAGTTCAACCACTTCAGAAAAAGCCCTTTCCGAAGAAGATTCAAGAAAAATCATCCTTACGCTGAAGTCACTTCACAACGGTGTTTACAGAATGAGCCCTGATGTAAAAGATCTTGTGGAATCTTCCAACAATGTGGCAAGAGTAGAATTGAAAGAGGGTGCATTGAAAATTTTAAACCTTTCAAGATCTTCCGTAGAATCTTCAAAAGATTCTGTAGCAGAGCAGCTAAAATCCGTTGCTGAGCTTGCAGGAATGAAAACCGTATTCAGCGGTTCTTATCCAGGATGGAAACCGAAGCCCGGTTCGGAAATTGTAAAGCTGATGGAAAACATCTATGCTGAAAAGTTCGGAGAAAAGCCTCATGTTGTTGCCTGTCATGCCGGCCTTGAATGCGGAATTATCGGAGCTAATTATCCGGAAATGGAAATGGTGAGTTTTGGGCCTACAATCAGAGGGGCACATTCGCCTGATGAAAAAGCGAATATTCCTTCTGCACAGAAATTCTGGAGTTTTACGAAAGATATTCTAGCCAATATTCCTTTAAAATAGAATTGTAAAATTGCTATATTGAATATCCAAAATTATTTTGATTTTGGATATTTTTGTTTCTAAATCTTTATAGATTTTTATTTTAAATTTTTAAATTTGAATAAATAATACCAATTATGAACACACAGACTCTCAATGAAAAACTTGAATTAATTCAATGGTTGTCTACATTGGAGGATACTTCTATTATAAAAAAATTGATCCAATTTAGAAAAGAGGAAACTAAAGACTGGTGGAATGCGATTTCGGAAGAAGAGAAAAAATCTATTGAAAAGGGAATATCCGAAGCTGATAATGAAGAATTAAAACCTCATTCCGAAGCCAGAAAGTTATATGGAAAGTGGTTATAAAATTTTCTGGACTCCAAATGCTTTAAAGGAATTAGAACAAACCATAGATTATCTTCAAAATAATTTTACAGATAAAGAAATCAGAAAACTTTCTCATAAAATTGAAAGTTCGATAGAAATTATATCTCAAAATCCTTTTATATTTCCTGTATCCGAAACCAAAGATGTTTACAAGGCAATTATTCTGCAATTTAACACTATGTATTATCGTGTAAATGATAGCGATGTTGAAATTTTATCTTTCTTCTCAAACAGACAATCTCCTCAAAAAAGAAAAATTTAATTCTAATTTAACCATGAAAAGCATCACCGTATTCTGCGGATCAAGTTTTGGTTCGGAAGACATTTATAAAGAACAGGCAGTTTTGCTGGGAAAAACACTGGCAAAAAACAATATACAACTGATCTACGGCGGCGCAAATGTCGGTCTGATGGGTGCTGTTGCTGATGGAGCTTTACAGTCCGGAGGAAAAGTGATGGGCGTTCTTCCCTATTTTCTACAATCCAAAGAAATTGCGCACAAACAGCTTACCGAACTGATTCTGGTTGAAACCATGCATGAAAGAAAGACCAAAATGAATGAATTGTGTGATGGCGTCATCGTACTTCCCGGAGGTTACGGTACGCTGGAAGAATTCTTCGAAATGATTACCTGGGCACAGCTCGGGCTTCATCAAAAACCGATTGGCATTCTTAATATTGACGGATTTTATGATGATCTAATAAACCTTGTTCAAAATATGGTAGAAAAAGGCTTTTTAAAGCAAATTAACCGCGATATGCTGCTGATCAGTAATAATATTGATGAATTGCTGGAAATGATGAGGAATTATAAGGCTCCGACGGTGGGAAAATGGATTTCAAAGGATGAAACATAAATCTATTATAGAAGCAACACCCGAAGAAAGTCTTCGGGTGTTGCTTTTATAATTTAAATAAAATTTTCTAAGGATAAGGAGCAATTTCCACTTCCAGTCCTTCCATTTCCGGAACAATATGTAACTGGCATCCCAATCTGCTGTTGTCCTGCACATGAAAAGCTTCACCTAACATGGCGTCTTCTTCTGCTCCCATTTCTTCCAGTCCCGGATCGCTGATCACATAGACCTGGCAAGAAGCACACATTGCCATTCCTCCGCATACGCCGATGGTTCCTTCTTCTGCAAGTTCATAAGAACGGATAATCTCCATCAAATTCATCGACATATCGGTGGGAGCTACCACATCGTGGGTAACACCTTCCCGGTCGGTGATTTTTATATTTATATCACTCATTTTAGTTGATAGTTCTTTGTTAATGGTTGATGGCGGTCATTTTTCAACATTAACCGTCAACAGACAACAAATTTAGTCAATTTTTTTCACAACTGCTTTCTCCGCTTCTTTTCGGCTTCCGTCGAATCCGTCTACTCCGCTTACCGTTGTGTACTTTAAAACGAATTTCTTGCCCGGATTCAACCTGTTGTATACACTCTGACACATTAACGTAGCTTCATGGAAGCCACAAAGAATTAGTTTAAGTTTTCCAGGATAGGTGTTGATATCTCCGATGGCGTAAATTCCGTCGATATTCGTCTGGTAATCTAAAGCATTGTTTACCACGATTGCATTTTTCTCAATATTCAATCCCCAGTTTCCGATCTCACCCAATTTTGGCGTCAATCCGAATAGCGGAATAAAATAATCTGTTTCGATATCATAAGGATCCTGTCCGTCAACGGCTACGGTAATCGCCTCCACTTTTCCATCACCTTTAATGGCGGTAACTTCAGCAGGTGTAATTAATTTTATTTTCCCCTGGTTTTTAAGATCCTGAACTTTTTCCACGGAATCCAAAGCACCACGGAACTCGTTTCTTCTGTGAATCAGCGTTACTTCGCTTGCCACATTGGAAAGGAAAATACTCCAGTCCAGTGCAGAATCTCCACCTCCGGCAATCACTACTTTTTTATTTCTGAAATGTTCAGGTTCTTTTACAAAATATTCAAGTCCGTTTTCTTCGTAATCGGAAATATTTTCGATGGTTGGTTTTCTGGGTTCAAAAGTTCCCAAACCTCCTGCAATAGCAATTGCTTTTGCGCGGTGAACAGTTCCCTTATTGGTAATTACTTCAAACCATTCGTCATCAACTTTTGTGTAGGAAACAGCGGTTTCTCCTAAGGTAAAGCCCGGCTGAAATTGCTTAATCTGTTCCATCAGATTATCAATAAGTTCTCCTGCATTTACAGATGGATAACCCGGAATATCGAAAATAGGTTTTTTTGGATAAAGCTCGGCCAACTGTCCTCCCGGCTGTGGAAGTGCATCAATGATATGGCACTTCATTTTTAGTAAACCTGCTTCAAATACGGCAAATAGCCCGGTAGGTCCGGCTCCTATGATCAATATATCGGTCGTTATCATAATAATAAGATAATTTAATTATACTTGTGGCTGCAAATTTACTAATTTTAATGCGAAGCATATTTAATTCAGTCTAAATAAAAAACTGAGATTTATCAAATAGATTTTGAAATCCGGAGTTGTTTTTATTTGGCAGTGTTTTTGTAAAATTTTGAGTATGAAAAAATTTTTGAGTATTATTTTGGTGTTTCTGTTTACATTAAGTTTTAGTCAGATCACCAATATTGCAGATGGTGAGTCTATCAGCCTGCGAATCCATTACGGTTTTCTTAATGCGGGAACTGCTAATTTAACAGCAAAAAAAAGTGCCTACAGAGGAGTTCCGCATTTGTACGTAAAGGGAACGGGGCAGACTACAGGAGCGGTACGAGCGTTTTTTAAGGTTGATGACCTTTATGAAAGTTATATTAATATGAATACCGAACTTCCGAGTTTTTATGTAAGAAATGTAAAAGAGGGAAGCTATCGTCAGCATCTTGAAACAACCTTTAATCATGATAATAATACTTTGGTTCTTACAGATAAAAAAACGCCTGCCAACGGTTCCAAGGTTATAAAATCTGTGAAAGGAGTACAAGATATGCTTTCCTGTTTCTATTATTTAAGAAGTAAAAGCCCCGCTGAACTGAAAGTGGGAACGGTAATTAATATGAATGTCTGGATTGATGATGAAATGTTTCCTTTTCAGCTAAAGGTTACCGGTACAGAGAATCTTAAGACTAAGTTCGGTACTATTAATTGTTTAAAAATTATTCCATCTGTAAAAAGCGGAAGGGTTTTTAAAGAAAAAGAAGGTGTGGTGATGTGGGTTTCCAACGATGCAAATCACCTCCCGATACTTCTAAAAGCAGAGCTCGCCGTAGGTTCTCTAAAGGCCAGTATTGACGGATACAGCAATGTAAAATATCCATTAAAATTTACAAAATAAAACTCTGAACAAAAATCAGTAATAAAAGAAAAACCTCCGAAAATTCCGGAGGTCTTTTTTTGCATTTGATAATAAGCAGATCCACTTCCCCGAAGATATACTTAAATCATCATTTGCGTTTTTTTAATCCTTGATTCTTTTTTTATTTCATCATTTGTGTTTTCAGAATCAAAGATTGTTTTACAGGGTAATAACAGCTGATTATTATGGTACAAAGATATTGCACCATGGATATAGAATCACTAAAAAAACATTAGATATATATCGACACAATTGTAGATATTTTTCTACAACCCTATTAGGAATGATTTTTAACTAGCTCAATCAGCTTAACGATATTTTCAATTTTAAGCTTTTTAAACATTCTTTTTTTAATTGTACTGATGGTATTTTGCTTCACGTCCAGCATGTTTGCAATTTCGAGATTGCCGTAACCGGCAGCGTACATGCGTGCGATTTCAAGTTCTCTTTCTGTTAAAGACAGCAGTGGATTAACCAGATTGCGATTATTAAGTGAATTCATCAGCAAGGCCTGCGTTACGGGGGAAATATATTCACCTTTCTCAATTATTGAGAATATTGCCTCCTCTATCTCTTTTTCCTCACTAAGTTTACTCAGGAATCCGTCTGCTCCTGCATTCAGATATTTAAGAGCATGTATATTCTCATCAATTCCGGAAAAAATGAGAATTTTAATTTCCGGTTTTTTTTCTTTGATTTCTGTTATTATCTGAAGGCTGTTTCCTTCGGGAAAATGAGCATCGATTATCGCGATATGAATGGGATTATCATTGATACATTCTCTGATCTGCCGGAAATTTGATGCATGAAAGGCTTCATAATTGATTCCCGCAGCATCCAGTATAAATATCATTCCCTGCCGAATGAGCATATGATCATCTGCCAGCAGAAAAAATAGTTTTTCTTCATCCTTATTTATCATAACTGACTTTTAAATTAAGAGAAAAATAAACCTTTGTACCTTTTCCCGGTTCGCTTTGAACCGAAATCTGCCCATCGTAGAGTTCTATCAGTTCCTTGCATAAGTTCAGACCCAGACCTGCACCAATATTTTCGATATCATCTGATAAAACACCCTGATAATAAGGTTCAAATATTTTTTTAAGATCAGACTCTGCGATTCCAACTCCGGTATCAATAATTTCTGTTGTTAAAGTGACTACAGATTCTTCTGTAATTTCAGTTTTTACAGTAACAGTTATTTGCCCGTTCTCTGTAAATTTATTGGCATTGCCAAGAATATTCATAAAAATCTGGGCGATTTTAGCATTGTCCGAATACACCATCAGGTCCGGATTGATCGCTTTATTCACCACAAATGTATTGTTTCTTGTTTCTATATAATTTTCAATGGAGCTTAATATAGATGTGATCTGGCTATTGAGATTAAAAGTAACCGGAATGAGTTTATTTTTTACATGCTGGTTTTTAGTATATTCCAGAATCTGATTTGCCTGGAGCAATAACGTATTGCTGGTAAAACCAATAGATTTAAGATACTCTTTGATTTCTTTATCATCCGTTTTCTCACTGATTCTATTAATGAGAATACCGATAATTTTCAACGGAGCCCTTAACTCATGGCTTAACATTCCCAAAACCCGGTTTTTAAATTCAAGATTTGCTTTGATCTGAAGATTAGCTGCTTTTAATTTCTTTTCATAAGAAAAAGCGACACCTGTAAGCATCATAATAAGAACAGAGATTATAAGCATAAGAATCATTGCTCCGAAAATAAGATTCGTCCTGATGCGGTTATTTGCAGAGTTTTGTCGATAATATTCTTTTTCCAGATCTGCCCTAGAATTCTTGATGGCATAGTCATAAATATTCATGACACTATTTCCATACATTAGCAGATTACCGAATATTTTATAAAAAGCAGTACTATTGCTTTCTTTCCGTAAAACATTGGTCTGCATATATTTAACCTGTACTTTATAATGATTATTAACTACATCCAAAATACTGTCAAATTCAGCTTTTATGAGTGCTGTATTGGGATTAATTCCTTGTTTCATGGTTACAACAATACTGTCTTTGCGCACATTTTCTTTTCCGGATATTGCATCTCTTAAACGCCCGAAAAATCTTTTTTTCTTTATCGTATCAGAATAGGTTTTCCTTTCTATATTAAACTTATCAAAATTATAATCAAGATCATACTTTCTGATTTCGGGAAAAACATAGGGTCTTTTAAGGCTTGTATTGGTAGAATATTCATGCACGGAATCAATAAGGTTTTTCAGCCTTTGAACCTTTGGAGAATTTTTATTTTCTAAAATCAGTATGTTTTTTAATCTAGGATATTTATTTTTATAACTGTCGATACTGTCCAGATTCTTATCAAGTTTATGTAAAGATTTAAAATATAAGTCCAGATATTTTTTATCATTATTAGAGACATATTTCTGAAAGTCAACCTGTGCGTTTAACAATTCTTTTTTAGAATTATTTGTGAGCTTTTCCAGGGAATGAATCTCTTTTAGCTGACTTTCAATAAACTTTAAATTTTTCTTTGTAATGAACTCATTGTAGAAAAAGCCCGCAATCAGAAACTGTATAAGTAATATACATAAAATCAAAGAGTAGTGAATGAATTTCCTTAATCTAAAACTTATCTTTTCAACCATCTGCGTAATTTAAATGTAAAAATAATAAAAAATCCCATAAAATAATTTACAGGATTTTATATATTTTATTTAATTTCATTAAAGACTCTTGAACTGTTCCAGTGTTCTGATGTCATTTTCAAAAAACATTCTGATATCACTCATCTGATAGAGCAGCATCACAATTCTTTCAATTCCCATTCCGAAGGCATAACCGGAATATTTTTCAGGGTCTATATTTACATTTTTCAGAACAGCAGGATCTACCATTCCGCAGCCCATAATTTCAAGCCATCCGGTTCCTTTGGTAATTCTGTAATCGGTCTCAGAATTTAATCCCCAGTATACATCGATTTCTGCACTTGGTTCTGTAAAAGGGAAATAAGAAGGTCTCAATCTGATTTTTGATTTTCCAAAAAGCTCTGTAGTGAAAAACTGAATCGTTTGTTTAAGATCTGCAAAACTCACATTTTTATCAATATACAAACCTTCGATCTGATGAAAAATACAGTGCGACCGCGAAGATACCGCCTCATTTCTGAAAACCCTTCCCGGAGAAAGAATTCTGATAGGCGGCTGATTTTCTTCCATGTAACGGATCTGTACTGAAGAGGTATGCGTTCTTAAAAGAATATCAGGATTCTGCTCAATAAAAAAGGTATCCTGCATGTCTCTGGCCGGATGGTATTCCGGAAGATTCAGTGCGGTGAAGTTATGCCAGTCGTCTTCAATCTCGGGTCCGTCTGCTACGGCAAAACCAATAGATTTAAAAATCTCGATAATTCTGTTCTTCACCAGATTAATGGGATGTCTTGAACCCAGATCCAGAGGGAAGGCAGGTCTCGTAAGATCTTCCTTTTCAACTATAACAGAAGATGCTGAAGCATTTTTCAAATCCTCCAGTTTTACATTAACTGCCTGTTTCAGAGTATTGATCTTTTGTCCGAAATCTTTCTTCTGGTCATTCGGAACGTCCTTGAATTTTTCAAAAAAATCATTCAGAATTCCTTTCTTTCCATTGTATTTGATACGGAAGTTTTCAATCTCCTCTTTTGATGTAGCATTGAAACTGTTTACTTCAACCAGTAACTCTTCTATCTTTTCTATCATTGTTTTACCCTTTCAGAATGTTTTGCAAAAATACGGTTTTTCGGCGAAATATTTTTCCTTAAATTGTTAAAAAAATCCGCTCCTGTTAAGAGCAGATTTCAATCAATTTTCAAGTAAATAAAAAATATCTTTTTCTTTTAAAAAGAAAGACTGGATCATCCTTATTTTTTTTCCAATGCCTTTACATTGATCTGGAGCGTAATCTCATCTTTAATCACCCCGTTTTCGACAGGACTCTGAAACTCAACACCAAACTCTTTTCTGCTGATGTCTTTAGGTTCCGTAGCAATACTTACCACACCGTCTTTAACGGATACGTTTGCTTTGAACTGCATTTGTTTTGTGATGCCTTTAATGGTTAAATTTCCATCCAGTACAGTATTATAATCACCTTCTGCCAAAGGAGAAACCTTTGTAATTTCATAAGATGCTGTAGGAAATTTTTCTGTTTCAAAAAAGTCTCCGCTTTTGAGATGACCGTTAAGTTTTTCCATTTGTGCGGCATCTTTTTTAAGATCTTCAGAAGTGAGAGAAGTCATATCCGCTACAAATTTTCCGCTTTGCAGTTTACCGTCTTTTGCGATTACATCTCCGCTTTCAAACTTAATGATTCCGAAATGGCTTGTATTTTCAGATTTAAATATTTTATATCCCTTCCACTCTACTTTGCTGTTTAAAGTATCGACTGCAAACTGGGCACCATCTTTAGCAGTTACCACCTCATTACTTTCACCGGTTACAGGTTTTTCCTTTTTGCAGGAAACGATGATAAATGAAGCCAGAAAAGCAGAAAAAACTACCGAAAATAGCTTTCTTTTCATAATTTTTTAAATTTTGTTACTCCTGCTAAAATAATAAAAAAAATTGTTCTTTCCTAGAAAGATTTCAATTCATTACATTTGTATTATGCTATTAGAAATAAATAATCTATTCTTTTCATATTCTATAGAAAAACCTTTGTTTCAGAACCTTAACCTGCATTTTGACGAAGGGAAAATCATCGCGCTTGCAGGGGAAAGCGGCTGCGGAAAATCGACTTTGTTAAGCCTGATTTACGGACTTCTCGACTGGCAGAGCGGTACTATTGTTTTTGATGGCGAAAAATTGCACGGACCTAAAGGAAACCTGGTTCCCGGAGAAGCTAAAATGAAGTTTGTTGCCCAGAATTTTGACCTGATGCCTTATGCAACCGTAGCTGAAAACGTAGGCAAATTTATTTCTAATATCAATTTAACAAAGAAAAAAGAAACTGTTTCAGAATTGCTGGAAGTTGTAGGCCTGCAAGAATTCGCTAATGTTCTCCCGAAATACCTGAGTGGCGGACAGCAGCAGCGGGTGGCCATAGCACGGGCTCTTTCCGTTCTTCCGAAACTGCTGATCCTTGATGAGCCTTTCAGTAATCTTGATTTTCCGAGAAAAATCGAACTTCGTGAAAAGTTATTCCGATATGTTAAGCAACAAAATATTTCACTGATTATTTCTACACATGAGCTCCAGGATATCATTCCATGGCTGGATGAGATTGTCGTATTGCAAAACGGAGAGGTCATTCAGAAAGCAAGTCCCGAAGAGACCTTTAAAAATCCTTACAACTCTTATGTTGCAAAGATGTTTGGTGAAGTCAATATTTTCAATACAGATGAAATTGCCGTTTTTCAGCTTCCGAAATTTTCTTATTATCCCAAAGAAATAAAACTTTCGGAAAATGGTATTGAAGCGGAAGTCCTGGAAAGCCGTTTTGCCGGAAATCATTACTGGAATAAAATAATGACAAAGAATAAAGAACTGATTATGTACACCGATCGGCAAATCGAAAAGTCAGTGAACATTACATTTGATTAATCTATTTTTCCTTTTCCGACTAAAACTGAAAAATGACTGATACCCTAGCCCCGATCGAAGCATCTGTTTGAGCTCATTTTCTTGATTTTGGCTGCGGCGGCGAAGCCGCCGCAGCCAAAATCAAGAAAATAGCGAGTGCGGAGAGCGGGAAAAAGCTTCCAATAAAATATATTTTGCTTTTCGATGTAATCAAAAGCTCCTAAAAAATAATAAAAAATATAGTTAAAAGCTTCTGAAAATCTTTTATTAAACACTTTGAATTTTACGCTTTACAACTATAAACAACACATTTCCCAATACTTATTGTGGAATTGTGCATAAAAAAAATACAAATGTAAGAACCTCGTTTAAAAGTTTTCATTACATTTGTACTTCCACAGCATAAGGAAATTTTTGGTTAATTCTCTTTCTGCCTCCTAAAACGAAAATTAGCATTCCTGCAATCTAGTTTTTTGAAAGATTACACTGTCCAATTCTTTCCTTTTTTTATGCCTTTTTCACAAATTCAGACTTCAGGGCCATTGCACCAAAACCATCTATTTTACAGTCAATATTATGATCGCTGTCTGGTCTCAGACGGATGTTTTTTACTTTCGTCCCTGCTTTCACCGGCTTCGGCGCTCCTTTTACCGGAAGATCTTTGATAACAACCACCGAATCTCCGTCCTGAAGTTCGTTACCATTTGAATCTAAAATTTTTCCCGAATCTGATGCCCCTGCAGTTGTTTCTTCAGGATTCCATTCGTAAAAACACTGTGAACAAACCATTACATTATCGCTAGGATAGGTAAATTCGGAGCCGCATTTCGGACAAAGTACAGAATCACTCATTGTATTAATTTTTTTGCAAAGGTAATTTTTTAATGTTTTTAATTAAAATCTAAAAACATGAGATATATCCGGAACATTAGATTTAGGCTGCAAATACCTAATAATAAAATTTTGTTTTAATCCTTATTCCGCGACCTTAAAACTTTCAGCCTGACATTCTCAACTTTAATTCGTATTTTTGCAGATTCAAAATAGCAGAACCAATTATGGAACTTATTCACAGAAACTTAGCCATCGGAATTCACGATGCCTTACAGGAAACATTTTTTGAGAAAAATAAATATGCCGATAAAGTAATCGAAAGACTTTTAAAAGCAAACAAAAAATGGGGAAGCCAGGACAGAGCCGTTGTTTCTGAGATTTTCTACAATATCATCCGTTGGAAAAAGCGCCTTGAATATTACATGGGAGAAGGCGTGAAACCCAACAATGTCTATAAATTGATGATTGCCTACCTTCTGTGGAGCAAAACCAATTATAAAAAATTTGAAGAATTTGACGGAATAAAAATTGCCGACATTCTTACAAAACTGAAAAAAGGAACCGTTCCCACAAAAGCCATTGAACATTCAATTCCGGAATGGCTTGCCGAAACTCTTGAAAAAGAACTGGGCGAAAAATGGGAAAAAGAAATGTATGCCTTAAATGAACAGGCGCCGACTGTTTTGAGAGCTAACTCTTTAAGAACTACCACTAAAGAACTTATTTCTGATCTTGCGGACGAAAATATCACCTCTTATCCGGTAAGAAATTATCCCGATGCAGTACAGCTGGAGGAGAAAAAAAATGTTTTTCTTACTACTGCCTTTAAAGAAGGTTTGTTTGAAGTTCAGGATGCTTCTTCACAAAAAATCGGGTATTTCCTTGATGTAAAAGAAGGCCAGCGTGTAGTGGACGCGTGTGCCGGAGCCGGCGGAAAAACACTCCATCTTGCCGCATTAATGGGCAATAAAGGGCAAATCATCGCATTAGATATCTTCGACTGGAAGCTTGCAGAGCTGAAACGACGCGCAAAAAGAGCCGGAGCCCATAACATTGAAACCCGTCTGATTACAGATAATAAAGTAATTAAAAGACTTCACGACAAAGCTGACCGTTTATTGATTGATGCACCTTGTTCAGGACTTGGTGTTTTAAAAAGAAATCCGGACAGCAAATGGAAAATCGATCAGGATTTTATAGACCGCATCAAAAAAGAACAGCAGCAGATTATTCAGGATTATTCTAAAATGCTAAAAAAAGGAGGAAAAATGGTGTATGCAACATGTTCTATTTTACCATCCGAAAATAATGAGCAGGTAAAAGAGTTCCTGAAACATAATCCGAATTTCAAAATGATCAAGGATGAAAAGGTAATGCCCAGCGAAGGCTACGACGGATTTTATATGGCTCTGATCGAAAGAGTTTCTTAGGATTAATAACATACCAAAATACAACTACTCTGAAATCAGGGTAGTTTTTTTATTTGAGCACATCCGCAACAGATATAAAATTTATCTTTGTAAAAACGATTAATCCAATATGTTTCAAAAAATTTCACTCAGTTTTTTCATTGTATTATCATTACTATCTTTTTCACAAACCTATGAGGTCCAGTACATCAATTCATATAATGGAAAAGTAATTCCCAATCAGTCTGCCACGCTGGTTTGGGCCAACGAAAAGGAAAATTTTATTCTGAATACCAAAATCAGAGAACAAAAAGCGGAATTCCCGTTTGAAATCACCAAAATTGAAAAACCTTCCAATACCGTAATTTCCTATGCATTTTTGAAACCGGACGAAATTATTTCTACATCCGATGCTGAATCTGTAAATAAACAAAACTTTGAATTCACAAATGAAACAAAGAAAATTTTAGGCTACAATTGCAAAAAAGCAGTAACCAAAATTAATTCCAATACCATCGAAATCTGGTATACCACTGATCTTAAGATTAACGGTGGCCCCTCTGTACTGGGACAAAGTTTAGGTTTTGTGCTGGAAATTGAAAGAAATAAAAATTCACTTTTATCCGCCAGTTCGATTAAAAAAATCAAGAAAACGGATATTGATAAAATTCTCAGCAGCCAGGTTACTTCCACGGATCAGCTGGGCTACAAGGACATGCTCTGGAAAAGCAGGTTTACCACATTAAAAGTTTTTGAAAACGAAACGATCAACTTTTCCGGAGATTCAAAATCCGATGGTGAGGTTAAAAGATTTGCCAACGGAACTATTATCCTTAAAAAAATTAAATTCCCAAAAATAAAGGAAGGCGACAATATCTTCGTTGAGCTAAAACAGCAGTCCAACGGAGATGCCTACGACAGAACGGGGACCGTATTTTTTATTCCGCAGGATAAAAAAGAATCTTTTCTGGACGGATTGGAAAACGGTGTAAAAACTCTTCCGGCGTACGACAACGGAAACGGAAAGCAGTATTTCGGCGTTACCGCAACAGAAAATTATAATCCGGCGGTGGAAATGATGCGTTTCTTTACCGCTTTCGGGATTAATAAATTCAATAATCTTCAGATTAAAGATAAAACCTGGCAGAAAACCAGTCCATACCGACAGGACATTACTGAACTGAAATCTGCTTTAAATGACAAAGAATTGTGGATCGGAACTTTTATAGGAAACTATGATAAAGGTGGCCACAAAATCAGCCTGGAAATCACCATCCATAAAAGCGACCAGACTATCCATAAAAACAATACGGTGATTCCCTTATTCAATACGCTTAATATTATGGAAATGGCAGGACAGGACTATTCTACAATGTTCAGCCAGGACAAAGGCTTAATGGTGGAATTTACTTTAACAAAAGATCTTAAAAATGCGCAGTTGAGATATATTACCACCGGACACGGAGGCTGGGAAAATGGTGATGAATTTGTTCCGAAAACCAATACGGTATTATTAGACGGAAATAAGGTATTTTCTTTTATTCCGTGGAGATCAGACTGCGGTTCTTACCGGCTTTATAATCCGGCATCCGGAAATTTTGGCGACGGACTGTCTTCATCAGACCTAAGCCGCTCAAACTGGTGCCCCGGAACTATTACGAATCCTGATTTTATTTCTCTTGGAGATCTTAAAGCCGGAAAACATACCATTCAGGTAAAAATCCCTCAGGGACCAACCGAAGGAAACAGTTTCAGCTCCTGGAATGTTTCAGGTGTCCTGCTGGGAAATGAATAAAAAAACCTTCTCGCAAATTGGATCTGCAAGAAGGTAAAAACACAAATGATGAAAAAAAATTATTTCGAGCCACAAAGTAATGGGAAAAATTTCCGTAATTAATTATCATACATTAATAAATATTCAATTTTAATTTTGTATATGTTTAACACCATACGGGCAGTTAAAAAATTTAACTAAAATCATATAAAATTTTACATATAATTAAAATTTTACTAAATAATAAATCATTAAGTTAAAAATATACGCTTAATGATTTTTTTTATTGTTTATTATAAACCACAACAATACTTTTGTTTTAATTAAATGATAAAACAATGTGTGGAATTGTATGTCTTTTTGACGCTAAACAAAAAACTGAAATATTAAGACCTCAGGTTCTCGAAATGTCTAAAAAAATCCGTCACCGCGGTCCGGACTGGAGCGGGGTCTTCCAGGATGAAAAAGTAGTTTTCTCCCACGAAAGGCTCGCTATTGTAGATCCTACTTCCGGAAAGCAACCACTTTTTTCCAAAGACGGGAAAGTAGTTCTTGCCGTAAATGGGGAAATTTACAACCATCGAGAATTAAAAGAAGAGTTTCCGGATTATGAATTTCAGACCCAGTCTGACTGTGAAGTTATCCTGGCACTTTATAGAAGATACGGTAAAGATTTTATAGAAAAACTAAACGGTATTTTTGCTTTTTCACTGTACGATACCGAAAACGACATTTACCTTATTGCCCGCGATCATATGGGAATCTGCCCGCTCTATCAGGGATGGGATAAAAACGGAAATTATTATGTAGCTTCCGAACTGAAAGCACTGGAAGGAATCTGCAAAAAAATCGAATCCTTTTTACCCGGACATTTTGTGTACAGCAAGGATGGAAGCGAACTCCAGCAATGGTATAAAAGAGACTGGGAAAATTATGACGCTGTTAAAGACAATGAAACTGATATTAATGTATTAAGAAAAGGCCTGGAAGATGCCGTACACCGACAACTCATGAGTGATGTTCCTTACGGAGTGCTTCTTTCCGGCGGTTTAGACTCTTCCGTGATTTCTGCCATAACGGCAAAATTTGCACGACAGAGAGTAGAAAGCGGGGACACGCAGGAAGCATGGTACCCTCGATTACACAGCTTTGCAGTTGGTCTTGTAGGCTCTCCCGATCTGGCAGCTGCGCAAAAAGCAGCGGAACACATCGGGTCGGTTCACCATGAAGTAAATTTTACCGTTCAGGAAGGTCTTGATGCGATCCGTGATGTAATTTATCATCTTGAAACCTATGATGTTACCACTATCAGAGCGTCTACTCCGATGTATCTTCTGGCAAGAGTAATTAAATCAATGGGAATTAAAATGGTACTTTCGGGAGAAGGTTCTGATGAATTGTTCGGAGGATATTTATATTTTCATAAAGCACCTGATGCGAAAGAATTCCACGATGAAACCGTTAGAAAGTTGGGAAAACTTCACCTTTACGATTGTCTGCGTGCCAACAAAGCGCTAATGAGCTGGGGTATTGAAGGCCGCGTTCCTTTTTTAGATAAAGAATTCATGGATACTGCAATGACCATTAACCCTAAAGATAAAATGGTAAATGCCGCTGAAGGAAAGATTGAAAAATGGGTATTGAGAAAAGCCTTTGAAGACATTCTTCCGGAATCCATTGTCTGGAGACAAAAAGAACAGTTTTCGGATGGTGTGGGCTATTCATGGATTGATACATTGAAAGCCGTTGCCGAGAAAGAAGTGACGGATGAAATGATGACGCATGCACGATTCAGATTTCCTGTGAATACCCCTCAGAATAAAGAAGAATACCGCTACCGATCTATTTTTGAAGAACATTTTCCAAGTGAAACAGCTGCCGCTACCGTACCTTCTGTTCCTTCAGTTGCCTGCTCCACTCCTATTGCTTTGGAATGGGATGAAGCTTTCAAAAACATGAATGATCCCAGCGGAAGGGCTGTAAAAGTCCATGAAACTTCTTACGGAGAATAAGGTTGAGGATTAGAGTGCATGAAAGTTTTTTTGTGTTTGTGAAATTACTTTCAATTTTTAAATATTCCTGATTGATCAATGCATATTATCAATTTTGAAGCTAAACCTTTAACCTTAAAAACCTGCAACATAAATATAAATTTATCAATCCTGTAGCAATACAGGATTTTCTTTTGCAGTAACGATAATAATATTGTTACAATTTAACCGTTTATGAAAAATATTATCTAATAAATAATTATATTTGGAAAACGAAAATATCAATTATAAAAAAATGAGAAGAAACATTACTATCTTATTTGCTTTATTATCCATGACTTTGGCTTTCGGACAGGGAAAATACGGCAAATATCTTAGCTCCAAAAAACTTGCAATGGTGTATAAAAGTGTGAAGGATGCTGATAAAGAAGACTTTTATCAACAATACTATTGGCTGGTAAAAGCTGAGCAGCTGAAAACATATCCTCACCTGAAAGAAATAAAGCCAAAAGTTTTATATGAATTTGTAAAGAAAGTTAACCCTCAGAATCCTACCAAAAAGCTTGATGACAGAGGAAAAGAGCTAAGAGAAACTGCAGAACTGTCTTTGAATCAATATTTCAAAAACAAGAACCTTGAGAACAACTCTGTTTTGATGTACAATCTTGAAACGTATGTAGATCCTTCAAAAGGACAATATTATACAAAGATTGATGCTGAAAAAATCAAGGAGCTGGTACCGAAAGAGCTTTTTGCTTTCAATTCCAACAACAGAAATACAGGAGAAGATACAACGTATTATCTGTGGATCGATAAAAAGAAAGACGATTTCAACATCGTGAGCATCATTCCGGATGAAAAAGAGAATAAAGCTTTCTATGCAAGATTAAAGCAGTATCTTCCAAGTTACAAATTCTCGAAATATGTTCCTTCCGTAAAAAAAGGTACCAAAACAGACAGAACGGATGCAGAATATTATTACATCATGCCATTTGAGCAAAATACCGACAACATCGAGTACAAAACAAAAGATTTCAAAACCTTTGAACTGAGCCAGTACAGAAAAGCCGGCGAAGAGTGGAAAGGGGTTGAAAAACCAAGAAAATAAAATCAAAGTCCTGCGGAAATCTGCAGGACTTTTTTAGTGGTTTAAAATTATAAAAAGTCTCCTGATACTAATTTTTTAAAATAAATAAATCCAAAGGAATAAATATTGCTGTAAACACTACCATTTTAATTCTTTGAACCAAACAAATCTGGATAATTCCAGTATCAGAAACAATGTCAGAAGCCGTTTCGCAACCTAATTCGATAAAGAAAATATTACCGCTGATCTTAGCAACCGCAATCTTTATGCAGATGCTGGACTCCACTGTTCTCAACACTTCACTCCCGGCTATTGCAAGGGATCTGAAGGAATCCCCCCTGAATATGCAGAATGCTATTATCAGCTATGTTTTAACGCTGGCCGTATTCATGCCGGCAAGCGGATTTCTGGCAGACAGGTTCGGGACCAAAAAGATTTTTATCACATCCATCATATTATTCAGTCTCGGTTCCCTTTTCTGTGCCCTTTCACAAAACCTTACCCATTTGGTTATTTCGAGGGTGATACAAGGAATCGGCGGGAGTCTTATGACACCGGTCGGAAAACTGGCGCTTATTAAAACATTCGACAAAAATGAATTGCTTAAAGCCATGAACTTTGCTATTATCCCCGCTCTTATTGGTCCGGTTCTTGGCCCGCTCGTTGGAGGTTATATGGTAGATTACCTTTCCTGGCACTGGATTTTTCTCATTAACATACCGATTGGCATTCTTGGGGTAACATTAGGATTAAAATTCATGCCCAATTATAAATCCGCAGATGTGGATTTCGATTTAAAAGGCTTCCTGATTTTTGCAGCAGCTTCTCTCCTTCTTTCCATTTCTCTTGAGCTCTTCGGAGACCTTCAGAATACAACGCCCGTTCTTATTGTTTTCATATTGGGATTTCTTTTCATGTATTACTATTACCGTCATGCGAAAAGAGATAACAGTCCTATTTTCCCGTTAAATTTATTCCAGGTAAGAACTTTCAGGGTAGGAATTGTTGGAAATCTTGCTACCAGACTGGGAATCAGTTCTGTTCCATTGTTATTACCATTAATGATTCAGATTGCGTACGGACAATCTGCCGTCACCTCAGGATGGATCATTGCTCCGATGGCCCTTACCGCGATCTTCGGAAAATCATATGTCATTAAAATATTAGACAAATTCGGGTACCGGCAGACACTTATGATCAACACTTTCATTATCGGTACACTGATCTGCTTACTCGCCATTCCGGACATCAATACTTCCCTGTACTGGTTTGTGCCTATTATTGCGGTATTGGGATTCTTCAACTCGATTCAGTTTACTTCAATGAATACCATTTCCATTGCAGATCTCCGAAACTTCCAGACCAGCAGCGGAAATTCGCTTTTATCCGTCAATCAGCAGCTGGCTATCGGATTTGGAATCGCTTTCGGACTGATTGTTTTAAAGATTTTTGAAAGTACCGATCTTATTCATGGTGAGCCGCATAATGCCTTCCGGTATACATTTCTTACCATAGGCATTCTTACGATTATTTCCGGTTTTGTTTTCAGAAGACTTCATATTTCGGATGGAAAAAATATGAAATCGAAGGAAGACTAAAAAATTTATAATTAGATGGAAATTTCAGCTTGTAGTTGAGCTCCTATTCTCATTAATTAATTTCTAAATTTCTTCAGTATAAAAGTATAAACAGACGTTATAAAAAACTCCGGTTGCTAACATCCGGAGGTCGATTCTTGCTCGACATACTTTAATATTTAAGTGACACTATATCATAACAAGAATAATGCAAGGCTGGCGTTAAGAGCTGTTTAAATACAGATCCGCAGGTATAGCATTCACTTACTTAAATATTACCACACATCAATACATTCAGCCTGCGTTTCCCTTACCTTTGCTTTATAATATCAATATTATGGCAGATGAACCGATCTATCATTAAGACTCTTTTTATGATAAATGCAAGAGGAAAAATTATGCATGCTTAGAAGATTATAACCTGGGAAGATTCGGTTGTCTGTGGCATTAATTTAACTTAAAATTCAAATCCGTTTATTATTTTTCCTATTTTTATGGAAAATGTTTGCTGATTTCAGTACCATCAGCTTAATAAAAATTAATATATTATGTCAAATATCGGACTTATTATAGAAGAAAAATCTGCAGACATAGGAAATTTTCTGGTGGGCAGGCTTTTACCTTTTCGTGAAAAAAGAGCAGTCGGGCCTTTTGTTTTTATAGACCACATGGGACCTGCCGAATTGAAAGATTATCAAAATTTAGATGTTCCGCCACATCCGTATATCGGGCTCTCAACATTAACCTATCTTCTGGAAGGCTCTATTTTCCACAGAGACAGCGTGGGTAGCGCCATTGAAATACAACCGGGAGCCGTCAACTGGATGACTGCCGGAAAAGGCGTTGTGCATTCTGAAAGAACACCGGAATACCTGAGACATTCTGACAAGAGACTTCACGGTTTCCAGATCTGGGTAGGCCTACCGAAACATCTTGAACAATCAGAACCTACCTTCCATCATATTGAAGCAGATGAAATTCCGGCTTGGGAAGAAGATGGTATACAATATAAACTGATCGCAGGTGAAGCATTCGGAAGAAAATCTCCGGTTCCCGTTCACAGCAAGTTGTTTTTTATCGAAATTAAAACAAGAGATGCAAAAAAAATAAGCATCGGAAAAGATCTTTACGGAGAAGCAGCCATGTATGTATTGGACGGAACAGTTTCTACCGACGGAAATTCGTATGGTTCCAAGCAGCTCATGATTGCGAAAGATACCAAACTCTGCGAGTTTGATATGAGTGAAAACGGAACAGTATATCTTTTCGGAGGTGAACCTTTCGACGAGGAACGTTTTATATTCTGGAATTTTGTAAATTCAGACAGAGAACTGATTGAGCAGGCAAAAGTAAACTGGAATGACCAAAACCATGAAGCTTTTCCTTTGGTTCCGGGAGACGAAGAAGATTATGTACCGCTTCCGAAAGCCATTTTAAACAGAAAACCATAGGACGAAAATAAACTATGAAAATATTAGCATTTGCAGGAAGCACTTCTTCCACCTCCATCAACAGAGAGCTTGTAAAGTTTGTGTTGAAAGATTTTCAGGATGACGAGATTAATTTAATTGATTTAAATGACTTCGACATGCCCGTGTTTTCCGTAGACCGAGAAAAAAAGGGGTTTCCGGATGAAGCGCATCATTTTTTAAAGGTTATTGAAGAATGTGATGCCATTATCTGTTCCCTGGCGGAACACAACAGATCATACAGCGCTGCATTTAAAAATGTATTCGACTGGGCTTCAAGAATTAATGTAAAAGTTTTCCAGAATAAGCCAATGCTTCTGATGTCTACCTCGCCCGGAGGGTATGGTGGCGGAAATGTTATGAATACGGCAAAAACATTTTTTCCACAGTTCGGCGCCGATGTAAAAGAAACTTTTTCACTGCCGAAATTTTACGAGAATTTTGATATGGAAAGCGGTGTTATTGATCCTTTAATGCGAAAAGATCTAAAAGATAAAATCAGTAGCTTTAAAGCACAGATAAATAATTAAACAGACAATGGCTATAACCGTAAAAGCTAGTTTAGGCAAAGAAAAGTACTACACCGAAGTTATCGCCGGTGAAAACACCCTGATTACCGACGAGCCGTTGGATAAAGGTGGCGGAAACAAAGGTTTCAATCCTTTTGAAATCCTGGCTACTTCGCTCGCAAGCTGTACTGCAGCAACCCTCAGAATGTATATCGACAGGAAAGAATGGAATATTGATACCATTAACGTAGAAGTGGAGCTTGAAAATTTCCCTTTAACCAAAAGAGCAATTTTCAAAAGAGATATTACTTTTGAAGGAATAATCCCCGATGAAGAACAGATTAAAAGACTCAGGGCCATTGCTGATGCATGTCCTATTCATAAAATATTAACCAACGATATTGAAATATTAACCAAATTTTCATAGTATGATTGAAGTAAAACAAAGCAACAACGAAAAAAACGGAAATTTTGAAGCGTTTATAGATGGTAAACGTGCAGGTTTAATGACCTATACCTGGGCAGGAGAAGAAAGATTCATTATTGATCATACTGAAGTGGAGGAAGCTTATAACGGAAAAGGCGTTGGCAAAGAAATGCTTCTGGCTGCGGTAGACTTTGCAAGAAAAAACGGAAAAACCATTATTCCGCTCTGTCCTTTTGCAAAAGCTACTTTCCAGAAACATGAGGAGCTTCAGGATGTTCTGGTAAATCAGGCACAGGCATAGGATGATTAAGGCTAAGACTTATTCGATCTTATTTTAAAAACTACCTTCCAGAGTAAATCCGGAAGGTTTTTTATTTTTTTAAGCAGAATATAAAAAAACTATATTTGCTAAAATTTTAATTTAAACAGAACATGTCTCCGATTATTTTATTATCCATTATCATCATCTACTTCGCATTGCTGCTCTGGGTAGCATACAAAACAGGAAAAGGAAGTGATAATGAGAGTTTCTTTATAGGAAACCGTAAAAGTAACTGGATGCTGGTTGCCTTCGGAATGATCGGAACTTCTTTATCGGGAGTTACCTTTGTGAGTGTTCCCGGAGCAGTAGGAAATGACAAGTTCTCTTATTTACAGATTACATTAGGCTATCTCATTGGTTACATTGTTGTTGCCTACGTTCTTCTTCCTTTATATTACAGGCTGAAACTGACCTCCATTTATGGCTATCTTCAGCAGAGAATGGGACAGCTTTCTTATAAATCCGGTGCTTGGATCTTTATTGTTTCAAGACTGGTTGGTGCAACGGCGAGGTTATACCTTGTTGTAAATATTCTTCAGGTTTCTATTCTGGACAGTCTGGGTGTTCCTTTTATCGTTACTACCCTTATTATCTTAGGAATGATTATTCTTTACACGTATGAGGGGGGCGTAAAAACCATCGTCTGGACAGATACCCTGCAGACTTCCTGCATGCTTTTAGGACTGATAATCTGTACGGTTTATATGCTGAACCATCTCGGATTAAGCATTGGTGACAGTTTTACAGCAATGAATGAAAAAGGCTACACGAAAATTTTTGATTTTGATCCGAATCAGAAAAGTTTCTTTATTAAACAAATTCTGGCCGGAGCTTTTATTACAATTACCATGACAGGAATTGATCAGGAAATGATGCAGAAAAGCCTTTCTGTAACCAGACTGAAAGATTCTCAGAAAAATATGGTTACTTTAGGTTTCATCTTGTTAGGAGTTATTTCATTGTTTCTTTATATGGGAGGCCTTCTTCATCTTTACGGTGCACAGGAAAGTGTTTCCAGCGCAGGCGACCAGCTGTTTCCGGATATTGCCCTAAATCATATGCCACCATTTATATCAATCATCTTTATTATTGCTCTTATTTCGGCTTTATTTCCAAGTGCGGACGGTGCGATGACGGCACTTACCTCATCACTTTGCATTGATATTTTCGGAATGCGGGAAAAAACGCAGTGGGACGACAGCAAGAAGGAGAAATTCAGAAAAAACATTCACCTTTTGGTTGCTTTGTCTTTTTTAATAATGGTTATTATTTTTAAAGTCATTAATGATAATTCAATGATCGGATTAATCCTTAAGCTTGCCGGATTTACGTACGGACCACTTTTAGGTTTATTTGCGTTCGGGATTTTCACAAAATATAAAGTGAAGGACAAGCTGGTTCCATTTGTCTGTATCGCCGCGCCGGTGATTTCTTTTCTTATCGACAAGTATCAGGAAAAACTCTTCGGAGAGTTTAAAATCGGGCTTGAACTTTTAATCATTAATGGCCTGCTTACTTTCATAGGACTTTGGCTGATCAGAAGAAAATAATATTATTTATCCAAATTAATTGGTATTTACTTATCATTTTCAAATGAAAATAAAGTCCGTGATAAAAATTTAAGGTAACTACATACAAGTTTACACAAAGATACGAAATTAGCAATCCGCCAAAAAATAAATTCTGCCGTAACTTCACTCAAAAATAAAGCTATGGCAGAATTAAAAAAGATTACAAATGAGGAAATCCATGATTTTATAATGGATTTAGGTTCTATGATTCCAGCAGGAACCCTATGGTCTAATGATATGAGAAAAAGATTTGAAAAGATTACTTCTTATTTGAATTCCCTTTCTTAGAATTAGACACATTTCTATCATAAGGAGATTTATTTGTTGGTTGTAGTGAAATGTTCTGTTGACTAGCTTTGCTGCTAATAGACGCCTTAGATCTACCAAGTTCGTGAGCAATAAGACCTGTGGGAGTGTTGCCATTTGCTAGTTTTTTTAACTTTTCAATCTCTTGAGTACTCCAATTTTTTCCTTGATTTTTTGGTGTTTTCTTTTCCATAAGTTATAAGTTTTTAGTTTCCACTAATATAAGAAAAAACTTTTCCCATATTGAGAAAAGTTTGTAAATTTGAAAAGCCGGATTAAACGGTTTAGAATTCTAATGAGTCTGCTTATTAAAGTAGGCTCATTTTATAACTTGGAAATTTTTTCTTTTAGTTTTTCATTTTCTACGTAAAAGTCACCATATTTTTTGACGTTATCTTTATACTTATTATAGAGCGTTTGATTTTCGTAATGAAAATTAGTAATGATCTTATCAATTTCTGCATCATTCATACTATTAGCTTTTAATCGCTTTTTCAATTTGTCTATTTCATCAATAACTTCAGTGGTACGATCTATAATAAGCTGAGAAATTTTTGCTTCCTTTTCTTGTTTTTCAGCTATTTTTTTTTGTTTCTTGATTCTTCTTTTTTCATAATAATCAGCCCAAAGATCACGCATGTGATCTGTATCAATACTCAAATCTAACTCTTGTACCGCAGGTTTTACTTGTCCATAAGCCCCTCCAGTAGGAGTATGCTGTGTTGTATAATGTTTCTGATCTTGTTGGCCTTTTACAAATCCATTATTATATCCAGTTTGATAATCATTTTTAATATCTCTATCTCCAATTGGAGATATTGGTGCTATGCATCCTAAAATATTATAACAATATCCTGCTTTATATCCTGCTGAGAAGCCATTTTGATAAATATCTTGACAATATAAAATTGTTGACAGTAACACTGTAAAAATTGTCATTAGTTTTTTCATGATTTTATATTATTAAGTTCTTTATTTAATATTTGACGTCCATATATAGCCAGAATAATTCCGTTTATCCCTATGGCTTGATTTTCATAAAGTTTATTGTAAGGAAGAATAAATAGGAATATGACAAATACTGATATTATTATATAATGACAAGTTGTAAAGCCAATTTTAATATCAGAAGTAGATCTCTTTTCTCCAGAATCAAATGTGAAGTAATAAATTAGCGCATAAGCTAAAAAGGTTGCAGTAAAACTGCTTAATACAGAAATAAGAAAAAAACTAAGTTGAGAATTTTTACCTGAAAATATATAGCAGGAAATAATTTGAAGAATTACAGATATAAAGAATAGAACTGGAATACTAATGTTTTTCATTGACTGGTTTTTAAATCACTCAGTCCCAAAATGAAAGGTTAATAAATACAGAAAGCGTGGGACTTAGCTGTATTTATTTCTCGTGAGGCTCTGGTAAGCCAATAGGTAAATAAACAGGAAGACCCACGCCTATGGCATGAGCATTCGCATATTTATATACACCTATTTTTGAATTTACCAGATTCCACGAGGTAGTATAAACTGCTAACGCTTAATTTTTTCGTTAAAGATTGTTACAAAAATAGTAGTTTAAAGTGTTAAAAAACAATACTAAATGAAATTTTTCGTAAATTAGTTCTATTATTATACACCAATGATAAGCACAAATATTAAATCAGTATTAGAACTATTGAATACTTTTTCAACGGAACAAATATGCGTCGAATATTTAGAGCAAATGCGATGGAATGGTATTGTTGAAAGTCCTTTTGATTCTACATCTATTGTCTATAAATGCAAAGACAACAAGTATAGATGTAAAAACACCGGTAAATATTTCAATGTAAAAACCGGATCAATGTTTGAAAACACCAAAGTGAGCCTTCGCAAATGGTTTTTGGCTATCTGGCTTGTCACTTCACATAAGAAAGGAATTAGCTCAATTCAGCTATCAAAAGATATTGATGTTACACAGAAAACCGCATGGTTTATGTTACAAAGAATAAGAGCTTGTTTTGTTGTTGAGAACAATAATGAGTTAGAAGGAATTGTAGAATGTGATGAAACATTTATCGGCGGCAAGAATAAAAACCGACACAAAGATAAAAAAGTTCAAAACTCCCAGGGACGAAGTTTTAAAGATAAAACTCCAGTAATGGGAATGTTACAGAGAGACGGAAAGATAAATGCTTTTGTTGTTTCAGACACAAAAAGGAATAGCATTCAGCCCTTAATATGTCGCTTTGTAAACCCTGAAAAAACAAAGCTCATAAGCGATGAATGGCTCGGATATAATGGATTGGAAAAGTATTATGACCATAGAATAATTGATCATTCTAAGAAAGAATATGTAAGTTTGCAAGACTCATTTATACATACGAACAATATCGAAGGAAGCTGGAAGATATTAAAAAGTGCTGTGAGCGGAATGTACAATCATGTTTCCCGAAAACACTTACAGAAATACGTTGACGAGTTTGTTTATAGATACAATCTAAGAAAAACACCTGAAAATGAAAAGTTCAAACATTTACTTTTACATAGTAATGTTAGAACCAAATACAAAGAATTAGCAGCATAAGCTTATATTTGAATTATGGAATTACAAGAGCTTAAAGATAGAAACGTGAAAAGCGTTAATCTTAACGGAATTGAATACTTTGATGTTAAAGATATCAAAGAAAATCATCCTGATCTTAAAGTTGATATAAAGAAAGTTCTTATTGTTGGGAAGCAAATTTATATTACTGCAGAAAATATTCAGGAAATTACAAATTTTGATAAAGTCTTTAAAGGACTATTCAAAGCTTAAAAAGTAAAATTTGAACATAATAAAAATATCCCTCATAACGAAGGATATTTTTTTTGGTTTGCTTCAAGATATATTTCTATATTTATAAAAGGTTTTCCATCTAAATGTCGAATCGGTGAAATGAAGAAGCATCGAAGGTGACACGGTGATGGTTGTCATCGCTTAAACTTGTAATGTAATGGCGACAAAACCTACAACCAAGTTCGTAAGAGTAAACAAGCCAACACAAAATGGCAGAAAATACTTTTACAGAAGCAAACCTAAAAACTGTAAAAAGTAATTAGGTTTCGGGGCGGTATAAAACCCGTCCCTTTTACTTTGTAAATATATAACAAATTTGTTTATCACTTTTATTTGCTGTAAACTTGTATGTAGTTACCAAATTTAAAATTATACTTTATCAGATCATTAATTATAAAACCGGCTTACCTTTACTTAAAAATACTTATCATTAAAAATACGCTAAAAGATTAAAATCCGGACACAGATCCGGGTTTTTACATTTCCGTAAGCCATTTAAAAATTGTAGATTTGTGTGCATATAAATTCTAAGCAATGAGTAAAAGCATCGAAGAGTTGAAATCTCTTACTACACAAATCAGAAGAGACATTTTAAGAATGGTTCACGCTGTGAATTCCGGTCATCCAGGTGGAAGCTTAGGTTGTACCGAATTTTTCACAGCCCTTTACGGAAAAGTGATGAACTATAAACTTCCTTTCACGATGGAAGGTAAGAATGAAGACCATTTTTATCTTTCGAACGGACATATTTCTCCGGTATTCTATTCTACTTTGGCAAGGTTCGGATTTTTCCCGGTGGACGAATTAAGAACTTTCAGAAAATTAGATTCCAGATTACAAGGACACCCTACGACTCATGAAGGGCTTCCGGGGATCAGAGTAGCTTCCGGCTCTTTGGGACAGGGACTTTCCGTTGCTCTCGGTGTAGCTCAGGGTAAGAAATTGGATGGGGATAACTCTTTAGTATATACTTTACAGGGAGACGGAGAATTGCAGGAAGGCCAAAACTGGGAGGCTTTTATGTATGCAGCTTCCAAAAAAGTAGACAATATCATTTCTACTATTGATTATAACGGACAGCAAATTGATGGAAGTACAGAGAATGTGCTTTCATTAGGAAATCTTCATGCCAAGCTGGAAGCTTTCGGGTGGATGGTTCTTGAAGAGAAAAACGGTAACGATCTTGAAGCGGTAATTGCCATTCTTGAAAAAGCAAAAACCGAAACCGGAAAAGGTAAACCTATTGCTATTATTCTTCATACAATCATGGGGAACGGAGTAGATTACATGATGGGAACTCACGCCTGGCATGGAAAAGCACCAAATGACGAGCAATTGGACACGGCTTTCAAACAATTATATTTAGAAGCTCCGGCTGATTATTAATTACAAGTAATAAGTAATTGATAATAAGTAATCTTAATTAATAATTAGAAAAAATGAAATTTACATATACAGAAAAAAAAGATACACGTTCAGGATTCGGAGCCGGATTGGCTGAGCTTGCAGATAAAAACCCAAATGTTGTTGCACTTTGCGCAGACCTTATCGGATCTTTAAAAATGGAGAAATTCATTGAAAAAGCTCCTGAAAGATTTTTTCAGGTAGGTATCGCGGAAGCGAATATGATGGGCCTTGCCGCAGGATTGAGCATCACTGGAAAAATTCCTTTTACGGGAACTTTCGCCAACTTTTCCACTTCCAGAGTGTATGACCAGATTCGTCAGTCTATCGCGTATTCCAATAAAAATGTAAAAATTTGTGCTTCGCACGCAGGTCTTACTTTAGGAGAAGACGGCGCTACACATCAGGTTTTGGAAGACATCGGAATGATGAAAATGCTTCCCGGAATGACGGTAATCAATCCTTGTGATTACAACCAGACCAAAGCGGCTACCATTGCTATTGCTGAGCACGAAGGTCCTGTTTATTTAAGATTCGGAAGACCAACTGTTCCGGTTTTTATTCCTGAAGATATGCCTTTCGAAATTGGAAAAGGAATTATGCTTCAGGAAGGAACTGATGTGACAATTGTTGCAACAGGCCACCTGGTTTGGGAATCTCTTGTTGCTGCAGATGAGCTTGAAAAAGAAGGCATTTCTTGTGAAGTGATCAATATTCACACCATCAAGCCTCTTGATGAAGAAATCATCTTAAAATCGGTTGAAAAAACAGGAAAAATCGTAACGGCTGAGGAACATAATTATCTTGGGGGAATGGGAGAATCTATTGCCGGAATGCTTGCCAGAAGAAGACCTACAAGACAGGAATTCGTAGCGGTGAATGATACTTTCGGAGAGTCTGCGACACCTGCTGAACTGATGAAAAAATATAAGATTGATTCGGCTGCCGTGAAAGAAGCGGTGAAAAGAATTTTAGATAAATAATTTTTTTTCGAATTATACATAAAAGCATCCTTTTGGATGCTTTTATTATTTAGATGAACTTTCGGTCTTCTTCTTTGATAGCTAAATCGTTGATGCTTGCGAATCTTTTTTTCATAAGGCCATTTTCATCAAATTCCCAGTTTTCATTTCCGTACGCCCGAAACCAATTTCCTTCTTTATTCTGATATTCATACTCGAAACGAACGGCAATACGGTTGTCTGTATGCGCCCAATATTCTTTTTTCAGCTTATAATTAAACTCTTTTTGCCATTTGCTGCTGAGAAACCTTATAATTTCTTCCCTTCCATTGACAAATTGGTCCCTGTTTCTCCACTCACTATCAGTGGTGTAAGCTTTGGAAACTTTTTCAGGGTCCTGGCTGTTCCAGGCATCTTCTGCTAACTGAATCTTTTCCAATGCTGTTTCAAGTGTAAAAGGCGGAAGCGGATGTTTTTGTTCCATAATTTAATTAATTAATTGGTTGATAATTTTTTTTGATTTTTCTATAAGCTCATTTTTTCTGAAAAGCTGACTTTCAATTATGCTGCTTTCAAACAATAAATAAATATGATCTGAAAGATCTTTATCTTCTGTTATTTCAGAAAAAAAATTTCTCAAATCTGTTTTATGATGCTGAATGACATTTAATATTTTCACATTATCTGTAGGAATTTCAGACAAAATATTAAGGAAACTGCAGCCTCTGAAATTTTCTTTTTCATTCATATAAATCAGGAAATCGAAAGACGAAAGGATTTTAGACTTCGTTTCTTTTTCCTGTATGGTAAATTGATGTAATTCATTAAACCAATAATCATGTCTTACGTTTAAAAACTCAACACAGAGATCTTCTTTAGATTTAAAATACTGATAAAAACTCGCTTTAGCTACATTTGCTTCTGAAATGATCTGATTAATTCCTGTTGAATGATATCCTTGTTTTGCAAAAAGTTCAAATGTTGTTTTTACAATTCTTTCTTTTGGTGATGGCATACTGTTTTATTTGATAAGACAAATGTATACATTAATTTTCAAAACAGACAGATCGTTCTGTCTATATTTGTTATGCATTTTTATCTATCACCGATAGCAGAAATTCATGATGTTGTCTCTAAAAAAAAATAAAAGCGGGCAAAAGCCCGCTCCTAATGATTTATTATATTGCATTTATTAATCACCTGAAAAACTTCCACTTAGGAATAATGGCCAGCATTCCAAAACCGGTGAAAAGGAAAAGATTGGTTACATCCGTATACAGGAATGTAGACAGGTAATAATTATGCATAAAGAAATGTAAAACAAGCAGTGCAGGAAAGGCAAAAATGCCTATTTTTCTATAAAAAAACATGAGTATAAGACTTACCACCATCAATGCATCAATTGCGAAAACAGTGTAAGCATACCAGGCAGGAATATTCAGGGTTTCATGCTGTAAATACTCATCAAGATCAATCCCGAACCCCATCAGGGTAAATAACATCAGGGCTGCGAATGCGAGGATAAAACCCCATCCTTTTTTAGGATTTTCGTCAAAGTAGCTGTATTCTTCCATAAGTACAAAAATAAAGAACTTATGAGAGATTTCATAAGTTCTTTTATATAATTTGTTTTGAAAAACGATTATACGGAAATCGCGTTGATCAGTCTGTTTTTGTCACTTAGATATTCTTCCATGGAAATCATACTCTCTGTTCTCATTACATCCTGAATATCATCGATCTGATAAATAATTCTTTTTGCATCGTCCGTATTTTTAGCTCTTACTTTACAGAAAATATTGTATTTTCCGGAAATAACGCTTGCTTCGATTACATTTGGAATGGTTGACAACTCTTTCAAAACCTCTTGTGTTCTGTTAGATTTCGTAAGAAGAATTCCTATGAAAGCTGTAAAATGATAGTCTAATTTTCCATAATCGATGTTAAGAGATGATCCCAAAATAATACCTGCATCCTCCATCTTTTTCACTCTTACGTGAATTGTACCAGCGGAAACATCCATCTGTTTAGCAATTTCTGTAAAAGGCATTCTTGTGTTTTCTACTAAGAAATCAAGAATTTTCTTGTCTATTTCGTCCAGTTGATAGTTCATATTAGTTAAATTACAATTTTCTTAAAAAAACAATGTATTTTTTGCAAATTTATAAAAAATAATTTAACTAAAAAAATTATATTAAACATTAACAATAATTAACACATATGAGAAAAATCATTATAAATTTAGAATTATTTTGTATTTGATTTTATAGAATCTGTTTTTATTCCTGTTTGATCTTCAGGTGCATTTTTTACTTTTTTCTTCTTTTTGAATAAAGAATTGAAGCTCTTGCTCCATACGATACCTCCTCCATAAGCCTGATTGGCAGTACCGTTTGAGCCCGCACCATTAATGACACCAATATTGGAAGGTTTTGAATACCCTCTCAGCACCAGACTTCCATCATTCTTTTTAGAAATATCATATTCAATTGTTCCTTCTCCGGAAAGATAATTGGCTTCCGTATTTTCAGTTTTGGTAAGAGGAATTCCCAAACCGGTTTTCACTTTTATTCTTGGTGAAAGAGCGAAACTCACCCCTGCATTCGCACGGTCGCCCGTATTGGAATATTGGTCTCCTTTCACATAATTAAGGTCAATCTGGAATTCATTACTCATGGTATTAAGTACAGAACCCAACTGCTTTAAAAGAAGGTTGTATCCTGATGATTCTGCAACGCCTGCAACATCCACATCAACTCCTCCGGTTTTAGAAACATTAAAACTATTTAAAAGCAATACAGATCCGAACTGCAATACCTTCTCCCCTTCCTGGCTCATTTTTGCAGCCAGTGTTTCTTTAACCTGACTGGAAACATCCAACGCAGTAACATCAAGATCAACCTGGGGATCTACTAGAGACTGTGTAATATTAGCCTGCAGTAAAATACTGATTGGCTGAAGACTTCCCATGTTAAGATATTCTCCGGCATTGGAAACCATTCTTACATAATTTGCTGTAATGTTAAGCGCGGGTTTCATGGCATCTCCATCCCACCGGATGCTGCTGCCTTTTTCAATCTGGAAGGTTTTATTCAGAATTGCTTTTGAAACAAAAGTTCCGTTTTCCACTTTATACGTTCCGTTCATAGCAATATTTCCTTGTCTGCTCATCTGGAAACGCAGTTTTTCAGCAGCACCTTTCACTGTAATATTTCCTACTTCGTCACCAATCAGAACATTTACTGTAGTTCCTTTATCCACATCGAGTGCAAAATCGATATTCATATTGGCTCCGGATTTTTTCTTATCTTCTAAAGTTACCAGACCGTCTTTTCCTTCCTTAAGGAACCTCAGCATTTTGAACTCTTCAACATTGGAAGTAGATCCCGAATTGAATGTAAAAGTACTTCCGCTCAGGGCTTTCATATTAGGAGTGGAAAGACTGAGACCTGAAACCGGGCCATCCACATAGAGATCTCCCTGTCCGTAGACCCTTCCCCAGAACAAATCGTAATCCTTTTGAGTGGTATTCAGAACTAATAGATTGTCCGCCCGCATTACCAGGTTGACTCCCATTGAAGAGAGCGTTTCAAACTGAATTGCTCCCGAAATATTTCCGCTCGAATTTGTTCTTCCGTCGTGAACCCCGATATTATTCAGGATGGCCAGACCTTTGGTAAGCGGAATTACCGTATCGTCAAAAGAATAATCTACCCCGGTAAATAAAAGTTTAAGCCCGAATCCTTTTAAAGCGATATCGCCACTGTAATCCAAATCACTGAATTTTCCGCTGATCTTAAGATCTCCTGTAGCTTTTCCCCTTAAATTTCCAAAAACTGTAGTTACAAACTGCTGTGCAAAAGCAATATCAAAATCCCTCATTTCAGCGGTAAGATCTATCGTAGGCGAAGAGGTATTATTATTTACGGTTCCCGTTACATGAAGGCTGTTATTTCCTATTACTCCCGCAGAGTTTACCCTGATATCAACATCGTAAACATTCAGGGAGAATCCGTTGGTTGCAGAAATTGTAATGTCTCCCATATCGTTTCCGTTCATCATGATATCATCAATGGTCATATCCACTAAAGGCTGAAGCGTGCTTTTATCCATGCGAATCTGTACACTGCCGTTGGCAAGTCCTTTAATATTCATTGTATTTCCTCCCGGCTGCATTTCCAGGAGCTTTTCTATGGAAAAATCATTGACTTCCGCATCCAGATAAAAATCTTTAGCTGATTTGAATTGCGCTTCTTTAACAAGTAATGAACTGTTATCGGAATAAATTCTCAGATTCCTGATGTCAAAATCTTTTTCCTTTTTACGATAGGTAATAGAATGATTAAGTTCAGGACTTGTATCAACAGCCCATGTTACTTCATTAAATTTAACCTCCGTAGGCTCGAATCTGAATATAAAATCTCCTCCCGCATTGGTAGACTGATTGACATTAATAGCATATTCCTTCATCGTATCATCAAGCTCATCTTCAGGACTTCCGTGTTTGAATTTTGCCGCTAAATGAAGAAGTGTGTTATCTTCATTTCTTCCGCTTAGGGTAACATCTTTGAGAATATTTTTGTTATACTGTAACCTGCTGATTCTTGCAAAAATCTGTTCATCAAGATTCGCTGTATTGATCCTCACCATTACACTGTCCACCATAGCGCTGTCCCTGGTAACATTATCCCTTTCATTAATGGTATAGGCAGGATTGGCTGCTGCAAGAGCCCGGTCTGCGTCCGTAATTTCACGGGTTTTGGTCATGATATATTTTAAAGAAGCAGCATCAAGATTCAAGATTAGATTATTGGAATTTCCATCGTACTGCCCTTCTACCTTTGCACCTTGCGGTAATTTAAGATCCGGAAGAAAATAGCTTACCAGGCCCTGTTGAACATCAAAATTCATGGCAAAACTCTGTCCTCTGTACATCTTTCTTGGAGCTGGTCCTACGAGAATTCTGTTCAATCCGTTTTCTACCATTCCTGTAAGATCACCTAGGTTATATCTGCCTGATATTTTCCCATTAACGGCTCCCGGCGCGTCCACATCAATTACGCGGCCTCCGTTTTCCATAAACGTTTTCAGTTTTGCTGTCGGAATATAGTATTTCTGGCTGGCTGTAGCGAAATTAATTCCGTTTGCCTCAACATCAAGGGTAAGGTCATTGATTGAAGACATGGCCATCTTACCATTTACCTTTCCGCTTACAATCTGAGTTCCGGGAGTATTGGTAAAATAATTCATATTCAGATAATTAACATCAGCATTTACATTCATCGAAATTCTTGATGTGCTGAAGTCAATTAATCCTTTAATATTGGCTTTTGCCTGCTCATCATCCACTGTAATGAGTCCGTTATATTTTTTATGATCAAGAAGGCCCTCCAGATAAATGTTGTTGATCTCCTTATTCATGATTTCAACACTGGTAATTCTTGATTTCGTTGTCAGTCTCATGGTGTTGACATCGAAACTCTGACCGTTGATATCAAATCTTCCTGAAATTAAGCCTACTGCTTTATTTTTGGTAATTACGGAAGTATTTAAATCTTTAACTTCAGCAATTCCTACATATTTTGGCATTGATGAGCTGTACTCTGTTAATGAAAACCTGGTAATTTTCGCCTGTCCGATTCCGGTAATGAGGTTTCCGTTGGCTACATATACCTTATTCGGATTAACACTTGCTGTTCCATTATATTTTAGTTTGCCGAAATCATCTGCAAAGTTTTTCATCTTTGTAGCAATGAATGAAGGCATCATGGCCTTAAGATCTTTATAGGTAAAATCTGCAGAAAGATCCGGGGTTTCGATTAAAAAGTTACCCTTTAATAATCTGTCGACCTTCATGGTTTTGGTTGCTATATTCACATCCGGATTTCTGATTAGGAAATTATCCAGCCGGAAATTATTTAACGGACCAGCCATTTTACCGGAAATATTAAACGGCTTGAAATTGTCCCAATTCGTTACAAAATAGCTGATATCATAGCCGCTCAGCTGGCTTCCCTGCCGTAGATTCATTTCCCACTTTACTTTATCAGCAAAATCTGCCCATGAACCGTCATCATGAAGATTGAATTTTATATCTCCCTGCAAAAGCGAATGATCTGTATTTAACGTCAGATCTTTTAAAGAAAGATAATCCGGCGTCATTGAAAGCTCTGTAGAAAAAGTATCTACAAAGTGAGATTTGCCCCATCGCTTTGTCGTAAAGGACATGTTATTGATGAGTGCCGAAATATTTCTTCCGTTGATTTTTACATTAGGTGCTTTCAGGTTAAAATTGGTGGCAGTTAACCATTTTCCTTTTTCTCCAGGAGAATTTAAATTCACAATAGAAACTTTAGAATCAAGGATCTGAAGTCTTGAATCCAACTGAAAAGGAGGTTTATTGGGATCTCTTTTTTTTCCGCTGTCAAACAATTGGGTGAAACGGATAAAGTTTGAAATACTGTCGCCTTTATAAGTAATTACTTTTACATCGGCATTTTTTAGCGTAAGCGAGTTAAAGCTTAACGAATTGTTTTTTGTAATGTTGCCAAATAAAGAAAGCCAGTTTGAATTGGCAATAAACTCTTTAGACTGAATAAAATCATAGCCTTTATAATCTTTGATTTTCAACCCTTTAACCTTTACATTCCCGAAGAAATTTACCTCCACGCTTTCCGTTGACATCTGGGCTTTGAAATCCCTGTTTACGACCTGCAGCGCCTGATCAGCAGCCCATTGCTTGGTAACCGGAAGATTAATCGCGATAAAAATAGAAACAACAAGTCCAAGTCCGAGCCAGAAGAGAATCAAAAGCAGACGTGCCCACCATGAGTAACTGGTAACATCTTTTACGGCCTGTTTTCCGAATTCTTCAGCCGTTTCTACCGGGTGCTTGATGGCGTCAGAAGCCAGCTCAGAAGCTTCTTTTACGGTCTCCTTCACTTTTTCCCCGGCGTTTTCCACGGCTTTTTGTACCTGATTACCTAAGTTTTCAGCTACTGATTTTTTGTTCTCATTCTCGTTATTATTCTCTAACTTTGCCATTATTATGAGCGACTCTATAATTTTAGGTATTGAATCGTCTTGCGACGACACATCAGCAGCTATCATCAAGGGAAATTCTATTCTGTCGAACATTGCTGCAAACCAGGCAATCCATAAAGAATATGGCGGTGTTGTTCCTGAGCTTGCATCACGTGCTCACCAGCAAAATATCATTCCGGTTGTTGAAAAATCTCTAACTAAAGCAAATATACAACAAAATGCAATTTCCGCGATAGGATTTACCCGGGGTCCCGGCCTTTTAGGATCTCTTCTTGTGGGAACTTCCTTTGCTAAGTCTTTGGCAATGAGCTTAGACGTTCCGCTGATCGAAGTAAACCATCTTCAAGCACATATTTTAGCGCATTTCATTGAGGATGCAAATCCTATGCCGCCTACATTCCCTTTTTTATGCCTTACCGTAAGTGGCGGACATACCATGATCGTCCTGGTAAAGGACTATTTTGACATGGAAATTATCGGGAAAACAACTGATGACGCAGCAGGTGAAGCTTTCGATAAAATCGGAAAAATTTTCGACCTGGATTATCCTGCCGGACCCATCATTGACAAGCTTGCCAAAGAAGGTAATTCTGAAGCATTTAAATTTAACAAACCTAAACTGGAACAGTATGATTATTCTTTCAGTGGAATAAAGACTTCCGTACTGTATTTTATTCAGAAAGAAGTGAGAAAAGATCCGGATTTTATTAAAAATAATATCAATGACCTTTGTGCTTCGGTGCAGAAATCCATCATAGAAATCCTGATGAACAAGCTTGAAAAGGCCGCGAAAGACTTAAATATTAACGAAGTTGCCATTGCCGGCGGTGTTTCCGCGAATTCAGCTTTGAGAAAAGCCATGCAGGATAATCAGGAAAAACTGGGCTGGAATATTTATATCCCGAAATTCGAGTATACCACCGACAATGCAGCGATGATTGCGATGGTAGCACAGCTGAAATTTGAAAGAGGAGAATTTACGGATTTAAGAACCAGTGCAACAGCAAAATACGATCTATGAAAATTCTTTTAGAAGAAAAAATATTGGGGACACAATCTAAGAAAAATTCAAAATATTATTGGATCTTAGAAACCGTTACGGGAAAAAATGATGCCTCCGAGCTTTATATGGATTACTTTCCATCCAGCTCCGAAACAGGGTATATCCAGGACATAAAAGATGAAATTATACAAAAAATAAATGCCGAAAATATTTTCAGCTTTCCCTATGAGCCCAAAGAAGGAGATTATTTGTCCATTAAAAATAATTTAAGAAAACAGGAATATTTAAATCTGATTTACCTTAACGACCATTGGATCGAAGAAATATACATCTGTTCTTACCGAAATTGTGATACAGATATTTACACGACCATAAAAACAGGAGTGGCTTTTTTAACGCAAGATCTATGAAACTATTTTACGGAGAAATTGAAGGAAATCGAGTAACAATCAACGATGAAGAACAGCAGCACATTGTAAAGGTGCTGCGGATGAAGGAAGGCGAAGAGATCCATATAACCGACGGGAAAGGGAATCTCGCTTCCGGAAGACTGATGATTGAAGGGAAGAAGGCAGCGATCTCGATTGATGAAATTAAAACCGGACTGCCGGATTTTCATCCTCAACTGCACATTGCCATTGCTCCCACGAAAAATATTGACCGTATTGAGTTTTTTACAGAAAAAGCCGTAGAAATGGGAATTTCTGAAATTACTATTTTACAAACTGAAAAAACGGAACGTAAAAACCTGAATATCGACAAACTGAGAAAACAGGCAATTGCCGCATCCAAGCAAAGTCTGAGATTTCATTTTCCGGTTATTAATGACAGCATTAAACTTCAGGATTTTTTAAAAACGATCAGTTCAGAAAATACATTTGTAGCTCATTGTCACGAAAACCTTCACCGGATTGCCTTAAATGAGATCCCTAAACTTGACCAGATGACTTTCCTCATCGGCCCTGAAGGTGATTTTTCTGAAAAGGAGATCAAATTATTAGCTGATCATGATGTGAAAGCTGTTTCTTTAGGCAATCAGCGGCTAAGGACCGAAACAGCGGGAATTTTTGTAGCGGCGTGGAATTATGGTAGTTTGAAAGATTTTGTATGAGTTTTTCTTTAATAATATAATTATTCTATAAAACAAACCCACTGCAATTGCGTCCGATATCCGGCATATAAAATCTTGCTCCATAATCATACATTCCCGTCTCCTGAAGTTCTTTTCCGTTGTACTTGTACTGATACGCAGGATTTCCTGCCAATGCATTATACCCTTCATGTTTTAACCCGAAAGGATAGTAATTATTCTCTTCAAGAACTTCTATGCTGCTGCCATTATTAAAGTAGCTTAACCTAATATTTCCTAAATGATCAACATAATTGTAAATATACTTATTATTTTCAAAATTAAAATACCCTTCGGAAGTCGGGACAAATTTTAAAGAAACAATTGGTGTATTACCATTAAGCTGTTTAGATTCATATTGGAAGCTATTTAGATAATCTACAGTAATAGATTCCTCCCCAGATCCAGTGGGGTTTTTGTGAAGGTATATTTTCCGAATTTTTTCTCCCGATGCGTTATATTGATAGAAACTACGTATATTAACAGGACGTGCAAAATTTCTGGGAATATAAACCTGATCGAATTTTATATAGCTCGGGAGATTCAGGAAATTATAATCAATCTCAAGAATTCCTTTGTCCTGATGGCTCGTCATATTTCCATTATTATCATACCCAATCTCAATACCGGAAGTATCAGGATATCCCCTGTAATCCGTAGAAGAATCGGTAAT
>NZ_JAYEDA010000014.1:0-87372 GCF_034651565.1 Chryseobacterium sp. MHB01 | reverse complement strand
CGAAAACAGAAAAAGCGAGTAGCGAGAGCAGGTTCCCGGCTCCTGAAAATAAAATGAATTCACAAAACTTTTTATTTGTGTCTTTTTACTTCAAACTTTTTTATTATCTTTGCACTCTTAAAATATTTAACTGGGACGAGTTCCCTTAAAATTCAAACATTATGTCAGTAAAAATCAGATTACAAAGACACGGATCTAAAGGAAGACCATTTTTCCACATCGTGGTTGCAGATTCAAGAGCTAGAAGAGATGGTAAATTCATCGAGAAGTTAGGAACTTACAACCCAATTACTAACCCTGCAACAATCGATTTAAATGTTGATTCTGCTGTAAAGTGGTTAAACAACGGTGCTCAGCCAACTGATACTGCGAGAGCTATCCTTTCTTACAAAGGTGCTCTTTACAAAAAACACTTACAAGGTGGTGTTGCTAAAGGAGCTTTTGATGAAGCTGAAGCTGAAAAAAGATTCAATGCTTGGGTAGAAGCTAAGGAAGCTAAAGTACAAGGTAAAGTAGAAGGTTTGGCTACAGCTAAATCTGATGCCAAAAAAGCTGCTCTAGACGCTGAAGCTAAAGTAAACGAAGCGAGAATCGCTGCTGCTGCACAGGCTGAAGCTGATGCCAAAGCTGCTGAAGAGGCTGCAAACGCACCTGCTGAAGAAACTACAGAAGGAGAAGCTGCTGCTGAATCTACAGAAGAAAACACTGAAGCGTAAGAAAGCCCTGTATGCGTAAAGAAGATTGCTATTTATTAGGAAAAATCACACGCAGACACGGACTTGCGGGAAATGTTATCCTCAAACTGGATACCGACCAACCCGAGCTTTACAATAAATTGGAATCAATATTCGTTGAAATCAACGGATTATTGGTTCCTTTTTTTATTGAAAAATCATCCCGGAGCAAATCTGATGCGCTGAATATTTCATTCAAAAATTCTACGGAAGCGCTGGTAGATCAGTCTTTAGGTAAGAATGTTTATTTACCGCTTTCCACCTTACCTAAACTTTCGGGGAAACAATTTTACTATCATGAGATCATCGGGTATAATATTCTGGATGAAAATGATAACGACTGCGGCGTAATACGATCTGTAAATGATCAGACTGCACAAACCTACTTTATTACCAATCTCGACGGCAAAGAAGTGGTAATTCCTATCATCAAAGACTGGATTATTGAAGTAAACAGAGAAGAAAAATTCATTAAAATGCAGCTTCCTGAAGGACTTATCGATGTTTTTCTGGTTCCTTCCAAAAAAGATGAATAAATCTTAAAAATTCAGTTTTAAGCATTCACTTATCCACAAGTTACTTATTCAAATTACTTTTGTTCAAACACTGCGGGCAATAAATAATCCTGTATCATTTTATCAGCCTGCGAATGGGCGTAAGGTTGTCCATAGGCACTTGCCGTAATTACAATCACTAATGGCTGGTCTTTAAAAACAAGGATATAGTTTCCACCATTTCCTGCGCAATAGTATGCTTCGTATAATTTGCCTTTTGATTGGTAGCTTTTATTCCAGAATAGATAACCGTAATACTCGTTATCCCTACCGGTTATTTGTTTTTGTTTTGTAAAAGTTCTGTTGATCCATTTTTGGGAAAGAATCTGTTTTTTGTTCCAAATCCCGCCATTTTTATAAAGCTGACCATACTTTGCGAAATCCAATGCGTTCATTTTAATTCCACCTGCTGTGTTTGGAATATTTTGCGGGGTATATTGCCATTCATAATGATTGATTCCAAGAGGTTTAAACAACTTTTCATCGGCATAATTCTTTAGACCCTTAGGCGTAGATTGATCAAGAATGTCTCCTAAAACAACCACTCCGGCAGTGAAATAGTGCCATTGATGATTAAGTTTTTCCTGAAAAGGCAAATCCAGCGCAAATTTTACCCAATCTGGAGTGGGGTACATATTCTCTTCGTTTCCGGGACTGTTACCGTCTTCATCATTTCCATCCAATCCGGAGCTCATTGTCAAAAGGTCTTTAATGGTAATCTGTTCTTTGGCTGTACTGAAATTTGCAAATTGATGAAGCGGATAAAAAGTTTTAAGCGGTTGTAATTCATTTTTGATATAACCCTCGGAAATTGCTTGCCCCATCAATGTTGAAGTCAATGATTTCCCGACAGAGCGGGGATCGTGAAGCGTTTCTCTGGTTTCGCCATTGAAATATTCCTCAATTAATATTCCTCCGTTTTTTATCACAACAATACTGTTTATCTTTTTAAATATTCCTTCATCTATAGACCCTTTCAGTAATTTTATTTTTTCTGTATCGTATTTTTCCTTAGAAACAAAAAATCCATTGTAAGGAACTATTTTATTTAAAGTAATTGTTGAAATATCAATTTTTGGATTTCTTGCCACGTTCAGTTTCAGACTTCCCGCGGCAATTATTTCGCCTGTTTTTATAGTTTCGGTTTTTACGTAAGGTCGGATTTCCATTTTCAGAGTGTGACTGCCATCCGAAAGCGCCTGATCTCCGCCATTATGAAGAAAACGATTCCAAAAAGATTCGCTCCAGGAACCCTGACCGTTCAAATTATCGATAAAAGGTCGGTTTAACGAAGTAGCCTTATCCTGAATGTCAGGTTGTGGAGCTCCCGGCATTAGGTTACTTTTATAGATTTCTTTTCCGTCCACAAACAATGTAAACTGATAATTTCCGCTTTTGAATAATGAATCTAAAGGAATTTCAGGTGCCAGAAAATGCTTATAATTGGTCAGAGAATTATCAAAATAAGCAACAAAAAAAAGATTGCTCTTGTTGGTAAGCGTGTAGAAATCTAAAAAATCTTTCTGCTGTAAAATATGGTCTCCGATTCTCTTATCTGTAAAAAATATTTTCCCGGTATTATTTTTCTGTAATTCTGTTTTTATACCTTCCGTTTCGACAATATTTACTTTTTGACCAAAAGAAAACATTTGAAATATTATCGATAACAATAAAGTCAGATACAATTTATATTGTTTTGAGAATGTAGACATGAATATCTTTTTTATCTGACAAAATTAGACTTTCCCTTTTGTAGAAAATAGAATGAAATTAACATTGCTATTTCTTCAGAATATTTCTATACTTTAAAGGTGTAATACCTATATTTTCTTTAAAACACCTGATAAAATGACTTTGGTCGGAAAAGCCGCATTCCAGTGCAACTTCCGATAAAGACTCAAATTCATTCAGGATTTTCAAAGAATTTTCCACTTTTAATTTCCTGAGATATTCTCCTAAGGTACAATGGAAATATTTCTTAAAATCCCTGCTCAGATGGATCGGGTGAATGTTTACTATTTTTGCAAGGTCTGATAAATTCAATTTTTCCATAAAAGTTTCATGAAGAATCTCGTCGATTTGTTTTACCCACAAAGGATTTTTTTCTCTACTGGTTTTCAGGCCGGCTATTTCGTGAAAAATATCAAGCAGGATTTGATCTGTCGATATTTCAAAAGAATTATCAATGCTTTTTGTTTCTTTGAAAATACGGTACATCAATAGCTTTACTGCCGGATTTTTAATATTAAAGCTTCCTTGTGTTTTATCTTTTAAAAGCTGAAATTTTTCAAACCAATCTTCCGAAATTTCAATATGAAAACCCCTTGTAAACACATCAGGTTTTGTATTGTAGTGTGAGTCCTGCCAGTGATGATAAAGCAGTGTTCCGGTTGCACAGTCATATATTTCTTTTTTATTGCCTTCGGTCATATTTCCCTGCAGCAAAAAGGTGAAATAAGGGTTTTCGTGATAATGCCAGTCTACGAAGGCGTGCGTATATTCCGTATCTGTAATCGTTAATCCCCCGAAGCGCAAAGTTTCAGTGGTTTGTCCGAAAAACTCACCGTTGCGAAGATTTTTCATAGCGTAATTATGTGTTTTAAATCTTCAATCTGCAGATATATTTTATTGAAGAACTTTTTCCTGTCCCGATTACCGGAGGTACTCAGCGATTTTGAGTTTTTGATCTGGTGCTCAAAATAATTCTGTGTTTCTTTACAGGTTTTGTCATCATTAATCAATATATATCCGAACATATTGGTGGGAATGGCAAAAAGAGACTGTTGGGGATGATGGAAAAAAATGTCATTGGAGAGATGCATCAGTTCATTTTCATATAAATGGAATTTCGGATTGTTCTCGGTTTTCTGTTCGATATATTCTATTAATTCTTTTAGTTCCTGCAGGATAATTCCTGCTTCATTCCTTTTCAGAAGTCCGGTTTCGCAATAATAAACAATTTGCTGCAAAACGCTGGAAACAGTCATATCATTCCATAATTCAATTACATTCTGCTCTTCATATATTTTTCGCAATTCTTTAGTATTCCATTCAAAATCTGGAGGAGAGAAGTCTAAAAAAGGAATAAAAACCTGTTTGGCATTTAAAAGATTCATCCAGACATACACCTTAAAACGGGAGAGCAGTGTATCGGAAAGCGTGTAAAAGAAAGGAATGTCTTTCGCGGAATAATAAATGGTCATCTCATGGCTAAGCGGAAGATTTTCAAAAACTTTCAGGTTGTTTCTGAAAAAAGACTCCAGATCCTCTGTTTGGGTTACGGCTGAGGTTTTTCTTGCGATAATCTGATGATCGGAAACCTGAAACTGATCTAAAGAAATCTGGAAATATTTGGCCAGCTCCACTGCTTCCTCAAAACTGAATTTTGCCTTCAGGGAGGTTCTCCGGTGTGCGGCATCGTAGCTGATATTTAGAATATTCGCAATCTCATCATTTAAAGATTTGTTTCCGATTTTTGTACGGATCTGCCTGAGTAAAAGTTCCTGATGCATGCTTTGCGATTTTCACAAATGTAGAGATTTATTTTAATTTTTTTCCGCATTTATTCTATTGCTTTTCACCAATAATTTTGAAGTATAATTTTAAAATTCAATAAATTATTATGAAAACATTACCTTATATTTTAATCGCTTTACGGTTTGTTCTTGCACCTGTCATTTTTTGTTTATCTTATTTCATGGGTGAAAAATCCCGGTTTTTAATTTTGATATTGATGTATTTCGGATTATTAACGGATATTTTCGATGGAATAATCGCCCGGAAAACAGGAGTTTCTTCTGAAAGACTAAGGAGAATGGACAGTCAGACCGATATGATTTTCTGGCTTTCTTTAGGATTTGCTGTTTATTTTTTAAATCCTGATTTAATAAAAGATGAATGGATTGGCGTCATTATAATTCTGGGAATGGAAGCTGTATGTTATATCGTAAGCTGGTTGAAATTCGGAAAAGAAACATGTACCCACGCCTTTTTGTCAAAAATGTGGGGGCTTAGTCTGCTTACTGCATTTACTTATCTTATTGGATTTCAACAGGCGGGATGGGCATTTTACCTGACGGTTGTTCTCGGATTTGTAGCACATATTGATGTGATTCTCATTATTCTCATTCTCCCGAAATGGCAATATGACGTCCCAAGCTCTTTCCATGCCTGGAAAATCAGAAAAGGAAAACATACAAAGAAAACAGTTTTATTTAATTAAATCTAATCATATGAAAACGCTGAAAGCAAAATTCACTATCATTTTACTTTTTCTTACATCCGGAATATATGTAAATGGACAGTTTAAAACAATTCAGGACAGTCTGGATTATGAATTGCATTATAAAAAATATTATGACTGTAAATATGAACCGGGATATGTTTTAATTGTTCAAAAGAAGGGGAAAATTATTGATCCGGCAAAAAGCTGGAAGCCCTCAAAGGAAGGGTTTGCCATGAGAATGGAAGCAATTTATGATCTGGAATTCCGGGACGGAAAAAGATATAGATCGGGTGTTATTAAAAATATTACAAAAGATTCTCTCACCATTTCTTCTACGATGAATGAAAATTGTGCAAAATATGAGGGAATAAAATATGAGCTTTTTACCTATTCTGTAAAAGATATAATGACAGCAAGATTTATAAACGACAGATCATTGGGAATTTTCAGCAGAAAGAAAATAAATGACGATTATGAAGTCTTTGCTATGACAGTTGATAAGGCAAAGCTTTGTCCCGCAGTATTGACTTTCCCGAAACGGAATAATGAAGTAAAGGTCTGTCATTATTATTTAACGGAACAGGGTTATGACCTACTTTACGAAACAAATGGATTTTTAGATTATATGCAATACCCAATTTACCAACAATAAATATCAAAATTAAACGAATAGAACTATTTATGTCTTAAAACGTTTTTTGTACCTTTGCACTCATTAATTTTTACATAAAAAATTGAATCAACAAATGAAAAAGCAGACAATTAAGGAAATCCTTGAGGATTACAAGAAAGTATTACATCATGATATTACGGTTTACGGATGGGTAAGAACATTCCGTGCCAATCGTTTCATTGCACTTAATGATGGTTCTACGATTAATAATTTGCAGATTGTTGTTGATTTTGAAAATTTTGATGAGGAGATCATCTCTAAAATCAGTACAGCAGCTTCCCTTAAAATTGTAGGTGAAGTGGTGGAAAGCCAGGGAGCAGGACAGGCTGTGGAAATCCTTGCGAAGAAAATTACAATTCTGGGAGACAACTTTACGGAAGAAAGAGACAAAACCATTCTTCAGCCTAAAAAGCATTCCCTGGAGACATTAAGAGAGCAGGCTCATTTAAGATTCAGAACCAATTTATTCGGAGCGGTTTTCAGAGTACGTCACGCGGTGAGTTTTGCCATCCATTCTTTCTTTAACCAGAATCAGTTCTTTTACATCAACACACCTGTCATTACGGGAGCGGATGCAGAAGGAGCAGGAGAAATGTTTGGTGTTACCAACTTCGATTTAAACAATATTCCTAGAGACGAACAGGGAGATATTGATTTTGCACAGGATTTCTTCGGAAAAAAAACCAACTTAACGGTTTCGGGACAGCTTGAAGGAGAAACGGCGGCAATGGGATTGGGAAGAATTTATACATTCGGTCCTACGTTCCGTGCGGAAAATTCAAACACAACAAGACACCTTGCGGAATTCTGGATGATTGAGCCGGAGGTTGCTTTCAATAATCTTGAAGATAACATCGATCTTGCAGAAGATTTCCTGAAATATGTAATCCAATATGTTTTGGATAACTGTAAAGACGATCTTGATTTCTTAGACAAGCGTTTTGCGGAAGAGCAAAAATCAAAACCGGAGAAAGAAAGAGCGAAAGAAGGTCTTATCGAAAAACTTGAAAATGTGGTTTCAAAACGTTTCAAGAGAGTTTCTTATACGGAAGCGATTGAAATCTTATTAAATTCTAAAGAAAATAAAAAAGGAAAATTCCAGTATCCTGTTGAAAATTGGGGAACCGATCTTCAGTCTGAACACGAGAGATACCTGGTGGAAAAACATTTTGAAAGTCCGGTAGTTTTATTTGATTATCCGAAAGAGATCAAAGCATTTTACATGAAGCTTAATGAAGACGGTAAAACCGTTGCGGCAATGGACGTTCTTTTCCCTGGAATCGGCGAAATTATCGGTGGTTCAGAAAGAGAAGCACGACTGGATATTTTAAAGCAGAAAATGACAGATATGCATGTTGATGAGCATGAGCTTTGGTGGTATCTGGATACAAGAAAATTCGGTTCTGTTCCGCATGCCGGGTTTGGTTTAGGATTGGAAAGATTAGTTCTTTTCGTAACGGGAATGACGAATATCAGAGATGTAATTCCTTTCCCAAGAACACCTAAGAATGCAGAATTCTAAAAAATATTCTTAAAATACTGAAATCCTTCCGAACAAAACGGAAGGATTTTTTATTAACTTTACTAAAATTTTGGAAATGAGCACGATTACAATACATACGGATAATGAAAACCAGATTAATCTGCTAAAGGCACTTTTAAAGGAATTAAAAATTAATTTCGAGATTGAAAAAGAAGAAAAACTTACACAATGGCAGAAAAAACGTTTGATTGAAGGTATTGAGCAGGCAGACCGGGGAGAGTTTGCTACAGATGAAGAAGTTAAAGAAATTTTGAATCAATGTTTCAAATAAGGTGGACCAGAAAAGCTTTGTTTTCTTTTGCTGATACTTTAAATTATTGGAATTTTCATAACTCTTCTCAGAAATATTCCAGAAAATTACGAATCGAGGTTGAAAAGAAAGAAAAACTTATTTCCAAAAATCCAAACATCGGCACCTTATCAGAAATTGAAGGAATACGATATGTACTGATTGATAAAAATTTTTCTATCTATTACAGAGTAGTTGAAAATACTGTTGAAATTCTTGCTTTTTGGGATAACAGAAGAAATCCTGATAAATTGGAAATATAAATAATGAAAAAGCCCTGACAAACATTGTTCAGGGCTTTTCTGTTTATTTTAAATAGCTTATTATGGTCTTGATAATGCAAAAATCGTGCTAAAATTTATTTTTATCAAAATATTTTCCTAAATTCGTGGAATATGTTATGTTAAATACTATCTGGTACTATGCTTAAACAACACTTACAACTCAAATTAGGGCAGAAGTTGGCCCCTCAGCAAATCCAGCTGATGAAACTGATCCAGCTTCATACCCTTGAATTTGAAGAAGAACTTGAAAGAGAATTAGAAGAAAATCCTGCCTTGGAAATTGTGAAAGAAGAATCTAAAGAGGATGATTTCTCCTCTCTGGAAGAATCTTATGAAAGTGAGGGTACGGAAAGCATTGAAACGGATTTTGATGTAGACCAATATCTTTATGACGACGAACCAAGCTATAAAACCGCTTCCAGCAACTATTCTCCGGACGACGAAGAATTTGATAACGAAAGCCTTTTAACGGAAGGACAATCGCTTTACGATTATCTTCTGGAGCAGATTCATCTGGTAAATATCAGTGAAGAAGACGAAAAAATTGCAGAATATCTTATCGGAAATCTTGATACAGACGGATACCTGAGAAGAGAAATCAAGTCGATTGTCGATGATCTTGCTTTTTCTCAGGGAATTTATACTACTAAAGAAAAGGTGGAAGATATTCTTGAAAACTATATCCAAAAGCTGGATCCGCCGGGTGTGGGCGCAAGAGGACTTCAGGAATGCCTGCTTTTACAGATCGAAAAGAAAGTAAGCTCCGATAAAGCGGTTTCTCTCGCAGCCAATATTCTGAGATATCAGTTTGATGCGCTTACCAACAAACATTATAATAAGATCATTCAAAAATATGATATTGAGGAAGAAGATCTGAGAGATGCATTGGATGAAATTTCAAAATTATCCCCGAAAGTAGGAGGTAACTTTGATACGCAAACAATTACCATCAATCAGGAAATCATTCCGGATTTTGTGATACAGGTAAAAGACGGGCAGGTAGTTCCCATGCTGAACAGTAAGAATGCACCGACTTTAAGGGTTTCTGAAGAATATAAAGATATTTTAACTACGTATTCTCATGATAAGAATTCTTCAGAACATAAACAGGCGGCTTTATTCATCAAACAAAAACTAGATGCCGCCAAATGGTATATTGATGCTATTAATCAGCGACAGAATACTTTGTTGCAAACGATTACGGCAATCGTAAAATTCCAGAAAGATTATTTCATCACCGGCGATGAAAAGTCATTGAGACCAATGATCCTGAAAGATGTAGCTGATATCACCGGATTTGATATTTCAACGATTTCAAGAGTGGTTAAAAGTAAATATGCCGATACGCCCAACGGAATTGTATATCTAAAAGACCTCTTTTCAGATAGCCTTACCAATGACGATGGAGAGGAAGTTTCTACAAAGGAAATTAAAACCCATCTTCAGGAAGTTATCAGCAAAGAAAATAAAAGGAAACCCCTTACCGATGATGCACTGGTAATGATCCTGAAAGAACAGGGCTATAATATTGCCAGAAGAACAATCGCCAAGTACCGTGAGCAGCTCAATATTCCGGTAGCGAGATTAAGAAAAGAACTTTAAATAAATAAAAAGCACTTCAAACGAAGTGCTTTTTTATGTTTAGTAATTTAGATTAAACTTCCTGCGAATCAATTTCCCGGAGCTGTTTAAGATTTTTATCCAGCTTACTCATGATAATGCCGTACACCAGTCTGTAATAAAGCCAGATCAGCAGTACTGAAAATGCAGTTGTTACAATGATTCCTATAATAAATATGGTCATTTCAGAACTTTTAGGCTCAACATTTTGTGCATTTAAAGAGTAAAATATGAAAATAGTAAAGATTGAGGTGAAAGCTACCAGTAAAAGTATACTGATGAGGATAAATGCATTAACTGTTTTTTTGAAAGTAAGAATTCTTGTAATCAATCCTTTCAGATTTTCCTCAATTCTGATTTTACGGTAATTCTGATAAAATTTGAAAACAAAATATGCAGTTACCATAACACTTGATATTTTCAATATCCAATAAATACTTTCAAAACTGTTTTCAATTTCTGGTGTTTTTTGGGCGCCCAGTTTTTCCAGGATATTGAGAAAGCCGTTATCTTCTTCATTCTGAAAGAAATAGAATATTCCCATTACGGAAAACAGTAAAAATTCTGCTACGCTGATCCAGAAGATATATTTCACGTAATTCCGCGATTTCCTGTTAAGCATCTGAAGGATTTCATTGTCATCGTATTTTTTTTGAACAGGTTGTTCCTGCCACGTCTTCTTAAAGCTGTCTAAATCAAATTCAGGCATATTTTTCCATCTTTTCTTTAAGGGTTTTCTTTAATCTGTTCATTTTCACACGCGCATTAACTTCAGTAATTCCGAGGTTTTCTGCAATATCCTTATAAGGCAAATCATCCAGATACATCATTACAATCGCTCTTTCCACATTGGGAAGCGTTTTTATTACAGTATACAAAAGTGATACCTGTTGTTGCTTTTCATCATCATCTTCGATAAAATCGGCGAGATTGATGTCCAGTTCATTCGTAGGTAGGCTTTTGGCTTTTTTTCTGAAAAGGGTAATAGCTGTATTGAGGGCAACACGATACATCCATGTAGAAATTTTAGAATTTCCTTTAAATGAGTCATAACTTCTCCATAATTGTAACACAATTTCCTGAAAAAGATCTTCCTCATCCTCTAAAGAATTGGTATAAAGCCGCGAAACTTTGATAATCAGCCCCTGATTATCCTTAATAAGCTGCGCAAATTCTTTCTCTTTTGAGGCCAATGCAGATGTATAATTTTAGTGGTACGAAGATATGATATAATTTGAGAATTTGAAAATTTAAGTAATTTGAAAATGAATGAATAACATCAAACCAAAATCATTTTCTTGCAGATTAAAAATTTTCAAATTATCACATTGTCAAATTTTCAAATTATCTATCTTTGCAGCCACGAGAAAATCGGCTTGTTGATTTCCCGTTTCGGGAGGTAGGAAAGTCCGGACACCATAGGGCAGCAAAGCGGATAACATCCGTCACCCGCGAGGGTAGGACAAGTGCAACAGAAAGGATGTACAGTTCGGCTGTAGTGAAATCAGGTAAACTCTTTGTGGTGCAATGATAAGTATATCGGTTCTTTTCAGCAATGAAAATAGGAGTTGCCCGCTCTGAAAGCCGAGGGGTAATCAGCTAAAGTTTTGCAGCAATGTAAAACGCAGATAAATAACAGGCACTTCTTCGGAAGTACAGAATCCGGCTTACAGATTTTCTCGTGGTTTTTAAGCTGAAGGTTAGAAGCCTGAAGCTCGAAGTTTAAAATTATTGTTAAAACTTCCATCTTCATGCTCCCATCTTCCATCCAAATTTATTTTTCACTTTCCAGTTGTTTTTTAGCTTCTTCTAATCCGGCTTTATCTTCTTCAGAAAGCTTAGGATATTTAAGATTCATTTTCTCCAGCGCATCAATAATAATCTGAATGGCTGCGACTCTTGCAAACCATTTATCATCTGCCGGAAGTACAAACCATGGCGCACCGTCTTTAGAGGTTTCATTAATAGCTTCCTCATAGCATTCCATATATTTTTCGAAGACAGCTCTTTCGGGAAGGTCAGCTGCTGAGAATTTCCAGTTTTTTTCCTGTTCATTGATCCGGTCGAGGAATCTTTTTTTCTGTTCATCCTTGGAGACGTGCAAAAATATTTTTACGATAGTTGTTCCGTTTCCGGTCAAATGCTTTTCAAAGTTTCTGATACTTTCGTAGCGATTTTCCCAAAATTTATTATCAAAATCTTTTACGGATTTCCAGGTTTTTTCGTTCAGATTATATTCAGGGTGAACTTTACATACAAGTACACTCTCATAATGTGACCGGTTGAAGATACCAATCATTCCCTTTTGTGGTAAAGCCAGGTAATGCCTCCATAAAAAATCATGTGCATATTCTCTAGAACTCGGTGTTTTAAAGCTGGTTACATTACAGCCCTGCGGATTTACCCCTCCGAAAACATGTTCTATCATGCTGTCTTTTCCTGCGGCATCCATTGCCTGAAGCACTACCAGAAGAGATTTGCTACCGTCTGAATATAATCTTTCCTGAAGCTCACGAAGCTTTTCTTTTTCCTGAATCAGTAATTGCTCACCTTCTTCTTTGGTGAGTTTCCCTTTATATTGTGTTGAAGCTTTTTTAATAGAAAACTTTCCTTTTACTAAAAAATCATCTGAGAAATTGATGTCCATATTTTTATTCGTTATTAAAGATAAAAGATAAAAGATAAAAGATAAAAGATTAACATTAAACATTAAACATTAAACATTAAACATTAAACATTAAACATTAAACTCATATCTAAACTTCAGCCAAACCTATATAAATATAATAAAAAAACCGCCTCACTGAGACGGTTCTTCTATTCTTTGAGTAGAGCTTACTTTGCAGCAGCAGCTTTTTTAGCTAGTTTTGCAGCTTTTTTCTCTTCTTTAGCTTTAGCTTTCAATTCAGCAGGAGTTAAAGGTTTTGGTTCCGGAGCGTTCGGATCAACGTTTCCTTTGATGTAGATTACGCTTCTGCTGTTTGCAGGATCATTGGAAAATACTTCAATCATTTTGTTGAACCCACCGTTGATGGCAGTATTATACCCAACTTTGATTTTAGCAGATTTTCCCGGCATGATAGGATCCTGGCTGAATTCAGGGGTTGTACATCCACAAGATGCTTTTACATTTGAAAGAATAAGAGGCTTGTCACCTGTATTGGTTACTGTAAAAAATCTTGTACCGTCTGAACTTGGTTTGATTGTACCGTAATCAAAAGTTGTTTTATCAAACGTGATCGTTTGTGCAGATGCCAATGCGAATGTTCCGAATAAAGCAATTCCTGCGATTAATTTTTTCATATTCTTGAATATTAAATATGTTGTTAGATAAATTTTGAGAAACAAAGTTAAAAATTATTTTAATTCATACTTAAAATTTTTTTTCTTTAGACTATTTTTGCAAATTGTAAATTAAAGTAATAGAATTTATGCAGATTTCAGAAAAGTACAATCCACAGGAAACAGAACAAAAGTGGTACAATTACTGGTTGGAAAATAAATATTTCCATTCAGAACCGAATGAAAAGCCGCCTTACACTGTTGTGATCCCTCCGCCGAACGTGACGGGGATTTTGCACATGGGGCATATGCTGAATAATACCATTCAGGATGTTCTGGTCCGCCGTGCAAGAATGCAGGGGTTCAATGCCTGTTGGGTTCCGGGAACAGATCATGCTTCCATTGCTACGGAAGCGAAGGTGGTTGCTAAACTGAAGTCTGAAGGAGTCAATAAATCCGAGATTACAAGAGAAGAGTTTTTAAAACATGCCTGGGAATGGACTGATAAATACGGGGGAACAATCCTTGAACAGCTTAAGAAATTGGGATGTTCTTGCGATTGGGACAGAACGCGGTTCACCATGGAACCGAAACTTTCTCAGCAGGTTATTAAATCTTTTGTTGATTTATATAATAAAGGCCTCATCTATCGTGGTTACAGAATGGTAAACTGGGACCCGGAAGCAAAAACCAATATTTCCGACGAAGAAGTAATTTTTAAAGAACAAAACGGAAAATTATATTTCCTGAAATATGCCATAGAGGGATCAGAAGAATTTCTTTCCGTTGCAACCACACGTCCTGAAACTATTTTCGGGGATACTGCGGTTTGTATCAATCCTAATGATGAAAGATATGCTCATTTAAAAGGTAAAAAAGTAATTGTTCCGATTGTAAACAGAGTAATTCCGATTATTGAAGATGAGTATGTAGATATCGAATTCGGAACAGGAGCTTTAAAAATTACACCTGCTCACGATGTTAATGACTATGAGCTTGGGCAAAAGCACAATCTTCAAATGATTGATGCGCTGGATGATGACGGAAATCTTAATGATTATGGGTTACATTACGCCGGAAAAAACAGATTTGAGGTAAGAAAGCAGATTGCGAAAGAATTAGAAGAAAAAGATCTTTTGCTGAAAGCTGAAGATTACGTAAATAAGGTAGGAACGTCTGAAAGAACAGGTGCGGTTATCGAGCCTAAAGTTTCTGTGCAATGGTTTCTGAAGATGTCTGAAATTGCAAAACCGGCTTTGGATGTGGTGATGGATGATGAGGTTAAATTTTATCCTGAAAAGTTTAAAAATACCTACAAACACTGGATGGAAAACATCCGCGACTGGAATATTTCCCGACAGCTTTGGTGGGGACAGCAGATTCCGGCTTATTATTACGGCGATGGCGAAAATGACTTCGTAGTTGCAGAGACTATCGAAGAAGCTTTGGCTTTAGCTAAAGAAAAAACTCAAAACGCAGAACTCGAGATCCAAAACTTAAAACAGGATGAAGATGCTCTTGATACTTGGTTCTCATCATGGTTGTGGCCGATGTCGGTTTTCGATGGATTGCTGGATCCTGAAAATAAGGACATCAATTATTATTATCCTACTTCAGATTTGGTAACAGGTCCTGATATTATTTTCTTCTGGGTGGCCAGAATGATCATGGCCGGATTGGAATACAGAAAAGAAGTTCCGTTTAAAAATGTTTATTTCACAGGAATTGTAAGAGATAAGCAGAGACGAAAGATGTCTAAATCTTTAGGAAATTCACCGGATCCGCTGGAACTCATGGACAAATACGGAGCAGACGGAGTTCGTGTAGGAATTTTATTGAGTTCAGCAGCCGGAAATGATCTTCTTTTTGATGAAGATTTAATGCTTCAGGGAAGAAATTTTATGACGAAAATCTGGAATGCCTTCCGTCTGATCAATATGTGGAATCATGAGAATAAACCGGCCAACTCAACAGAAACTCAGACCATCGAGTGGTTTGAAAATAAATTAAATAAAACCATCGCTGAAATTAATGATCAATTTGAAAAATTCAGAATTTCTGATGCTTTACATTTGATTTATAAACTGATCTGGGACGATTTCTGCGGCTGGTATCTTGAAGCAATTAAACCGAATTACGGAGAAGGAATTTCAAAAGAAGTTTATAGCCAGACCATTCATTTCTTTGAAGAATTAATGAAATTACTGCATCCGTTTATGCCTTTCTTAACTGAAGAATTATGGCAAACCATTTCAGAAAGAAGTATTGAAGATGCATTAATTGTTGCTCAACAGAAAAAAGCAGGGTCATTTAATGAAGATATTATTAAAAACTTCGAAATGGCATCTGAAATTATTTCCGGAGTAAGAAATTACCGCCAGACAAAAGGCATCTCACCAAGAGAAACAGCGGAAATTTATACCAATGCTTCAGAATTTGCAAACGAAGCCGTTATTAAGAAATTAGCCAATGTTTCAGAGATTCATTTCGGAACAAAAACAGATAAGCCGAGTTTCACATTCCTGGTTGGTGCAACGGAAATTTCAATTCCTTTAAGTGAAAACTTAGATTTAGGAGAAGAAAAAGCAAAAACAGAAGAAGAATTGAAATATCTGAAAGGATTCCTGATTTCTGTAGATAAAAAGCTTTCCAACGAAAAGTTTGTAGCCAATGCAAAACCGGAAGTCGTAGAAGTTGAGCGCAAAAAACAAAAAGATGCACTCGATAAGATTGCAATTTTAGAAGAAAAGCTGAAAAGTTTATAATAAAAGGTTTAGGTTAAGGTTGAGTCTCAAGCTTAGCCTGAACCTTAATCTTAGCCTAAATATAACAATGACACACGTAGAAAACATAAAAAAGTTATTTTCCAAAAACTTTGTGGAAAGTCCATTGCTGGAAAGCTTTGAAGTTGGAAAAATATACCTTTCAAGCGGTCATCTTGTTGCTTGTGATCCTTTGATTACAAACGATATGAAATCCTTCACAACAGTATTTCCGAAAGGAGATTTTTCCGTTTTGCTGCATAAGGAAAGAGAAAGCAATTGCGTAGCATATGCCGAAATCATTTTCAGTCAGGAAGCTATTACCGAATGGAATCTCGCTACCACAGAAGGCCAGAATATGAAAGATCTGTCGGAAGGTGAAGTTTTCGGTTATCCTGTAGAAAGCGGTATGGGATGCTTTATGGATGCTGATACACAGACTGGGCTCAACGAGCTGGAACAAAGGTTGTATCACAGTAAAGGTGCAGACTTTATGGGGATTTACGAAGAGTTTTTCCATGAATATTTCTTTGATGAAAAAGGAGCAATCGATCAGTTTGCATTTTTAAAACCTAAGGAAGATCATCCTGGAACTATTTTTGCCTTTGAAACAGGATATGGTGAAGGATTTTATGCCAGCTATATTGCTTACGATAAAAACCGGATGCCTGTAAAAATCGTAACTGAATTTATAGAAATTAGTTGAGATTTTAATTAATAAATATTCAGTATTACCAACACAACTATTAATGTATTAAATGCAATGAATTTTTCATCAGATCATCCTCAGATAATTGTTGTAGGCAGCTCTTCTATAGATCTTGTACTGGAAACCGAAAAAGTTCCGGGAAAAAACGAAACCGTTATTGCTACTCATTCTGAAAGCTTTTTTGGCGGAAAAGGCGCCAATCAGGCTGTTGGAACGGCAAGGCTTGGCGCAAGCGTGTATTTTGTTGGTTGTGTAGGGCAGGATCCCGTTGGACAACAGATCATGAGAAATATGATCAGTGAAAATGTAAATGTAGATTTCGTTTTTGAGACCGATCAGGATGCAAGCGGAACAGCTTATGTTACAGCGTCCCATGGAAATTCTGCTATTGTTGTGGTACCTGCTGCCAATAATTATTTAAATACGAAACATGTAGAATCTGCAGACCGGTATTTTCAGACAGCGGATCTAATCCTTCTTCAGCTTGAAATTTCTATGGATGTTGTGGAATTTACCGTCAGTAAAGCTAAAAAATACGGCAAAAAAGTAGGATTATACGCCTCTCCGGCTCAAAGACTTTCTGAAGAATTGGTTGAAAACCTTGATTTTATTATCGTCAAAAGTAATGAATTACATATTCTTTTCGGAGAAGAACAGAGAGAAGAAATCCTAAAAAAATATTTCAATAAAGTTTTTGTAAGAGATGATATCAACTCTACCGTTTATTTCGATGGAACAGAGATGAAATACTGCAGGAATGAGAAAGATAGTACAATTTACAAAATGGGAATGGGAGACGCCTTTACCGTAGGATTTTCTATTGCATTATGTCATAATAATGATATTGAAGATTGTGTAAAATTCGGAAATGAAGTTTCTGCAAGGGTTTCTACGCAAAAAGGTTCACAAACCGGACTTCCCAGATTGTCAGATTTCGTTTTATAAAACTATTTGGAACATATCGAAAGTTATAAAAACAACAGCTGAATCCAAACTAAAATTTCCACTTTTATAGTGGATTTTTCTTTTACCTATGGAGAAGTTACTTATTACAACACAGGACCAGGCTATTATTACGGCTCATTTATTTTTACCGGTGCATAGTAATCGCAAGCTATTGGTTATTAATTCCGCAACTGGAGTGAAGCAGCAGGTATACTTTTCTTTTGCCCGCTATCTCGCTGAAAACGGATTCACCGTAATTGCATATGATTACCGTGGAATTGGTCTTTCAAAACCCAGGAATATAAAGAATTTTAAGGCTTCGATGCGAATCTGGGGATCCGAGGATTTTAAAGCAATCACTTAATATATAAAGCTTAATTTTAAAGATTATAAAAAATATTGTCTTGGGCATTCTGTGGGAGCATTAATTTTAGGAATGAATAAAAATTCGGATATTTTTGAGGAATTTGTTTTTGTCGGAACGCAAAATGCTTTTGTTGGAAATTTAAAATTCAGGACAAAAATTGAAGCCTATTTAGGATTCGGGATTGTGCAGCCATTAACAACAGCTTTATTAGGATATTTCCCGGCACAATGGTTTGGATTGGGAGAAAGTCTTCCGAAAAATTGCGCATATGACTGGAGAACCTTAATTTTAAACAGGAAATCGACCAATAGATTATTGGAGAAAACTTATGACTATTCTAAAATGTTAACACAAAAAGTATTGGTAATCAGGGCTCAAGATGATGTGTGGCTCACTGAAAAAGGTGTGAAAAGCCTTCTGAATGATACCTATCCTAATCTGAAGCCCACCTACAGACTGTTAAAAACTTCAGAGTCTGAAAAAGGTGAAATAGGACACGTTAACTTTTTCAGAAGTTATAACAGCAAACTCTGGAATATTATTTTAAATGAATTGATATAATGAATAAACTGATTGAAAACACGGTAGAATTTGTAAAAGAGAAACTGAAAGGCGCTGAAGCCGGCCATGATTGGTATCATATTGAAAGAGTCTGGAAACTTTCAAAAAAAATTGCTGAAACGGAAGACTGCGATCTGGAAGTTGTTGAGCTGGCAGCCTTGCTTCATGATATTGCCGATCCTAAATTTCATAACGGTGATGAGACCGTGGCTCTAAAAGTTTCACGTGAATTTCTGGAAAATCAGCAGACATCAGAAAATGTTATTGAGAAAGTTTTGTTTATTATTAAAAATATTTCATTTAAAAACCGGGCAGAAGCTCCTGAAAATCTCCCTGTTGAACTCAAAATTGTACAGGATGCAGACAGAATTGACGCCATAGGAGCCATAGGAGTTGCCAGAACCTTTAATTTCGGAGGCTTTAAAAACAATCTGATGTATGATCCGGAAATCAAACCTAAGCTGAACATGCCGAAAGATGAATATAAAAAATCCAACGGTACCACCATCAATCATTTCTATGAAAAATTATTACTGCTGAAAGATCTTATGAATACCCGGAAAGGAAAAGAAATTGCAGCAGAAAGACATAGCTTCATGCTGCAATTTCTTGATCAGTTTTATAAAGAGTGGAATGTCAGCTGATATTCTTCTGAAAGCCTTTTAAATTAAGTATCTTTGCAACATGGTATTTATTGTTCTGGCGATTTTCTGGACTTTGGTGATTTCTCTTTTTTTGTCTAAAATTAAAAGAGGAAAGGGAGCCGAATGGGCAAAACTTTTTCGTATAGTTACCATCGTTTTTTCTATTTCCATTTTTACTTACTGGTTTATAAAAAAAAGTGCGGTAGGAATTGTGGAAGATTCTGTTGCTCTGCAGGTCATTAATAAACTTCCTCAACCCCTGGATTTTTATGTTATAACGCTTAATGATACGGAAGTAGGTAAAGTAATTGATACTAAGCACATCGGAAATATCCGTCCGGAATATTACCGTATAGAATACCTCAAAATGGATAATTCCGATGAATACTGGATTGCCGGATATTTGGGCAAAAAAAATCTTGTATATTTTTCTCAGCATGCATTACCTAATAAAAATATGGATCAGATTATTGAGGTCCGGAATTATATCAACCAAAGTTTTAAACTTTCGGATCTAGCAAAAAAGCAGGTGGAAGAGTACAATTACGAGAATATTAAAATTGGAATCTGGATAACACTTGATTTTCTGCTGCTTTTTCTCAATCTAATCTTATTGATCAAAAACAGAAAATAAAATTCCGGCTTGCGAAAGCAAGCCGGAATTTTTATCTTTAAGATGGTATAAAACAATCACGGATAATCTAAAATCATCATTATTCTCTCCTTAAATTCTTCCGGGCAGTTTTTTATAATTTTATCTTTATTATGTTTACTGATCTGTTTTGGCTCTACCCATTCAGTATTATCAGAGCTTAAACTATTGCTGTCGTACACTCTTTTAATTTTGTCGTCTTCATAAAAGATGTATTCATCTCCCAACCAGTTTGTTGAAATACTTATTTTACAAATTTCATTTTCCATATTGGTTTTTTTTAATTGTCATTTTTTTTCTAATTTAACAATTATTACAATACGAAAAATATTTTGCAAGTATTTCTTTTACAGGGGATAACAGGTGAATTATTTTTCTTAAAACAGTGAATTTTAATTAACTTTATTACACTGGATAGTGAATAAAATTAAAATTTATCAATCCTTAAAACAAGGTTCCGGTACTTTCGGTTGCCATTTTAGGGATGTGAAAGTCTGTTTTCCACTCCTCATTCATTTTTTTTATCAAATAAGCAGATAGAAGAGGAGAAGCTTTTTCGATATTCTGGTGCACAAAAAAGTAAAGATTCTGCAGGCCTTCTTTCTTCCATTTTGTAAGATGATCCAGCCAGTCATCAAGACGTTCATAATCGCTTTCTGCATTAGCACCAACGTAGCGGATGAAAGCTGTAGGTGTCGTAAGCCGCATGTGAAGCATATCCCGTCTTCCGGCAGTGTCTACAATAATATTGGTGATATTGTGCTCTTCAAAAAGCTCACAGGTTGTATCCAGGATTTCTTCGTTGGTAAACCACTCTGTATTTCTTAATTCAATGGCTAGCGGTACTTCTTTAGGCCAGTCTTTCACGAATTTTTCCAGTCTGTCATAATCTTTAGGCTTAAAATTATCATGAAGCTGAAGAAACACCATCCCTAATTTTTCATCAAACTGCATCACTGAGGTTGCAAATTGGGTAACAGGTTCTGTCACATCTATCAATCTTCTGAAGTGTGAAACAGTATTGGTAATTTTAGGGAAGAATTTAAAGTCTTTGGGAGTTTTTTCTTTCCAGGTGTGTACCTGTTCCGGAGTAGGCATCCCATAAAATGTGGCGTTCAGCTCAATAGAGTTGAACTGGGTTGAATAATAGGTCAGTTCATCTTTGGTACCTTTCGGATAAAATCCTTTCAGGTCGGTTTTATTCCATTTTGCACATCCTATGGAAATATTTTCCAGGCCTTTTTTGTTATGGCTTAAAATTTTCTTTGTTTTGGGATGATCTTTAGGTAATGTAAAATCTATTTTTGAAGGATCTTCTACTTGTCCGAATTTCATATCTGAATTTTTAGTGATTATCTCTTTAACAAATATAAAAGAAAAAAGCACGCCGTAAAAGCGTGCTGAAGTGAATATGTAATGTTTATTATTTGAGAGTCTTATGCTTCACAAGCGGTGCAGGTAACAAAGTTTACCATCATTTCTTTAGAAACAGAAGAACTTCTTTGATAATAAAGAGTTTTTACTCCTTTTTTCCAGGCTTCAATGTATAAATAGTTAACATCTTTCACCGGCATTGTAGAAGGTATCTGAAGATTCAGGGACTGTGCCTGATCAATATATTGCTGTCTTTGGGCTGCCTGAGAAATAATCTCCATCGGGGAGATTTCTTTAAATGTTTTAAATACTGCCTTCTCTTCATCGGTCAGCTCCTTCAAATGCTGTACAGAACCGTGATTTAACATAATAGTTCTCCAAGTTTCCTCATTATCAAGGCCTTTTTCAGCTAATAATTTGGCAAGGTATTTATTTTTACGCATAAAGTTTCCTTTCGCAAGACCCGCTTTAAAATAATTGGATGCAAACGGCTCGATTCCCGGAGAAGTCTGTCCGAGGATCGCAGAACTTGAAGTCGTAGGCGCAATCGCCATTGTCGTGGTATTTCTTAACCCATAACCCTTCAGTAATTCAGGTTCTCCATAGATGTTTGCCAGTTCTCTCGAAGCCTGCTCTGCCTGTTCCTTAATTCTTCTGAATGCTCTTGCATTGAACTGCGTTGCTTCAAAGCTTTCAAAAGGAATCATATTTTTCTGAAGATAAGAGTGATAACCTAAAACACCTAAGCCTAATGCTCTGTGTCTCATGGCAAAATTTCTTGCTCCCTGAAGATAATAGTTCCCTTCCGTTTTGTCAATGAATTCAGATAAAACAGCATCTAAGAAATAGATAGCCAGCTTTACTGCATCAGTGTCTTTCCACTCATCGTATAATTCAAGGTTCATGGAAGATAAACAGCAGATGAAAGATTCTTCCATGGTTGAAGGAAGCATGATTTCCGAACAAAGGTTACTGGCGTTTACTGTTAATCCTAAGTCTTTATAAACCTGAGGTTTATTTCTGTTCACGTTGTCGGTAAAGAAAATGTAAGGAAGTCCTTTTTGCTGACGGCTTTCCAATACTCTTGCCCATACTTTACGCTTTTCCATATCACCGTCGATCATGTCCTGCATCCAGTAATCCGGCACACAGATTCCTGTAAACAGGTTCTGGATAGGGCTTCCGATATCTTTAATCGATAAAAATTCTTCAATATCTCCGTGATCAACATCCAGATAAGCTGCAAAAGCACCTCTTCTCACTCCGCCCTGAGATACCACATCCATCGCCGTATCAAAAAGTTTCATGAAAGAAACGGCTCCTGAAGATTTTCCGTTGTCTGTTACTGCCGTTCCTCTGTTACGCAGTTCCCCGAAATATCCTGATGTTCCGCCACCGATTTTGGTCTGCATGATGACTTCACCCATTTTGTGGGTGATTCCTTCAATGCTGTCCGGAATGTGAACGTTAAAGCAGGAAATAGGAAGACCTCTCTGGGTTCCCATATTGGCCCATACCGGTGAAGAAAAACTGATCCATCCTTTGGTGATCATTTCCTTAAATGCAGGTTGAAGCTCCGGCTTATACAGTCTCTTTGCTGCCGCCGTGGTAATTCTGTCGATAGCACCTTCTACTGTTTCCCCTTTCAGCAAATAGCCTCTGTTGAGCATCTGCTCGGACTCTTCATTGAGCCACCATATATTTGTACTTTGTTCTTCCATTTTTTTATATTGTAAAATGCCAATGCATTGTTTATTTTTAGGAGCATAAAATTTTGTCCTTCTTTCATTGGTGTACCTGCTTTCGCTACTCGCTTTTTTCTCTTTCAAAGAAAAAGAGCTCAGACATGCCGCTCAATCAGGGCTAAGATAAGTCTTTGTCTTTTTGTCAATCCAAAAATTAATATCTTTTGTGTACCATGAAAGTTTTCGACTCCAAACCTAACGGGTTTTACTTACAACAGTTCGATTGTTGTCATTTTTAAAGAAGAGGAATCTCAGATTTTGAGATTCTTCACTTCGCTGCGCTTTTTTCAGAATAACAGATCGCTAATACTACCTGTTTCGACGCTCGCTTCGCTCGCGCAAATTCTCAAATCAAATTAGAATAAATCGTTCGCCGTAATACTCTTATCGTGTTTTGTATAATCCACCGGTCTTTTCGCAAAGAAATCATCCATTGAATTGGCAAACACTTCCTCTTCGAACCACACCATTGGGCGGTATTGTTCCGGAGTGACATTGTATCTTGTATTCATGTTGATTTTCTTTAAACTGTCATCAACACGGTATTTCATAAAGTTTAATAAGTCTTCTTTTGAGAAAACATTCAGCTCTCCCAATTCGAAGATCCAGTCAAGGATTTCTCCTTCCAGTTCTACAGACTGGTCAACTAAGGTATAAATATCTTCAATATCAGAATCAGTTAATAAATCAGGCTGTTCTTCACGGATTTTATTGATCAGGTAAATTCCTGCATTGGCGTGAATCTGCTCATCTACGGAAGTCCATGCGATGATATTGGAAACATTCTTCATATATCCTTTGAATCTGGTGAAGGAAAGGATGATGGCAAATTGAGAGAAAAGCGAGACGTTTTCAATAAGGATACTGAATAATAAAAGAGAAGAAACATATTCCTTAGGTGTTGCAGAATTGGCGTGCTTCAGGACATTTGATAAAAAATCAATTCTCTTTTTTACGGCAGGAATTTCTACGACATGAGTAAATTCTTCGTTATAGCCTAATACTTCCAATAATCTGGAATAGGCTTCAGAGTGACGGAACTCGCACTCTGCGAAGGTAGATCCTAAACCGTTGAACTCCGGCTTTGGAAGATGGTTATATAAATTTCCCCAGAATGTTTTTACAGATACTTCAATCTGTGCAATAGCCAGAAGTGCATTTTTTACGGCGTGCTTTTCGTGTGGTTCCAGCTGTGAATGAAAATCCTGAACATCTGCGGTAAAATCCACTTCCGAGTGCACCCAAAATGACTTGTTGATTGCTTCCACGAATTGAAGAACCTCAGGGTATTCAAATGGTTTATAGCTTACTCTTTTATCAAAAATTCCCATATTTAGAATGTCTTAAAAATTAATAATGATCGATGTGGATAAAGTTCAAAAAATATTCAACATTTTGATTTGTTGGTACTTACGGGTAAAAGTTATCAACCCGGCAAAGTATTTATCTTTTGGTGATGAACATGTACAAAGTTAGAAAACAAGAACTGTATTTAAAAGGGCGAAACACTAAATGATTGAGTTTTAACCTTAAAAGTTTTCCACATTTACATCAAAACCGCTTAAATACTGGCTTACAAAGGAGTATCATTGAAAAATGTTTGTTAAAAGCTGATTGAAGTTAAACAGTTTTTTATAAAGTTCTATTAATAAAGGACAAATTTATTAAACAATAATTTAATTAAAGAATTTTTCTTTCTGCGTAACAAATTAAAATTTATACCTACTTATTGGATAAAACATATCCCGCTTCATGTTAGTAATTCAGGATTTACATAAGTCATACGATACCGGAAAAAGTAAACTTCATGTTCTTAAAGGAATTAACCTTACCATTTCCGAAGGTGAGTTTGTTTCTATTATGGGGAGTTCCGGATCCGGAAAATCAACCCTGCTTAATATTATCGGTATTCTTGATGAAAAGGATTCCGGAATATATGAGCTGGATGGCGTTCCGATAGAACACCTTTCGGAAGTAAAAGCTGCGGAGTACAGGAGTAAATTTTTAGGATTTATCTTCCAGTCATTCAACCTGATCGGGTATAAAACCGCTCTGGATAATGTTGCCCTTCCTTTATATTACCAGAATGTTCCGAGAAAAGAACGTGAACGCAGAGCAATGGAGTATCTGGAAAAAGTAGGGCTTGCGCAGTGGGCCAACCATTTGCCCAATGAACTTTCTGGAGGGCAGAAACAGAGGGTTGCCATCGCAAGGGCTCTTATCACCAACCCAAAAGTTGTACTTGCCGATGAGCCTACCGGAGCATTGGATTCCAAAACCACACACGATATTATGAAACTGCTTCAGGATATTAATAATGAAGGAAAAACTATCATTGTTGTTACACACGAACCGGATGTGGCTGCCCAAACCAAACGAAATGTCATTCTGAAAGACGGAATTATAGAAAGTGATGAGTTTATTAAGCAGCTGGTTTTATAGGCTGGAAAATGGGAGACGGAAGCTTGGGGATGAAAATGAAAATTTTAATAATTAAATAAATCAGCGGAAAGAGTGGAGACTTTTATCATCAGACTTCCGCTTCAAATCTAAAGAAATATGTTCGACTTAGATCGCTGGCAGGAAATATTCAGTTCTATTCGCAGTAATGTATTGCGGACGGTACTTTCCGGCTTTACTGTGGCTTTGGGATTATTTATTTTTATTGTTCTGTTCGGAATAGGAACGGGCCTGCAGAATGCATTTACACAAGGTTTTGCAAGAGATGCCCAAAATCTGATTTCCATTGTAACAGGAAAAACAACGATTGCCTACAATGGACTTCAGTCTGACAGACAAGTGACCATGAATAATGACGACTACGATTTCCTTGTTAATATTGATAAAGAAAAAGTAGGAAGTTCCACTCCAAGATATACATCCAATTTATTGGTTAAATACGGTAAAGAGAGCGGCAATTATCAGATTAACGGGGCCAAGCCTGAAGAGCAGATCATTGAAAACAGAAAAATCCTTGAAGGAAGATACCTTACTCCTACTGATTTGGAAAGAAAACAGAATGTAGCTGTAATCGGAAGGATGGTTCAGCGTGACCTTATCAAAAACGGAAGTCCTGTAGGAAAAGAATTAAATATCAACGGAACCATGTTTAAAGTGGTTGGTGTATTTTCAGATGACGGCGGCGACTGGGACGAGAGGCACATCACTGTTCCGATTACTACATTGCAGCAGATGAAAAAAGGTTCGGATACCGTGAGCATTAATTATATCGCTTATAATGAAAAATTAACGCCCCAGGAAGCCATAAAGTACGGAGACGAACTAAAAGAAAGGCTAAAATCAAGAAAAAATGTAGCACCGGACGATGAAAACGGTGTAAGGGTCTGGAACAATGCCCAGAATATGAACGATACTTTTGCATTCATGGCAGTACTAACCGGAATTGTCGGCTTTATCGGTTTGGGAACGCTGGCAGCCGGAATTATCGGGATCAGCAATATTATGGTATATATCGTAAAAGAAAGGACTAAGGAAATCGGAGTGCGGAAAGCGATCGGAGCGAAACCAAAAACTATTGTGGCGCTGATTGTCCAGGAAAGTGTTGTGATTACGGTAATCTCCGGATTAATTGGGGTTGGTCTCGGTGTGCTGGCTCTCTACTTAATAGGAAATAATCTGGAAGAATATTTTATTAAAGATCCTAGTGTAGGGTGGGGACACATTTTTGCGGCATTCATAGCACTGGTTTTTTCAGGATTGATTGCAGGATTTGTGCCGGCTTACAGAGCTTCTAAAATTAAACCTATTGAAGCACTGAGAACAGAATGATGAACAGTGAACGGTGAGTTTTGCTTCACAAGTTAATTTAGGTCTCAGAAAAATTGACTATTGTCGCAGAGATTGACCATTGTTAGTATAAAAAGATTGACAGTTAAAATGAATATATTATTTAAAAAAGATACTTGGCAGGAAATTTATTATTCACTCAGGAATAATAAGCTTCGGACTTTCCTTACCATGATTGGTGTGGGTTGGGGTATGTTTTTGTATGTAAGTCTTCTGGGAGCAGCTAAAGGAATGGAGAACGGCTTTGATAAGCTCTTTTCCGGATTTGCTACCAATTCTATTTTTCTCTGGGCGCAAAACACATCTATTCCTTACGAAGGTTTCCCTAAAGGAAGACAGATGCACCTCCATCTTTCTGATATCGACATGCTGAAAAGAAAAATTTCCGAAATTGATTACATTTCACCACAGAATTCAAGAGGAAGTTTCACGGGAACACCGGGAGAATCCATGTCAAGAAACGGGAAAAGCGGAACCTATGCTTTAACAGGAGATTATCCGGTAGGAAATAAGATCTCGGAAAAGAAACTGATTTTCGGTAGGTATATCAACGATGCAGATGTTTCCGGAAATAAAAATGTAGCGGTAATCGGAGAAGAGATTTATAAAAACTTTTTTGATTCTAAAAAGAATGAAAGCCCAATTGGGAAATCCATTAATATTAAAGGAATCTTTTTTAACGTGATCGGTGTTTTCAGAATAAAGAAAAACGGAGGGTTTGAAAATGATCAAACAGTTTTTATCCCGCTTTCCACCTATACCAAAATGTATAATGCAGGAGATCAGATTGATATGTTTGCTATTGTGAGTAAACCTAATGTCGACGTGAATTCCGTTGAAAAAACCGTAAAACTTGAATTAAAAGCTAAAAATAAAGTTTCTCCAGAAGATACCAATGCTTTCGGAAGCTTTAATCTCGGCAAAGAATTTAAAAAATTGACGGGCTTTCTTACGGGAATGCAGCTTCTTACCATTATTGTGGGAACATTAACCATTCTTGCGGGAGTAATTGCCATTTCAAATATCCTTTTGATTACCGTTAAAGAAAGAACTAAAGAAATAGGAATCCGAAGAGCATTAGGAGCAAAACCTTCCGAAGTGAGAAACCAGATTCTCCTGGAAAGTGTCGTGATTACGTTGTCTTCCGGACTTTTAGGTTTTATGTTCGGGATTTTTGTCCTCATGATTTTAAATGTAGCCACCCAGGGACAGGATTCTTTTCCTTTTTATAATCCTACGGTCAATTATGGAAATGTTTTTGCGGCGATGGCGGTTATGGTGATTTTAGGACTTATCATAGGAATGATTCCGGCACAAAGAGCGGTAAAAATACGTCCTATTGAAGCATTAAGAACAGAATAAAACTTTAATTTAAATAAAAATAAACTATACATATGAAAAAGAAATTCACCTGGAAAAAAGCCATCTATATTATTCTCGGGCTTTTATTTGCAGTGGCGCTGTTCTCAGGAATCAGATATTTTGTAAAATCCAATTCTAAGAAGAGCGAAGCTTTTCTTACCCGTAAGCCTACTGTTCAGAATATGGAAGACAAGGTAATGGCGACAGGAAAAATTATTCCAAAGGAAGAAATCGAAATCAAACCCAATATAGCAGGAATTATTGACAAAATTTTAGTGGACGAAGGCGACAGGGTGGAGGCCGGACAGTTGATCGCGACCGTAAGGATTGTCCCGAATATTGCTGAGGTAAATAATGCGCAACAAAATGTAAATAATCAGCAGCTCCAGATCAGCAATGCCAGGATGAATGTTGAAAACATGCGTAAGCAGTTTGAAATGCAGGAAAGACTTTACAAACAAGGAGTTGCCTCAAAACAGGAGTTTTTAAATGCACAACAGCAGCTCTATACAACACAACAGGCATTGAAAAATTCCCAACAGCAGCTCGTGACTGCGCAAAAAGCATTGCAGATTGCAAAAACAGGAGCTACTCCGGAACTTCAGGGGCTTGCTACAACGCAGATTCGTTCAAAAGCTGCAGGAACGGTTCTTGAAGTTCCTGTAAAAGTAGGAAGTCAGGTAATTGAAGCCAACTCTTTTAACGCAGGGACCACCATTTGTTCTATCGCCGATCTCAATTCTTTAATTTTTCAGGGAGAGATTGACGAGGCGCAGGCAGGAAAGCTTAAACAAGGAATGGATATGAAAATCGTCATCGGTGCTCTTCAGAATAAAACATTTCCGGGAAGACTAACGATGATTGCTCCGAAAGGGAAAGATAACAACGGAACAATCAAATTCCCTGTGGAAGGAGATGTATTCAACCCAAATAATGAATACATCAGAGCTGGATTTTCAGCCAACGGCGAAATTGTACTCACCTCAAAGAAAAACGCTTTATTGCTGGATGAATCTTTAATTCAGTATGAAAAGAAAAACGGTAAAGATGTACCTTTCGTTGAAGTGAAGCAAAAAGACGGTAAGTTCAAAAAAGTATACGTAAAATTAGGAGCAAGCGACGGAATTAATGTGGAAATTCTTTCCGGAATTCGCCCAGATGCAGAAGTAAAAGTCTGGAATCCTTCTGATAAAGACAAAGAAGAATTGAAAGAAAAATCAAAAAAATAGTAAACTAAAACTATAGATTCAGATGTAGTCCTGGGAATTTTTCTCAGGATTTTTTATTTAATTCATTTCTTAATCCTGTGTGTGTTCATGTATTTTTAGATATGGTAATTATTAATGCAATTTTGTTGCATTAGTGAATTTATTTTTATCTTTGCTGAATAATAACGGTTCGTTACTTGTAATAACTATCAACAAATAAATACTTATGGAAAATAACTTTGACGTAATCATAATAGGAGGAAGCTATGCCGGACTTTCTGCCGGAATGTCCCTCGGAAGATCATTAAGAAATGTTTTGATTATCGACAGCGGAAAACCTTGTAACCGGCAGACTCCTCATTCACACAACTTTCTTACGCAGGATGGTAAAGCTCCGAAAGAAATTTCAGAAATAGCAAAAGAACAGGTTTTAAAATATGAAACGGTAAGTTTTTTTGAAGGCAGGGTTGCAAAAACATCTCAAAATTCAGAAGGTTTTGAAGTGGAAATAGATAATGGTGAAAAATTCTCAGCTAAAAAAATAATTCTGGCTTCCGGAGTTAAAGATCAGATACCGGATATTAAAGGATTTGCCGAGTGTTGGGGGATTTCCGTGATCCATTGTCCTTATTGTCACGGCTATGAGGTTAAAGGTAAAAAAACAGGAATTCTTTCCAACGGTGATCTTGCTTTCGAATTTTCAAAACTGGTTTTTAATCTGTCTAAAGATCTCAGTTTATTTACCAACGGAGAATGTACATTAAATGAAGAGCAGGCAGAGAGATTCAGTCAAAATAAAATTAATATTGTTGAAGACGAAATAAAAGAAATTGTTCATGAAAGCGGGAATATCCGGAAAATTGTATTTAAAAACGGAAGCGAAAAAGCTCTGGAAGCATTATATGCAAAAATTCCTTTTGAGCAGAATATCAATACCGAAGATTTACAGCTTGAACTTACCGAGCATGGGTTTATTAAAATAGACCATTTTCATAAAACGAGTACCGATGGTGTATTTGCCTGTGGTGACAATACCACTATGATGCGATCTGTAGCCAATGCGGTTGCGCAGGGAAACTTTACCGGAGCCATTGTGAATAAAGAATTATCAGAATACGGATTTTAATTTCTTTTGATTCATACGATATTCCTCTCAAAGTATTTGGGAGGATTTTTTTATTTCATTTTAAAAATTTAAGGTAAGAATCAGAAAATACTGTGGAAATCTCATTAAACAGCAAATATTCAGGATGTATTGTTAATGATAAGGCTAAAAATCATATGGATGTATACCGCAATCTCGGCGGAAATTTCGTATTTTTGGGGTGAAAAATTTCAAAAACTAAAAGTAAAATGGATATTATTTTCGACCTGATTGAAAAAGAAAGACAAAGACAAACTCATGGAATTGAGATGATTGCATCAGAGAACTTTGTTTCTGATAATGTGATGAAAGCCGTGGGAAGTGTGCTTACCAATAAATATGCTGAAGGATATCCCGGAAAAAGATATTACGGAGGTTGCGAAGTAGTAGATGAGGTTGAAACGCTGGCTATTGAAAGAGCAAAACAGCTTTTTGGGGTGGACTATGTAAATGTACAGCCGCATTCAGGTTCTCAGGCGAATGCCGCCATTTATCTTGCCGTTTTAAAACCGGGCGACAAAATTATGGGAATGGATCTTTCTATGGGAGGTCACCTTACTCATGGTTCTTCGGTTAATTTTTCAGGAATTCAGTATGATGTGGTTTCTTACGGAGTGCAGCAGGAGACTGGTCTTATCGATTACGATCAAATGAGAGAAGTTGCCCTGAGAGAAAAGCCTAAAATGCTTATCGCCGGTTTTTCAGCATATTCTCGTGATCTTGATTATGCGAAATTCAGAGAAGTAGCAGACGAAATTGGTGCGACACTTTGGGCAGATATTGCACATCCTGCCGGTTTGGTAGCTAAAGGTCTATTGAATTCGCCATTTGAGCATTGTCATGTTGTAACGACAACTACTCATAAAACATTAAGAGGTCCGCGTGGAGGAATGATTATGATGGGAAAAGATTTTGAAAATACATATGGCCACAAAACTCCGAAAGGGGAAATCAAAATGATGAGTCAGGTATTGGATGGCTCCGTTTTTCCGGGTATTCAGGGAGGTCCCTTGGAGCATGTGATTGCCGGAAAAGCAGTTGCTTTCGGGGAAGCTTTGGATGTGAAATTTGAAACCTATGCAAAGCAGGTAAAATCCAATGCACAGGCATTAGCAAAAGCAATGATTGACAGAGGTTTTGATATTGTGAGCGGAGGAACGGACAATCATTTAATGCTTGTAGATCTCAGAAACAAGGGTGTAAACGGTAAAGAAACTGAAAGAGCTTTGGTGCTTGCTGATATTACCTGCAACAAGAACATGGTTCCTTTTGATGACAAATCACCATTTACAACTTCAGGGATCAGATTGGGAACTGCAGCTATCACCACAAGAGGATTGAAAGAGAATGATATGGATACCATTGCAGGATTAATTTCTGAAGTAGTAGACAATATTAAAAATGAAGAAGTACTTACTTCCGTTAGAAAAAAAGTGAATGAATTAATGGAAGGCAAAGCTTTATTTAACTATTAATTAATATCAAAATAAAATATAAAGAATGGGCATCTGCTCATTCTTTTTTATGGAATATGGAAAAGAAATCGTTCACTTTTGATGAGATAAAACAAAAGCTGGTAAACTATTGTGTGTACCAGGATCGCTGTCATTATGAAGTTGAACAAAAAATGAAAGAGTTTCTCCTTATTGATGAAGCGAAAGAGGAAATCATGCTTTATCTATTACAGGAAAATTATTTAAATGAAGAACGGTTTACGCGAAGCTATATCCGCGGAAAATTTTATATTAAACACTGGGGAAAAACGAAAATTAAAATTCACCTTAAACAAAAGCAGGTTCCTGAAAAATTAATTGATGCATGCTTTGATGAAATTGATGAACAGGATTATAGCAAAACGATCCGCAAAATCTATGAAGATTATTATTCGAAGCAAAAAGGGCTTAAAGAATATCAGCGTAAATCAAAAACCATAAAATATTTAATGAGCAGGGGGTTTGAATATGAAAAAATAAATGATATTTTTGAATAATATTAAAAAAATAAGGCAGTTTAGAGTAAAAAGAGAATTTAAAAATTATTAACTATAGAAAGAAATTTATTCATTACATAGAAAAAACAATTTTGATTGGCAGTATGTTGCTTAATTTTTAAATACAGTGATAAACATAATTGCTATGTGGTATATTTTTTGCCAGGGTTGTTTTCTATTCCGCAGAATATCTGAAGAGAATAATTCATAATACCATATTATCTCTGAACTAAATTTAATTTTTAAATACTGATAATAGATGAAATTTTATTTTAAATTTGCATCAATACTTTCGAATGTGAAGGTCAGATTATACATTTTTATACACATGAATACCATTAAAGACAATGTACAACTCTTTTAGAAAGAAAATGTTCGGAGGAGATAATGTTGTCAATCTCTCGGATGTAAGATATCTGCCACGGTGGATAATTCTTGTAATAGATATTATCATATTGGTAATATCACTATTTTTAGCTACCTATATTATAGAAAAAATTACGCGGTCTGAATTTATTTACCACAATGATAAGATTGTAGTATTTGCAGGAGTGATATTTTCGAATGTCATGTTTATGTATGTTTTTAAAACATATGCAGGTATTATAAGACACTCTACTTTTATAGATCTTTTTAAACTACTTATCTCATGCTTCTGTACATTGTTTTTAGTAGGAAGTGCCAACATCATTTGTGAGTGGATAACAGGGAAAGAATTTATTATTAATCCTTTTCTTATATTGTATTTCATAATTTCCTTTATGGGGCTTTTTCTGTTCAGGCTTTATGTGAAAGAGTTCTTTCATATAGTGAGAGAATACAGAAGAAGCACATTGAAGAAAAGAATTCTTGTACTGGGAATTGATGAACAGTCTATTGCCATTGCAAGGGCAATTTTGGATAATCCTAGCCTTCCTTACCACGTAGTAGGGTTTCTTACACAGCGTACAGACTCTAAGAGAGCATATTTACTGGGAAAGCCTATTTTTGCCAAAGAAAAAATAGAAGAAAACGCTAAAGAAGAACTTCTTATTGATGGCGTAATCATCATTAAAGAAATGATGTCTAAAGATGAAATGAATTCCTGGGTGAATTTATTTCTTGAAAAAGATCTCAATATATTCAAAGCACCATCGGTACAAAAGCTACGTGACAGTGATTTTGCGGGTTCCATCCGTAATCTTCAGATTGAGGATCTTCTGAACAGGAAACCGATTAAGATTGAAAACGAAGAAATCAAGAGAAGACATTTTAATAAGAACATCCTTGTAACGGGCGGGGCAGGCTCAATAGGTAGCGAAATTGTGCGCCAGGTTGCACAGTTTAATCCCTCACTTATTGTGGTTCTGGATCAGGCGGAAACACCTTTGTACGATATTGAACTGGAAATGAAAGAGAAGTTTCCTCATGTCAGATTCAAATTTGTACTGGCAGATGTCTCTAATAAACACAGAATAGAACCTTTGTTCCAAACCTACAACTTTTCCATGGTATACCATGCGGCAGCCTATAAACACGTTCCGTTGGTGGAAGAGAATCCTCACGAAGGAATTCTTGTGAATGTACTCGGATCCAAAATTATAGCAACACTGTCCAGCAAATATAAGGTAAACCGATTCGTAATGATTTCTACAGATAAGGCGGTAAATCCCACCAATGTGATGGGAGCATCAAAAAGAGCTGCTGAATTATTTGTGCAGTCGTTGCAGAATGTAGAAGGGAACACTACCAAATTTATTACTACCCGGTTCGGGAATGTTTTGGGATCCAACGGATCGGTAATTCCGCATTTCAAAAGACAGATTGAAGCCGGAGGACCTGTTACCATTACCCACCCGGATATTGTAAGATATTTTATGACGATTCCTGAAGCCTGCGAACTGGTACTACAGGCTGGTACGATGGGTCAGGGAGGAGAAATCTTTGTTTTTGACATGGGAGAGCCGGTGAAAATACTGGATCTGGCAAGAAGAATGATCAAACTGTCGGGATTTGAGCCGAACATTGATATTAAAATTATTTATACCGGGCTAAGGCCAGGTGAAAAATTGTATGAGGAATTATTAAGCGACGATGCCAAAACATTGCCTACTCATAATGAAAAAATCATGATTTCCAAAGATCCTATCATGGAATTCCTGGAGATAGAAACGCTTGTAAATTCTATTACCAAAGCTTCCTTAAGAAGAGATAAAGTTGAAGTAGTAAAGCTTCTGAAGATAATTGTTCCGGAATTCAGAAGTAATAATTCAATATATGAAGTACTGGATAAATAGAATAATTTAAATGTATATATTTGTACAATTTTTAAAAAACGATGAAAGGTAAAATATTGGTAATATTATCAGCATTTATAATAGTTTCCTGTAAAACTAATCCCAATGCTAAAAATGATCTGAACTATTTGCAAAATATTGAAAAGGTAGCAATTGAATCATCCGCAAGAAATTCTGAAAATACTGTTCAGAAAGGGGATCAGCTGGTTATTCTTATCACAGCAAAAGATATGGATGTTGTAAGACCATTCAACCAAAACTATTCTTCATCAGAACTTGTACAGAATAATTCATTCGCAGGGGGAAATACCCCCAACCAAGGCGTTAGTACAATTTTGGGTCCAACGTATATTGTAGATGCCAATGGTAATATTGATTTTCCAATTTTAGGGATTATTAAGACGGAAGGAAAAACATTGGTGGAACTGAAAGAAGAATTAAGGGAGAAAATGCAGAAATATGTTATTAACCCTACCATAAATATCAGACTAGCTAATTTTAAAGTAACAGTATTAGGAGAGGTAAACAGACAGGGGGATTATATCATATCAAACGGACAGGGAACCATTCTTAATGCTCTTGGGATGGCCGGTGATCTTACCATGTACGGGAAAAGAGATCAGATATTGGTGATCAGAACTGAAAATGGACAGGTTATTCATGGAAAAGTAAATTTGCAGGACGCTAATCTTATCAATTCGCCATATTATTATTTAAAGCAGGGAGATGCTATTATCGTAGCTTCCAGCAACGCAAAAGATATTCAGGCAAAACAAAACCCCAATACAGGACTTTATTTAACTGCAATTTCGATCGGTGTCACAGCTATTGCTGTTGTAGTAAGTTTATTTAAGAAATAAAATTGATGAATAACCAAAATAACCCAGGAAATTTAAAAGCAAATAACGAATCAAATAGTATTGATATAAATGAGATTATAAGACCCTATTTGAGGAAATGGCCATGGTTTATAGTAAGTGCAGTAGTTGCATTTGTTATAGGATATGTTTCATTAAAGCTTATGGTTCCTGTTTATAATACACAATCTACTGTATTAATAAAAGATGCAAAAAGCTCAGTTTCTCCTGTAGGTAATGAGCTTGGTGTATTGCCGGACTTAACCAGTTTTGGAGGGCTAAAAACAAACAGCATTGCTAATGAAATAGAGATCCTAAAATCAAAAAAATTGATGCGTGAGGTTGTTCTTAACAAGAATCTTCAGACAACTGTTATAGCAAAAGGAAGAATTAGAACGCTTGAGCTATACAAATTAAGCTCGCCCATTGATGTGAAAATAATTTCTGAAAAACCAAGCGATGCATCAAGTAATACTATTAAACTTAATATTGACGGAGATAAACTGACACTCAATTCAGAAAAGTTAAAAAAACCAATTGTAACCACATACGGAAAGACGATATCACTTCCTTTCGCAAATATTATTATTACTAAAAACAGACAATTCAATCCGTCATTAATAAAAGGAGCTGATGCAAAAAATATTGAGTTACAAATCTCGTCATTAGAAAGTACAGTTAACAACCTTCAGTCTGCACTTAATGTTTCTTTAATTACCAAAGATGCAACTGTTTTAAAGCTGGATTTTAAATATCCGCAAATATCAAAAGCAGAAGATGTATTGAATAATCTTGTGATTGCTTATAACAATGAAGCGATCCTGGATAAAAATCTGGAATCTCAAAAGACGCTGGATTTTATTGAAGATAGAGTGAAAAAGCTTTCAGGAGAATTGGGTGAAGTAGAAAATGAAAAGGAAAATTTTAAATCAAGAAATAATCTTACAGACCTTGAAAGCGAAGCAAGAATAAACCTCGAAAGCTCTGCTGATGCAAGAGCCAAGCAACTGGAAGTTGATGCCCAGCTGGAGCTTACAAATTCTTTAATAAGATTTGTTTCTAATCAAGGTCAATATCAGGTGTTACCTTCAAATATCGGGCTTAATAACACTGAAGCTGTATCAGGAATTTCAGCATATAACCAATTAGTAATACAAAGAAATAAATTGTTAGAATCCGGAACACCGGATAACCCTGTCATTATTGATGTTACCCAGCAGATTCAATCCATGAGAAACTCCATAATGCAAAGTCTTCAGAGAAACAAAACGGGACTTGAGCTGGCGAGAAATGAATATCAGGGAGAACAAAACAAAGTTTCAGGAAAAATTTCAAAGCTTCCTTCCATAGAAAAAATGTTTAGAAGTATTGAAAGGCAACAGCAAATTAAGGAAAATTTATATCTTCTTCTTTTGCAGAAAAGAGAGGAAACGGCTATTGCACAGTCTATCACCGCTCCCAAGGCAAGGGTTATTGATAAAGCATATGCCTCTACAGCGCCTATTTCGCCAAACAGAAATATTGTACTTCTTGCATCAATTTTTATCGGATTATTAGTGCCGTTTCTTATTATTTATCTGAAAGAGCTTCTGAATAATAAGATTGAAACCAAACATGATCTGGAAATTTTAATAAAGGCTCCTGTTATTGCAGAGCTGCCAAGCCTTGAAAGTGGCGATTCAGAAATTGTGAAAGTAAATGATATAACACCTATGGCAGAAGCTTTCAGAATTCTTATTACCAATATGAATTTTATGCTTCCTAAAGATAATAAAGGAAAAGTTATTTTTGTTACCTCTACTGTAAAAGGTGAAGGGAAAACATTCACATCGGTTAACCTCGCTTTAACACTGGCAAATCCTAAGAAAAAAGCAATTATCATTGGTTCAGATATCAGAAACCCGCAGTTACAGAGATATAATCCTGCACGAAAAGGTCTTGCAGGACTTACGGAGTATCTTTATTCCGATGATACCAAATTGGAAGATATCATTCATGTTTCTTCGTTTAACCCTCATCTGGATGTTATTTATTCAGGAATGATACCGCCGAATCCTACAGAATTGCTTTCAAACGGACGATATGAAGCATTATTGGAAGCGTTGAAGGACAAATACAATTACATTATTTTAGATACCGCGCCGCTGCTCCTCGTTACGGATACCTTCCTTATTGCAGAAATGGCTGATATGACTATCTATGTTTCAAGATCCAAATATACAGAGAAGTCCTTGTTGAAATTTGCCAATACCAATATTGATCAAAATAAGATCAAAAATGTAGGTTTTGTACTCAATGACGTAAGCCGAGAAAATTTAGGATATAATAATAAATATGGATATGGATATAATAATGTCCATGATAAAACATGGTTTGAAAAAATTAAAGATAAATTTACACAAAGATGAAATCATATAGAATAGCTGTTATAGGACAGGGGTATGTCGGGTTACCGCTATCTCTGGAGTTTGCAAATCATTATCCTGTACTGGGATTTGATATTAACCCTATAAGAGTTGATCAGCTTAACCAGGGAAACGATGTTACTCTGGAAGCAGATAAAAAAAAGCTCGATGAAAGCTTAAAAAAATACAATGAAACAAATGGATCAACAGGATACAAAGCAACGAGCGAATTATCCGATATTGCTTCGTCAAATGTTTACATTGTAACAGTTCCCACTCCCATTGACAAGTACAATGCACCGGATCTTAATCCTTTAATTTCGGCCTCGAAAATGCTGGGAGGTATCATCAAAAAAGATGATATTGTGATTTATGAATCTACAGTTTTTCCCGGCTGCACCGAGGAAGAATGTGTTCCTGTACTGGAAAAACATTCCGGATTAAAATACAATGAAGATTTCTTTGTAGGATATTCTCCTGAAAGAATCAACCCGGGAGATAAAGTCAATACACTTACAAATGTTAAAAAAGTTACATCCGGATCTACAGAAAAAACAGCTGAAGAAGTAGATAATCTTTACAAAAAAATTATTACGGCAGGAACACATAAAGCGCCAAGCCTTAAAGTTGCAGAAGCTTCAAAAGCAATAGAAAATGCGCAACGTGACGTGAATATTTCTTTTGTAAACGAATTGGCTTTAATTTTTGATAGATTAGGAATCGATACCCACGATGTTTTAGAAGCAGCCGGTACAAAATATAATTTCCTCAAATACAAACCTGGTTTAGTGGGCGGACATTGCATCTCCGTAGATCCGTACTATCTTGCCCATAAAGCAGAACAGTTAGGATATCATCCTGATGTAATCTTATCCGGACGTCGTGTGAATGATTCTATTGCCAAATTTATTGCTTCCAAAGTGGTAAAACTTCTCATCGCGAAAGGTGGCGTTATCAAAGATTCGGAAGCGCTGATTTTAGGTGTTACCTTTAAAGAAAATTGTCCCGATATAAGAAATACTAAAGTAATTGATATCTATACAGAACTTAAAGACTACGGAGTAAATATAGATATCTATGATCCCTGGGCCGATAAAGATGAAATAAGGCATGAATACGGGATAAATATTTTAGATACTTTAATTGAAGGGAAAAAATACGATTCAATTATTGTAGCGGTTTCGCATAATGAATTTATCCAGCTGGATCTTAATCAGCTGAAAAAGGATAATGCCGTAGTTTTTGATACTAAAGCTTGTTTTGACCGGAATTTAGTAGACGCAAGATTATAAAATAATAAACATGAACTACGATATCATTATTGTTGGTGCAGGTTTAGTAGGGTTAGCCACGGCATATCAGACAAAACTTAAAAATCCCGCCTCTAAGATCTTAATTTTAGAAAAAGAAAATAATGTGGCTGCACATCAGTCGGGGCACAACAGTGGAGTAATTCATAGCGGAATCTATTACAAACCGGGAAGTTTAAAAGCAAAAAACTGTATTGAAGGATATAATTCCGTCATTAATTTTGCCAAAGAATACGGAATCAAATATGATCTCTGCGGAAAAATTATTGTTGCAACCTCACAGGAAGAATTACCGCTTCTGGATAATATTTACAAAAGAGGTATAGATAATGGCCTTCAGAATCTTAAATACCTCTCAAGAGAAGAATTTCGCGAAATTGAACCTCATTGCGAAGGGGTAAAGGCAATAAAAGTTCCGCAGACAGGAATTATCGATTACCCGGGAATCGCAGGTAAAATTAAAGAGCTTTTTGAAGAATTAGGCGGTGAAATAAGATTTAATAACGAGGTTAAAAATATCATTAATAAAAATGATGAAATCGTTGTTACAACCGGCCATTCAGAATTCAAAACAAAAAAGCTGATCTCCTGTGCGGGATTATATTCAGACAAGGTCACTAAAATGACCAATGATAAGAATGATGTCATTATTATTCCTTTTCGCGGAGAGTATTATAAAATAAAAGATGAAAAAAAATATTTGGTAAAACATCTTATTTATCCTGTTCCGGATCCTAATTTCCCTTTTCTGGGAGTTCATTTTACCAGAATGGTTGATGGAAATATTGAAGCCGGACCTAATGCCGTTCTGGCATTTAGAAAAGAAGGATATCGTTTTTTTGATTTTGATTTTTCTGAAACCATGGAAACCCTTTTTTGGCCCGGCTTCAGAAAAATTGTTGGCAAGTATGGCAAAACCGGACTGGGAGAGATGCATCGCTCTTTATCAAAAGCGGCTTTTACCAAAGCACTGCAAAAGCTGCTTCCCGAAATACAGGAAAGCGATCTTGTACCGGGAGGAGCAGGTGTCCGGGCACAGGCCTGCGACAGAAACGGAACCTTAATTGATGATTTTGATATTGTAAAGAACGGCAATATTATTCACGTCAGAAATGCACCTTCACCGGCTGCAACTTCCTGCCTTTCCATTGGAGAGAAAATCAGTAAATTAGTAGAAAACTAATGAAAACACTCAGATAAAACAAATTGTATGAAAATTCAGATGGTTGACTTAAAAAGTCAATACGAAAAAATAAAGGAGGAAGTCAATGCAGGAATTCAGGAATGCATTGATAATACCGCGTTTATTAACGGACCAGCAGTAAAAGAATTTCAGCAGGAATTTGAAAAATACCTAAACGTAAAACATGTAATTTCATGTGCAAACGGAACAGATGCTTTACAGATTGCAATGATGGCTTTGGATTTAAAACCGGGAGATGAAGTAATCTGTCCTGCCTTTACCTATGTAGCTACCGCGGAAGTAATGGGACTTTTAGGGCTAAAACCTATTATGGTGGATGTAGATGAAAATACATTCAATATTGCTCCAGAAGGATTGGAAAATTATATTACCCCAAAGACAAAGGCTATTGTGCCTGTTCATTTATATGGGCAAAGTGCAGAGATGAAAAAAATTCTTGATTTTGCCGAAAAGCACAATCTATTTGTAATTGAAGACAATGCTCAGGCCATAGGTTCAGATTATACATTTCCAGACGGAACATCCAGGAAAACGGGAACAATAGGTCATATCGGATGCACCTCCTTCTTTCCTTCCAAAAATCTGGGATGCTATGGAGACGGGGGAGCATTAATGACAAATGATGATGATCTGGCGGCAAAAATCAGAATGATTGCCAATCATGGGCAGCAAAAAAAATACTATCATAAAGTGCTGGGATGCAACTCAAGACTGGATACCATTCAGGCAGCTGTTTTAAAGGTTAAATTGAAACAGCTTGATCAATATTCGGCTTCGAGAAATCAAATGGCTGCATATTATGATGAAAATCTTAAAGAAATACCTGAAATCCAAGTTCCCGAAAGGGCAAAAAATGCCACCCATGTTTTTCACCAGTACACGCTGAAAGTGAAAAATGGAAAAAGAGACGCACTGCAACAATACCTGGCCGCAAAAGATATTCCCAGCATGATCTATTATCCGCTGCCATTATACAGACAGGAGGCTTTTGAACAATATGTGGAAGAAGGCTTTAGCCTGCCGGTTACGGAAAAACTTTGTTCGGAAGTAATTTCTCTTCCTGTTCATACAGAATTTAATCAACAGATTTCAGATTATATAATTTCTGAGATTAAAAACTTTTTTAAAACTAATAATTAAAAAATAAAGATAGCATGTCGGATTTTTTTGCACACGAAACAGCAGTTATCGATGAAGGTTGTGAAATAGGAGCAGGAACCAAGATTTGGCACTTTTCTCACCTCATGACAAACTGTGTTCTGGGAGAAAAATGTAATATCGGTCAGAATGTAGTTATATCTCCTAAAGTAATTTTAGGGAAAAATGTAAAGGTTCAGAATAATGTATCAATATATGAAGGTGTAACATGCGATGATGATGTATTTCTCGGTCCTTCAATGGTTTTTACCAATGTCATTAACCCCAGAAGTGCCGTAAACAGGAAAAATGAATATCTTAAAACCCATGTAGGGAAAGGAGCATCAATAGGAGCCAATGCTACCATTGTTTGCGGACACAATATCGGGAAATATGCTTTTATAGGAGCAGGCGCGGTAGTGACAAAAGAAGTTCCCGATTATGCATTGGTTGTAGGAAATCCTGCAAGACAGATGGGATGGATGAGTGAATTTGGACACCGTCTTAATTTCGATGCTGAAGGATTTGCACTGTGCGAAGAAAGCGGTGAAAAGTACAAATTGGAAAATAATAAAGTTTCGAAAATTTAGAATATAAAATGTCTGAAAAAATAAAATTTGCAGTTGTCGGCTGTGGTCATATCGGAAAAAGACATGCCGAGATGGTTTCCAGAAATCCTGAATGTGAATTGGTAGCCTTAATAGATGTAAAAGATCAGTCGGAGTTAGGAATCGAAAGCTATCATGTGCCCTTTTTTAAATCTTTAGACGATTTTTTAAATTCCGGAATTGAAGCAGACGTTATCAATATCGCATCGCCCAACGGGTTTCATTTTGAACAGGCTCATCTGGCGATTTCTGCAGGCAAGCACGTAGTGGTGGAAAAACCGATGGCACTAAGAAAACAGCATGCCGAAAAACTTATTTTCCAGGCTTTGCACAAACATAAACAGATTTTTGCCGTTATGCAGAATCGGTATTCCCCACCTTCTGTATGGATCAAGGAAATGATAGAAAGCGGTAAATTGGGGCAGATCTATATGGTTCAGCTTAATTGCTATTGGAACAGGGACAACAGATACTATAAACCGGAGTCATGGCATGGTAAAATAGAGCTTGACGGCGGAACATTGTTTACCCAGTTTTCCCATTTTATAGATATCATGTATTGGCTGTTTGGTGATATTACCAATATTCAGGGTAAATTTGCCGATTTCAACCATAAAGACCTCACTGATTTTGAAGACTCAGGATTTGTAAATTTTGATTTTGTTGACGGCGGCATGGGTTCTCTGAATTATTCTACTTCTGTATGGAACCAAAACCTTGAAAGCTCCATGACCATCATTGCAGAAAACGGTTCCGTAAAAATTGGCGGACAATATATGGACAAGGTGGAAATCTGCAATATTAAGGATTATATAATGCCGGAGTTACCCCCTACCAATCCTGGAAATGATTACGGTGCCTACAAGGGTTCTGCTGCAAACCACCATTATATCATAGAAAATGTAGTGGATGTTCTGAAAGGGAGAAACACAATTACAACAAATGCTTTGGAAGGTCTTAAAGTAGTAGACATTATTGAAAGGATTTATGCTTTAAAATAATATGGAACATTTGCTTATAATTCCTTCATGGTACTCTTCAAGACACAGACCTATCGTAGGGATTTTTTTTAAGGAACAAGCCGAGATTTTATCGAAAAAAATTGATAAGGTAGGTGTTGTATCACCATTATTCAGAAGTTTTAAAGATTTTGATGTTTCAGGAAATCAAAATCAGTTTATGAATGTTAATGGAGTAATAACCTACACACAGGAAATATGGCATTATCCGTTGTTAGAGAAATTGAATAATAAAAGATGGTTTACCACCTGCAAGCATCTTTTTGAAAAATATATAAATGACAATGGTTTACCAGATATTATTCATGTACATTCTATAACCATTGCAAGGGATATTATTAAATATATCAACAAAAAGTATAATATTCCTTTTGTTATTACAGAGCACTCTACGGGCTTTGCAATGAATGGATATAATAAAAAGGATTTAAAAATATTCAAATCAAACATTGATTATTGTGCTTATAATATTGCGGTGAGCGAAAGTTTGGCACAGACTCTTTCACAAAAGCTGGGAAGTACCTGGAATGTGATTCCTAATACCATTCAAAATGTTTTTTTTGAAGAAGGAAATAAAAGGCTATCATTTCCAAGAGATAAACAAAAAAAAATATTTTTTACACTATCTAATCTCATTCCGGTAAAAGGTCTTGATATTTTAATAAAAGCTTTTTCTATGTTGTATAAAGAAAATACAAATGTAGAATTATGGATAGGAGGAGATGGTAGTGAAAAGAAAAATATCGAACACCAGATTAAAGAACTTAAAATGGAGGATCGTGTTTTTTTATTGGGAAAGCTAGACCGCGAAAATGTATTGGAGAATCTAAAGAAAGCGGATTTTTATATTTCGCCAAGCTTACAGGAGACCTTTGGTGTTGTAATTATTGAAGCACTTGCAATGGGATTACCAACGGTTGCGACACGATGTGGAGGCCCCGAGCATATTATTAATGATGAGGTAGGAATCATTGTAGAAAAAGGTTCTGCAGATGAATTATATTCGGCAATGAAACTAATATTGGCAAATGAGAATAATTATGACAATAAAAAAATAATTGATTATTGCAGGGATAATTATTCAGAAGATGTGGTGAGTGAGAAGATTATTAATGTATATAGAGAAGTTTTAAATGGCTAAGAATATTATCATTTTAATGATCAGACGGGGACTAGGTGCTTTGATCTCAATTCTTGGAACAACAATGATTGTTAAAAACCTTACTGTTGAAGATTATGGTATTTATTCTATTTTTTTAAATATAATCAGTCTTTCCTCTACTTTTGCTACTTTAGGTGTAGATGCAGCGACAGGATATGTATTGCAAAATAAAAAATATAAACCGGAAAATGCACTGATTAATACTTTTTGTCTGGGTGCAATCTTATCTGTGGTATCATTTCTTATTTTTAGCCTGATTTTTTATAATCTGCACCTTTCAGACTTTAATATGATTCCGCATAACATAAAGATGTATATGGTAATTAGCAGTGTGGGTATGCTATTTTCCAATATTCTTTTTTCAATTTTGATGGGAAGTATGGATTTTAAAAATTATTCGATATTTACCATTCTTCCTAATCTTACATTGGCCACTTCACTGGCAATATCAATTAAATTTTTCAATCTTACATTAGAAAAAACAGCATTATTTTTTATGCTGGGCTATATAATATCTTCAATATCTTTAATCATATTCTTATCCGTTCGATATAATATTTTTAATAACCTTCGGTTTTTTAGTTCAGAAATATCACGGTATATATTCCGTTATGGCTTTCAGTCGTATCTTTCTAATATTGTGACCTTTCTTAATTATAGAATCAACATATTTATAATAGGTTATTTTTTAGGTTCAAAAGATGTTGGTTTTTATTCAACCTGTCTGGTAATTGTAGATTTTATTTGGCTTCTTTCGAGCACCATGTCATCCATTACATACCCATTATTTTCAAATCCGAGTGTTAAACATCTTAGGAAAAAGCTCATCCCTATTATTACCAGAACGATACTCCTTTTCACAACCATTGCAACTTTTGCATTTTATATATTAAGTGATTATCTTATTCCTTTATTATTTGGAGAAAAATTTTTATTGATCAAAAATCTTATTTTGATTCTTGCCCCCGGAGTCATACTCCTTGGAGGTGCTAAAATCATCAGTGCTGATTATACCGCGCAAGGAAAGCCCAAAATGAATATATATCTTAATGTAATGGCTCTGATCATTACTATTGTTACCAATATAATATTTATTCCCAGATTAGGTCTTCAGGGAGCCGCACTTGCAACTTCAATCTCATTTGGTACTTTATTTATTACAAGCTTAGTGGTATATTGTAAAATGACGGATACCCGTATTATTTCTTATCTTGTACCCAAATTAGATGATTTAAAAATGATTTTAAAAGCAAACCATTAATGTATTTTGTTTTTTTTATAATATTCTTATTATGTCTTGGAGGATTGGGCGGATCTTTCCAGCCTTCACGATTATTAATATTAATGATACCGTTGTTTTTGAACGTGTTTATTAATAAAACACACTTAAGCTATAACAAGACAATTCAATTTGGGCTCAAGACTTATTTTATCTGGCTGGTCTATGGGGTTATCACTCTTTTCTGGAGTGCAGATCCGGTAGCAGGGCTTAATTCAGAATTAATTGTTATGGCGATAGGTATGCTTAGCCTTTTATTTTTTCCTCTTTTATTAAAAAATGATAAAAAAAGCCTGCTTATTATTAGAAATGGTTGGATCCTAGGACTGTGTTTTACAATTCCGTTTGCTATTTATGAGATCGTTACCATGACACACTTTGCATACTCTGAAGAAGACAGGCTTATTGGAGGAATAGGAATATATGCTCCTTTTGCTGCTGTTTTTTTCGGTAATTATAATAATTACTGTGTGTATATATGTTTATGCCTTCCCATGATCTTTTGGGCGCTGATGGATGATAAAAATAAAGTAAGGAAAATTTTATATATGATCTTGCTGGGAGTTTCCATCCTTATTATTTTTATTAATACTAATAGAACGTCTATGGTAGTCGTTGCTATTTATTTTTTATCATTGCTAAGACTGAAAGCCAGAAATATATTTGCCGTTCTTGGTTTAACAGCATTATTTCTTGTTTCTTATAAGTTTTTGCCCAATAATATTACAGATAATATTGAGATTTTATTTAATAACAGGGTAAATGTTGATTACAACGAAGATACTTCTGCCAATATAAGAAAAGGGGTGTTCTTATCAGGGATTGACTTCCTATTTGAAACTAATGGATTTGGAGTGGGAGCGGGAGCTTTTGAAACTCATATGGCTAAAGCACCGCGCCACCAGGGAATCATAAATCCACATAACTTTTTTCTGGAAATTGTTTCACAATACGGGATTTTTATATTTCTTCTCTTCGTCATTTGGCTTTTTTTAATCATGCGGAAGATTTATACTAACTCCTACATTAATTCATCTTTAAAAAGAATCTTTTATGCCAGTGTAATTGTAATTCCTATAATTGGTGTTATCAATAGTGATTCATTAGGATTTACATATTGGTGGGTGTATATATCATCATTAGCTGTTATTTCCTCCATAGATCTAAATACAATTAAAAACGATTCAGAATACAAATGAAAATATTAACGATAATCGGAGCCAGACCTCAATTCATAAAAGCAGCTGTTTTAAGCAGATTAATAATGAACGATCCTGAAACTGAAGAAATTCTTGTTCATACAGGACAGCATTATGATGAGAATATGTCTGAAATATTTTTTGAAGAAATGGATATTCCGAAGCCTCAATATAATTTAAATATCCAAAGCAAACTTCATGGAGAAATGACCGGTAAGATGATGACCGAAATAGAACAGGTAGCGCTAAAAGAAAAACCGGATTGGATTTTAGTATACGGAGATACAAATTCTACAATGGCAGGAGCTTTGGTCGCATCAAAACTGCATATAAAATTAGCGCATGTAGAAGCAGGTTTACGATCTTTTAATAATAAAATGCCGGAGGAGATCAATAGAATTATTACTGATAGATTAAGCGATATCCTTTTTTGCCCTACAGACTACGCCGTAGAAAATTTAAAAAAAGAAGGTTTTGAAAATTTTAAGGATAAAAAAATTATAAGAACAGGCGATATCATGCTGGATGCCTCCATGTTTTATTCTAAAAAACGGATTAGCTTTAACAAAGAAGTTCCGAAAGATTTTATTTTATGTACAGTTCACAGAGCTGAAAATACGGATAGTACTGAAAAATTGCGTACTATTTTTAAATCATTGAACGGAGTAGGGGAAAAAGTCAAAATTGTTTTGCCATTGCACCCAAGAACAAAATCAAAATTAGAAGATATTACCTCAGACTATAAAACAGAATATCCTAATATTATTTTCCTGGAGCCACTCGGATATTTGGAGATGATCTGGTGTCTTAATAACTGCAGATTTGTCATTACGGACAGCGGAGGTCTTCAGAAAGAAGCTTATTTCTTTAAAAAGATGTGCCTTACTCTTCGCAATGAAACGGAATGGAGAGAGCTGGTTGATAATGGGTATAATATTCTGTCAGAGATCAACGAAAATGATATTTTGAATAATGCATTTAGAATTTTTGATCGTAAGGAAACATTTGATAAAGAATTATATGGTGACGGAAAGTCTGGAGATTTTATTCTTCAGCAACTAAAAAAATAGTAAGATGAGATTTGTACACGTTGAAGATTTCGTACATCCTAATGCAGGATACCAGATAAATTTACTTACCAGGCTGCAGGCTTCACAAGGCCATGAGGTGATTATTGTTGCAGGAGAATTAGATAAAATTCCTACATTTCTGACCTCTTTTTTTGGAAAAGATAATATAATAGAAAAAGATAAAAGGTTTGAAGAAGCGACAGGGGTGAAGATTATAAGGCATCCATTATATGCATATTACAGTGGCAGGGCCATTTTTAAACCGGGCTTGCATAAATTAATAAAATCTTTAAATCCAGATGTCCTTTTTATTCATAATGAAGATACTGTGACCGGTATAAAACTGCTTTGGGATTATAAAAAAATGAATGTACCCTATGTTTTAGACTGCCACATGCTGGAAATGGCCTCTGAAAATAAATTCAGAGAATATTTCAGATCTTTTTACAGAAGGTTTGTTACCCCTGTTATTTTAAAAAATAATATACCACTTATAAGAGTAGTAGATACGGATTTTGTAGAAAAACATTATCATATTCCCCTTTCAAAAACAGAATTATTATCTTTTGGAACAGATACGGAATTCTACAGACCGGATCCGGAAGCAAAAAAGAAATTCCGAAAAGAATTAGGAATTGATGATAGCGATTTTGTTGTAATTTATGCCGGAAAAATGGATCCTGCCAAAGGAGGAAAATTTCTTGCAGAATCATTAAGAAAAAAGATTAAATTACAAAATAGAAATATTAGATTTATCATTGTCGGAAATACACCAAAAGATGAATATGGTGAGGAGGTGAACCAATTATTTTCACAGTCTGAAAATAATATTATAAGATACCCTACTCAGACCTATTTTGATCTGGCTAAATTTTACCAGACGGCAGATGTAGCTATATTTCCAAGGCAATGCAGCATGAGCTATTATGAAGTACAGGCTTGTGAACTTCCTGTTGTTCTTGAGGAAAATGAAATTAATGTTTCAAGGGCAGAAAATAAAAAAGGGATCATCTTCTCAGAAAACTCTGTGGAGGAATTTAGAAGCGCTATTGAAAAATTTGGAAATATGCCTTCGGAAGAATTTGAAGTTTACAAAAAAAATGCAAGAAAAAATATAGTAGATAATTATAACTTTGTGCCTATTGCACAACAGTTTACAGAAGTAATGATAAAAGAACATAAAAGATATCATTTAAAAAACAAACCATGAGCCTGATTACGAAAATAAAAACCAAAGTTAAAGCCATCACTGGCAGAATTACATACCTGAAAAGAAATATAAAGATTCATCATGTGTGGTATGGTAATGATTATGGCGGTTTTTATGTTTGCCCGGAAAAAATTAATAAACAATCCATTATATATTCTTTCGGGGTAGGAGAAGATATTTCTTTTGATGAATCTCTGATAAAAGAGTTTGGATGTCATGTTTTTGCATTTGACCCTACTCCAAAATCCATAAAATGGGTCAGAGAATATAAAACTCCTCAAGAATTTGTTTTCTATCCATATGGGATCGATGATACAACAGGAATAGTAGAGTTTTTACTGCCAAAAAATGACAACCATGTTTCCGGAAGTGTTATTCATCAGGAGAATGTTGATGATAATAAAAAAGTGAAGGCACCTATGAAGTGCCTTACGGATATCGTTCAGGAGCTGGGACATTCTCATATTGATATCCTGAAAATTGATATAGAAGGTTCAGAATATAAAATTTTAGACAGTATATTGTCTGCACCCGTACAGATAGACCAAATTTTAATCGAAATTCATGAAAGATTTTTTTCTGATGGCAAAGAAAAAACAAAAATACTGCTCGATACTTTGGATAAAAAAGGATACAAATTATTTGGAATTTCGGACGGAATGGAAGAATTATCATTTATAAAGATTTAAATATATAAAATTATCCTTGCATATAATAAGCTAAAAATAAATTAGTTGCAGATTGGCAATGTGATTATGAAGGTATTACAAATAAGCAGTGAAGTAAATATTGGATCTGTTGGCAGAATTGCAGAGCAAATCGGTGAAAATATTTTAAACGAGGGATGGGAAAGCTATATTGCATTCGGCAGAGAGCATTTGCCAAGTAAATCTTCAATCTTCAAAATAGGCAATACATTTGATTTTATTTACCACGTTCTTTTAACCAGACTCACCGATAGACATGGGTTTGGTTCTGAAAATGCAACGAAAAAACTTATTGATAAAATAAATGAAATAAATCCGGATATCATTCATCTTCAGCATTTACATGGTTATTTTGTCAATATAGACCTCTTATTTAAATTTTTGACAACAACGAAAGCCAAAATTGTCTGGACGTTTCACGATTGCTGGTCATTTACAGGGCACTGCGCATATTATGAACTGGTAAATTGTGATAAATGGAAAACGCATTGTCACGAATGCCCTCAGCTAAATGAATATCCCAAATCAATATTTACAGATAATTCAAAAAAAAATTATACTCATAAACGAGCGCTGTTTACTTCAATAGATCAAATGACAATTGTTCCCGTTTCCAATTGGCTTGAAGGAGAAGTGAGAAAATCTTTCCTTAAAAACTATAATATCAAAACGATCCATAACGGTGTTGATGTTGATCAGTTTACTTACAAGGAAAATAATATTAAGCAAAAGTTCAATATTGAAGGCAAATTTTTAATACTCGGCGTGGCAAGTCCATGGGACAAAAGAAAAGGACTTAAATATTTTGTGGAACTTGCTGAAAAAATTTCAGATGACTACAAAATAATATTGGTAGGACTAAATAAAAAGCAGATAAAAAATTTACCTGAAAAAATTATCGGTTTAGAAAGAACTAAAAATGTTAATGAACTGGCTGAACTGTATTCGGCGGCTGATGTTTTTGTGAATCCTACACTGGAAGATACTTTTCCTACCACTAATTTGGAAGCGCAATCCTGCGGAACCCCGGTGATTACTTTTAAAACAGGAGGATCGCCTGAAGCAATTGACTCTTCAACAGGCATTGTTGTTGAAAAATCAAATACAGAGGAATTGGTAAATGCAATTGAGGAGGTGAAAAAAAACACAAAATTATTTTATTCCGCGCACTGCAGGAACAGAATTTTAAGATTGTTTGATAAAAAAAATGCTTTTAAACATTATATAGATTTATACAAAGAACTACTATAAGATGAAGCATCATAAAATAATAAAAGAGATGTTTGTTAATTTCTTGTCTGTTGTAAGTTTATCTATACCTGTCAATAGAAATTCTTATTTTTGCCTTTTAAGCACAATATTATGAGATTAGTTACAATTTTGTTATGCATATTTTCTTTGTCCTGTTTTAAAAACAGTGATTTGAAATTTGATGATAAATTTATTGAAGGACAGGTTGCAGGAAAACCGACCCAATTAAATCAGAAACTTTATGTAGCATTGGTGAATCCTGGTAATGTGTTTAACTCTTTTATACAAAAAAACAATATAGGAGTAGTAAAAGTCCTGGATGAAGGAATGATCATCGGGAGTGGTTACAATGTAGATTACCCAAAGCTAAGCAAAAATATAGAGAGATTATATCCAAACCCTCAGGATACAGGTATGTGTTTTATGGATATTGAAGATCCATATCTTTCGTCCCTCCATAATGCAGGCATAAATTCTAAAGAATTCAGAGAGGTTTTAAAAATGTATGTAGATGCTATAAAATTTGGAAAAAAGATACGTCCAAATGTCAAATGGGGACATTATGGAGTTCCTTTTACAAGATGGGATGACAAGGATTTTCTGGTGAAAAATGATAAAATTGAGGAAATATATAAAACAGTAGACGTATTATTCCCGTCACTTTATTTATTTAAGGATGATAAAGAAATTCCGTTTTCAAAAAACTATGAATATTTATATGATAATTTATCTTTATCCTTAAAAATTGGGAAAAAATATAACAAGCCCGTAATACCCTTTGTGCTTCATAGATTTCATTCAGACAATCCAAGACTGCAGTGGGCTGAGATGGATGATAAATTCTGGAAAAGATATATTCAGTCGGTATTATCAATTAATTATAACGGGAAATATGCACAAGGCATTGTATGGTGGGGTGCAGATACCTATTTTTACAGTAGACCGGAAGGAAAAAATATCAAGAAGAACTTTGTCGGAACTCAGGCTGAATTTATGAGCTATAATGATCCTTTGCTTATAAAAAAAGCTAATATAATACTTGATGTCTTAACAAGCAAGAAATAATGATGAAAAACAGGCCCTATCAGATCTGTACGAAAACAATAATGGATACTACAGATCCTCATATAATATTCAATGAAAAGGGAGAAAGTGATTACTATACCAATTTCAAAGAAAACATAGAACCCAACTGGCATACAGATGAAAGAGGGTATAACGAACTAATGAAAATTGCCGATAAAATCAAAAAAACATCAAAAAATAAAGATTTTGATTGTATTATCGGATTGAGCGGTGGATTGGACAGTTCATATGCTGCCTACGTCGCAAAAGAAATCATGGGAATAAGACCTCTTATTTTCCATGTTGATGCAGGATGGAATACCGACAAAGCGGTTGGGAATATAGAAAAGCTTATCAATGGATTGGGGCTGGACTTATTTACAGAAGTAATCAACTGGGAAGAAATGAAAGATCTTCAGCTTGCATTTTTGAAATCACAGATTTCGGATCAGGACTTACCCCAGGATTATGCTTTTTTCTCTGCACTTTACAAATTCGCGAAAAAACATAAAATAAACTATGTTCTTACGGGAGGAAATTTTTCAACGGAATGTTGCAGAGAACCCGAAGAATGGGGCGGATTTCCAGGTATTGATACTACATTGGTAAAAGATATTCATTCCAAATTCGGCAAAAGGCCGCTGAAAACTTTTCCTCTGGTTGATATTCTTTCCTATAAGATATACTACAAATACGTATACGGAATGGAAGTTTTTAAACCATTGAACCTGGTTCCGTATATTAAAAAAGATGCTGAAAATCTTTTAACAGAAAAATTCGGTTGGGAGCCTTTCCAGCACAAACACCACGAATCCAGATTTACCCGTTTTTACGAAGATTACTGGCTGCCGAGAAAATTTGGCTACCAAAAAAGAAAAGCACACTTTTCTTCATTGATCCTCACCGGGCAAATGACACGGGAAGAAGCTTTAGAAAGAGTTTCCAGACCGGAATTACCGGAAGAATTCCTGCAAAGAGAATTCGAGTATGTTGCCAATAAACTGGATCTTACGAAAGAAGAACTTCAGCAGATTTTTGAAGGGGAAAACAAAACGTACAAAGATTATAAAAACAAAATGGGAATCATAAAACTCGGTGCCCAGGCAATGCAAAAACTGGGATTAGAAAAAAGATTATTCAGATGATAACGATTATTGATTACGGGGTGGGAAATATCAATGCATTCGTAAACGTCTACAAAAGAGTAGATGTTCCCGTAAAAATTGCAAAGTCTAAAGACGATCTGCAGGATGCTCAGAAGCTTATTCTTCCGGGAGTAGGACATTTTGACCATGCGATGGCCCAACTTAATAATTCCGGTATGCGGGATACACTCGATGAGCTGGTACTTGGTAAAAAAATACCGGTGATCGGAATCTGTGTAGGTATGCAGATGATGGCAAACAGCAGTGATGAAGGAAAATTAGAAGGACTGAAATGGATTGATGCCACTGTTAAAAAATTTGATGAAACAAAAATTAATCAGGTAACGCGGCTGCCCCATATGGGATGGAATGATGTAAAACCCGTGAAAGAGATGGAATTGTTTAAAGGATTGGAAAAAGATTCCATTTTTTATTTTCTTCATACTTATTATTTTCATTGCCATAATAATGAAGATATCATGGCTGTTACACAGTACGGTGATGAATTTGCTTCAGCGGCACATCACGAAAATAAGTACGGAATACAGTTTCATCCTGAAAAAAGTCACCACTATGGCGAAATTTTATTACATAATTTTGCAAAACTTTAACCATTATCAGCCCGAATGTTAAGACCCAGAATTATACCCAGTCTTCTGATACAGGATAACGGACTTGTAAAGACCGTAAACTTCAAAAATCCGAAATATGTGGGTGATCCTATCAATGCGGTAAGAATATTTAATGAAAAAGAAGTAGACGAACTCGCTATTTTCGATATAGATGCTACCGTTAAAGGATTAGAACCTAATTATAGCCTTATTGAAAGAATTGCCAATCAGTCCAGAATGCCACTCTGCTACGGAGGGGGCGTGAAAACTGTTGAACAGGCTCAAAGAATCTTTGGACTTGGAATTGAAAAAATAGCACTTTCGTCAGCGGTTCTTCAAAATCCCCGTCTCATTACTGAAATTGCAGAGAGAGTAGGTTCTCAAAGTGTAATTGTAGTACTTGATGTTAAGAAAAAACTCTTTGGAGGATATGAGGTTTATACTCACAACGGAAAAAAATCCACGGGAATCAATCCGTTTAAATTTGTGGAAGAAGCCCAGAAACTGGGTGCCGGCGAAATAATCATCAATTCCATAGATCAGGATGGTGTGATGAAAGGCTTCGATATTTCATTAATCGATAAAATAAGAGAAAAAATATCACTTCCCCTTACCGTTTTAGGAGGGGCAGGCTCTTTAAATGATATTAAACAGGTAATAGACAAGCACGGAATTATTGGAGTTGCAGCAGGTAGTTTGTTTGTATTTAAAGGTGTTTACAAAGCCGTTTTGATAAACTACCCTTCTTTCGAGGAAAAAGAAGGTCTAAGACAAAAGTAAAATATGTGTGGAATAGCCGGAATAATATATAAAGATCAGACACAGGTAAAAGAGGAAGCTCTCAAAAAGATGACCGACAGAATGTCGCACAGAGGCCCCGATGCAGAAGGTTTTTTTATTAAAGATAATGTGGGATTCGGACACCGCAGATTGTCGATTATAGATACAAGTGAATCTGCAAACCAGCCTTTTTATTTCGGTGATCAATATGTTTTGATCTTCAACGGGGCTATTTATAATTATATAGAACTCAGAGAAGAGCTTGAAAAAAAAGGGTATCAGTTTAAAACAGATTCAGATACAGAGGTCCTGATTGCATCCTATGATTGCTGGAAAGAAGATTGCGTGAAAAAATTCAATGGCATGTGGGCTTTTGCCATATTTGATGTAAAAAACAATAAAATCTTCTGTTCACGTGATCGTTTTGGAATTAAACCGTTTTACTATTTTACAGATAATAACAAATTTGTTTTTGCTTCAGAAATAAAACCGATACTTGAGATTGAGAAAATCACTCAGGTAAATGTGCAGGTGCTTGTTCAGTTTATTGCCGTTAATCTCACAGAACAGACCAGCGAAACTTTTTTTCAGGGCATCAGCAAACTTCCCGGGTCACATAATTTAGTATATGATCTTGTGAATCATACCTATGAAATCTACAGATATTACGACATCCATTTTAATGAAGAAATTTCAAAGCTTTCTTTAGAAGATGCAGCCCGTCTTTTTGATAAAGAGCTTGAACGTTCCATAAAAATGAGACTAAGATGTGACGTAAAAATAGGATCTGCTTTAAGTGGTGGCTTGGACAGTTCATATATGGCATCCAAAGCATCCAAAATATATAAAGAACAGAAAAAAGAGAAATTTAATGTGATTTCGGTAGGATCAAGAGATCCCAAAAATGATGAAAGCTATTATTCGAAATTGGTTTCAGAACATCTTGACCTAAACCAGGACCTCATATATCCCAGCCAGAAAGAATTCAGGAGAAAAATTAACGATGTCATTATTTCTCAGGAAGAGCCATTTCCCGGATTGTCCATTTATATGCAGAACTTCCTTATGGAAGAAACCAACAAATTAAATATCAAGGTCTTGCTTGACGGACAGGGTGCAGATGAAATTTTGCTCGGTTACAGCAGATATACTGCGGCATATCTCAGGAACCATTCTTTCATAAAAAACCTAAAGTTCCTGCTCAGTGTACCCGGACATTATGATATTTCAATATACAAAGGGATCCTATACTATTTATATTTTAGCGTTTTCTTTGTCAGAAAGCTGAGAATATTATTCCGGGCAAAAAATATAAAATCAAGATATAGAAAGAAAATTGATTTTACACTCATGAAAAACCTTACCAATTCATATGCTGATATTTTTAAAATGCAGAGAATTGAGATCTTTTGGGCGCAGATTCCGGAGCTCCTGAAATTTGAAGAGAAAAATTCTATGGCCTTTGGAGTGGAAACAAGACTTCCATTCTTAGATTACAAATTTGTAGAAACATGCCTGTCAATTAATAACAACTTTAAGATCTATGATAAATGGTCTAAATATTTATTAAGAAAAAATATGGCAGGTAACTTACCGGATGAAGTAACGTGGCGAAAAAGAAAAATAGGATTTGATGCTCCTGCAGACAAGTGGTGGCCCTATTCCGAAGAAATTCTGGATAAAATTAACCGGTCTGAAATATTGCAGAAACTGTATTCAAAGAAAATTAAGAAAATTAAAAACAGGGAAATGCAGTGGAAATTATATAATATTGCAGTCTGGGAAGAAATATTTGGTATGAAACTATAAAACCGGAAAAACGAATGCAGATTAAAGATAAAACACTTCTTATTACAGGAGGAACAGGCTCTTTCGGTACAGCTGTCCTCAGAAAATTTATTGATACGGATCACTTTAAAGAAATCCGTATTTTTTCCCGTGATGAGAAAAAACAGGATGATATGAGAAATCAGTTTAAAAATGATAAGCTGAAATTTTATATCGGTGATGTAAGAGACTATAAAAGTGTTGAGCCTGCAACAAGAGGAGTGGATTATATTTTTCATGCTGCCGCCCTTAAGCAGGTACCATCATGCGAATTTTTCCCTATGCAGGCCGTTAAAACTAATGTTGAAGGGACGCAAAATGTAATTGATGCTGCCGTTCAGAATCATGTAAAAAAAGTGATTTGTCTAAGCACGGATAAAGCAGCATACCCTATTAATGCAATGGGTATTTCAAAGGCTATGATGGAAAAAGTAGCCATAGCTGCCTCCAGAAATGTTAATGATACAGTGGTTTGTCTTACAAGATACGGTAACGTAATGGCTTCCAGGGGATCCGTAATCCCTTTGTTTGTAAAGCAGATTAAAAACGGAGATTCTATTACTATTACAGACCCCAACATGACCAGGTTTCTGATGTCACTTGAAGAAGCTGTAGACTTGGTATTATTCGCTTTTGAACATGGAAATCCCGGAGATTTATTCGTTAATAAAGCACCCGCCGGAACAATCGGCGATTTGGCACAGGCTTTAAAAGAAATGTTCAAAGCCGATAATCCCGTAAAAATTATCGGAACCAGACACGGCGAAAAATTGTATGAAACACTTTGTACCCGTGAAGAAATGATTAAGGCTGAAGATATGGGGGATTTTTACAGAATTCCGGCCGATAACAGGGATCTAAACTATGCCCAGTATTTTTCAGAGGGAACAGAGGATATCTCCAAAATTGAAGATTACCATTCTCATAACACACATCAGCAGGATGTAGAAGGAATGAAAAAGCTTTTAATGAAACTGCCGCTCATAAGAAAAGAGGTCTTAGGAGAAGACAATATAATGCAATATCCCTATTAAACTATTGAGTTATGGAAAAACCAATGCTTATTCAGGGGAAAAGCTTTGCAGATGACAGAGGAAGTCTTTTTTTTAATAATGATTTCAATGCCTCTCAGATCAAAAGAATCTACTTTATAGAAAACAGAGACACTCAGTTCATCAGAGGGTGGACCGGCCATAAAACGGAACAAAGATGGTTTTCTGCTACGCAGGGGAGTTTTACCATAAACCTGATTAAAATTGACAACTGGGAAAAACCGTCTGAAAATCTGCCGGTTTTAAAGTTTGAATTGAATTCAGAAAATTTAGACATTCTGCATGTTCCTCCGGGATATGCAAGTGCAATTCAGTCTCATCATGAAAATTCAAGATTGCTGGTAATGGCAGATTATGCCCTCGGCGAAATTACTGATGATTACCGTTTTCCTATAAACTACTTCGAAAATTTGAAATAATGAAGAAAATCGGAATTACCGGCCAGAATGGCTTTGTCGGTGCACATCTCTACAATACGCTTGGTTTATCACCGGATAAATTTGAAAGAATTCATTTCGAAAGGGATTTCTTCGAAAATGAAGAAAAACTGGATGAGTTTGTCGCGCAGTGTGATGTGATCGTACATCTTGCGGCAATGAACAGGCATTCTGATCCGGAAGTTATTTACAGGAATAATATTGAGCTTGTAAAAAAATTGATAACCTCTTTAGAAAAAACAAAATCTAAGGCGCATGTTCTCTTCTCATCATCATCTCAGGAAGAAAAAGATAATCTTTACGGCAAATCTAAAAAAGAAGGCCGTCAATTTCTGGCAGAATGGGCAGAAAGATCAGGAGGGAAATTTACGGGGATGGTTATTCCTAATGTTTTCGGCCCTTTTGGAAAGCCCAACTACAATTCCTTTATTGCAACCTTTTGTCATAAACTTACCCATGGGGAAACGCCGTTTATTGATCAGGACGGAGAGGTAAAATTAATCTATGTAGCAGAACTTGTAAAGGAAATCATCAATCAGATTGAAGACGAAAAAGATATAAATTTCTACGAAGTTCCGCATACCTCTGTAAATAAGGTTTCGGAGGTGCTCGGAAAATTACAAAATTATAAAAAATTATATTTTGAAAACGGGGAAATCCCTGCTTTGGAAACTGCTTTTGATTTAAATCTTTTCAATACTTTCCGATGCTATTTTGATATAAAAAATCATTATCCTGTAAAATTTACACAGCATACGGATCCGAGGGGAGCGTTTGTGGAGGTCATAAGACTTGGAATAGGCGGGCAATGCTCATTTTCAACTACAGTTCCTGGAATTACGAGAGGAAACCATTTTCATACACGGAAAATAGAGCGATTTGCTGTTATCAAAGGAAAAGCATTGATACAGCTGAGAAAAATTGATACGGATGAAGTACTGGATTTTTTTCTGGATGGAGCCGAGCCGGCTTATGTAGACATGCCGATCTGGTACACGCACAATATTAAAAATATAGGAGAAGAAGAGCTTTATACTATTTTCTGGATTAATGAGCCTTTTAATCCCGAGGATGCCGATACTTATTTTGTGGAAGTGTAGCCAATGGAAAAAATACAAAGTCTAAAATATTCGCTCATCAGAAATCAGGAAATGTATTTCCTGATATTTGCCTTATTCGGCTATATTTTTGGCTACATAGATCCTTACAATTCCAGTGGATATCCTCATTATATCAATGCATTCATAAGAGCGGCTTTATTTGTGATATCTGTATATTTCATAGGTAAAAATGTCTCAATGATTAAAGAAAGAAAAGTATTGGTGGCAGCATTTGTTACTTTTTTCTCTTTTTACCTGTTCAAACTTTATCATACGATCCCGGATCTCAATTTACCGGCAGATGCATTGCAAAAACTGAAATATTCTATTTATTATTTTGGTTTTGTCATCATACCGGTACCTGTTGTTGCTCTGTTAAGCCTGAATTATGAAAAAATTGATTTTAAAAAATTTTTCCGGATCGTATTCTGGCTTTATTTTATTCTTTTGGCTATCAATTTTATTCATACTCACTTTATTTTTGATAATTATTCAAGTAATGGAAGAAGCGGTATATTCAGATTGTATTACATCACAGTCGGACATTACGGGTTAAGTCTGGTTATCATGGCACTGTATAGTTTTTTAATTTTAAAGATTAAAGGATTTCAATATATCATTGCAGTTTTTCTCGGGCTTTTTCCCATGTATGTTGCCGCAGCAAGAAGTCCGGTTCTGGCACTGGTAATTATTCTTTTTGTGTTTTTAATGTTATTGAATAAAAGAAAATACTGGATATCTTTCTTTAGTCTTATATTATTATCTTTTCTTGCTTTATATTTTATATATCAAAGTAAAATAGCTGAGGATTTTATTTTTTTTAAAAGATTAAATGCTGCAATTTTTGAAAATAATGCTTCAGGAAGGGCTTTTTACTTAAATAGCGGGATAGAGATATTCAGGGAACATCCTTTAATTGGAGGAAATGCTTTATTAAGTGACGGAGCCTATTCACACAATATTTTTATAGATATATTAATGTCAACAGGATTATTGGGTATGGTGCTCTTTATAATTTATTTTAAATTTGTAATCAGAAGCTTTTTTAAAGTTCTGAAGAATATTTATCAATATAAAGAAAGCGGAATCTTAATTTTCTTTTTCCTGCAGTATTTAATTTTGGCTCAGACCTCGGGAAGCCTTTATTTATCATTTGAGTTGTGGTATTTTGGAGCAGCCGTTATCGGCTTAGGATATATAAATTTTACAAATGAAGAAATTAAAAGTAATAACCGTCGTGGGAACACGGCCTGAAATCATCAGATTATCAAGAGTATTATCTGCTTTAGACGCTTCTGAAGCGATTGAACATATCATCGTCCATACGGGACAAAACTATGATTACGAACTAAACCAGATTTTCTTTGAAGATCTGGGACTTCGCAAGCCGGATTATTTCCTTGAAGCAGCCGGTAAAACGGCAACAGAAACCGTTGGAAATATTCTGATTAAAATAGATCCTCTTCTGGAAGAACTAAAACCGGAAGCTTTTCTGGTTTTGGGAGATACCAACTCATGTCTTTGTGCGATTCCCGCAAAAAAAAGACAGATACCTATTTTCCATATGGAAGCCGGAAACAGATGTTTCGACCAGAGAGTTCCTGAGGAGACCAACAGGAAAATTGTAGACCATACAGCAGATATTAATTTAACCTATTCAGACATTGCCAGAGAATATCTCTTGCGGGAAGGACTTTCTGCCGACAGGATTATTAAAACAGGATCTCCGATGTTCGAAGTCCTGCATCATTATCTTCCACAGATTGAAAGATCCGATGTGCTCACTCGTCTGAACATTGAAGAAGGAAAATATTTTGTAGTATCTTCTCACCGGGAAGAAAATATTAATTCAGAGAAAAATTTTAAAGGATTAATACAAAGCCTGAATGCAATTGCCGAAAAGTTTGAATTGCCGATCATTGTTTCCACTCATCCCAGAACCAGAAACATGATTGATAAAATGAACGTTGAGGTAAGACCGGAAATTCAGTTCTTAAAACCTTTGGGATTTCACGATTATAATGCATTGCAGATGAGAAGCTATGCAGTTTTATCAGATTCAGGAACAATTTCTGAAGAATCTTCAATTCTTAATTTCAGGGCATTAAACATTCGTGAGGCTCATGAACGACCGGAAGCTATGGAAGAAGCATCCGTAATGATGGTAGGGCTTTCTCCTGAAAGAATCATGCAGGGACTTGCCCAGCTTCAGCAGCAGAAAATAGGAAATGAAAGGAATTACAGGCCGGTTGCAGATTATTCTATGCCCAATGTTTCCGAAAAGATGGTAAGAATTATTCTGAGCTATACCGATTATATTAACAGGGTTGTCTGGAGTAAAAGCTAATGAAAATTCTTATTGTAACGCAGTATTTTTACCCGGAAAACTTTAAAAGCAATGACCTCGCTTTCGAATTAAAGAAGCGAGGACATGATGTTACCGTACTCACCGGAATTCCAAATTACCCTGAAGGTAAAATATATGAGGGATATGGATATTTAAAAAAAAGAACGCAATATATCAACAATGTCAAGATTATAAGAACATTATTGGTGCCGAGAGGTAGTGGTGGCGGTCTGAGATTATTTCTCAATTATTTTAGCTGGGCATTTTTTGCCTCATTAAAAGCATTGCAGCTATCTTCAAAAAAATATGATGCAATTATAGTGCATGAACCTTCACCCATTACTCAGTTTTATCCTGCGCTGGTTTTAAAAAAACTGCAAAAGACGCCTGTCTATTTTTGGGTAATGGATTTATGGCCCGAAAGCCTTGAAATTGCCGGAGGTATCAAAAATAAATTCATACTCAACTTTTTTACCGGGATGGTGCGGAACTTTTACAAAGAATCAGAAAAAATACTGATCACCTCTAAAGGTTTTGAAAAATCTATTCTGGAAAAAGGCGATTTTAAAAATAAAATTCACTATTTTCCCAACTGGGCAGAAGACACTATATCCTCTGGCAATACAGCATTCCCTATTCCCGAACTTCCGGATGGATTCAGGATTATGTTTGCCGGAAATATAGGGGAAGCTCAGGATATGGACAATATTATGAAGGCAGCTTTATTACTTAAAGAAAATAAAGAAATTAAATTTATTTTACTGGGAGATGGCAGAAAAATGCCTTTTGTACAGGAGTTTATCTCAGAAAATCATCTTGAGAATACTGTTTATACTTTAGGACGTTTTCCTGTTGATGCAATGGCTACCTTTTTTAATGCTGCAGATATATTATTGGTAAGTCTTAAAGATGATCCGATATTCAACCTTACCGTTCCTGCAAAGGTTCAGGCTTATATGAGTTCCGGGAAGCCGATTCTTGCTATGCTGAATGGTGAAGGAGCAGAAAATATCGCTGAAGCACAATGCGGATTTTCCGTTCCAGCGGGTAATAGTGAAGAATTAGCCGCGACAATTGAAAAAATATCACAAATGAAAAAAGAAGATTTGATAATTTTAGGAAGAAATGGAAAACAATTTTATGAGTTAAATTATAAAATGGAACAGTGTATTTCAAATCTTGAAAAACTAATTTCCCAAAAATGAAAACAATTATTACAGGAGCTTCAGGGTTTGTAGGACAAAATCTCTCACAATTCCTAAAGAATGAAAATCATAATGTAGAGACTTTGTCATTGCGGTCCGAATGGACTCTTGACATCAATGCCGATGCCCTGATCCACCTGGCCGGGAAAGCACACGATATTGAAAACAGTTCGGATGCAGAAGATTATTTCAAAATTAATACAGATCTTACAAAAAAAATTTTTGATGAGTTTTTGAATTCAAATATCAGAGATTTTATTTATTTTAGCAGCGTAAAGGCTGTCGCAGACTGTGTTGTGGATATTTTACATGAAGACCACATGGCAGAACCTAAAACTCCTTATGGGAAATCTAAATTGCTGGCGGAAGAATATTTACTTTCCAAAGCACTTCCCAGCACAAAAAGACTTTTTATTATTCGCCCTTGTATGATTCATGGCCCCGGAAATAAAGGCAATCTTAATCTTTTGTATAAAATGGTCAAAATGGGCATGCCATGGCCATTAGGAGCATTTGATAATAAAAGATCATTTTTAAGTATTGATAATGTTAATTTTTTGGTATTACAATTACTTCAAAATAAAGAAATTACATCTGGAATATATAATTTTGCGGATGACGAATTTTTATCAACTAATGAATTGATAAAGATTATTGATGAAGCACTTGGTAAAAGAACAAAGCAATTGAATGTGTATCCGGATATTATAAATATTTTTTCAAAAGTAGGTGATAAAATAAAACTTCCTTTAAACTCAGAAAGATTAAAAAAGCTGACCGAAAATTATAAAGTTTCCAATCATAAAATAAAATCAGCTTTAGATATCAGGCAACTTCCTGTTTCCACAAGAGAAGGATTAATAAAAACTATAAAAAGCTTTCAACACAAATGATAGAATATCTACTGGTTTTCATAACCTTATTCATTTTAATTCAGGCATATTTCGCAATAGCGGATAAGTATAATATTATCGATAAGCCTAACCATCGCAGTGCCCACTCGCAAATTACCCTCAGAGGAGGCGGAATCATTTTTCCGATTGCCTTTGTTATTTTCTCTATAATCAATTATAAAGAAGCAATGAGCATGTATTGGTCTTTCGGGCTCGGATTATTGTCAATTTGCCTGGTCAGTTTCATTGATGATGTCAAAACTTTATCCGGAAAAATAAGAATCACGGTACATTTTTTATCGGTAGCACTTTTGCTGAATTTTGCAGAGATGTTCAGTATGATGCCGGTCTGGGTTTGGCCGATTTTCTTCATTATAGTGATAGGAACTCTCAATGCCTATAATTTTATGGATGGAATTAATGGCATGACTGGAGCTTACACATTGGTCACATTGTTAACCCTTTTTTATATCAATCGTGATATTATTGCATTTACACAGGAAAATTTTATAATCTATGCCATATTAGCATCCTTGGTTTTCCTGTTTTTTAATTTCAGAAAAAAGGCCAAATGCTTCGCCGGAGATGTGGGAAGTATGGGAATCGGTTTCTGGCTTATTGCGCTTATTACTTTATTGATCATGAAGACACAGGATTACAGATATATACTCCTGTTTTCAATATATGGAATAGAGGTTGTACTGACAATTATAGAAAGGCTGCTCCTGAAAGAAAATATATTTGAAGCTCACAGGAGACATCTGTATCAGCTGCTGGCCAATGAGAAGAAAATGTCTCATCTCGTGATAAGTATACTCTATGCACTTGCACAATTGGCAGTAAATGTATTTTTAATACACTCGAAGCTTCCGGTTTATGCTGTTATTTTAATTATATTTGTTCCGTTTGGCAGCATTTATCTGTTCCTTAAATTAAAGCTGAAAAAGAAAGTACAATCAACCGTAATTAAATAATATGAAAATAAAAGAAACTCCTCTGAAAGACTGTTATATAATTGAACCTACAATTTTTGAAGATGAAAGAGGATATTTTTTTGAAAAGTATAATGAAAAAAGATTTGAGGAACTTACCGGAATGAATGGTCATTTTGTTCAGGACAATATATCCAAATCTTCATATGGAGTAATCCGCGGAATTCATTTGCAGAAAGGAGAACATGCGCAGGCGAAATTGGTTTCCTGTCTTGAAGGCCGGGTATGGGATGTTGCGGTAGATCTGAGGAAAGATTCTCCTACATTCGGGAAATGGTTCGGAATTGAACTTACGGCAGAAAATAAGACACAACTGTATGTGCCTAGAGGTTTCGGACATGGTTTTTCTGTGTTAAGTGAAACAGCCGTTTTCGCATATAAATGTGATAATTTTTACAATAAAGAATCAGAAGCAGGTGTTGTTTACAATGATTCCAATTTAAACATAGACTGGATTGTTCCTGCGGAAGATGCTGTATTATCCGAAAAAGACCAAATTTTACCCGCTTTTAATCACGAATAGAATTTTAAAATGATATCACAACCACTCTTTAGGGTGGTTTTTATTTTTTATCCAGGACTCTTCAATATTTTGTATCTTTGCCAACTCAAAATCAAAAAGATGCGTACAAAATCTGTAGGGAAGAAGAAAATCAATGTGGTAACGCTTGGATGTTCCAAGAATGTTTATGACTCTGAAGTTTTGATGAGCCAGCTGAAAGCCAATGGAAAAGAAGTTGTTCATGAAGACAAAGGAGATATTGTGGTCATCAATACCTGCGGATTTATAGATAATGCCAAAGAGGAATCCATCAATACAATTCTTGATTATGTTGAAGCTAAAAACAGGGGCGAAGTAGAAAAAGTATTTGTTACAGGATGTCTTTCGGAACGATACAAACCGGATCTTATAAGAGAAATTCCTGATGTAGACCAGTATTTCGGAACGAGAGATCTTCCGATTTTGCTTAAACATCTTGGCGCAGATTACAAACATGAGCTTGTAGGAGAGCGTTTAACAACGACTCCAAAACATTATGCCTATCTTAAAATTTCCGAAGGCTGCGACAGACCATGTTCCTTCTGTGCGATTCCTCTGATGAGAGGAGGCCACATTTCCACGCCAATCGAAAAGTTGGTTTCAGAAGCTCAAAAGCTTGCTAAAAAGGGAACAAAAGAATTGATTCTTATTGCCCAGGATCTTACTTATTATGGATTGGATATCTATAAAAAAAGGGCGCTTGGCGATTTATTAAAAGAATTGGTAAAGGTAGATGGGATTGATTGGATTCGACTTCACTATGCTTTTCCAAGCGGTTTCCCGGAAGATGTTCTTGATATTATAAGAGAAGAACCGAAGGTCTGCAACTATATTGATATTCCGCTTCAGCATATCAACTCGGAGCTGCTGAAATCCATGAAAAGAGGAACTACCCATGAAAAGACAGATGCACTTTTAGCAAAATTCAGAGAGAAGGTTCCGGATATGGCCATCCGTACAACCCTTATCGTAGGATATCCGGGAGAAACGGAAGAGATTTTCCAGGAATTAAAAGATTGGGTGAGAGAGCAGAAATTTGACAGGTTAGGATGCTTTACTTATTCTCACGAAGAAAATACCGGTGCTTATGTACTGGAAGATAATATTCCGCAGGAAGTTAAAGAAGCCAGAGTGGAAGAGATCATGGAAATCCAGTCTCAGATTTCCTGGGAAAAGAATCAGGAAAAAATAGGACAGGTATATCGCTGTATTTTTGACCGTAAAGAAGGAAATTATTTCATAGGAAGAACGGAATATGATTCTCCGGATGTAGACAATACCGTTCTGGTATCTGCAGAAGACACCTATATTTCCATTGGCGAATTTGCGAATGTAAAAATTACTTCTGCTGAAGAATTTGATCTTTACGGAGTGTTGGTATAATAATAAACATATAATCTAAACTAATGAAACAACCTTTGTAAGGTTGTTTTTATTTTTTAAATAAAAAAGTAAAGAAATTTACATGAAATACAAATGTTTAATATGTTGGTAATTAGCGTTTTGTGTTTTTAAATTTTATTTTTCCGCAGTCTTTTAGTTAAATTCGTTAACTTTTTAACTGTTTTTTTAACGTTTTTTAACAATATGGTTTTAGTTGTTGATAATCAGTAATTTAAAACATAAATTAACATTTGTTTTAGTTTTTATTAACATCCGTTAACATATAAAATAGGCTCGTTAAAAGATTCCTGATACATTTGCCTCGTCAAACAAATAAAAGTTCAAAATGATGAAAAGATTAATTCTCGTAATCATAATGATGATTTCAACCCTTGGTGTTTATTCATTCAAAATGAATGCCATAGATGCGAAAAAAACAAGTTATGCATCGTACTACCACGATAAATTTAACGGTAGAAAAACGGCCAGCGGAGAGATTTTCGATAATGCAAAATTTACTGCAGCCAACAGAACGCTTCCTTTTGGAACAAACATTAAGGTAACCAACCTGAATAATGGTAAAGAGGTAATTGTGAAAATTAATGATAGAGGACCTTACCATTCGTCAAGAGCTTTAGATATGTCTAAAGCTGCGTTCGATGAAATCGGAGATACCGACCGCGGTACGATTCCGGTGGAATATGAAATTGTCGATTAATTTTATGATTTAAATTAAAAAGCCAACTTTCGCAGTTGGCTTTTTTCTTTTATAATGCAATACTATAAACTGATTTCCACAAGTGCAGGACAATGATCGGAATGCACTGCTTCCTTTAATATAACAGCTCTCGTAAGCTTATCTTTTAAAGTATAGGAAGTAAAATTATAATCCAGCCTCCAGCCTTTATTTCGCTCTCTTGAATTTTGCCGGTAGCTCCACCATGTGTAATGATCAGGTTCATTGTTAAAAAACCTGAAGCTGTCAATCAGCTCGCATTCATTGATGAAATTCGTCATCCATTCTCTTTCCATTGGTAAGAAGCCGGAAACATTCTTTAATCCGATTGGATTGTGAATGTCAATCGCTTCATGACAGATATTAAAATCGCCTGAAATAATAAGGTTGGGAATTTCCTTCTTTAAATTTTTAATATACTCTAAAAAGTCATAGCAGAACTGCATTTTAAAATCCAGCCTTTCGATATTGGAAGCAGACGGAACATAAACGGAAATTGCAGAAAACCCGTCAAAATCAGCACGGATTATCCTTCCTTCGTTATCATAGCTTTCAATACCGCAGCCGTATTCCACGTGATTGGGCTTTATTTTAGAAGCTATTCCAACCCCGCTGTAGCCTTTTTTAACAGCCGAATGCCAGTAACTGTGATAACCCAGCTTTTCGAGGCTTTCGATATCAATCTGATCGTTTCCCGCTTTGCTTTCCTGAATACAGATGATGTCAGGATCCGCAGATTTCAGCCATCCTAAAAAATCTTTGGTGAAAGCAGCCCGTATTCCATTAACGTTATAAGTAATTAATCTCAAAATTTAATTTTTTTCAAAAATACAAAGTCTTTATGGTCTTAAAATAGTTTCGGGCGGAAAAATCTTCGATTTTTCCGCCCGAAACATGATATTGATAAAGCCATTGGCAAACTGCCAAAACCATCTGCTATTTAGGTTCCAGAATGCTGATCGGGATAATGCACTCTTCCAGTGAAATTCCTCCGTGCTGATAAGTCTCTTTGTAATAATTCACAAAATGATTGTAATTTTTAGGATAGGCAAGGAAGATATTATTCTTGGCAAAAATATACTTTGAGCTTAAATTTCCTTTTGGTAAAAATAATTTTTCAGGATTGGTAATAGCCCATACATCACTGCTGTCGTATGTTAAGCTTTTTCCTGTCTTATAACGGATGTTGGTTGAAGTTTCTCTGTCACCTACTACCTTGCTTGGTTTTTTAACGTAAACCGTTCCGTGGTCTGTGGTTATCACAAGTTTAAATCCGTTTTCAGCTGCAACTTTAATAATTTTCATTAATGAAGAATTTTCAAACCAGTTTAAAGTAAGTGATCGGAAAGTCTTATCATCACGGATCAATTGATCAACAATATGGTTGTCTGTTTTCGCATGAGAAAGAATATCAATGAAATTATACACGATCACTAAAAGGTCATTGTTTTTATGCTGGTTAAAATCATCATAAATCTTTCGCTCAAAATCTGCATTCAGGACTTTAAGGTATTTCATGGACTTGGAGCCAAGGCCAATCCTTTTCATCTGATCTTCTAGGAAATCACGCTCATATTCATTTTTATTTCCTTCTTCGTTATCGTTAAACCATTTATCCGGGAAACGTTTTTCAATTTCTGAAGGCATAAGCCCTGCAAAAAATGAATTTCTCGCATATTGGGTCGCCGTAGGAAGAATACTGTAATAATAGTCCTCAGAAATCTTGTTGTAATATTTAGTGAATAACGGCTCAATTACTTTCCACTGATCATAACGCAGATTGTCGACCATCAACAGCAGAACTTTTTCCTTTTCTACTTCAGGCTTTACTTTTTCTTTAAAAAGTGTATGGCTCATGATCGGTTTGTCAGAATCGTGGAGCCAGTCTTCGTAGTTGTTTTCGATAAACTTGGCAAACTGGATATTCGCTTCTTCTTTCTGCGATTGTAAAAGATCCGCAAATTCATTGTCTGTAACCTTATCGAATTTAATTTCCCAATTTAAAATTTTCTTATAATATTCTGCCCATTCCTGATAGGTTCTCAGGTAAGAGAGTTCCATCGAAAGATTCCTGAATTCCTGCTGGTACTGAAGAATCGTCTTCTGTTCCACAAGATTGTCCTGTTGAAGATTTTTCTTTAAAGAAAGCAAAATCTGGTTGGGATTCACTGGTTTGAGAATATAATCTGCAATCTGTGATCCGATGGCCTCCTCCATAATGTGTTCTTCTTCACTTTTGGTTACCATTACTATTTTTAAGGAATTATCTTTATCCTTAATCATAGGGATAGCTTCAAGTCCGGAGATTCCGGGCATATTTTCATCAATTAGCGTTAATGCGAATTTTTCAGAATCCATCAGCTCCAAAGCCTCATTAACATTGTTTACAGGGGTTACCTGATAGCCCTTTTTTTCAAGGAATACAATGTGAGGTTTAAGGAGATCAATTTCATCATCTATCCATAATATCTTTTCCGACATAAATTTATTTTTTTACATGGTTATTGTATCAAATTGCCGACCAACTAACATTAAAATCTGCCAAAATGAACATGTGTAAAGTTAAATATAAGTTAATGAAAACTGCAATATTTCCGGATAATAATTATTCAGGAATTTCGGTCCGATTTTTTAATAATGTTTTAAACCATGTTCAATTTTAAAATCCTTAAATTTGTTTCTAAATTCAGACGTTTTCCATGCAGAATAAACTCAAAATCATTAATGATCCGGTTCACGGTTTTATCAGAATCCCACACGAAATCTTATTTGATATTATTGAGCATCCTTATTTTCAGCGGTTAAGAAGAATCGGGCAAACGGGCCTTCTGAATCTTATTTTTCCGGGAGCAACGCATACAAGATTTCATCATGCACTGGGAGCGATGCATCTCATGTTCACAGCACTTGAAACATTGAAACAAAAAGGTGTGAAAATATCAGAAAATGAAGAAAAAGGAGCAATGCTGGCGATTTTAATGCACGATATCGGTCACGGCCCTTTCTCTCATGCTTTAGAGAGTATGCTGATGGACGACTGGCATCACGAGACGCTGTCACTGCTGTTGATGAATCGACTGAATGTTGAGTTTGAAGGAGCGCTTTCCTGCGCTATTGAGATGTTTCAGGGAAGATATCACCGGAAATTTTTCAATCAGCTGATTTCTTCGCAGTTGGATGTAGACAGGCTTGATTATCTGAAACGCGACAGCTTTTTTACAGGAGTTTCGGAAGGCAGTATCAATACCCAGCGCATCATTTCCATGATGAATGTTTGTGAGGAGGGAGAATTGGTAATTGATGCAAAAGGAGTATATTCTATAGAAAATTTTTTAACAGCCAGAATGTTCATGTACTGGCAGGTATATTATCATAAAACATCGGCGCTTGCTGAATTTTTACTGGTGAAAATTCTGGAGCGCGCCAAATATCTTGTTTCTCAGGGAATAGATCTTCCTGCCGGAGATAATCTCAAATATTTCCTTTATCGTGAAAAAAGTGCAGCTACTGATGAAGACGTAAAACGATTTACTCAGCTGGACGATAATGATATTATTCATGCAATGAAACTGTGGCAGAATGCAGAAGATCATATATTGTCATATTGGTGCAAATGTATCATACAGAGGAACCTTCCCAGAACAATTATCTCATCACATCCTTTTGAACAGGAATTCATTAAAGAAAAAATAAAAAAAACCAATGATTTTTTCGGAATTGATAATGGAGAAGAGCTTGTTCATGAAATTAAAAGAAAACTTCTGCCTTATGATACAGAAAAACAGCCTATTTATCTCCTTCAGAAAAGCGGAAAAAAAATAAGACTTGAAGAGTCGGAAGATCAGCTTTTATCAGGACTTATGATAAATAAGACCCAACGCTATATTCTCATGTATCCAAGGGATATTTAAAATACATTTTCTTAAATATTATTAAAATTTTACTTTCCGAAAACCAAAAAATGTTTGCGAATTATAGAATTTCTTATCTTTGCAGAATATGGAATTTACAGCTTCGCAAATTGCAAGTTTTATTGACGGAAAAATAATAGGTGACGAAAGTGCACTTATTACTGGAGTTTCACCTATTGAAAGCGGGGAAACAGGACATCTTTCTTTTATAGCACAAGATAGATTTACGCATTATTTAGATACCTCAAAGTGCTCCGTTATCATTGTTTCAGAAAGTCTTATTACAAAAGATTCTTATAATTCTACCATTATATCGGTGAAAGATGCCTATCTTTCTTTTCAGATACTCATGAACCTTTATCAGGAAATGCAGGGAAAAAAAGAAGGTATAGAGAATGGCTCTTCAATCCATGAAACGGCAGTAATCGGTGATAAAGCCTATATCGGGGCTTTTACCTATGTTTCAGAGAAAGCAAAAATAGGGGAAGGATCTCAGATCTACCCTCATGTTTATATAGGGAAGGGGGTAAAAATCGGTAAAAACTGCAAAATAGACAGCGGCGCCAGAATTTATGACTACTGCATCATCGGGGACAACTGTGTGATTCACTCCAATACGGTAATAGGTGGAGATGGATTTGGTTTCCAGCCGACACCTGAAGGATTTAAAAAAATTCCGCAGTTGGGGAATGTAATCATTGAAGATGATGTGGAAATAGGATCAAACTGTAGTATTGACCGCGCAACCATCGGATCTACCGTTATAGGAAAAGGTACAAAAATAGATAACCTGATTCAGATCGCACATAATGTTAAGATCGGTAAAAATAATGTAATTGCGGCACAGGCCGGTATTGCAGGCTCTACAACCATTGGCGACTGGAACCAGATCGGCGGCCAGGTAGGTATCGTAGGTCATATTAAAATAGGAAGTCAGGTGAAAATTCAGGCGCAGAGTGGCGTAAATTCCAGCGTTAATGATAAAGAAACGTTGTACGGCTCACCGGCAATTAATTATAATGATTATCTGAGAAACTACATTCATTTCAGAAACTTTACTGAAATTGTTAATAGAATAAAAAATCTTGAGAATAACTCAAAAGATTAAACTAATGAGTGATATGCAAAAAACGCTTCAGCAAGAAGTAACACTTTCCGGGATCGGACTTCATACTGGTAAAGAAGTAAAACTGACCATGAAACCTGCCAAAGAAAATACAGGTTTTGTTTTTGTAAGAACAGACCTTGAAGGACATCCGCAGGTAGAAGCAGATGTTAATTATGTAGTAGCTACGGAAAGAGGGACAACATTAGAAAAATTAGGTGTTAAAATTACGACTTGCGAGCATCTTTTAGCCGCATTGGTAGGTTGTGATATCGATAATGCGATTCTTGAAATGGATGCTTCGGAACCTCCGATTCTCGATGGATCTTCAAAGTATTTTGTTGAAGCGATTGAAAGTGTTGGTGTAGTTGAACAGAATATTGCAAGAGAATATCTTGTTGTAAAAGAAGTGCTTACATACAGTGATCCTGCTACGGGATCTGAAATTACCATTATCCCTTCTGATACCTACGAAGTGACAACTATGGTAGACTTTGGGACTAAGGTTCTGGGGACACAAAATGCCACTCTTAAAAATATTTCAGAATTTAAAGATGAGATTTCCTCAGCAAGAACATTCAGTTTCTTACATGAGCTGGAGATGCTGTTGGATCACGGTCTTATCAAAGGAGGTGATATATCAAACGCTATTGTATATGTAGATAAGGATCTTACGCCGGAAACCACAGAAAAGCTTAAAAAAGCCTTCGGTAAGGATAATGTTTCAATAAGACCAAACGGAATTCTTGACAATTTAAATTTAAATTATCCTAATGAAGCTGCAAGACACAAATTACTGGATGTGATTGGGGATCTGGCTTTGGCAGGAGTAAAAATAAAAGGAAAAGTTATTGCCAACAAACCGGGACATTATGTAAATACCCAGTTTGCGAAAAAACTTAACCGCCAGTGGAAACTGCAGAAAAAGAAAAATGTTCCGGACTTTGATCTTACCAAAGAACCGGTTTTTGACATCAACGGAATCATGAGGCTGATGCCGCACAGACCACCGTTTTTGCTGATTGATAAAATTCTTGAACTTTCAGATTCCCATGTTGTAGGGCTGAAAAATGTAACGATGAACGAACCATTCTTCGTAGGACATTTTCCAAAAGAGCCTGTAATGCCGGGCGTTTTACAGGTGGAAGCATTGGCACAGACAGGAGGTATTCTTGTATTGGCAAGTGTTCCAGATCCTGAAAATTACTCTACCTATTTCATAAAAATTGATAAAGTAAAATTCAAAAGAAAAGTAGTGCCGGGAGATACCATTATTTTCAAGATTGAATTGATCGAGCCGATCAGAAGAGGAATCGTCCACATGCAGGGCTACGGATATGTAGGGGATGCGGTTGCCGTAGAAGCAGAATTAATGGCTCAAGTTGCAAAAAATAAAGTTGATTAAATGATTCATCAATTAGCAGCCGTAGATAAGCGTGCGAAAATCAGCAAAAATGTAATCGTAGAACCTTTCACTACCATTGCAGGGGACGTAGAAATAGGAGAAGGAACATGGATTGGTCCCAATGTTACCATCATGGATGGAGCAAGAATTGGTAAAAACTGCAGAATTTTCCCGGGAACCGTAATTTCAGCAATTCCTCAGGATTTGAAATTTGATGGTGAAGATACTCAGGTTATCATCGGGGATGAAACCACCATCAGAGAATGTGTTACCGTAAACCGAGGGACAAAAGCACTCGGATATACTAAAATCGGGACCAACTGTCTCATCATGGCAACATCGCATATTGCACATGACTGTGTGATAGGAGATCACGTTATCATTGTAAACGGTTGCGGGATCGCCGGACATGTAGAAATTGGTGATTATACCGTAATGGGGGGATTATCCGCAGTGCATCAGTTTGGGAAAATCGGAAAACATGTAATGATTTCCGGAGGTACACTGGTAAGAAAAGATATTCCACCTTATGTAAAAGTTGCGAGAGAGCCGATGTCTTATGCAGGAATCAATTCTGTAGGATTAAGAAGAAGAGGATTTACTAATGAGAAGATATTTGAAATCCAGAAAATCTACAGAGCTATTTTCCAGATGAAAATGAATGTTTCCCAGGCGATTTCACATATTGAAAAAGAAATGCTTCCTACTGCAGAGAGAGATGAGATCCTTCAGTTCATCCAAAACTCTCCGAGAGGAATCGTAAAAGGCTACGGAACCGGAAAAGAGTAATCAGCAAAATTAAAATATGAAAATTTTAATCTTTTTTATCATGCTTTCAGCGACTTCTGTGTTTGGACAGCAAACGGAAGGATTAAAAACTCAGAAAACAACAAAGAATTCCATCCTGGAAAGAAAACTTCCCGAGAAGTCTCAAGACAGCCTCGCCAGAAGTAATTTTAAATCTATCCTGAAAAAGGATAATTCAAGCTCCGTTTTTGGAACGGCGAATCCTTATAATTCGGAAGTTCAGATGAATGTGAACCGTTTGCAGAATAATGTAAACACTTTTAATAACAATACATTCAACAGAATGATACCGCAGGGGGAGGGAATACAATTTAACAAAAGAAAATAATTATATACAAAATTAATGGCAACAAGTAACGATATCAGAAAAGGGCTTTGTATTGAGTACAGCAACGATATTTATAAAGTTATCGAATTTCTTCACGTAAAACCGGGAAAAGGTCCTGCTTTCGTTAGAACAAAGTTAAAATCTGTAACCAACGGAAAAGTAATTGATAATACTTTCTCTGCAGGTCACAAAATCGACGAAGTAAAAGTAATCACCAGAAAATATCAGTATCTTTATGATGATGAGAACGGATTCCACTTCATGAATAATGACGATTTTTCTCAGCTTTACCTGAATAAGGAAATGATTGAAAATTCAAACCTTATGAAAGCCGGTGAAGAAGTTACTATCATTCTTAAAGAAGCAGATGAAACACCTTTATCTGCAGAATTACCACAGTCTGTTTACCTTGAAGTAGTAGAGGCTGATCCTGGAGTAAAAGGTAATACAGCAACCAATGCTCTTAAAAACGCTATCGTTGAAACAGGAGCAAGAGTAATGGTTCCTTTATTTATTGAGCCGGGAGACAAAATTAAAGTAAGTACGGAAGACGGTTCTTACTTAGAAAGAGTTAAAGAATAATTTTAATACAATTTACAGAAATTCGGAATGTGAAAGCAGACCGAATTTTTGTTTATAAAAGTCTCAAATAGTCCCAAAAGGAAGATTTATAAAATCGGATATAAGTCCGATAATATTTGACATATTTTGATAAAATTTAAACCTCATTAAAAATATGAAGTTTCATCAGCCACAAAAACTTAGAACAATTGCTGATATTATCGGAGCTAAATTCATAGGTCCTGAAGATTTTGAAGTACTGGGAACAAACGAAATTCATATGGTAAAACCAGGTGATATTGTTTTTGTAAACCATCCGAAATATTATGACAAAGCCCTGAATTCCGCAGCTACCATTATTCTTATTGATAAAGAAGTGGAATGTCCTGAAGGAAAAGCTCTTTTGGTTTCTGAAGACCCTTTCAGGGATTTTAATAAGATCAATACCCATTTTACAAGAATTTATAACTTCACGGAAGAGCTTCATGATGTTGAAATTGGTGAAGGAACGCATATTCATCGTTCGGCAGTCATAGGAAACAATGTTAAAATAGGAAAAAACACCCTTATCTTCCCGAATGTTGTGATTGGCGACAGAACAGTCATCGGCGACAATGTTGTCATTCAGTCGAATACGGTTTTAGGTGGTGATGCATTCTATTACAGAAAACTGGACGGTAACTTTGATCGTTTAATCTCTGTTGGAAATGTAGTCATTGAAAGTAACGTTGAAATTGGAAACGGATGTACAATTGACAGAGGTGTGACGGATTCTACGGTTATCGGTGAAGGTTCTGTTTTAGATAACCAGATCCAGATAGGACATGATACGGTAATCGGTAAAAGATGCCTTATTGCTTCCCAGACGGGAATTGCAGGATGCTGTATCATTGAAGATGAAGTAACCATCTGGGGGCAGGTGGGGATCGCATCTGGTCTCAGAATAGAAAAAGGGACCGTTTTACTCGCAAAAGCCGGAGTGAACAGAGATTTAACTAAAGGAACATACTTCGGTTTCCTTGCAGAAGACTTCAGAACCTATCTGAAAAAAGAGGTTAAACTGAGAAATCTCAAATAAACAAATTGTTTAGATTTATCTTTAATCAAAGAAATTTAATTAAATTTGTGTGCATTTAAAAATTAATAAATAAATTAAATAAATAATAAAATGTCAATTTTAGTAAACAAAGATTCTAAAGTAATTGTACAAGGATTTACGGGGAATGAAGGTACTTTCCACGCAAGCCAGATGATCGAATACGGAACCAACGTTGTAGGTGGTGTTACTCCGGGAAAAGGAGGAAGCGAGCACCTTGGGAAACCTGTATTCAATACTGTAGCTGATGCTGTGGCAAAAGCCGGAGCAAACGTGAGTATCATTTTCGTACCCCCTGCATTTGCTGCTGATGCCATTATGGAAGCTGCCGAAGCGGGCATTAAAGTAATTGTATGTATTACCGAAGGTATTCCTGTAGCAGATATGGTGAAAGTAAAATCTTATATTGCCGACAGAGACTGCAGATTAATCGGTCCGAACTGCCCGGGAATCATTACTTCTGAAGAAGCTAAAATTGGTATTATGCCAGGTTTCGTTTTCAAAAAAGGTAAAGTAGGTATCGTTTCAAAATCCGGTACGCTTACTTATGAAGCAGCAGATCAGGTAGTAAGAGCCGGTTTTGGTATTTCTACAGCGATTGGTATCGGTGGAGATCCTATTATCGGAACTACGACCAGAGAAGCTTTGGAATTATTCATCAATGATCCTGAAACGGAAGCAGTTGTAATGATCGGAGAAATCGGTGGGGGTCTTGAAGCAGAAGCAGCAAGATGGTACAAAGCCAGCGGTTCTACAAAGCCGGTAGTAGGTTTCATTGCAGGACAAACTGCTCCTAAAGGAAGAACAATGGGACATGCAGGTGCTATCGTTGGTGGCGCTGAAGACACAGCCCAGGCAAAGATGGAGATCATGAGAGAAAACGGTATCAATGTAGTAGATTCCCCTGCTGATATTGGTGTTACCGTGGCTAAGGTTTTAGCATAATTTAAAAAATATACACAATGAAAAAATTTTTATTATCCTCCGCCTTGTTATTGTCGGTGATGTCTTTCGCACAAATAGACTTCAGCAGTACAAGATTTGGGGTGTCTGCCGGAGGTAATCTTTCGGCAGTAAAAAATGCTCACAATCCCTCAGGAAGAAGACTTACGGTACAGGCAGGATTTCTTGCTCTGATTCCTGTAGGCAGCACTAATCAGTTTTTCCTTCAGCCTGAAATACAATATTTCGGGGCAGGAGAAACAGGAAAAGATAAAGATTTTAAAGGTAAAGATGGTTATGATGCTGTCTATGCCAATAATTATCTTAGTGTACCAATCAGTTTTAAGGCCTATTTCTCCGAGGCAGAATCAGAATTCTTCGGATTGATAGGACCAAGATTTAATTTTTTGATAGACCAGCGGACAAAAAACGCTCCCGTATCAAGACCTTATTACGACCCGGATGTTACGGTATCGTCTTTGCCTAATGTCAATGGAAAAGCGAATAGCTTTAACCTTGGAATCGGCTTTGGAGTGGGCTACAGCTATAAAAGACAACTGGAAGTAGCTGCAAGATATGATTTTGGACTTTCCAATACGTATCCCGGTCTTGATTATGAACCGCAGGGAACTACTAAAAATAAATCTGAACAGGTTCTCAGTATAAGTCTGAACTATATTTTTAGATAAAAATTATGTAATTCAAGCATAAAAAATCCCGAACTTTACTTCGGGATTTTTATTCTAACTCTATCTATATTCATTATCCTTTAATCCATTTCCAGAGCTCTTTTAAGGTCGCTTTATTTCCATACATCAGGATACCCACCCTATATATTTTTCCGGCTAAAAAAATCATAAAAATAGTAGTTCCCAAGAGTAGGGCGATTGATAAAGCAATCTGCCATGCAGGAACTCCAAAAGGTATTCTTGCAATCATGGCGACAGGAGAAGTGAAAGGAATAATGGACAGCCAGAAGCCCAGCGGACCATCCGGATTATTCATTAAAGAAAAACTGCCGTACATGCCCAGCATTAAAGGAAGAATGGCAAAAAGTGTGAATTGCTGTGTTTCCGTCTCATTGTCTACCGCAGATCCAATCGCTGCATATATGGAACTGTAAAAAATGTATCCCAAAAGGAAAAACACGATAAATACAAAAATGATCAGCGGAAAATTAAGCTCCAGCAAACTGTGGGAAACCTGGGTGGCAATCTGTGTAACATCTAACTTATTAGCCAGTTCTTCATTTCCTCCGGGGATGTTTTTCTGAATCGATGAAAATCCTGTATTCAGAACCAGAGCACCAATTACAGACATAGTGATCCAGACAACAAACTGTGTTAAGGCTACAAGCGTAACGCCTAATATTTTCCCCATCATCAGCTCAAAAGGTTTAACTGAAGAAATGATTATTTCCACCACACGGTTATTTTTTTCTTCCAGCACGCTACGCATTACCCTTACTCCGTAAATAATGATAAACATGAAAGTGACATACATCAGAAGGATGCTCAACCCGCTTTTTACCCCAAACGCAAGATCAGAATCTTCCTTATTGTTTTCAGAAACATTAATCGTTTTAAGGGTAAAGCTTTTATCAAGATTGATGAGCTGGATTTCTGCAATACCTAATTGCTTTATTTTTTCTTTTTTAATAACTTCATTAATGTCAGAAACAATTTTTTGCTTGGTATCAAAGCCTATTTTATTATTAATAACAAGCCTTGTGTTTTTCTGAAGATCATCGAAGTTCTTATTTTTAAGTTTCGGTAATACTAAGATACCATCTAATGATTCGTTACCTTTTAGATTGTTAATTTTCGACTTTTCATCTGCTGCCGAAACAAAAATGTATTTCAGCTGGTCTGAAGATTTCAGCTTATGGGTAAATAATCCACTTTTATCAACAACTTCAATAACGCTGTGAGACTCATTAGCTTTGAACATAAGACCGATAACCGCTCCGAATGCAACAAGGAGAATAGGCGCCAGAATCGTCAGTATAATGAAGGATTTTTTCTTAACCTGCGTCAGAAATTCCCTTTTTGTAATTAAAAAAATATTATTCATAATTAAATATTGCTGCTTACTGCATTAATAAAAACTTCATTCATACTCGGGATCTTCTCTTCAAACGAACGCACTTTTCCTATATGTACCAGTTCAAGGAGAATATCATTTTGATTCGTTTCGTTTTTAAGATCAAAGGAAATAAGATTGTTTTCATTTACAATATTGAAAAGATCATATTTTCTTTTAAAATTATCAAACTGAATATCCTGTACTTCCGAAAGTGTAATCCCAAAAATATTTTTTTTGAATTTTTCCCTCACATCAAATACTCTTCCGTCAATAATTTTTTTAGAGTTATTAATAAGCGCAACATAATCACACATTTCTTCCACGCTTTCCATACGGTGTGTTGAAAGAATTATTGTGGTGCCATTGTTTTTAAGATCAATAATCTGGTCCTTAATAAGATTGGCATTCACAGGATCAAAACCCGAGAAAGGTTCGTCCAGAATCAATAAATTAGGTCTGTGAAGAACAGTAACCACAAACTGTATCTTTTGTGCCATACCTTTGGAAAGCTCAGACAGTTTCTTTTTCCACCACTGATCGATATGCAGCTTATCAAACCATTTCTTTGCTTCGTTCAAAGCGTCATTTTTAGTCATGCCCTTAAGTTCCCCAAAGTAAAGAAGCTGATCTCCTACGGTCATGTTTTTATAAAGCCCTCTTTCTTCAGGCATGTAGCCGATATCTTTAATATGATCCGGATTGAGTTTTTGTCCATTGATCATAATGTCTCCGGAATCTGCCTGGGTAATCTGGTTGATAATGCGGATAAATGAAGTTTTTCCGGCTCCGTTCGGTCCTAAAAGACCATACACGCTTCCTTTCGGAACATGGATGCTGAAATCGTCCAATGCTACTTTTTTGCCCGCATTGTAAGTCTTTCTGATATGTTCAGCTTTTAGCATTAAATTGTTTTTACTGATTAGTATGAAAAAGTTCCGAAAGTTACGGAATTATTGAAAACAGATTAATCTAAAAGAAAAAATCCTGATGATTATCAGGATTTAATTATTGTTTTACGATTTGTGTAACCTTCATGGTGTTGTCGCTCAATATGTAGCGGATCAAATATTTTCCGGGTTTTAATTTTTCAATATTAATTTCCCCCGAATTCATATTTACAGCATAATTGGCAACCTGAGTTCCCAAAATGGAATAGAAGGTCACACTTTTAATTTTAAGATTAGAGTCCTTCGCCTTTATAATCAGAAAGTCCTTAGCAGGATTCGGATAGGCTACAAGGACACCATCATCAGCTTTCTGAGAAAATGCTGAAGGCTCCTTTATCTGAGCTTTTGCATTATTGGAAAATCCAACAAAAGCGCCTAAAAAGATAAATAAAAGTAAAAGTTTTTTCATCAAATTACAATTTCTATAAATATATTAAAACAAAAGTAAACAATTCTACAATCTCCTGCAATACTTTTTTGTTTAAGTTGTAGTAAATTTGCATTAAATTTCATTCAAAAAGTATTCCAAATGATACATTCAAGAAATAGAAGACTGAGAGTAAATGAATCTGTCAGAAGTCTGGTAAGAGAATGCTCCCTTACTACAAGTGATTTCGTAATGCCAATCTTCGTAATGGAGGGCGAGAATAAAGAAGAACCAATTGCGTCAATGCCGGGGATTTTCAGGCGAAGCATTGATCTGACAGTGAAAGAATGTAAGGAATTATTTTCTTTGGGAGTAAAAGCAGTCAATCTGTATATGAAAGTTTCGGATGATCTTAAGGATAATACCGGAAAAGAAGCATGGAACAAGAACGGATTAATGCAGAACACGATCAGAGCGATAAAAGATGCTGTTCCCGAAATGGTAGTGATGCCCGATGTAGCACTTGATCCCTACTCAATTTACGGACACGACGGGATCATTGAAAATGGTAAAATTGTGAATGATGCAACCAATGATGCTTTGGCAAGAATGTCTGTCTCTCATGCAGAAGCCGGAGCAGATATTGTGGCACCGAGCGATATGATGGACGGAAGAGTTCAGGTGATCCGCGAAGCGTTGGAAGAGAGCGGATTTACCGATGTGGGGATTTTAAGTTATGCGGCAAAATATGCGAGCTCATTTTACGGACCTTTCAGAAGTGCTTTAGACAGTGCGCCGAAAGATAATATGGAAATTCCGAAAGATAAAAAAACATACCAGATGGATTTTCATAATTCACGTGAAGCATTGAACGAAGTTTTCAAGGATATTGAAGAAGGCGCAGATATTATCATGATTAAACCGGGACTTCCATACTTGGATATCGTCTCTAAAGTTCGTGAAGCTATTGATCTTCCGATAGCGGTATATAATGTAAGTGGTGAATATGCAATGGTAAAAGCTGCTGCACAGAACGGCTGGCTGGACAATGATAAAACCATTGTAGAAAGTCTTACCTGCTTTAAAAGAGCGGGAGCAGATATGATCTTTACCTATTTTGCGAAAGAAGCGGCAATGATTTTAAACAGATAATTCCATCAGTGATAATTACTAAAAAACACCTCAACTGAGGTGTTTTTTTTATCCGAAACAAGCCTTGTAAAAAGGTGATCCCGGAACAATGGGATTTGCTCCGCCATTATCATTCACACAAATATTCGTTGGACACAAATACCAGCCTGCCGGGCAATTTCCGTTAGCGTCAGGAGGTCTTATGTTTCCTCCGTTCACATTCATCAATTCTTTTCTAGATAATTTTTTCATGATAAATATAATTTGGTAGAGCTAAATTAATGATTTTTTTCACATGTTGTTGATAAAAGTTTAGAATATAAAATTTTTATTTAATGAATTCAGTTATTTAAAAAGTATTCACGTACCATGTTCTATCAGCAAATTATAATTTAAATAATCTCAGAAAGAGGTTATTAAAATATGCTAAAACTTTGTTGCAATCACAGCAATCTTAAAATTGAATTCAAAAAAACTTTATCTTTGCCCTTATGATTTTACGAGGAGAAAACTTAATCAAAGAATACGGTCCGAAAAAAGTTGTAAAAGGCGTATCTGTACAGGTTCAGCAGGGAGAGATTGTTGGATTGCTCGGTCCGAACGGAGCCGGAAAAACCACATCTTTTTACATGATTGTAGGATTGGTTAAGCCTACTTCGGGAAAAATTTTTCTAGACAAACAGGAAATCACAACGGATGCGATGTATCGCAGGGCCCAAAAAGGTATCGGATACCTTGCACAGGAAGCTTCTGTCTTCCGAAAACTCTCTGTGGAAGAAAATATTATGGGAGTTTTGCAGCTGACAAAACTTTCAAAACGTGAACAGCAGATCAAATGTGACGAGCTGATTGAAGAATTTTCGTTACAGCATGTCCGCAAAAACAGGGGAGATCTTCTGTCCGGAGGGGAGAGGCGTAGAACGGAAATTGCGCGGTGTCTTGCCACGGATCCGAGTTTTATCCTTCTGGACGAACCTTTTGCCGGAGTAGACCCAATTGCTGTTGAAGACATCCAAAAAATCGTAAGAAGCCTGGTAGATAAAAATATCGGAATCCTTATTACCGACCATAATGTACAGCAGACGCTGGCTATTACGAATAAGACTTACATTATGTTTGAAGGACGAATCCTGAAAGAAGGTCTTCCGGAAGATCTTGCCAATGATCCGCAGGTACGGGAAGCGTATTTGGGAGAAAACTTCGTTTATCAGAGTATTTTGGATAAGCCCAAAAAGAAAAGTTATGCCTATAATATCTGGGCCGGAAACTTCGATTCTAAGGCACAGCTGCAGGAATTTGTGACTCAGAATTTCGCACAATTCGATGATCTGAGGTTAATGTACGGTTTTGAAGATATCAGTTTCGCATCATTAGGAAATTCGGAGATTCAGCATATTTTCAATGATGTAGTGGATAAAACGGCCAATAATGCTTTTGTATTTCAGAAAAAAGAAATCAATTCCCAATACTCACTGGAACAGGCGGAGGCCGAATCTAAAGCTGCGAGCAGAGAGGAACTGCATTATCTGACAACTTACATGTTCGAAAATTAATTAAAGCAATTATTTGCTGAAAAATAGAATAAAACGTACCTTTTTCATTGTAAAACGGTACGTTTTCAATTAAAAGAATTTGTATGGCAAAACCATTCAACAGAACGTTAACCTTATTCGGAATTTATAAACAGCTGGTTCCCTTTATCAGGCCATACCGTCTGATGATTTACGGGACCTTGTTTCTTACATTTTTGGGAGCGCTTGCTGCCCAGGTAAATCCTTTGGTACTCAAATACACCGTAGATGAAGTCACAAAGCTTACCCGTCTTCCGCATCCGATGTCGGAAGGAATTCATGTGCTGGTGGTAATCTCGGTAATTTTATTAGGGAAAGAACTTGTGAATATTTTTATCAATTTCGGACAGAAATTTTACGGTGAAAAAATAAGGATTAATGTAAGCTCGGTGTTGGCTCAATCAGCCATCGACAAGATTCTTACCTATCGTGTTGCTTACTTTAATGATGAAAATCACGAATCGGGAAAGCTGCAGATCAGGATAGACAGGGGAATTGAAAGTTTAACCAGACTGGTTCAAAACTTTTTCATTGATATGCTGCCTCTTTTTTCAAATGCAATTATCGCTCTAATTATCATGTACTTGCAGAATATGTACGTCGGAATAGTTTCTACGATTATTGTTCCCATTTATTTTTATATCAGTTCTTTACAGGCGAAAAAACTGAGTGGTGTAAGGAGAACATTGAGAAACCAGCGTGAGCAGAAAACTTCGGGATTATTAAATCTGATTAATTCCATCATGGTTATTAAAAGTTTTGTAAGAGAAAAATTTGAAGGTAAAAAGCAATATGATCTTCAGATGCAGCTTATGGAAAGCCAGATGTTTACCCGGAAAACGAATTTTATTTATGACGGATTAAAAACTTTTATCGAACAGTTTGGTGTGGTCCTGATTATCCTTTTAACTGTTTACTTAGTGCTGGATCAGCAGATGACCATCGGAGCGATCATGCTGCATATTATGCTTTTTAATAACGTTTCGGCACCCATTCGCCAGCTTCACAGGATTTATGACGATATGAACGATGCCATGATTTATGCTGAAGGGTATTTCGATATATTAAATGCTGACAATGAGAAAGAACCCAATGGAAATTTCGTTGAAAAAGACATCAAAGGAAATTTTGAACTGAAAAATATCAATTTTACTTACCCAAACGGAACCCAGGCTTTATATGATGTTTCCATGAAAATCGAAAATGGAAAAACAACGGCATTGGTGGGTCTCAGTGGAGCCGGAAAATCTACCATTATCAACCTTTTATGTAAATTTTATCTTCCCGATTCAGGAGAAATTCTTTTGGATGGAGTTGATTTAAATAATTTTGACAATACTTTTCTTAGAAATGATCTTGGCTTGGTACTGCAGAAAAACCATATTTTCCAGGGAAGCATTGAAGACAATATCCGGTATGGCAATATGGATGCAACATTTCGGGAAATTGAAGAGGCCGCCAAAAAAGCATATCTCCATGAGCAGATTCTGGATTTACCCAACGGTTATAATCACGATGCTACCCAGCTTTCCGGAGGACAGCAGCAGAGAATTGCCATTGCCAGACTATTCTTAAAAGATCCGCCGATTATTTTCCTTGATGAACCCACAGCAAGTCTTGATGCCATTGCAACAGAACAAATTAAAAATTCTCTGGATGCTATAAAAGAAGGCAGAACGGTAATTATCATTTCGCATTCTTTATCACAGATTTTAGATTCGGATAAAATATATGTCATGAAAAGAGGAAGGGTAGTGGAAAGCGGAACCCACGATGAATTGGTACAGATTAACGGAACTTACCGCGAAATTTTCGATGCTTCCGCAAGAAGTTTAAATCTGGATAAACTGGTTAATAGTTTTAAAGATAATTAGATGTTTAATAATTAAAAAGTAAAAAGTAAAAAGTGAAAAGTGAAAAGTATTTTTGTTAACTTCCAACTTCCAACTTCCAACTTCTCACCCCTAATTACCCATGAATGATCATTATCTCAAAAAACTTGACCGGGTAACCGCAATTCTTACCCAATTACAGTCGAAACCGGTTGTAAGAGCGCACGATTTGGCGGCGAAATTCGATGTAAGTGTAAGAACGATTTACCGGGATATCAAAACATTGGAAAATGCCGGGATTCCCATTATCGGAGAAGCAGGAAGCGGCTATTCTTTAATGGATGGTTATAAACTTCCGCCCGTAATGTTTACCAAAGAAGAAGTGCTGAGTTTCATCACGGCTGAAAAGCTGATGCAGAAATTTTCCCATCAGAGCCTGGGAAATCACTACAGAACAGCCATGGAAAAAGTGCGCTCTGTTTTGAAATATTCAGATAAAAACCTCATTCAGAATATTGAAAAACAGATTGATATCTTTAATTATTATCCTGAAACAGAAGATCATATTAAAGATATTCTTCCGATAGTTTTGGAAAGTATTGCTGAAAAACGACAGCTTACCATGGAATATAAAACGATTGACGGTAGCGTTTCGATGAGGACTATTGAAGCGGTAGGCGTTTTCTTTGAGTTTAACTATTGGTATATTATGGCTTTCTGTACGTTGAGGAACGATTTCAGACAATTCAGGGTCGACAGGATTTTACAGATCTTTAAAACCCAGAATCCTTTTCTTCAGGAATATGGACAGATCAATGACTACAGGCAAAATGGAAACGGAAATAAGACCATCGTAAAACTTCTGGTTGAAAAAAAGATCATCAACCATCTTTCCAACTCCAAAAAATATTACGGACTCATCGATGAAAAAGAAACCGATCTGGGGATGGAACTTACCTTTGAAACCGAATGGATTACAGACGGATTTCCACGCTGGCTCATCACTTTTGCAGATTATGCGACCATCCTGGAACCGGAAATTCTCAAAACCAGACTGGCCGAGCTTATTGAAAATATTGCCGTAAAACACCAAAAAACCTCAGCCAATAGTTGATGCTGAGGTTATTGCAAAATTTAATAATAGAATTGTAAGATTTTAAACAAACGATGTTCTATATGTATTGTTAATCAATACCCGTAATCTGTAGAGAGGCATCAGAAAGCTTAAAATCTCTCCCAAAAAAAAGGCGGTTCCATTCCAAGTGCTCTCAGATAAACGTAGCCTTGTCCGCGGTGATGGATTTCATTGTCTACGAAATACAGAATATTCTGGTAAACAGGAAATTCGTATTGTCCGAATAAATTAAATGTCTCCTGGAAACGCTCTTCCGAAATCTGCGCGAAATAACGGTTGATCACTTCTGTTTCCTCATCCCATTTCTTCAGCAACTCTGCTTTTGTTGTAGGATTAAAGCCTTCTTCATTGTAGCCGTCCATGTTTTTCTCTACAATTCCTTTTAAAGCAGGACCGCCGATACTGATGAGTTCAACCACAAGTTTTGCAAAAGGTCTCATTCCGCCAATGGAAAATTCAAAAAGCTCTTTTTCTGGGAAGGCCTCAATTACTCTTCTTGTAAGATTGCTGTGTCCCTGCCAATGTTCAAGTAGCTGTCCGGAGGTCATGAATTGTTTGGTGTTAATTGCTGTAGTTGTCATAATTTAATTTGTTTGTTATTGTTGATACAAAGATAAAACCGGTTGATGACAACAGTTTGTCAGTAGGAATTTCAGTATTGAAAATTTTTTAATTGTCTAAAATATTCTGCAGGTTTTTTGCGTTACAATTATGTATTATGCAATGTTAGGTAAATAATAATTTGAGAAGTGATCGGTCGCAGGGCCGGTCATTTATTTTAATTCGTAAAAGTGGAACTTTTAAGAACAATTTGATATCTACAAGCCGTTGATTATTTTATTTGAAGCTTTTCCTGCTCTCCGCACT
>NZ_JAYEDA010000013.1:0-98214 GCF_034651565.1 Chryseobacterium sp. MHB01 | reverse complement strand
GCCGAAACTTTAAAGCTAATATAAATTTGTAAATCCTCTTAGATTTATTTCCTTAAAAGACCCGAACGAATTGGAGCTAACAAATCCATCAAGCCATTTACCTTTATTTCGTAGATGGTAGACAGCTGCATTCCTAATTTACCTTTAGGCATTCCTTGCCGTTGAAACCATTCAAGATAACTTACCGGTAAATCTGCCAGTATTGTTCCCTGATACTTTCCGAAAGGCATTTTCACCTCACAAATTTCTTTTAATATTTCGGGGTTTATTCCGTACTCCATTTTATACAATTAAATTAATTTTTTCCTCCAGCTCATCATCTTTATCCGGAAGCTTAAGATCCGGAGTATCATCATCCGAAAATTCATTTCTGTATACCTGAATCAGCAGCAATGTCAAAGATATAAGAATTGGTCCGAAAACCAATCCCATGAAGCCGAAAAGATTCATCCCCATTATAATTCCGAAAACAGTATTTAATGGATGAATATCTTCCAGTTTTTTTAAGAGCGTGAAACGTAAAACATTATCCGTTAATCCTACAATTACCATACAATACGCAGCCAGTCCGAGCCCGGTTCCTGTATCTCCTTCTGCAATCATGTAGATACAGATCGGTACATAGATGATTGCCGCACCTACTACAGGGATCATGGAGGCTGCAGCCGTTAAGGCGAACAGCAGTATGGGGCTTGGTGCACCAAAAATGAAATATCCTACCAGAGCAACAATTCCCTGCCCAAGCGCTACTACGGGGATTCCAATCGCATTCGCCATAATAAGCTTTCTCATTTTTTCGCCTATCAAAGATACATTCGATCTTTTCAGCGGTGCAGAAGATGACAGTATCCTTTCAAAAAATCTTGGTTTTTCAAGCATGAAATAAAGGATAAAATACATGGACATCACCACAGTTAGTGTATTGAATGTACCACTCAGTGCTTTTGTAGAAAATTGTCCGACATTGTTTTTAAGCTTATCCATATTTTCTTTACTCAAAATATCAAATCCTATTTTAGAATAGATGTAGGTATGAATTTTTTCAAGAAAAACATTAAACTTATCCATATAAGCCTGGGCATTCCCGAGCTTTTCAATCAATAGGTCACCAATAAAATAAACAGGAAGAATAAGAACAATAAGACTTGCAAACATTAAAGCCAGGGAAGAAGCCCAGGGTTTCCACTTTTTTTCTTCCTGAAGATAAAAATTATACTTTCTGCAAACCACATAAATGGTGATAGCGCCTAACACAGATGGAATGAAAAGTGCAAGATTAAAACAGATCAAGCCTGCCAAAATGAGAATTATAGCAAGCAGCGCGACCTGTTTTATTTTTATACTGCTTATTTGTTCTTCTTTATTCATTATTTGTTTAATAGTATTTGTCTTGGTTTTCCGAGGTAAGCACAATAGGCTGAATACATTACTGCAATGATAAAAGGAGCCGTAACAATAATTCCGATGCAACATAGGATTAATCCGGCAGCACTAATCAGAATCCCCAAAAGTGATGTACCTAAAAATGTACCATAATTGTCTTTTGCAATATTGTATGTTTTACTGAGTGCATCCATCGCCGTAGCATTTTCAAACAAGAGGATGGGATAACCCAAAAAGAAAAGAGGAAAAACAAAGAAAAAAGGAAGTCCGCATAGCGCTATGGAAATTCCTAAAATAATATTTGTAATTAAACTGTAAATAAGAATATTGCCAAGATTTTGCCTGTAGCCGATAAAAAGATCCGAGAAATCAATACCAATCTTGCTATTGTATTTATTAGCAATATAGATTAGCCCTACATACAATGGAGACAATAAAACATTTAGAATAAATGAAAATGAATAATAAAAAGGAGCTCCTGGCCCGCTCCAGTAATCATATTTATAAAAACTGTTATCATCAAAATCATTGAAACTTCTGAAATCTCTGAACCCTCCCCAGGAATTATACCCTGTAACTGACTGTACAATAGTATCGGCAATTATGCATATAATCATCACTACAATCGCATAAAGAAAGATTCCTTTATACATCTCGAAAGCATGAGAAATAATAGAGCCTGCATTTCTTTCCGGAACCGAGCCCTGCTGATCAAATTCATTAAATTCTGACATGGTGTTTATGTTTTAATGTTGTTTCTACCAAATTTAATTTTTTTTGGCAGAAATTCATTAAAAAACTATGCGAAATTAATTTTTCTCTGAAAAGATAACTTTATAAAGCGAATAAATCATTGCATTCCAGAAAGGAAATGTAAATAATCCACCGATGAAAAATAACATGAATCCGATATATTTAAAAAGCACTGCTACGATGATACAAACGAATATCTCCACAAAAAACATCTTCAAAGCTTTAAAATTTAAAGAAATTGATTCCAGAATGGTGCGGTTCATGAAAAACATAATCGGAGCTACAAAAATCGTAATACAAACCCAGATTACAGGCAGAATGATGGTATTGAAGATCATTCCGTAGATCAGAAACCAAAACAGACCGTAAGAGATATATCTGAAAAAACTTGTTCCGTTGTAACCCGCAAGTAAATCTCCGATCTCAATTTTTTCTTTTAAATCGATCTTTCTGAAAATTTGAAAAAGTCCAAGATTTAAAGGATAAAGAAAAACCAGTGTTCCCAGAAATGCAAAGCTGAAATATCGTGAATTATCCGTTTTTCCAAGTTCCGCTGCTTTTGCAAGATAAGCATCCATTCCGTTTTTGTATGCTTCCAGAAGTTCCTGCTGCTGATCCAGTATTCCGAATTTTCCGGCAAAGAAAAACATAGAAGTAAAAAATATAGCAAAGTAAAGCACCGAAAACATCAGCTGAAAAACCAATGTTTTATTCCAATAGAAAAATGCCTGCTTCAGTATAAAATCAAGACCCGGTTTCTGTGGATATTTATTTTCCATTTAAAAATTTTGTGCAAAAGTAAACATCAATAATTACTTTTGCGGAATGTTTTCAGCGAATCATCAAAAATTTATGGAAATGGACGAACTTTCACTCAACAAAGTTCCCTATTTTTTCATTGTCGACTTCCCAGCCCGGAATGTTGAAATATTTAAAGAAAATGAAATTGAAAAATCTGGTTTGTTAATTGATTTCCAGAACTTTTCAAACCAAAAAAAACAACAGACCCTATCTAAAAATATACAATGGAAATCATTTCCCGAAACCCTGGAAAGTTTCAAAATTGGCTTTGATAAAGTACAGAAAAATATTCGCTTCGGAAATTCTTACCTTGTAAATTATACCCGGAAAACAAAAATTGAAACAAATTTAACTCTTGAAGAAATTTTTTATCACTCTTCTGCCAAATACAAAGTTTTTTATAAGGATTTTTTTGTATTTTTTTCTCCTGAAACTTTCATAAAGATTATTGACGGAAAAATATTCACTTATCCTATGAAAGGGACCATTGATGCATCGGTGGAAAATGCTGCAGAAGTTTTAAGAAATGACATCAAGGAAAAAGCAGAACACTACACGGTTGTGGATCTTCTCCGAAATGATCTCAGTATGGTTGCTGATGATGTGAAGGTAGACAAATTCCAGTATATTGATTTCATTAAGACCAAGCAGAAAGATTTGTATGCCATGAGTTCTGAAATATCGGGAACTTTAAAACCTGAATTTTACGGAAAGCTGGGCAGCATCATGGAAAAGCTGCTTCCCGCCGGTTCTATTTTAGGCGCTCCAAAGCCGAAAACCCTGGAAATTATCCTCGATGCGGAAGGATATGACAGAGGATATTACACCGGAGTATGCGGCTGGTTCGACGGTACAAACCTGGACAGTTGCGTGATGATCCGTTTTATTGAACAGGAAGGCACTCAGATGTATTTTAAAAGTGGCGGCGGAATTACCCACATGAGCAGGCTTGAAGACGAGTATCAGGAAATGAAAAATAAAATTTATGTACCAATTCATTGAAAGTATAAAGGTTGAAGACCAGAAAATCTTCTTATTGGAATTACATCAGAAACGTGTAGATGCAACTTTCGCCCATTTCGGGAAAGAAGGAACCATTGATCTGGCTAAAATTTATAAGCATTTGGAACATGACGAGGATGGCCTTTTTAAATTTAGAATTGTATATGATCTGGATAAGAAAATACGAACCCAGATGATTCCATACGCCATCCCGGAAATTGAAAGCTTTCAGCTGGTGGAAAATAACAGTTTCGATTATTCTTTTAAGTTTGAAGACCGAAAGGAACTCGAAAGAATGAAGATGAAAGCCAAAGCTGAAGAAATCATCATAGTTAAGAACAATCATATTACCGATACCTCTTATTCAAACATTCTTTTTTTAAAGGGAAAAGACTGGTTTACACCCAGTTCCTATCTCCTTAACGGTGTACAGCGACAGCATCTTTTAAGAAAAAAAGAAATAAAAGAAACAGAAATCAGCCTTCAAAATATTAAAGAATTTTCTCATTTCCAGATTATTAACGCTCTGAATGATTTTGATGAAAATTTCATTTATCCTATCGACAGAATCATTAATTTACCCGGAAATGAAGAATATGAAGATCTTTAACTCTCCTTTAAGTAATTGAAATATGCTTTCTGTATATCTGCATTGTTTTTACCGTGCGTATTGATTTCCAATATTTTAGGCTGACTATCAGGTTTGAAGAAATTTTCAAGAACTCGGTCTAAGGTAATATCGTCATCCACTTTTGTATAAGAGAACCCGAAATGCTTTGCCAAAAATTCCGCATTTTTGTGGTGTTTGGTTGCAATAAACTCATCCAGTGTATTAGGATTTGCATTTCCCGGACCCGGAATAATTTTAAAAATATTTCCTTCACCATTATTAAAAATCATGATTCTTACAAATGGCGGAATATATTGATTCCAAAGTCCGTTGATATCGTAAAAGAAACTGAGATCACCGGTGATTAATAAGGTAGGGTTTGTATTTTTTATGGCAAATCCCATCGCGGTAGAGGTTGATCCGTCAATTCCACTTGTTCCTCTATTACAGTAAATTTTCCTTTTCCCGTAATCGAAAAGCTGAGCATAGCGTATTGCAGAACTGTTGCTGAAGTGCACATTATAATTTTCAGGAATCATCTGCGAAGTTTTATGGAAAAAATAAAAATCTGAAAAGTCTACCGTACTCAGAAATTTTTCATGCTTTGCGTCTTTTTTGTCGCGCAGAACATCCCAGAGATTAAAATACGGGCTGGGTTCCAGGTTAATAAATTTCATCAGTCTGGTGAAAAAAACTTCAGGTTTCACTTCCACCTTTTCCGTAAGCGCAAAATACGTGTCCGGCTGCCATACTTCATCCAGATGCCAGTGCTGTTTTGGGTGTGCTTTCCTCAGAAACTGCTTTACTTTCTTAGAAACAACATTCTGCCCTACCGTAATCAGTAAATCAGGTGCATAGATTTTAAAATCTTCTTCGTTAAAATTAAAAACATACCGGTCGATATGCCTGAAAAATTTTTCATGATGAAGATTAGAATTTGCTTCACTTAAAACCACAACAGAATGATTTTTAACAAGCTGGGTAAGCTGATTTTCCAGCTCAGGACTGTAATCTCTTGTTCCTACCAGAATCATAATTCTTTGGGAAGTGTTCCATTCCGCCACTAAAGTAGAAGGAATTTCATATTCTTTCTGTCTGATTGTTTTCTCAACCGTAGGAAAGGTCGGAAGCTCTGAAACCAGCTCATACAGAGGCTCTTCCAGAGGAATATTGATATGAACCGGGCCCTGTTTTTCAATACACAGTTCAATAGCTTTCTTTATCGTGTCAAAATTGAGGTCTTCCGCGTTTTCTTTACTGTCTTCCAGCAATTGGAAATCCCCGTAAGAATGTTGATGAAAAAGATTATTCTGCCTGATTGTTTGTCCGTCAAAAATATCCACATAATCCATTGGTCTGTCGGCCGTTAAAACCAAAATCGGAATATTGGAATAAAAAGCTTCCGTGATGGCAGGATAATAATTAGCCGCCGCCGAACCACTTGTACAGGTTATGGCCACAGGTTTTTTCTCGCTCATTGCCATTCCAAGCCCGACAAAAGCAGCACTTCTTTCATCCACGATGCTGTAACAGTTGAAACTGTCTGTTTCGGAAAAATGGATCGCCAAAGGTGCGTTTCTGGATCCGGGGGAAATAATAATGTCTGAAATTCCGTACTGCTGAAGAAGATGCGCCAATATCTGAATACTTCTTTTGGAAGAATATTTTTTCATAGGACAAATTTAATTGATAAATAATTAACTGTAAAAAGATTTCATTTAAAATCTGTAATTTAGCCATTCGTTAAATTTCTAAAAATGGATAAAATACCTAGTGTAGACCTGCGTGATTTCCTTTCGGGTGACCCGGAACGCAAACAGAAATTTGTAAATGAAATCGGAAAAGCTTATGAAGAAATTGGTTTTGTTGCTTTAAAAGGCCATTTTCTTGATGACAAATTGGTAGATGAATTGTATGGAGAAGTGAAAAACTTTTTTGACCTGCCCACGGAAACGAAACAAAAGTATGAAATTCCGGGAATCGGTGGACAAAGAGGCTATGTAGGATTCGGTAAAGAAACTGCAAAAGGCTTTAAAAAGGGAGACCTGAAAGAGTTCTGGCATTTTGGGCAGTACGTAGCTGAAGATTCCAAATATAAGGATGAATATCCGGATAATGTAATCGTTGAAGAACTTCCAAAATTCAACGAAGTGGGTAAGGATGCTTATCAGATGCTGGAAAAGACGGGACAGTATGTACTTAGAGCTTTAGCTCTTTATCTTGGTCTTGATGAATTCTATTTTGATGATAAAATTGCTGAAGGAAACTCTATTTTAAGGCCAATCCACTACCCTCCGATCACACAGGAGCCGGACGATGCAGTGAGAGCTGCCGCACACGGAGATATCAACCTCATTACATTATTGATGGGATCTCAGGGAAAAGGGCTGCAGGTTCAGAATCATAAGGGAGAATGGATTGATGCCATCGCAGAACCGGATGAACTGATGATTAATGTAGGAGATATGTTGTCCAGACATACCAATAACAAGCTGAAGTCTACCATTCACAGGGTCGTAAATCCGCCGAGAGAATTGTGGGGAACTTCAAGATATTCAATTCCTTTCTTTATGCACCCGGTAAGTTCGATGTCATTAAATGCACTGGAAAACTGTATTGATGAAAATCATCCGAAACTGTATGAAGATACAACAGCAGGAGAATTTCTTCATGAACGCTTGATCGAATTGGGACTGATCAAAAAATAATTAAGAACCGGGCAATATGTCCGGTTTTTTTTATTCTAAATTTTTTAAAAAAACAAATTAATATTAACATAAAAATAATATACCACAATTGTTTGACTTATTCATTTTTTATTTATCTTTACAGAAGTATCAAATTTTTAACGAAAACAATATGAAAAATTTAAAAAAACTAAGCAAAGGCCAATTAAAAAGTATTACAGGAGCTGGAATTAAACTTCCTGAGCCGGAATTTTGTATGTATGCATGTGGTAATGTGATTATCTGCGCAACATGCAGTAAAGATTTCAAATGTCCTGATGATACGATGTAATTCAATCAGAAACATTTTTTCATAAAAGAAGCCGTTCCTTTTGGGAGCGGTTTTTTTATTTAATCAAATAGTTTTAACTGCTGATCCTTCGAGCCGGTAAAATTTTTTGTAGTGAGTTTCGGAAATTCCTTGCCGTCAAAAAATTTCTTTCTTCCGATTTTAAAAGTATTGTGAATCATTTCCGCAATGTTCCCTTCACCTTTCTGGCGGTCAAAAAACTTTTTTTCACCAAGCTTTCCACCACGCATCGAACGGATTAAATTTAAAACTTTTTGTGCACGGTCCGGAAAAGCATTTTCGATCCAGTTTACAAAAACAGGCTCTACTGTATCATTCAGCCTTACCAAAGTATAACCAAAACTTTGTGCTCCCGCCTCTGAGATTGCTTTTAAAATAGAAAGAGGCTCATCACTGTTCAGTCCGGGAATAATTGGGGCCACCATGACATTAACCGGAATTTTATTTTCCGAAAGGATTTCTACAGCTTTTAGTTTATTTTTTGCAGAGCTTGTGCGTGGTTCCATTTTTCTTCGCAGCTCTTCATTAATGGTTGGAATACTTAAGGAAACACTGATAATATTCTGTTCTGCCATCGGTATTAACAGATCAAGATCCCGAAGAACCAAAGCATTTTTTGTAAGGATATTTACCGGATGTCTGTAATCAAGGCAAACCTGAAGAATTCTCCTTGTAATCTCGAACTGCCGTTCTGCGGGCTGATAGCAATCCGTATTCCCGGAAAGTAAAATAGGCTCCGGTTTATATCCTCTTTTCTGAAAGAATTTTTCCAGTAGTTCAGGAGCATTTTTCTTTACCATAATTTTTCTTTCAAAATCGATTCCCGCACTATAGCCCCAATATTCATGTGTAGGCCTTGCAAAACAGTAGGAACAGCCGTGCTCACAACCCTGGTAAGGATTCATGGAATACTCCATCGGGAGGTCTTCGCTTTTCACCTGATTTACAATAGTTTTCGGAAATACTTCGGTAAAAGATGTTTTCTGGGCTTCATAGTCTTCATCTTCCGGCTCATAGGTATATCGGTCGAAACGGTTGATTATGTTTCGCTGAGCTCCCTGTCCTTTTATGATATTTTCATTCTGCATGATTTTGTAAAATTAGAATGGAAATCCTGGAAAATAATAAGTTTTAACATGAAAGTTTTCCACAAAAAAAACCGGCAGCCTAACGGTACCGGATTACAAAAAATTGGATATATCGTGTTTTATTATTTTAAAGCATAAAATTCAATACCGTGATAATCTTCTTCGACATTTCTATTATCAAAATGTCTGTGATAATCAGAATAGGAATCACTGTATCTTTTATCTTTTCTGTGTAATATTTTTTTAATTCCGATGATACTTAATACTGCCAGAAGACCAACACCTCCCGCCAGTAAAACGCCAACTTCCTTTTTCATATTTCGTTTGATTTATTACGGTGATTACTGCAAAAAGTATACCCAATATAAATTGCCAAATATAAATTTTTGTTAATACGATTTATCATTTTTATAAAATACCATAATAAGATGATTGGTTTAATTATTGCATCTTAAAAGAAAAATATTATTATGGAAGGCACAGGAAATATTGACAAAATGACCACACTAAGTCAGGTTATGACAAGACTCACTCAAAGAGGTATCCACAGAGAATTCAGAATGAATGAAGAATGTGAAATGAAACTGGAAAACTCTGAGAAAGTATATCAGCCCAATGAACTTACTATCATAAAAACTTATCGTTTCGAAGGCCCAAGCAGTCCTGATGACAACGCCGTTTTGTATTTGGTAAAAGATACTGATGGGAATATCGGAATGATTATCGATTCTTATGGTGCAGGAAGTAATTATCCAAAAGAATTTGATAATTTCCTTCGTGAAGTTCCTATTCTGGAAAGCGACGAATTTGATTTTGATTAATATAAAAAGTCCGAAACTATTCAGTTTCGGATTTTTCTTTTTTCCGGAAGACTCCTTTTAGAAATCCTTTATTTTCTTTATCATTTTCTTTTACCTTCTCTGTTTCGGGATTCTTCTTTATAGCTTGTCCAACTTCCTTGGCAGACGCTTTCATCTCTTTTACATCCTGTTTTACATTCTTTACAGCGGCAGCCGTTTTATCAACCGTTTTCTTGGCCTTATCAATATTGATTCCTATTAATGTTTTCTTTAATCCCTGCTCAATCCCTTTCCAGAAAAGATTGAAAAACGACTTGGTAGGATCTCTTTCCACATCTTCCACATCCACGTCTTCCGGAAGCTTCCCGGAATCAGATTTCACCAGCAGGTTGGCAACCGCCGTAAGAAAACCTTTTTTATCCTTATTTTCTTTATCCAGAATGGTTACTTTAAGATCTTTATGTTTAAGATTAAATTTTCCGTCCAGTCCTTTTGGATTTCCTCTGAAATTAAAAAGCATTTCCTGAATAGTCCCGGTGGCCGTTACATGAAGATAAGGTCGGATAAACGGATTGATCCCCGTAGCCGGAAGATTGGTGGTTCGTCCTGAAATAGCAAAACGGTCACCCTGGTCTGCCACATCAAAATTCCAGTTTACCGAAAGCGGTGCAAAATTCATAAAAGAACAGTTGATTTTAATATCAACCCGCGTTGGATTTCCTTTGATTTTGGCAGAATTTAAATTTTTAACATTCATATTAAAATTACTGAAGGTCAGTTTCCCGGGACCGGCACTTTCCGGCGTATCTTCCTCATAGACCAATTTTGAATCTTTAAGGTTAAGATTATTGACTACCATTGGAATTTTAATCGACCTCAGCATTCTTGAATACAAGGGCTTTTCTTTCGGATCATCTTCCGGAATTTTACTTCTGAAAATATTGGCATCTGCATTACGGATTGTAACGTTTGAAGCGCGGATTAATTTCTGATCAGAAAATAAATCCCAGGTTCCGTTTGCTGCAATCTGGTTTGCCGTGATATCATACAAATCACTTTCCACAGGAATCATTTTGATAAACTGCGCTCTCGAAACCAAAGGCTTCATTGCAAATGCCGTTACGTTTATCGTATTCTGGTCCAGCTTTAAAAACCCTGCCGTCATATTGTAGAATTTCGTCTTATAACCGAAGTTTTTAGTTGAAACAGCATATTTACTTATTTTTGCTTCAATTCCTGAATTATCCTTTTTATTAATGAGCTGAATATCATTTACGGTTGCATTAAGATCCTGAAAACTGAGCGGCTGGTTATTTTTAGAGTAAATAATATCCGAATTCTGCAGTACAACTTTCCTGATTATTATAGGAAATTGGATCCCGTTAAAATTATGCTTTTTGCGATTAACCGTTTTACCCGTTCCGGCAGTAATTTTTCCTTTGACACGGCTCATGAGAACCTCATTGACATCAAGATTCATCTTTTTATCAGTAAAATCCCATTTATTAATTGTAAACCGGATATAATCTGTTAAGAGATTCATTGAGGTTTTTTCAGGAGCACTCCCATTAGGAACGACAGAAACATTCCTTAATTCTCCTTTTTTAGGATTCAGGCTGATGATTCCGATTGTAAAGTCCTGGTGATTGGAAAATAAGACATCTCTGCCTGAAATCTGAAAGTTTTTATATCCTACAGGAATGAGCGCTTCTCTGGTTTCTTTATCAAATCTCAGCTGGTTGACATCAACGTTAAGGTTTTTAGCATATAAAAGCTTATTACCATCAGGCTTCATGACCTGAATGGTTGCATTGCTCATTTTTATATTTTCCAGATCTAGCTCAAGGTCTGAAGGTTTCTTTACCCTTACAGGAACAACATCCGTAGTGTACATCAAGAGATTGGGTTCGTAAAAACTTGCATTGGAAAGAGACAACTTATTCTTTTTCAAAACAAGATCTTTGAATTCCATTTTTTTAATAGCAAACTGGAAAAGCTTATTTTTTTTCGGGTAATATTTTTTAAACTGTTCAAAATCCAATACCGGAACCAACTGAAAGTTGTCGACTGTCATTTGTCCGTCTGATGTCCTGATGGCATCTATCTTAAGAGCATATACATCATCGGGACGAACAAAAAAGTTTTTTCCTTTAATATCGTAGGCGTCAAAAACAACAGGAAGTTTATCTTCCACCGATTCTTCAGTTAACTGAAGATTTTCCACATACAGATCAAGATCCTGAACCGAAAGAAATTTTTGCTTAGTATGCCTGAAAACACTTACATCCCCATCGTTGATCCTGATATTTTCAAATTTTACAGGATTTCTCTTTTTCCCGGTTTTATCATCTACCGGCTTGGCGAGAATTACGTTGAGATTTGGTTTGGAAAGTAAAAGATCCGATGAGCTGATCTGCTTATTAAATACCGCATCATAAATCCCGAACCGGCTTATTTTGAGTGTGTCTATTGTTCCCTGAAGACCAATTACATTATTATTTTGGGGATTTTTATTATTAACTGATATTTTTGTTGCAAGAATATTTCCTGACAGCAGATCTACTTCCAGACTTTTATAGGAAACCTTATAATCGGTATTGTTTTTAATGTAATCGGGAAGACGGGTCTTAAGCCAGATGTTAAGTCCGAAGTTCGCCAATAAAATGATCACCAACAAAACTCCCAGACCAACCAATAGCTTTTTTACCCACTTTTTCATGTTTACATATTTTACTTATTTAAAGATCAGCTCCTGACGTTGAGCTCTATAAAATACCCTTCATGCCCTCTTACATTAATGAACTCTCCTCCATCAAAACCCAGATACTGCCCTTTTATGCCTGTAAGCTTCCCGGTAAACTCCGGTCTTTTATCAAGCGTAAAAGATGTTACTTTTTCAGGCTTTTCGAAAGGATAATCAAATCTCCAGAGCGTTTCGCCTTCACTGTAAAATTTCTGGAAGTCATCAGGAAAATATTCTTTAATTTTCTGCTGGAAATCCGCCAGATCAATTTCATCCTCCAGGTCATCCTGGAGCATTTTCTTCCAGCTGGTTTTATCAGGAACATGCTGTTTGAGAGCAACTTCAATCATCCCTGCTTCATACCGGTTTTCGGTTCTCGCAATAGGCAGAGCAAAAGTCGCGCCCTGATCAATCCACCTTGTAGGAATCTGCGTATTTCTCGTCACCCCCACTTTTACTTCTCCTGTGTAAGCCAGATACACCGTGTGAGGCTGAAGCTGAATTCCTTTTTCTATCTCCAAATCCCGTTCCGCAATTCCGAGATGTGCAGTGGAAAGTTCGGGACGGATGATGGTGTCGCTTGCATAAGGACTTTCAAAAAAACAGTTTTTGCAGAAACCCATTCGGTAAATCGGTTTGTTTTCCTGACAGTTCACACATTGAAAACCAATATGCTTTATCGTTAATTCTTTTCCGAAAAGTTCATTCATATGAATAAGATCGCCGGAAAGATTAAGATAATATTGAATCGGTTCTTCGTTGAAGCTTGTCATTTTTAAAATTTGTCCCTGAAACTGCATATTGTATATATTACTTTATAAAGTAAAAGTAATGATTATATTTTCAAAAAATAAATTTATATTTTTGCTTCAATAAAAAGTCACAAATGGTCTATCTTATAACGGGCGGAAGCGGATTCATTGGTTCTCACCTTGTAGAACAATTATTAAAAAAGGGACATTCTGTCATAAACATTGACAATTTTGATGATTTCTATAATTATCAGATAAAAATTAAGAATACTTTAGATTCAATACAGAATTTTTCGGATTTTGAATTTGTGGAAAAGCAGGAAGATATTACCAAGCTGATTTCCATTGCCAAATCAGACTGCTATACTTTATATTATCAGGACATCCGTGATAAAGAAGGACTTGAAAAAATCTTCCGCAAGCATACTATTGATATGGTGATCCATCTGGCAGCTTTGGCAGGAGTAAGACCTTCCATCGAAAGGCCTTTAGAGTATGAAGAAGTAAATATCCGCGGAACCATGAACCTTTGGGAACTTTGTAAAGAGTTTAACATTAAGAAAGTTATTGCAGCCTCTTCATCAAGCGTTTATGGGAACAATGAAAAAATTCCTTTTTCCGAAAGCGACAATGTAGATAATCCTATTTCACCTTACGCAGCAACTAAAAAATGTGGTGAAATTTTAGGCCATGTATATCATGATCTCTATAAAATCGATATGATACAGCTGCGATTTTTTACGGTGTATGGCCCCAGACAAAGGCCCGATCTTGCCATTCATAAATTCACAAAACTAATTTTAGAAGATCAGGAAGTCCCTTTCTACGGCGACGGTACCACCGCAAGAGATTATACTTTTATCGATGATATCATCGATGGAATATTAAAATCAATTAAATATCTTGAAAGACATTCCGGCATTTATGAGATTCTCAATCTTGGAGAGAGTGAAGTGATAACGCTTAATGAAATGCTGTCAACTATAGAAGCTGCTTTAGGAAAATCTGCCATCCGGAAAAATCTGCCAATGCAGCCCGGAGATGTCCTGAAAACCAATGCAGATATTACAAAAGCTATGACATTAATTGGCTATAAACCTGACACAAACTTCCAAAATGGCATAAAAATTTTTGTGGAATGGTTTTTGAGAAAATGACAGCAAACATGCTGGCATCACACCTGAACAAAGGTGTATGATGCAGAATGAACAAAAATTAATAAAAAGAATTGAAAATCAGGTGTAAAAAAGCATATAATATAAGCTATTTTTATACTTTTGCAAAAAAATTAGAAAATTATGTACTGGACATTAGAATTAGCTTCATATTTAAGTGACGCACCTTGGCCAATGACAAAAGCAGAACTTATTGATTATGCAATCAGAACTGGTGCACCGATGGAAGTAGTGGAAAACCTTCAGGCGATTGAAGATGAAGGAGAGATTTACGAATCAATTGAAGAAGTTTGGAGTGATTATCCTACCGATGAAGACTTCCTTTGGAACGAAGACGAATATTAAATTAAAAGCAATCAGGCTTTAGGCGTCGCTTAGAGCTTTTTTGCCCTTTTTTACATATCAATTTTACACGAAAAGCGTGTTATTAAAAACGCTTAAAGCATACGCTTTAGGCATAAAGCAAAAAATTTATGAGTTTTTTAAATAAAGTTCTTAAAGGGTTTTTGGGAGACAAGAAAGCGCAGGACCTAAAAGAAGTAAAAAAAGTTGTAACAAAAATCAAAGCTGTTGAGCCCAATATTCAACAGTTGTCTGACGATGGACTGAGAGAAAAAACTGCTGAGTTTAAAGAAAATATTAAGTCTGCAACCGGCAAAATCACAGCTCAGATAGAACAGATACAAGAGCAGATAAAAAATTCGAAAAACGTTGATGAAAAAGAAGCGCTTTTTTCAAAAATTGAAGCTCTTAAAAAGGAATCATACGAAATTGAGGAAAAAGTCCTCGGCCAGATTCTTCCTGAAGCTTTTGCCTTGGTAAAGGAAACAGCAAGAAGATGGGCACAGAATGGAGAAATCCGTGTAACAGCAACCGACTGGGACAGGCAGCTGGCTGCAGCAGGTAAAGACTTCCTTGAAATCCAGGGAGATCAAGCCGTTTGGAAAAACTCATGGAATGCTGCAGGAACACCCGTAAACTGGGACATGGTACATTATGATGTACAGTTCATTGGAGGGGTAATTCTTCACAGCGGTAAAATTGCCGAAATGGCAACCGGGGAAGGTAAAACCTTAGTGGGTACGCTTCCTATTTTCTTAAATGCACTTCCGGGAAGAGGCGTTCACGTAGTAACAGTAAACGATTACCTTGCTAAAAGAGACTCGGCGTGGATGGGACCATTGTACCAATTCCACGGAATGTCGATCGACTGTATCGACAATCACCAGCCGAACTCAGACGGAAGAAGAAAAGCATACAATTCAGACATTACTTACGGAACCAATAATGAATTCGGGTTTGATTACCTGAGAGACAACATGGTAACTTCACCCTCAGAACTGGTACAAAGAGAACTAAACTTTGCGATCGTAGATGAGGTTGACTCCGTATTGGTAGATGATGCAAGAACACCGTTAATTATTTCCGGTCCGGTTCCCCAGGGAGACAGACAGGAATTTGATGTTCTGAAACCGTCTATCGACAGAATTGTTGAAGTTCAGAAAAAAACCGTTTCTGCCATTTTTAATGAAGCAAAAAAATTAATCGCAGCAGGAAACACCAAAGAAGGAGGCTTTAAATTGCTTCAGGCTTACAGAGGACTTCCTAAAAACAGACAATTAATTAAATTCTTATCGGAAAGCGGAAACCGTGCATTGCTTCAGAAAGTGGAAGCACAATATATGCAGGACAACAACCGCGATATGCCGATTGTAGATAAAGATCTTTACTTTGTAATTGAAGAAAAGAACAATCAGGTAGACCTTACTGACAAAGGTGTTGAGTATATGTCCCAAGGGAATTCTGATCCGAACTTCTTCGTTCTTCCTGACATCGGAACTGAAATTGCAGAACTGGAAGCTAAAAATCTTTCGAAAGAAGAAGAATTTGAGGCTAAAGAAAAACTTTTCTCCGAATTTGCCGAAAAGTCTGAAAGAGTTCATACCATGAGCCAGTTGCTTAAAGCCTATACTTTATTTGAAAAAGATGATGAGTATGTGGTGATTGACGGTGAAGTAAAAATCGTTGATGAGCAGACAGGCCGTATTATGGAAGGAAGACGTTATTCAGACGGTCTTCACCAGGCAATTGAAGCGAAAGAAAGTGTAAAAATCGAAGCAGCTACCCAAACTTTTGCGACCATTACCCTTCAGAATTATTTCCGTATGTACAACAAACTTGCGGGGATGACAGGTACTGCTGAAACGGAAGCCGGTGAGCTTTGGGAAATTTACAAATTAGACGTTGTGGTCATTCCTACCAACCGTCCTATTTTAAGAAATGACAAACAGGATTTGGTTTACAAGACCAACCGTGAAAAATATAATGCTGTAATTGAAGAAGTTGAAAAACTAACAGCTGCAGGAAGACCTGTTCTAGTAGGTACAACTTCAGTTGAAATTTCTCAGTTGCTTTCAAAAGCACTTCAATTAAGAAAAATTAATCACCAGGTTCTTAACGCGAAACTTCACAAAAAAGAAGCGGAAATTGTTGCAGGAGCAGGACAGCCGGGTGTGGTAACTATCGCTACCAACATGGCCGGTCGTGGTACGGATATTAAGCTGAGTAAAGAAGTAAAAGAAGCCGGAGGTTTGGCCATTATCGGTACAGAAAGACACGATTCAAGACGTGTTGACAGACAGCTGAGAGGTAGAGCAGGACGTCAGGGAGATCCGGGAAGTTCTCAGTTCTATGTATCTCTTGAAGATAACTTAATGCGTCTTTTCGGTTCTGAAAGAATTGCTAAAATGATGGACAGAATGGGTCATAAGGAAGGTGAAGTGATTCAGCATTCCATGATCTCTAAATCTATCGAAAGAGCTCAGAAAAAAGTAGAGGAAAATAACTTCGGAACAAGAAAAAGACTTCTTGAATATGATGATGTAATGAACAAACAGCGTGACGTTATCTACAAGAGAAGAAAGAACGCCTTGTTCGGGGATCATTTGAAGTATGATATTACGAATATGATTTTCGATGTTTCCAATTCAATTGTTGCTAAAGGAAAAGCATCAGGAAATTATAAAGATTTTGAATACGAGATCATTAAAACGTTCACGATGGAATCTCCGGTTTCTGAAAATGATTTCAAGAGCAAAACCATTCAGGATCTTACGAATATCCTGTTCAAGGCTGCTCAGGAAGATTATCAGATGAAGCTGAATTTACTGAAAGAAAAATCTTTCCCGATTATTGAAAATGTGTATCAAAACCAGGGGTCAATGTTTAAAATGATCCAGGTTCCATTCACAGATGGTCACAAAACAATGACTATTGTTACCGATCTGAAAGAAGCTTTTGAAACGCAATGCGACAGCTTAATCAACGATTTTGAAAAGAACATCACTTTATCTATCATTGATGAAAACTGGAAACTTCACCTTCGTGAAATGGACGATTTAAGAAGATCTTCGCAGGGTGCTGTTTATGAGCAGAAAGATCCACTGGTAATCTACAAACAGGAATCTTTCCACTTATTCAGTGAAATGATCGACAAATTGAACAAAGAAATTATTTCATTCTTATACAAAGGAGAAATTCCGGCATAAGAATAGTAGTTTCGAAATATACAAAGCCGCTCCAGATAGTTCTGGAGCGGCTTTGCATTATTACCGTATATTAATTTTATGACAAATATCAATTCAATTATTTATTTAGAATAATTAAAAACAATATATTTGCAGGAAATTTGAATTTCATGAAAAATATGCTGATCTGTGCGTCGATGTTAGGTTCTATGCTAACTTTTGCTCAGGAGAACGATACGATTAAGTCGAATGATATTGAGGAAGTTGTTGTAAATGGAAAATATTACAAAAAATATGTAGAAAAAGAAGGATCTTCTTCTATGCGTTTGGACGAAGAGTTGATTAAAATTCCTCAGAATGTATCTATCATTACCAACAGAGCATTAGAAGATCAGCAGGTGACAACATTAAGCGACGGTGTTTTAAGAAACGTTGCAGGGGCACAGAGATTAGAACACTGGGGAGACATGTATACCAGAGTAAACATGAGGGGTTCCAGAGCTGCAGCTTTTATGAACGGAGTAAACGTTACTTCAAACTGGGGGCCGCTAAGTGAAGATATGAGTTATGTAGATCATATCGAATTTATAAAAGGTCCATCCGGTTTCCTAATGTCAAACGGTGAGCCGAGCGGTATTTACAATATTGTAACCAAAAAGCCGACAGGACAATCTTTGAATGGTTCCGCAAGAGTAACTTTAGGAAGCTTCAATATGTACAGAGGTGAAACTGATATTGATACAAAAATTACAGACAAAGTTGCCTTCAGACTGAATCTCATGGCTCAGAATAAAAAAAGCTTCAGAGATTATGAATTCAACGACAGATACATTATCAATCCGTCTTTAAAAGTAAATCTAACAGATAAAACAACCTTAACGGCAGAATATATTTATCAGAAGGCAAAAATGTCTGAAGTAGGTTCTGCATATGTTTTCAGCTACGAAGGGTATGCTACCAAACCTGTAGAATATACAATGACAGATCCCGGAATTGATCCTACTAATGTAGATAATAATACCGTAAATGTTAATCTTCAGCATAAATTCAATGAAAACTGGAAACTGACCTCCCAGCTTACCTACGTTAACGAATATACCTTAGGAAGCGATATCTGGCCATCCAAATTTTTACCAAATGGTGATATGATCAGAACTCTTTATTTCTGGGAAGCAAGCAATGTAATGAAATTCGGACAGGTTTTCTTAAACGGTTATGTAAAAACAGGGGCGGTTTCTCATAAAATATTAACAGGACTGGATTTAGGCTCAAAAAAATATATGGCAGACTGGAATCAATCTCATAATCTGGATACAGATGCCAATCCTTTTAATGTAAATTCAACAACATATACTCCTCCGGCAAACGGATATGCTCAATTTGACACCAGTACCTCATTGCAAAGCAGAGCTACTCCTTACGGCACTATCGAACAAAACTATACCGGATTATATGTTCAGGATGAATTAGGCTTTTTCAATGATGCTTTAAGACTGACCCTTGCAGCGAGATATACAAATGTTAAGGAAAACTCATACGGAACCAACGCAGAAGCAGATAAAATAACACCGCGTGTGGGAATAAGCTATTCTATTGACGAAAATACCTCTGTATACGGTTTGTATGATCAGTCATTTGTCCCACAGGCCGGATTCTTCAGAACAGGAGGCATACCCAAACCTATTACCGGAAACAATATGGAAGTAGGTGTAAAAAGAGACTGGTTTAATGGAAAATGGAATACAACTTTATCGTTATATAACATCATCAAAAGAAATGCTACTGTAAATGATCCTGCTAACAGCGCCCTTGAAAACTTTGTGATCGACCTTGGTAAAACACGTGTACAGGGAATCGAATTTGATCTGAAAGGAGAAATTACAAGAGGATTTAATGCTATTATCAATTATGCATTCACAGAAAACAAAGTAACCGAATCAAACGATCCTGTAAATAACCCTGTAGGAATGAGAGTGCCTGGTTATGCTAAACATACGGCAAACGGATGGCTGAATTATACATTTACAACAGGTGCATTGGAAGGATTCGGACTTTCATTCGGAGGAACATACCTTGCTGACAGAAGCAGCTGGAACTGGGCAAGCTCCGGAGCTCAGAAAGATATGGATGATTATCTGAAGTTCGATGCCGGCTTATCTTGGGAAAATACCAAATTCAGAGTGGGACTGAATGTATTCAATGTATTTAACAGATTCCTTTATTCAGGATCACCTTACGGAGCATATTACTATTATCAGGCAGAAGCTCCGAGAAACTTCAGACTTTCAGTAGGATACAAATTTTAAATAATTAAAAGTTAACCCCTCAAAAGGTTAACTTTTACTATGAGGAAGCGACATCACCATAAAAAGAAACCTTCATTTATAAAAAAATGGTCTGCCAAACTGCACTTGTGGTTCGGCTTGGCCGTTGGGATTATTGTTTTTATTGTTTCACTGTCAGGGACTATGTATGTTTTCAAGGACGAAATTCAGGGCGTACTTAGAAAAGATGTTATTTATGTGGAAGCAAAAACAATTACGCATCAACCGCTTTCGATTGAAACTCTGAAGGAAAAAGTTTCTTTGGAAATTAATGAAAAGCTTCCGATCAGTTCTGTTGAAATTCCTTTAGACAAAAACAAATCTTACGAATTTTTATACTACGAAAAAGATAAAAAAGCCTGGAATTATTTCGATGAGGTGAAAATTAATACAGTGGTATATGTTAATCCTTATAATGGAGAAATTCTTGGTGTTTATGATGAAAAATATGACATATTTCCAATCCTGAAATCCATTCACTGGAGTTTATTATTAAAAACAGACTGGGGAAAATATGTTGTAGGAATTCCTGTTTTGCTCTTCATTATAATGCTCATTACAGGAATCATTCTTTGGTGGCCAAAAAATAAGACTGTAAGAAAAAGCCGGTTCCGGTTCAGCTGGAAAAACATCACCACATGGAAAAGGAAGAACTACGATCTTCATAATATTTTAGGATTTTACGCTTCATTCATTGCTTTGATATTAAGTTTATCCGGTATTTATTTTTCATTCCCCTGGGTTAAAAATGCTTTCCATTTTGCATTATCAGGATCGGCAGAGCTGCCGAAAGAAAAAGAAATTAAATCTCCCGACTCATTGTTATCAGCTAAAAAATCTGTTTTCGACCTTACCGCAAAGGAAACAAAAGAATTATATGTGTCTTCATCAAGCTTTAGAATTCCGCTGAACGGGAAAAATAAAAAAGGAAAAGATCTGAAAAATATTCCGGTTACCGTATATGGTGAAGACGGCAAATTTGCCATTCGGAGCCAGCTTGTTTTTGACAAATATTCTGGAAAATTATTGATGAACAAACCGCACCAACAATTAACCACCGCCGAAAAATACGCCAATGCCAATTATGACATCCATACAGGATCTTATTTTGGGATTTTCGGAAAAATAATCTGGTTTATTACAGGTCTTATATGCACGTCATTGCCTGTAACAGGCTTTTTAATATGGTGGGGTAAAAGAAAGAAAAAAGGAATTAGAAAATTATCATGAAAAAAACCATTTTAGCAGCTGCTGGTTTAGCCTCTGCAACGATTTTTGCTCAGCACAGCGACACATTACGGGTAAAAGATGTGGATGAAGTTGTAATGACTGCCTCGAGGAAAAAGGAAAATATTAAGGAAATTCCGGGGTCTGTAACGATTGTCAATCAAAAACAGATCCAGTCACAATTAACGGTAAATTCAGATATTACAAGCATTTTACAATATACCGTCCCGAGTCTGGCAACGAGTTCAGGGCAAACCTCCAATACCGGACAAACGTTAAGAGGACGCCAGGTTTTGGTGCTGATTGATGGTATTCCGCAGTCTACCCCACTTCGAAACGGCGCAAGAGACCTCAGAGTGATTGATCCTTCCGTTATTGAAAGAATAGAAGTGATCAAAGGTGCTTCATCCATTTACGGGAACGGTGCAGACGGCGGTATCATTAATTACATCACAAGAAAAAGCAGTGGAGAAAAGAAAATCTCAGGAATTTCCCAGACAGGTATTACGGGTCAGCCATACGGTGGAACATTAGGATTCAGAGCGAGCCAGCTTTTATCAGGAAAAATTACCAAAAATTTCGACTATGTAGCATCTTTCGCTTATGAAAGAACGGGATACATGAAGGATGCAGATGGAATAAACCTCAGCCCAACCTACAGTACCGCAAAAATGGATAATTACAACGGAATGCTGAAGCTGGGATACAATTTGAATGAAAATAACAGAATTGAAGCCTCCTATATCGGATATGCCTCCAAATCTGATCTTAATTTAGGCCTTAAAACCGGAAAATACGGATTGATCCCGACGATTGGAGAAGGCCAGGGAAAAGGATTGGAAACCACACCGCAGGGAACGCCCAGAAATCACAATCTGAAATTAAGCTACGACAATAAAAGAATCTGGCAGGGAACTTCATTAAATGTAAATCTTTATCTTCAGGATTTCAGAACGGTATACGGATACAGCGATACCTTCTTCAATGGCGGACAATCGAATGTAATTTCAAAAAAATACGGCGCAAGAGCCAATTTTGACTCCCAACTCTGGAATACGCGTAATTCACAAGCTGAAATGATTTACGGGGTTGATATCCTGAATGACCAGACCGTTCAGAAACTGGAAGACGGCCGCTACTGGACGCCGGATATGAATATGACAAATATTGCCCCTTTTATGTTGGTTAAAATTGATCTCATGAAAAAATTAACCATTAAAGGAGGGCTCCGTTATGAAAACATCAGAGTAAAAGTTGGTGATTTCAATACCTTGTCAACCATTAAAAATGACGGAACATTCACCCAAAGCATCTTTGTAAAAGGAGGAGATCTTGAATACAATGCGGTGGTAGGAAACGTGGGAATTCGTTATAATATCAATCAGGCAATCAATATTTTCGGGAGCTTTTCCCAGGCATATTCTATTAATGAATTGGGAAGAATTTTAAGGACCTCAACTTCAGAAACGATCAATAATCTGGAAACAAAACCGATTATTGTTAACAATTATGAATTGGGGGCAACAGGACAAATCACCAAATGGCTCAATTATGAACTCACGTCTTACGTAAGTACTTCAAAATTGGGAGCGACTTTCATACAAAGTCCGGATCGTGCATTGACAATTCAGAGAGCTCCTGAAGTAGTGTACGGAGTGGAAGGATTTCTGCATTTTTCTCCCACACAATGGATCAGTTTCGGAGGAAGCTACAGCTGGATGGAAGGTATTACCTCACCTAAAGATGACGGCGACTATTCTACCAGGATCAATAACAGCAGAATTTCCGCGCCTAAAGTTTTAGCCTATATTCAGGCAAGACCCATTGATAAATTATCTATAGGACTGGATATGCTTCATGCTTTTGAGCAGGACAGATTTCAGCCAAATGTTAAAACCGGACTTTTTGTATATGGTGAAGGAAAAGTTCCTGCTTATACAGTATTCAATTTTAAATCCAGCTACGATCTCAACAAAAACTGGAAACTGTCATTAGGAATTGAAAATCTTTTTAACAAAATGTATCAGCCGGCAATCGCATGGTGGGCGGCCCGGGACAGTGATTTTACCAATGCATTGGGAATGAGGGGCACATTCATCATCGAATATAAATTTTAAAATTAATTCTGATTTAAATTAAAATAAAGCGTTTCACTAGTAATTGAAGCGCTTTCTAATTTACATTTAAAATTAAAAAAACCTGATGAAAATCCTTAATTGTAAATATTCTAAATAAAAATTAAACATTATCTTTGCGGCAATTAGGATGAATATGAGGAAAAAACATCACCATAAAAAAAAACCAAGCACTTTTAAAAAATGGATCGGCAAGCTGCATTTGTGGCTTGGATTAGGCATCGGTTTTCTGATTTTCATTATCTCGATTACCGGAGCATTATACGTTTTTAAAGATGAAATTGAAAATTTCACCCGCAAAGAAGTAATTTATCATAATGAGCAACAAATTGATCAGAAACAGGTTCTCCCGATCCGTGTTCTGGAAAAAGCCGTTGTAGAACAGGTAAAAGAAAAATATCCTGTTCATTGGGTAAATATTCCGATTGATAAAAAGATGTCTTATCTCTTTTACTGGTACGAACACGATCCCAAAGGCTGGAATTATTTTGATGAATTTCCGATCTATAAAGTAGCATATGTAAATCCTTATAATGGAAAAGTCTTGGGTACTTACGACGAGAAAAACGGATTTTTCCAGATTGTAAAAATGATTCACTGGAGCTATCTTCTGAAACAGTCCTGGGGAACGTATCTGGTGGGCATTCCCGTGATCATATTCATTATCATGCTCATTTCAGGCATCATCCTTTGGTGGCCGAAAAATAAAGCCGCCAGAAAACAGCGTTTTTCTTTTAAATGGCAAAACGTAAAAGGCTGGAAAAGAAAAAACTACGATCTTCATAATGTTCTTGGTTTTTATGCTTCGATCTTTGCGCTGATCTTTTCCATAACCGGGTTATTTTATGCTTTCTTTGTCGTTCAGGCTGCGATCTATTTTATTTTTTCCGGAGGTGAAACTGCTTATCCTGATTTTTCTTCCATTAAAACCAAAGCTCCGATTGAAATGAGAACAGAAGGAACTTTAGATAAGATCAGCAATACCGTTAAAGCAAAATACCCGGATTCTTACGGGTTCTCCATTGATCTCGCCCATGAGCATATGGACGATCATGAACACCCGAATTTTGAAGTCTACGTGAAACATTTATCCTACTCTTATCATAAAAGCAGCAGCCTCATTTTTGATGAAAATTCAGGAGAATTGCTTCATACCCACGATATGAAAGATAAAAATTTAGGTGAAAAAGCGGTGGGCGCCAATTATGATATTCACGTAGGATCTATTCTGGGACTCCCAACCAAGATCATCGCTTTTATCGTAAGTCTCATATGTGCTTCATTACCAGTAACAGGCTTTATGATATGGTGGGGAAGAAGAAAAAAGAAAAAGGTAAAAACAACATAATATTTTTTTTAAATAAAATGCTGCTTAATCGTCTAATAATAATATCTTTTTTATAATTTTAGCCTTTTAGAATTATTAAGAATAGAAATGTCATTAGTAGATTTGTCAAAACATGTTGCGCTGGGAATTGATATTGGCGGAACAAATACAAAATTTGGAGTGGTAAACCACAGAGGTGAGGTTTTGGAAAAAGGAAATATCCGGACCGATGCCTATCCTACCGTAGAAGAATATATTGATGCTTTATACGAGGCTGTTCATCCTTTGATTGAAAGCCACGGAAAAGAGAAAAATTTTGATGGGATAGGAGTAGGAGCTCCAAATGCCAACTACTATACAGGAACCATAGAGCAGGCCCCGAACCTTCCCTGGAAAGGAATTATTCCTTTTGCGGAACTGATGAAAGCCAAATTCGGACTGCCCTGTACCATAACCAATGATGCCAATGCTGCAGCCATCGGAGAAATGCTTTTCGGGGCAGCAAGGGGAATGAAGGATTTCATTATGATCACTCTTGGAACAGGCGTAGGAAGCGGCATCGTTGCAGGCGGTAAGCTTATCTACGGACATGACGGATTTGCCGGAGAGCTTGGACATACCATTGTAAAACCTGGCGGAAGAAAACACTGGAGCACAGGTTCCGAAGGAAGCCTTGAAGCGTATGCCTCTGCTACAGGAATTGCCATTACTGCAAAAAAAATGCGTGCTGAGTTTCCGGAGTCTCTGCTCAATCAATATCCTGAAGAATCCATAAATTCTAAAACCGTACACGAATGCGCATTGAAAGGTGACCCGATTTCCATTGAGGTCTTCCGGTACACCGGGCAGAAATTGGGCGAAGCTTTGGCTAATTTCGTGATGTTTTCGTCTCCTGAAGCCATTCTTCTTTTTGGCGGAGTGATCAAAGCGGGTGATTTTATTTTAAAACCTACGAAGCTTCATATGGAAAGAAATTTACTTCCTATTTTCAGAAACAAAGTGAAGCTGGTTTTCAGTGAACTTGATGAGGCAGATGCTGCTATTCTGGGAGCAAGTGCTTTGGTCTGGGAGAAATAAATTGAACGTATACATAAACATGAGCATCCTTTTTAAGGGTGCTTTTTTATTGATAAATATTTTCACGCAAAGATAAATTGCCGTCTCTCTGATTTTAGAAGACAAAGGCAATAAATTGCTGCGCGAAGCGAACGTCAGCTTCATCAATCAGCTTGCTGATACTTCTTTGTCTTCTCGAAATAATATGCTGTGAAAATAAATTCTTTATGTCAAATAAAATCACGCTGATTTAGCAGACTTTTGTTTTAGAAATTCATAGTTTTACTGTTTTATATGCTTAAAAGAACGTTTTAATCTTAAAGTCAATTATTCTTACTTGCTGCAAAAAATAATTTGTCTGATCTATCATCATCATTTAGATTTGAATCGGATGATGACGCAAAAATTGAAAAACTTTTCCTTATTTTTGATTAGTTTTTTTCTCCATTATTCTTTAACGAGAAAATATTCAAATACAATAATCAACTTACAATGAATAATAATTTAGAGCAAATTACTTTCGGTGGCGGATGTTTCTGGTGTGTGGAAAGCTGTTTTAACATGCTGAAAGGCGTGCAGTCTGCTATTTCAGGGTATTCAGGAGGACATAAAGACAATCCCACTTATGAAGAAGTATGTACGGGAGAGACAGGGCATGCTGAGGTAGTACAGATTACCTATGATCCTTCCATTATTTCCTATGAACAGTTAATGGATGTCTTCTTTTTCCTTCACGATCCTACACAGCTGAACCGACAGGGCAATGACATCGGCACCCAATACCGTTCGGTAATCTATTATAAAGACGACGCTGAAAAAGCAAAAGCCGAAGAAGCCATTGAAAAATCTAAACAGTCCGGAAGATGGCAGGGAACCTATGTTATGGAATTGACGAAATTCGAGAAATTCTGGCCGGCAGAACAATACCATCAGGGGTATTACAATGAAAATCCCACACAGCCTTACTGCAGCGCCGTGGTAGGTCCTAAAATCCAGAAATTCAAAAAGCATTTCGGTGAATTGGGAATGCTGAATGCAGAGTAATAAATAAAATCAAACCTTGAAGGTTTAAAAGATTAAAAAAATAAAGCGAAGAGAAACTGTTCTCTTCGCTTTTCTAATAATAATTAATGGTAAGTCTATGAGTATATTAATATCCAGGATTTTGTGTAAAATCTTTTGAGGCGTCAATAGTTGCCTGAGGAATCGGGAAAATTCTTCTGTAAGGCTGGGATGCAGGTTTTGCTGTTCCGGCAAGATCAAACTTCCCGAACCTGATCATGGCTTTTCTTCGGTACATTTCCCAGTAAAGCTCAAATCCTGATTCTCTGAATAATATATTCGCATCAAGAGTAGTTAGAGCAATACCCGGAGCATTGTTCTTTAAAGCGTCATTCGTTCTGCTTGTTCTCAGTATATTGACATCTGCCAATGCTGCCGTTATATTTCCGCTTCTGAAATACGCTTCCGCCCTCATCATATAGATGGTTCCCAGTCTGTACAAAGGTACATCCATCCCACTCGTTCCGTTGTTTCCGTACCCGGGATCAAATTCAAACTTGAAATTTCTTACCCCTCTGTTGATCTGTGCCTGCGTAAATACGGCTTCCGAAGGATTGTCAAAATTCAGCTCAGGAGTAAAATCAGCTGCAAGCGTCGTATTTTTTTCTGTGAATAATTTGTACACTTTAATTCTTCCGTCTGAAGTCATATCAAAATTACCGTTTGAAAGAATTTTAGGACCATACTGTTGCCCAACCTGCAGACCTCTGTTGAAATGAAACCACGGTTTTCCGGTTCCTTCCACTTTGCTTGTAGAAGGCACGCTCACATCGGTACCGTCATTTCGGAACCAGGTTCCGTCTTCGTACTGGTATGATCTCTGAAAGCGTGGGTCATCGTGATTTCCGTTCCACGAGTAATAAAATTCAGGAGTTATACAAGAAGCATTGGTTCCTCTGTTATCCGGAGATGGCTTTTGAATTCTTTCCATCGACATATAAGCAAGATCATTATCAGAACCTTTATCAGAGCCTGCAAATTTCTTCTGAACGACCGAGAAAATCATTTCCTTACTGTTGTCATTATTGATATCGAAATTGTGGAAATAATTGGACTCTAAGCTAAACAACGAATTATTAATCAACAAATTAGAATACTGAATTACTCTATCCATATCTGTCCCTCCCCCATTTACAGCCTGTTCCGTGAAGTTGAAGGAACTTGCAGTTTTATTCTTAAGAACTGCCCGGTTCAGATACATATCTGCCAAAAGAGCATAAGCCGCCTGTTTCGTGAATCTTCCTGCATGGGTATTCTGGGTTTTAATATCCGCTAAATTAGGAATAAGTCCTTCCACTTCTTTAATCAGCTCATCGATGGTTGTATCTGCTTTTCTGATCTGGATCGGCGCGTTGATATTGTCCGGATCTCGGTAAGGAGCCTGCCCGAACAAATCAATCGTGGTATAAGTATAAAATGCTAATAACCCTTTTGCTTCAGCTAAAAATAATGTCTTATTGCTTCCGGTACTTTTATTGGCACTTGAGATGGCGGTTAAAGATTTTGTAATTCCGAAATTCAGCTGGTTCCAGGTTGTTTTCACCACATCACTGTTGGCATCCCAGGTAAATTCATGCATGGCCCTCCATTTTCCGCCGTCTCCCCAGTCACTTCCTCTCGTTGGTAAGAGCGCTTCATCCGTAGAGTATTCCTGCAAAGCAAAAACACTTCCGTGATCTACAAAAGTTCCCTCCCCAAGCTGGCTATACGCTGCAGCAAGAGCTGCTTCCGGATCTGCCACTTCAGCACCCAGTACCTCATCGATTACTTTTTCATCCAGATTGGTACAGCCTGTTAAGGCCAATACAGCAACGGATAAAATGATTTTATTGATCGTTAAAAATTTAGATTTCATAATTTTTTAGCTTAATTAAAATTTAACAGTTGCTCCCAGAATGAATGTCTTTGCAGACGGGTAAGTAGTGTAATCAATTCCCAGAGACTGGTTTCCTCCCACCTGCTTATTGGTGTCAACAAGCGGATCGTATCCGGAATAATTGGTAATAGTAAACAGATTCTGAGCACTGATATACAAATTGATGCTTTTCAGGAACTTCAATTGGTTCATATCAAAAGTGTATCCTAATCTTACATTATTCAGACGAAGAAAATCTGATTTTTCAAGATATAATGAAGACAGCTGCGGCTGATTGGTAAAGCTTGCCCCTGATTCATAAAAACTTTTCAATACGTTTCTGTCTGATGCCAAATTATTGATGTTCAGATCCAATGCTGTATTATTTACCAGGTAACCTCCAGTCTGTCCGATGAAAGAGAAGGCGAAATCAAACTTTTTATATTTCATGTAAGAGTTGATCCCGAAAGTAAAATTTGGAATGGCTCCTTCAAAGATCTTTCTGTCATTCTGGTCGATTCTTCCGTCTGCATTCAGGTCTTCATAAATATATTTTCCATTCGCGTCAATTCCCAGGTAATTGTACATATAAAAAGATCCTGCTTCATAGCCGTTTCTGTAAATATTGGCAGTAACCCCGGAAAGTCCCGGCCCGGAAACTTCTCCCGAATAAATGGCAGAAACCGGAAGGTCTTTTACCACATTATTCACCGTTGCTCCGTTTACATCAACATTCCAGGTAAAGTTTTCATTCCGAATAATTTCTGAACCTAATGAAAATTCAAAACCTTTATTCAAAATTTTCGCATCGACATTTTTCCATACGGTACTGGTAGGACTTAGAGGGCTTGAAGGAATATTCAGAATAGGGTCTTTTGTTGTTTTGTGATAATATTCAAGCGATCCGTATAATTTGTTTTTCCATAAGCTGAAATCGGCACCAATATTACTCTGCTCTACAACTTCCCACTTCAGATCAGGATTTACCGTTCTGTTAATAGATACACCGTTAATTAAATTTAAATTAGGATATAAATAGTATCCTGCGGCCTGCGTAAGAGACGAACTTGCCTGCGTAATTTTATTCGGAACTTCCTGGTTTCCGGTTTGTCCCCAGCTTCCCCGCAATTTTAATTCGTTGATGATTTGTGAGTCTTTAAGGAAATTCTCGTTAGAAACCGTCCATCCCACAGCAACAGAAGGAAAATATCCGTATTTATTATTTTTTCCGAAACGCGTGGAACCGTCTGCTCTCAGGGAAGCTGTTAACAAATATTTCTTATCAAAATTATAGTTAACCCTTCCGAAATACGATTGTAATTCATTTTCCTGAGCATAACCTGCACCCGGAACAAAAGCCGTCCCCGAATATCCCGGATTAATTTCCGGAGAAATTCCCGCTCCCTGCGCAGCAATATCTCTTACTCCGAAATAAGTCCCCGTATTCTTAAATTTCTGATAAGAGAAACCACCAAGAACATTAAAATTATGCCTGTTCAGATTAAAATCATACGTCAGATAATGTTCCAAAAGTACGTTGTAAGAATCCAGATTAGCCTGTACATACATCCCTTTCGGCGTTCTGTCGGTAACGTTCGGGTACATGGTTGTATTTCTTTCCGACATGGTTTTATCAACACCCAGATTAAATTTATAATTAAGTCCGGGTAAAATTCTCAATGTCGCTTCCGTATTTCCCAAAATCCTGAACGTATTGGTTTTGTCATTATACACACTCAGCAAATACAAAGGATTGTAATGAGCATTCATATTGAAATTGGTGAAATTTCCGGTTTCATCGTATACAGAACGGGTAGGATTCGCCATCAAAGCATGGATAATCAACTGACCGTCTGAACCGGCATTTCCTCCGTTCGGAATTCCGGTTTCTTTGATCTCACTCGCCGTAAGGTTTAGTTTTACCTTTAACCTTTTATTATCGAAGAAAGATTCTTCCGCATTCAGGCGGGCAGTTGTTCTCTTAAAGCTGCTGTTTAAAACAATACCATCCTGATCCATATGAGAAAGGGATGCGAAATAACTTCCTGTGTCCGTCGCTTTTGAGAAAGACACCGAATGATTGGAAGAAACGGCATTTCTGTAAATTTCGTCCTGCCAGTCGGTATTTCCTCCATGATCATACAAAGGATTAATACCAGCCGTTCTATATTCATCCGCCGTTAAAAGATCGAGCTTCTTAATGACTGAAGAAAAACCTAAATAGGTATCATAAGTGAAGATCGGCTCTCCTTTTTTTCCTCTTTTTGTAGTTACCAGAACAACTCCGTTTGATCCCCTTGCTCCATAGATCGCTGCAGCCGATGCATCTTTTAGTACTGTGATTGATTCTATATCCGAAGTATTCAGAAAATTCAGCGGGTTTTTAGCCTGTACATTTCCCAAACCTACATTCGGGCTTTGCGCGCTTACCGGGTCGTTATTCAACGGAACACCGTCTACAACGAATAAAGGTGTACTTCCGCTTCTGATGGATCCGATTCCCCTGATGGAAACATTCACACCGGCCCCCGGTTCACCACTGGTCTGTACAATACGCACCCCTGCGATTTTTCCCTGCATCAGGTTGTCTACAGAAATGTTCATCCCTTCTTTGAAGTTCTCTGCTTTCAATTGGCTGATCGCACCGGTTAAATCAGATTTTTTCTGAGACCCGTATCCTACAAGTGTTACTTCTTCAATAGCGGTGGTTTCTTTCTTTGATTTCAGCTGAACCGAAACCGCAGTTCCTGAAATTTTGGTTGTCTGAATTTCATATCCATCATAAGAAATGGATAATGTCTGACCGATATTTGCAAAAATTGTGAAATTTCCGGCATCGTCGGTAGTAGCCTGAATTCCGGTTTCAACAACAGTAATTGTTGCTCCTGCAATGGCAGCACCGTCCTGATCCGTTACATTTCCGGTAATTGTTTCGTTCACCTGGAAAGCAATACTGTGATTTGCCGAAAGATTTTCTGCATAGGTTTGATTTGCCAACAGGAAAATCATCGCAACCGGAATTAGTTTTTTAAAACTAAAAGAGTTAATTTTGTGGTACATATCATTAAGTAAGTAATTACATGACGTTACATGCTTAGTAAAAGCCGCTGTTGTTGCCGCAACAGTGGTTTTCATTTCTGCCCGTCGTTAGTTTTTATTTCGGGATACAAAGTAAAAACGTTTAACCTGAAAACATTTTAACATAATATTATCTTAAAATCAATAAAATATCAATTCCTTATTGATTGTTTAAAATTGACACTTTAATTTTCAGCCAGTTAATAATTCATCATGTATATTCATTTACATAATCTTAAAGAACACTTAACATAATATACAAGCCGGCTATCATAAGACTTCCTAATTTCGCCAAAGAAAATCGAAACAATGAAAAAGGTAGTTCTTTTAGGATTGTATGTAACATCTATACAACTTTTCCAGTCACAGACGCAGAATCTTAATAATCTAAAAATAAATCAGGTACAGGTAATAGGCTCCCATAATTCTTATAAAAAGGCAATTTTGCCGGAAGTGTACCGCTATTTATCACAAAAAGACACCTTGAATTTTCTGCCGAGAATTCAGTATGAACATATTCCTATTCCGCAACAGCTGGACCTCGGCTTAAGAAATCTTGAAATAGATGTGTACGCAGACAGCAAAGGCGGAAAATATGCCCATCCTAAAATTCTGGATCTTGTAAAAACTTCCCAGCCATTTGATCCCGAAGGTAAAATGAAAAAGCCCGGCTATAAAATGATTCATATTACAGACATTGATTACCAGACACAATATTATACACTGGAAGACTGCCTGAAAGATTTAAAGAAATGGTCGGACATGCACCCTGATCATGATCCTGTTTTTATTACTCTGGAACCAAAGGACGGAAAAGCCAACCAGTTCGGAACAGAACCGGAACATTATACTTCAAAACTTTTTGATGATCTTGACAATGAGCTCAGAAAATATTTAGGGAAAAATAAAATCATTACTCCGGATGATATCCGTGGTTCTTATAAAACTTTAAATGAAGCTGTTTTAAATAAAAACTGGCCAAAGGTACAGGATGCGAAAGGCAAGTTTCTGTTTGTTCTCGACAACAACAGTGAAAACAGAGATCTTTATATGAAAGGACATCCTTCGCTGAAAGGAAGAATAATTTTCACCAATTCCGAGCCGGGAACGCCTGAGGCTGCGGTGTTATTCAGAAATGATCCGAATCCCGAAATTGCAGAGCTTGTAAAACAAGGATATATCATCAGAACACGGGCAGATGCAGATACGATGGAAGCCCGTAAAGAAGATTATTCAAGATTTGAAAAGGCTAAGGAAAGTGGTGCCCAGGTTATTACAACAGATTATTATCAACCAAGCAAACTGTTTAAATCCAGCTATAAAATCAGTTTTGACAATAATTCTTACGAAAGAAAAAATCCCGTAAGCGGAAATTAGAACATTTTTACAATTAGATTTATATTGGAAAAGGCTTTCAGAGATCTGAAAGCCTTTCCTGCTTTTTCCGGCGGATCATTTCCGTATGCGGAATATCATCTTCCAGATATTTCTTTCCGGTATCTTCAAAACCGAATTCTCCGTAGAATTTAATTAAATAATCCTGTGCGGAAATTCTTACTTCACTGGTACGAAAGCGCGCTTCGATAGCTTCAAGAGCATAGGCTATCAGCTGCTTTCCAAGATTTTTCCCTCTCCCCTTTTCAGTGGTCAGCACTCTTCCAATCGAAGCTTCAGAATATTTAATGCCTTTGTCAAAAATCCTGCAGTTCGCGAGAATTTCACCGTCTTTCTCAGCCCAGATATGAATTGCTTTCTGATCATAATCATCCAGATCAGGATATGGACAGTTCTGCTCTACTACAAAAACATTGATTCTTGCTTTAAGAACATTATATAATTCCGGAATGGTAAATTCTTCAAAAGTTTTGATCTTCCAGATAATATTACTCATCGAAACTTACATTATTATTAGCAAGAAATTCATTGGTTTTTTGAATAAAATCAAGGATTTCATCGCAGCCTTCTTTTTTCTCTGCAGAGGTTACGTAGATTTCAGGAAGATCTTCCCATGTTTTGTGCAGCTCTGTTTTATAATCTTCAACATTTTTTATCGCGGCATTTGGTTTTAGTTTATCCACTTTCGTAAAGACAATAGAAAAAGGCACACCGCTTTCCCCGCACCACTGAATGAATTCCATATCGATCGTCTGGGGTTTATGGCGGGAATCTACCAGCACAAAAAGATTAACGAGATTTTTTCTGTTAAGAATATAGTTTGTAATCAGCTTTTCAAAATCTTTTCTGATTGACTTCGACACTTTAGCATAACCATATCCCGGCAAATCCGTAAGATACCAGTTTTCATTCACTAAAAAATGATTGATGAGCTGGGTTTTCCCTGGAGTTTGGGAAGTTTTGGCGAGATCTTTATGATTCATCATGGCGTTGATGAGTGAAGATTTTCCAACATTGGATCTTCCGATAAAAGCATATTCCGGAATATTGGGCTCCGGACAATCCTGCCATTTACCGCTACTCTTTACGAATGTTGCTGTTTTAATAACCATCTTAAAATATTTTTAGAAAAACAAACCATTAAGAAAGTTCTTAATGGTTCATTTATATTTAATTTAAACTTTATCTTTTAACCAGCTGTACAGAATTTCATTAAATTCATCCGGCTTTTCCATCATGGCTGCGTGACCACATTTGTCTATCCAGAACAGATCAGAGTTCGGAATGAATTTATGCATATCTTCCGCTACTTCAGGAGGCGTTACATTGTCCTGTTTTCCCCATATGAGACAGGTTGGCGTAAGGATCTTCGGAAGATCATGAATCATATTATGCTTGATCGCGCTTCTGGCCAGCATGACGGTTTTGATCCCTTTCATCCTGTCATTCACCACTGAAAAAACCTCATCTACAAGATCTTCCGTAGCAATAGCAGGATCATAGAAAACCTCTTCCGTTTTTTTCCTGATATACGAACGGTCGTTTTTTCTCGGAAAACTATCTCCGAAAGTTCTTTCATACAATCCTGAACTTCCTGTCAAAACAAGATTTTTGATCAGGTCCGGTCTTGCCAGTGTTAAAATCAGCCCTATATGCCCTCCCATTGAGTTTCCTACAATAGTTACGGGCGCTTCTACATGGGTTTCAATAAACTTGGCGATATATTTTGCTAATGTTGTAAGATTGGTATTGAGTACCGGCAAATCGTAGATTGGCAGCTGGGGAACATATACTTTGAATCCTCTGTCTGAAAAAAAATCAACCATCTTATCGAAATTGCTCAACCCACCCATTAAACCATGCAACAGCACCAATGGATGTCCTTCTCCCGCCTCAATGAAGGTGTATTTCTTTTCTTTTTTTGTACTAAATATCATAAAATGCCTTAATAAAGCCTTGCAAAAATACAAATTAAACCTCAAAAATATTTTGATAAGCCTAATTTAAAATAAAAATAATATACCAAACTGCTTTTTAAAGCATTTTTTCTTAAACACTTTGCTATGGGCTGAATAACAACTTAGTCAATATCCTATATACCAGTTTACTAAACAACTGAAATTCAAGATTTAATAAAACTTATCAACATTAAGGCAAAAAGTGGGAAAAAGTGGGAACTTTTGGAAATTATTATATAAATTTGTCCCAAATGAAAAATTTCATTGGAACATATGAGTGTAAAATCGATGATAAAGGGCGTTTAAAGCTACCTTCTTCTTTGATTAAACAAATGGAAAACTTCGACGACAAAACGTTTGTGGTTAAAAGATCCGTGTTCCAATCCTGTCTGGAAGTTTACCCTATGAATGCATGGGATAAAGTGATGGGCAAAATTAATAAACTAAACAGATTCATTAAAAAGAATGCTGATTTCATTAGAATGTTTACGGCAGGTGTAAAAACAGTAGAGCTGGACAATGCAGGAAGACTTCAGATCTCAAAAGATCTGATGACTTTCGCAAACCTTCAGAAAGATATTGTAATTACAAGCGCAGGAGAACTCTTCGAAATATGGGATAAAGACGCTTACGAAAAAGTAATTTCCATCAACGAAGAAGACTTTGCAAGCCTAGCCGAAGATGTGATGGGCGCTTTCGATGAGGAATAAACGAAGCTGATTATTAATTAAAAAGCTAAAAAACACAACTTAAACATGTATCATAACCCCGTTTTGTTGAAGCAAAGTGTTGATGATTTGGTAACGAATCCAGACGGAACATACGTGGACTGTACTTTTGGCGGTGGCGGCCATTCAAGAGAAATATTGAGCCGACTCTCCGACAAAGGAAGGCTTTTCAGCTTTGATCAGGATCTCGATGCTCTTAAAAATACGATCGATGACCCGAGATTTACATTAATCAATCAGAATTTCAGATTTCTCGAAAACTCTCTGCTGATGCATGGTGTTTCCCAAGTAGACGGTATTCTGGCCGACCTTGGAGTTTCATCCCACCAATTTGATGAGGCCGACAGAGGCTTTTCCACAAGAAGCAATGCTCCACTGGATATGAGAATGAACGTAATGCAGAATCTTGATGCTAAAAGAGTTATCAATGATTATGAAGAAGGAGAGCTTGCGGATATATTTTACCACTACGGTGAGTTGAGAGAAGCAAGAAAGCTGGCAAGAGATATTGTGCATCACCGGAAAACAAAAAGCATAGAAACAACGGAAGATCTGAAAAAACTTTTCAGTTACATTCCGCCGCATAAGGTAAATAAATTTTATGCCCAGTTATTTCAGGCGATCAGGATTGAAGTAAATCAGGAGCTGGAAGTATTGAAAGAAATGCTTGTTCAGGCATACAATGTTTTAAAACCTGAAGGCAGACTGGTTGTCATTTCTTACCACTCCCTGGAAGACAGGCTGGTAAAAAGATTTTTGAAAAACGGAATGTTTGAAGGAGAACCGGAAAGAGATATTTACGGAAATTATAAAAAAGCATTCGAGCTGGTAAAAAGCAAAGCGATTATCCCGGATGAAAAAGAAATTGAAGAAAACTCAAGAGCCAGAAGTGCTAAAATGAGAACAGGAATCAAAGTAGGATAAATTCCACCCGCAACTTCCCTCCCTCTGGAGGGTGGCGAAAATTCAAAGAATTTTTGACGGGGTGGTTAACAAAATAATATAAAAATAAATCAGACAAAGTCTGTGGCAAAAAGAACAACATATCGTCCTCAGAAAAAACTCACTTTTATAGACATTATAAAAGGAAATTTCCTGAACCGGGATGAAATCAAAATACATTACCGGTATTTTCTCCTGCTCTTTGTGCTGATGATGGCCATGATTTACAGCAATCACCTGGTTAATAAAAAGATAGAAATCGTTAATGCCTTAAAGGAAGAAACAGAAGAATATAAATCACGAAACGCTTATGCACAAAGTAAGCTGATCAAAGTAAAAATGGAATCGGAGTTGGGGAAAGAAGTCGCCCGGGATTCTTTGATGACCCTGGAAAGCCATCCTCATAAATTGCTCATAAAACTGGACAGTACAGATGCAAAAACAAAATGAATACGATAACAAGCGTAAAAAAACGTTACGTTGGGGCTACCTCTTTGCAGTGGTAGCTTTGTGCGTGTTTGTCATGTTTTTAGCAAGGATTGTAATCCTTCAGAATACTAATGTTCAGGAAATTAAAGACGATTACATTAATAAAAATTATCGCGAAGCCACTCTTAAAGCTGCCCGTGGAAATCTTTTCGCTTCAGATGGTTCTATCCTCGCAACAACTGTCATGCGTTATGATATTTATCTTGATTTTAAAACAATGAAGGATACCGTTTACACGAATAATATCGGTGCATTAACGGATTCCTTGAGCAAAATGTTTGGGAAACCAAGAGGTGACTTCAGAAAAAAGTTTGACGAGCAGAGAAAAAAGAAAAACCAATATTACACTTTGGTGAAAGGTCTTGATTTTGACCAGTACGACAGAATCCGCAGATTCCCGATTTTCAAAAAAGGCAAAAATAAAGGAGGCTTTATTGTAGACAGAAACTATAAAAGAGAGCTGGCTACCTCCGAAATCGGAGCAGGAACAATCGGAATGGATAACGGTGAGTACAGTTCCGGTCTTGAAGGTGCTTTCTCAAAATATTTAAGAGGAACCGACGGAAAAAGACTGGAACAGAGAATTAATTCCTCACAGTGGAAACCGATTGACTTCTGGAAAGTTCAGGAGCCTGTTGACGGAGAAGATGTTTACACTACGCTAGACCTTAGAATTCAGGATATTGCGCACTCGGCTTTGCAGAAACAGCTTGTTAATTTCGAAGCAAAACACGGAACTGTCATTGTAATGGAAGTGGAAACAGGAAAGGTTCGCGCAATGGTGAACCTAAGAAGAAATGACGACGGAGAGTATGTAGATTCTTACAATTATGCCTTAAAAGATAATATCGAGCCCGGCTCCACTTTTAAAACCATTTCCCTTCTCGCCGCAATGGACGACGGTTTTATTGACGAAAATACAACCGTAGATGTAGGTAACGGAATCTGGGTATATGCCAAACAAAGAATTTCCGATGGCCACGGCGGCGGAACATACGACATCAGTGATGTTTTGGCCAAATCCAGCAATGTAGGCTCTGCAAAGCTTATTACGAAATATTATGCGGAAAAACCCCAGATTTTCCTTGATCATTTAAGACGCTGGAAATTGTTTGACAAAATGGATATCGAACTTCCCGGAATTACAAAACCAAAAATTCTTACTCCGGAAAGTAAAAGATGGAATGCCGCAACATTAGCATCCATCGCCTATGGATATTCTACCAATATTAACTTGTTACAGCTTACAACTTTCTACAACGGTGTTGCTAACAATGGCAAAATGCTGAAGCCACTATTCATCGATAAAATCATGAAAGACGGAAAGGTTATGTACAATGCAAAACCAGAAGTAATGGTGAGCAGAATGGCATCCGACAAAGCCGTTAAAATGATGACACATGCTTTAACAAAAGCTGTGGAAAAAGGTACGGCAAAGAGTATTTTTACCCCGAATCTGAAAATGGCAGGAAAAACAGGAACGGCAAGATTTGAATACTGGCTTCCCGGGCCTATGAAATACCGCTCTTCCTTTGCAGGCTTCTATCCCGCTGATAATCCAAAATATACGTGTTATGTGATGATCAGTGAGCCCAACACTTCGAAAGGGTTTTACGGAGCAACGGTTGCAGCCCCCGTATTTAAGGAAATTGCTGGAAAAACGTTCCTGAAAACGCCACAAAATATTGAAAGAGAAATGCTGGTTGACAGAAAGGTAAACCTTAATAAAATGGTTGAGCCTAATGTGAAAGTAGCCGTCAATAATAAACAAATGCCCAATGTTGTGGGACTGATCGGTAAAAACGTCATTCCGCAATTGGAAAATTTGGGATATCGTGTTGACTTTAAAGGCGTAGGAAGAATTAAAGAGCAATTTCCGCTGGAAGGCACCATGATTAGTAAGAATCAGAGAATTTATTTGTCTCTGCAAAATTAAAGAAACAGTCCTGAAAGGACAATTTAAAACAGAATAGGATAAAATCCTATTAAAATGGAAATATTTTAAGAATATAAAGCATCAGTATAAATGCAGTTAAATGAATTATTAAAGAGAATTCCAGTTTTAGAAATTCATGGTGATGACAGCCGTGAAATTTCACAATTGGTTTTCGACAGCAGAAAGGTTACGGACAACTCTTTGTATATCGCAATGAGAGGAACGGTTGTGGATGGACATTCATTTATTGCAGCTTCTGAAGAAAAAGGCGCAAAAGCTATTGTCTGTGAAGAATTTCCGGAAATTCTGGATGAAAGTATTACTTATGTTAAAGTAAAAGATTCATCTAAAGCGCTGGGCCAGCTGGCCTCTAATTTCTACGGAAATCCTTCAGAAAAATTAAAATTAATCGGTGTTACAGGAACCAATGGAAAAACATCCGTTTCTACCTTACTTTTTGATGTTTTCAAAAATTTAGGCTATGATTCTGCATTGCTTTCTACAGTAGAGATAAGAATTGCAGACCAGATCATTCCTGCAACCCATACAACACCTGATGTTATCACTATTAATAAAATTCTGGCTCAGGCAGTTGAAGAAGGCTGTGAATTTGCCTTCATGGAAGTAAGCTCTCACGGTATTGCCCAAAACAGGATTGAAGGCCTCCATTTTAAAATCGCCGGATTTACTAATCTTACCCACGATCATCTGGATTATCATAAAACCTTTGATGAGTACCTAAAAACAAAAAAGAGATTTTTTGATGAGCTGGATGGAACCGCCGTTGCTATCACAAATATTGATGATAAAAACGGGAACGTCATGCTTCAAAACACAAAGGCAGCAAAAAGGTCTTATGCCTTAAAGACAATGGCCGACTATCACGGAAGATTGCTGGAAGTGGATTTTAACGGAATGCTGCTGAATTTCAACGGAAAAGAATTCTGGACAACGCTGACGGGAAAATTTAATGTCTATAATTTACTACTGGTGTTTGGGATAGCTTCAGAGCTTGGTTTTGAGCAGGAAGAAATTCTGCAGGCCATCAGCCAGCTAAAAAGGGTTTCAGGAAGGTTTGAAACGTTCAAATCAGACGGCGGAATCATTTTTATTGTAGATTATGCTCACACTCCGGATGCTTTGGAAAACATTCTGGACAGCATCAACGACATTAGGACAAAAAACGAAAGACTGATCACAGTTTTCGGTTGTGGAGGCGACAGGGATCACGCTAAAAGATCTGAAATGGGAAATATTGCCACCAAAAAATCAACATTGGCGATTATTACATCAGATAACCCGAGAACGGAAGATCCTGCAGCCATTATCAAAGAAATTGAAGCGGGTGTAGAACCCCAGAACTTCAGCAAATATACTTCCATTCCTGACAGGAAGGAAGCGATTAAAATGGCGATAAAATTTGCTGAACCGAAAGATATTGTTCTCGTAGCCGGAAAAGGCCATGAAACCTACCAGGAAATCAATGGTGTGAAACATCATTTTGATGATAAAGAAACCATTAATGAACTTTGGAAATTGATGAGCAAGTAAAAATTTATAATCGATAATTGATAAATGTTAATTGGTTTTATCATTCATCAGTCATCATTTATCATTTATTAAAATTTGAAAAAATGCTATACTATCTATACGAATATCTAACCAACCACGGAATCCATGTCCCCGGACTTGGATTGTTGAAATACATCTCTTTCCGAGCGGGAATGGCGGTACTGTTTTCTTTAACCATTGCTCTTATCTATGGAAAAAGAATCATTAATTATCTGAGAGCCAAACAAATGGGTGAACTGGTACGTGATCTCGGTTTAGATGGACAGAAGCAAAAAGAAGGAACTCCTACTATGGGAGGGCTAATTATCATTCTGGCCACGCTGATTCCTGTATTGCTGTTTACAAAATTTACCAATATTTATATTGTTCTTCTCATTGTTTCAGTCCTTTGGATGGGCGCCATCGGTTTCCTTGATGATTACCTGAAAAAAATAAAAAAGAACAAAGACGGCCTCAGTGGAAAGTTCAAAATCGTAGGTCAGGTGGGATTGGGTCTGATTGTAGGCGTTACAATGTACTTTCACCCCGATATTACCGTAAAAAGAAAATATCTGGACGCTAAAGTGGTAAACCGTAACAATGTAGAGCAAAACTTTATGCCTACCGAAAAGATTGCCGTTTCCACCGTTCCTTTTGCAAAAAATAATGAATTCGACTACAGCGGAATTTTGTTTTGGATGAATGATAAAGATGCCCACGAATGGGCATGGGTTGTTTTCATCCCTATTGTAATTTTCATTGTAACAGCCGTTTCAAACGGTGCCAACATTACTGATGGAATAGACGGTCTTGCTGCAGGTACCAGCACCGTTATTTTACTCACATTGGGATTGTTCGCTTATCTCTCAGGAAACATCATATTCGCTGATTATCTGAACATTATGTTCCTTCCCAACATGGGTGAAACCACCATTTTTGTAGTCGCCATGGTAGGAGCTGTAATCGGTTTTTTCTGGTACAATACTTATCCTGCCCAGGTGTTTATGGGAGATACGGGAAGCCTTATGCTGGGTGGTGTAATCGCCGTTCTGGCAATTATTCTGAGAAAAGAACTGATGATTCCTGTATTATGCGGAATTTTTTTAATAGAAAACATTTCCGTCATGCTTCAGGTGATTGTTTTCAAATACAGAAAAAGAAAATACGGGCTTGAATATGCCCAGAACAATAGATTATTCAGAATGTCACCCCTTCACCATCATTATCAGAAAGGCGGTTTTCATGAAAGCAAAATCGTTAACAGGATGATCATCATAGGGGTAATGTTAGCAATTGTATGTCTCATTACATTAAAGATGAGATAAACCGGCGGTATGCAATAAGCGATAAGCATCAGGCTTAAAGCTTATAGCTACAGCATAAAGCAAAAAAGTATGAAAATAGTTGTTTTAGGAGGAGGAGAAAGCGGTTGTGGCGCTGCTTATTTGGCTAAAAAACAGGGTCTGGAAGTTTTTCTTTCAGACCAGGGGTCTATTAAGGATCACTATAAGCAGTTTCTTACGGATAATGAAATTGAATTTGAAGAAGGAAACCATCATGAAGAAAGAATTCTGGATGCAGACTGGATTGTAAAAAGCCCGGGAATTCCTAAAAAGGCAGACATCATTCATAAGATCCACGATAAGGGAATAAGACTTTCCTCGGAAATTGAATTTGCTTCGGAATTTACCGATGCCAAAATCATCGCGATTACAGGAAGCAACGGGAAAACAACTACGACGTCCTTAATCTATTATATCCTGAAAAATGACGGATTGAATGTAGGCTTAGGAGGAAACATCGGATACAGTTTTGCTAAACAGGTTGCCGACGAAAAGTACGACTATTATGTATTGGAAGTAAGCTCGTTCCAACTTGATGATATTCAGAATTTCAGACCTTATATTTCTTTATTGCTGAATTTGTCACAGGATCACCTGGATCAGTACAATTACAACTATGAAGAATATGCATTAGCAAAGTTCAGAATAACGGAAAATCAGGAAAATGACAATTTCTTCATCTACAATAAAGATGATGAAATGAGCAAAAATATCCTTGAAAAGCTGGAGGTTAAAGCGAAAATGATTCCTTTTTCCACCAAAGAGAAACTGTCTGAAGGAGGTTTTGTTGATGATGAAAATATTATGGTTAAAATGAAAGAAAAATTCTCAATGAAAATCGAGGAATTATCTCTTCTTGGCAATCACAATGTAGCCAATAGTCTTGCTGCATCAATTGCGGGTAAGATTCTGGAAATCAATAATGAAAGCATTAGAAATTCGCTAATGACTTTTCAGGCCGTTGAGCACAGGCTGGAATTTGTGACAGAGATTGATGGCGTAAAATACATCAATGACAGCAAGGCGACCAATGTCAACGCAACCTATTACGCTTTGGAAAGTATGAAAAATCCAACCGTATGGATTGTTGGCGGAATCGATAAAGGAAATGACTATACCGAAATTGAAGATTTAGTCAAAAGAAAAGTAAAAGCAATTGTATGCTTAGGCATTGATAATGAAAAAATTATCAACTTCTTTAGGGATAAAAAAGAATTTATTTACGATACTTCAAGCATGGAAGAAGCAGTAAAGATATCAAAATCACTGGCCAAAAAAGGAGATATGGTTTTACTTTCACCATGTTGTGCAAGCTTTGATTTATTTAAAAGCTATGAAGACAGGGGACAACAATTTAAACAGCAGGTTTTAAAAGCAGGTGGCAATTAGCCAAAAGCTAACAGCATTAAATATGAATGAACAAGATACAGAAAACAGATTTGAATTCCTGAAGGGCGATAAAGTACTTTGGATGGTCATTCTTGTGATCTCCATCTTCTCTATTTTCCCTGTATATTCTGCAAGCTCAAATCTGGAATATATCGTAAATAACGGGACTACAACAGGTCACGTGATCAAGCATATGTTCTTCGTAGTCTTAGGTCTTTCGATCATGAGAGTGGTCGGAATGGTAAAATATGAATACATCGGAAAGCTCAGCAGCATCCTGCTTGGTTTAATGATTATTCTTCTCATTGTCACGATGTTTACCGGGCAAACCATCGATGGAGCAAGTGCCTCAAGATGGTTGAAAATTCCGGGCACGCCGATATCATTCCAGCCTTCTTCTTTTGCATTCCTTATGCTGATCATTTATCTCTGCAGGTATCTGACCAAAAAAATCACAAGAGAAAGGCTTCCGATTGAAAATATCATGTACATCTTTGGCCCTATTCTCCTTGTCTTTGTTCTTGTTGCAAAAGATAACGGATCTACGGCATTAATGATCCTGATGGTTTCTGTGATTGTATTGATTATCGGGCAGCTTCACTGGAAATATATTGCAGGATTCATCTCCGCATCATTTATTGCAATTGTATTGTTTTTGATTATTGCACTCAACACAAACCTCATCGGAGGAAACCGGGTACACACATGGATGAGCCGTATCGAAACTTTTACTTCAAGCAAAGCGAAGTCGGCCGATGTAGACGATGAAAGTGTAAAAGCTAAAAACTATCAGGTAATGCAGGCTAAAGCAGCCATTGTCCACGGTGGGATAACAGGAATGGGACCCGGGAAAAGCGCATTAAAACAAATGCTTCCACAGTCTGCTTCCGACTTTATTTTTGCGGTAATTGTTGAAGAATATGGAGTAATAGGTGCAGCCTTTCTGATCAGTATGTATTTAATTATGATGATCAGGATTGTAATGATTGCCAGTAAAATGCCGGCATTTTTCGGATCGTTGCTCGTGCTCAGTCTCGGGGTAATGATCTTTATACAGCTTTCCGTAAATATTGCGGTAGCCGTCAATCTGATCCCGGTAACTGGCCAGCCGTTGCCATTGATCAGCTATGGGGGGACATCCATGCTGGTAACCTATTTACAACTGGGAATAATTTTAAATATAAGCTCACGAATCCAGATTTATGATGAAGAAGGATTGGGCAAAAAGCAAAGCATTGCAGAAATAAACGACATTGCTTAAATAAAAAAAGAGTCTCAAAAGGACATAAATCAGGATAGGGTGCAAATCCTGTCAAATTTAAAACAGATAAAATAAAAAATGGACAATCAATCATTCAATAGCCAGAAGCCACGAGCCATCCGCGTTTTATTATCCGGAGGCGGAACAGGAGGACACATCTTCCCGGCTATTGCTATTGCAGACGAAATCAAAAAGAGATTTCCGGATGCAGAATTTTTGTTCATTGGAGCCAACGGCAAAATGGAAATGGAAAAAGTTCCTCAGGCCGGCTACAAAATAGAAGGCATTGATATTGCCGGAATCAACCGTGGAAATATCCTCTCTAATTTAGGGCTGCCTTTTAAGATTTTAAAAAGTTTATCTAAATCTAAAAAGATCATTAAAAGTTTCGCTCCCGATTTCGCGATAGGAACAGGCGGTTTTGCAAGCGGACCGGCTTTGTATGAATCAAGCAAATTGGGAATCCCGATTTTTATTCAGGAGCAGAATGCCCATGCAGGCGTTACCAACAAAATTTTGAGCAAAAAAGCAAAAGCCGTATTTACTGCCTACCCGAAAGTAGATGGCTTTCCGGCAGATAAAATACACTTTCTGGGTAATCCTATCCGCGAAAATATTGTTTCGGGAATGCAACAAACAGCCCAGGCAAAAGAAAAAATGGGTCTTGATAAAGAAAAGTTAACGATTCTATCAGTCGGTGGCTCTCTAGGTTCAAGAACATTAAATAACGGATGGAAAGAAAATCTTGAAAACCTGAAACAAAAAGGGTATCAATTGATCTGGCAGACGGGCAAACTGGATTATAAAGAAATTGTTGATGAGCTTCAGTTGTCCGTTGATGGAAATAACCAACAACCAGAAACCGGCAACCAGATACAGATAAAAGAATTCATCAAAGATATGGAAACAGCATATTCTGCGGCAGATGTTATTGTTTCCAGAGCGGGTGCCATTGCCATTTCAGAGCTGGCAGTAGCACAGAAACCTGTTTTGCTGGTTCCTTTTCCTTTTGCAGCAGAGGATCATCAAACCAAAAATGCAATGAATCTGGTGGAAAAGAATGCCGCAAGAATGGTAAAAGACTCTGAAATGCAGGAAAAATTCTGGAATACGCTTTCAGAAATCTGTGAAAATGTAAATATAAGAAAAGAAATGTCTCAGAATCTGCAATATTTTGCTAAGCCAAATGCGGCTAAAGAGATTGTGGACGAGATTTTAAAAATAATTGAATAATGTCAGCCACACTTTCTACATATAGAAAATTTATTTATAAGGATGATGCTTTAGAATTAATTAAAATTCTTGAAGTTAATCATATTGATTATGAATTGGCCGACAATTCCTCCAGATTAGATTCAAGCTTTGGAGCAGATGTCAACAATCAGGAATTTGAATTAAAAATCCAAAAAGAGAATTTTAATAAAGTTGAAGAATTAGAGGAAAAGCTTGTAGAAAATGATGTGCAAAATGTTGAAAGAGATTATTATCTTTTTGAATATTCTGATGAGGAGCTTATCGAAATTATACTAAAGAAGGAAGAGTGGAGCAAATTTGATTACTTGCTGGCTCAGAAAATTTTAAAAGAAAGAGGAAAAGAAATTAGTCCGGAAGTTCTTACGGTTATTTCAAAACAAAGATTAGAGGAATTATCAAAAGAAGCTGAAGTTCCGAAACTGTGGTTTTACTTAGGTTATTTCTTTGCATTTGTTGGAGGCTTTTTAGGTATTATAATAGGGTATACGATAATGTCTTACAAGAGAAATTTATCAAACGGAGAATCTGCTTATGTCTATAAGGAAGAAGACCGAAAACAAGGTAGGAATATATTAATCTGTTCAATAATCGGAGTTATTTTTTGGATTGTTGTCAGATATTTAAACAAATATTAAAAATGAACATTTTAAATACATATCAGAATTTTTACTTCGTGGGCATCGGAGGTATTGGGATGAGCGCTCTGGCACGGTATTTCCATGCTTCGGGCAAAAAAGTGTCTGGTTATGATAAAACCAACACCAAGCTTACCCAAGCTCTTATGAATGAAGGAATTGATATTGTTTTTGATGATATTATTGACGAAAGAATTACCTCACTGCAGAAAGATGATACTTTGGTAATTTATACACCTGCCATCAAAGTTTTGGGCATTCTGGATTATTTCAATGATAATAAGTTTGAAGTTCTGAAACGCGCAAAAGTATTGGGATTAATTACAGAAAATACAGACTGTATCGCTGTTGCAGGAACTCATGGAAAAACAACAACTTCCACCTTGGTTTCGCATTTATGTAAAGAAGCGAATTTGCCGTTCTCCTGCTTTTTGGGCGGAATTTCCGAGAACTTCAAATCAAACTTTCTGTATAATGGGACTCAATATTCTGTGGTAGAAGCAGACGAATATGACCGAAGTTTTCTTAATCTCTCTCCAGATTGGGCAGTGATCACCTCCACCGATGCAGATCACCTGGATATTTATGGCGACAAAGACACCATTGAAGAGGGATTCAGGCAATTTGCCGCATTGGTTCCGGACGACAAACAGCTTTTTGTAAGAAAAGGGATTGACATCGGAAGACCACACCTCACCTATGCCGTAAATGAAACAGCAGATTATTATTCTGATAACCTGCGTATGGAGAATGATACGATCTATTTTGATTTTCATACTCCGGAAGAAACAGTAAAAGATTTTGCCTGGGAAATTCCGGGAATCCATAATGTGGAAAATGCGACCGTGGCATTGGCAATCCTTCATAATCTGGAAGTCGATTTTGAAACTTTGAAAAAAGCAATTATCAATTTTAAAGGAATTAAAAGAAGATATACCAAACACAGATATGAGAACGGTAAAATTTACATTGACGATTACGCTCACCACCCGACTGAAATCAATGCGGTAATGAGCTCAATCAGAACTTTTTACCCGGAAAAGAAACTGCTGGTGGTTTTCCAGCCGCACCTGTTCAGCAGAACAAGAGATTTTGCTGACGATTTTGCAGAAAGCCTGAGTCAGGCCGATGAATTAATCCTGCTTGATATTTATCCGGCAAGAGAACTTCAGGAAAATTTTGAAGGCATTACTTCAGACTGGCTCCTGGAAAAAGTGACTTTAGATAAAAAGGAAGTTTCAACATTAAGTGATGCTTTCAGTAAAATAAAAGAAAGAGAATTTGACATCCTTCTCTCCGTAGGCGCAGGAAATATTGATACGCTGTATGATCCTGTTTGTGAGTGGATGAGTAAATATTAATTTAATAACCGCAGCGAGCGCAACGGAATTTATATAACTCCTATAAAGTCGTTCGCAGGGGCGTTTCACTTAGCAAATGATAACTGGAAATATCATTTAGGAATAAAAAAACACAAGATGACAGAAAATGAAATATCAAATGTAGTTTTTGATGCAGGGATGAAAGTGCATCGAAAACTTGGAATAGGACTCTATGAAAATGTGTATGAGCAATGCTTAATCTACGAATTGAAAAATAGTGGACTTAGAATTGAGAGTCAAAAAGATATCAGTATCAATTATGAAGATTTGCTAATTGAGAAAGCATTCAGAACGGATTTGGTGATTGAAAATAAAGTTATTATTGAAATAAAAGCTGCTCCGGAAATTAATACGTATCATTTCTTTCAGCTTCTTAACTATTTAAGAATTACAGAAATGAAATTAGGGATGATTTTAAATTTTCATTCTAGCTTATTTAAAAACGGAGTAAAAAGAGTAGTAAATAAATTATAAAAGCCTGGTAAACAGCACAAATAAAAGGATAAATAGTAAATGTTTTCAGCTAACATTCGCTGAGTGAAACGCCCTTGCGAGCAAAAAAGTAACAAATAATAATAGAAAAAAGCCTTGCGAACTTAGCGTTAAAAAATTTAAAAATGAAAAATAAATACAGAATATTAAAAATTGCCATTACAGTAATCATTCTAGGGTTTCTGCTGAGTTTCTCATTGAAGAAATTCAGTGGACAGAAGATTACGGACAATAAAATTTCTGTAAAAATGAGTGAGAAAACACCAGTTTATTTTATTGATGAAAAAGATATCCGGGAAATTGTAAAAAAAGAAAACCCTTCCGGAAAAGTGGGGGATCTTAATATTCCTGCCCTGGAAAAGAAGATCAATGCCCTTCCTGCTGTAGACAGCGCTAATGTATACCTTAATCTGAACGGGAAACTGAACCTGGATATCAAGCAAAGAGTTCCTGTTTTCAGGCTTAATAAAAATGGGCGTGACTTTTATGTAGACGAAAAAGGAATAGAATTTCCCATTTCTAAAACATACTCTCATCCGTGCATGCTGGTAACGGGAGATGTACAGAAGGACGAATATAAAAAACTGGCTGAGCTTGTCGAAAAAATCGATAAAGATGATTTCAGTAAGAAATATTTCATCGGTATTTCAAAAGATAACGGCGACTACAATTTGCTCACCAGCGAAGGTAATTATAAAGTAGAAATCGGAGATCTGGACAATATTGAATTTAAAGTAAAAGGTTTTAAAACCTTTGTAGAAAAATATCTTGTTTACCAGGATCCCGAAAAATACAAAATGGTATCGGTAAAATATCAGAACCAGATTGTCACCACTTTAAATCCTTATTTTAAAGAAAATGACAGTATTCTGAATGTAAGAAATAAAGAACTGGCAAAAGCTTCATTAGTTCCGGTAAAGAAAGCCGACGATAAGCCCAAACCGGCAGAAATAAAAAAGACTAACCAACCAACTTCCTCTTCATTAAAACCAAAAACAGTAACCAAGCCAAAAGAAATAAAAAAAACAGAGAAGAAATCTACGGCAGTAAAGCCGAAAACAAAGGCGAAAATTAAAATAGAATAAAAAATCAAATCGATATAAACAATGGAAAATCAAGAGTATTCAGTAGGTCTGGACATCGGGACGACGAAAATCGTCGCGATTGTCGGAAGGAGGAATGCACACGGGAAAATAGAAGTTCTCGGTGTAGGGAAGGCTAAGAGTCTTGGTGTTCACAAAGGTATTGTGAATAATATTTCGCAGACCATTAATTCAATCAAAGCTGCTGTGTCTGAAGCACAGTCCAGCGCAGGAGTTCCTATCCGTAAAGTAACGGTAGGGATTGCAGGAAAACACATCCGTTCTCTGCAGCACTCTGATTATATTATGCGTGAACATCCGGACAAATTCATCACAGATGATGACATTGAAGCATTAAAAGATCAGGTCAAGAAGCTGGTCATGCTTCCCGGTGAAGAAATAATCCATGTACTTCCCCAGGAATATAAAGTAGACTCCGAAGGAGAAATTCAAGAGCCGATCGGTATGCACGGAAAACGTCTGGAAGCAAACTTCCACGTAGTGGTAGGACAGATGGGAAGCATCCGTAACATTGCAAGATGTGTGCGTGAAGCAGGTCTTGAAATGGAAGCTCTTACCCTGGAACCTTTAGCATCTTCGGAAGCTGTACTGACTAAAGAAGAAAAAGAAGCCGGAGTAGCCATCGTAGATATCGGTGGCGGAACTACAGATATCGCTATTTTTAAAGATAATATTATTCGTCACACCTGTGTAATTCCTTACGGTGGCGGAATAATTACCGAAGATATTAAAGAAGGCTGTTCTATCATCGAAAAGCATGCGGAACAGTTAAAAGTAAAATTCGGTTCAGCAGTTCCTGAGCTTGAAAAAGACAGTACCTATGTAACCATTCCGGGGCTTCACGGCAGACCGGATAAAGAGATTTCACTCAAAACTTTGGCACAGATTATCAATGCCAGAGTAGAAGAAATTCTGGAAATGGTGAATACAGAACTTAAGGCATACGGCGCATTCGAACAAAAGAAAAAGCTTATTGCCGGAATTGTACTTACAGGAGGCGGATCGAACCTTAAACATCTGCGTCAGCTGGCAAACTATACCACGGGATTTGACAGCAGAATCGGTTTTGCCAATGAATACATCGCAAACGATAAAAATCAGTATCTTAAGGGACCTGAATTTGCTACTTCCATCGGTTTATTAATGGAAAGCTTAAAAATCAGGGACAAAAAACAGCATGCTGAGCTTCAGGAAACGGTTCAGGAGCCTGTAGAAACAAAAGCTGAAACCACAACACCTGTTGCAGAAACCATCCAGGAGAATGTACAGCAGGCGGAAACCGTACAGCCGGAGCATAACGTTAGCGAACAGCAGTCTAAAAAAGCAGCAAAACTGACTTTCGGGCAGTCGCTCATGGAAAAAGTAAAAAAATTCTTTGAGGAAGTAGAATAAATATAAATGATAAAACGATAAGCGATGCATGATCTTTTCCTTATCAGTGGTCATCAATCAATTATCAATAATAATTATAAAAGTATAGTTATGGAAAATATAGGGACACAGGGGTTTTCATTTGATTTGCCAAAAGGAAATTCATCAATAATAAAAGTGATCGGTGTTGGAGGCGGTGGAAACAACGCCCTAAAACACATGTACGAAAAAGGAATCCACGGGGTAGATTTCGTGATCTGCAATACCGATGCACAAACCTTGGATAATAATCCTGTTGCCAATAAAGTGCAGTTGGGAACTACTATTACAGAAGGTCTCGGAGCCGGTGCTGATCCTGAAGTGGGAGAAAAATCTGCTATCGAAAGCATCGAAGATATCAAAGCGGCAATGGGCCAGAATACAAAAATGGTATTCATCACTGCCGGAATGGGTGGTGGTACAGGAACCGGTGCAGCTCCCGTTATTGCTAAAGTAGCAAAAGATATGGGAATTCTTACGGTAGGGATTGTTACCGTTCCTTTCAGCTTTGAAGGTAAAAGAAGACTGGAGCAGGCGGAAAATGGTCTTGATAAATTAAGAAATAACGTAGATTCCCTGATTGTTATCAATAATGATAAATTAAGACAGCAGTTCGGAAACCTTGGTTTCAAACAGGGATTCTCAAAAGCCGATGAGGTGTTGACCAATGCAGCCAAAGGAATGGCTGAAGTAATCACCGGATATTTTGACGTAAACATTGACTTTAGAGATGCTAAATCCGTGCTTCAGAATTCAGGAACAGCGTTGATGTCTACCGGAGTGGCTTCAGGTGAAAATAAAGCTGAAGAAGCCGTTAAAAAAGCTCTGGATTCTCCATTGTTGAATGATAATAAAATCACCGGCGCTAAAAACGTGCTCTTATTGATCCGAAGCGGTGTGGAAGAAGTAACGATGGACGAGATCGGGGTAATTATGGATCATATCCAGAAAGAAGCCGGAAATACCGCAGATATTATCTTTGGGGTTGGTTCTGATGAAGAACTTGGAGATTCTGTAAGCGTTCTTGTAATCGCTACTGGTTTTTCAAATGACAATAAAAAATTCTCCGGGCCAACAGAAAAAATTAAAATCAGCCTGAACGATAGTTTTGATACTCCTAAAGAGTCTCCCTTCAAAACAAGACAGGAAAGAGAAGACGCACCCGAGCAGTCCTATGATTTCGGAGGCAAAAGTCTTTTCAGACTTGATGACGAAGACAATGATGCTCCATTCTTCAGTTCCTCATCTGAAAAAAAAATGACTATTGAAGAAGAACCTGCGAGAACAGAAATAAAATTCACTGACAGAGAGGAAGATACGATTCATACACCGGAACAAAGCTGGAAAAATGAAGAAGAAGAGTCATTCAGCCTGTTTTCTCTTGATGAGGAACCAGAAGATCCGAATGATCTTGAAATAGAATCTTTCAAGTTTGATTTTGATCAGAAAAAAGAAGAACCACAAAGCGGAAATTCTTCCAATAGATCATATTCAGAAGAAAAGCCTGTTGAATTCAGTTTTTTTGTAAATGAGTCGAAAAATACCGATTCGAAATCAGATTTCGGCCCGAAAGCGGAATTTACTTCTTCAACCGAGGTAAACCAGCTTACAGAAGAGCCTCTTCAGAAAGTAGAGCATTTCTTTCAGCATCTGAAAGAAGAGCCCGTTGCAGAAACTCAATCTGAAAAGCAGGCAACAAAACCCGAAGAAGAAGAAGAGTTCACGTTTGTGAATAAAACCGTAGATCAGGAAAGAGTAATGGAACGCAGAAATAAGCTAAAAGAATTCAATTCACGTTACCAGAGCTTCGACAGCTCCAGCGAGTTTGAATCCGTTCCGGCCTTTAAGAGAAAAAATATATCTATTGAAGGGACCAATGCCTCAGAACAGAATATTAACACGTATCTGTCTGACAACAACGGCAACATACAGATCAGGGAAAACAGGTTTTTAAATAAAGATGTAGATTAAATTAAATTTGAAAATGTAGCAATTTGAGAATTTGAAAATTATTCAATGGCAGAATCACATTAAAACGCATCTGCATTTTCAAATTGTCTCATTTTCAAATTTTCAAATTAAAATATTGACATGAGTTTAGAAAATACTATAAACGAAGCGATAAAAACGGCGATGAGAGCGAAAGACAAAGTGGCTCTGGATTCTCTTCGTGCCGTAAAATCTCAAATATTATTGCTTAAAACAGAAGCCAGAGGAGCAGAAGTTACTGCAGAGCAGGAAATTGCGATACTCCAGAGAATGGTAAAACAACGTAAAGATTCTTCAGAACAGTTTACTGCACAAGGAAGAAATGATCTTGCGGAAGTGGAGGAAGCCCAGATGAAAGTTATTGAACAGTTTTTGCCGAAGCAGCTTTCTGCCGAGGAACTGGAAGCAGAAATGAAAAACATCATTGCTGAAACAGGAGCCGAATCCATGAAAGATTTGGGAAAAGTAATGGGAGTAGCTTCAAAATCTTTAGCCGGAAAATCTGACGGAAAAAGCATCTCCGAGATGGCTAAAAAGCTGCTTTCTTAGGTATTGATTTTTTGAGTTGATATAGTAAATCAGCTACAGCCCAAAAGATCAATTTTTATAAGGATATTCAACCTTTGCATATCGATTTGATTAAGAAGCCCGGAACCTTTCCAGTTCCGGGCTTCATTTATTTTTCTCCTTAGGAATAGCTCAACTCATAAGAATTGAACAATTAATTCTGAGGGAATTGGTTAAATACTTTTTTTCATGGTATTGTTTTCAGAATCTGGATCAAAGATAATTGTTTTTTAATAATCAATATCAATAAATGGTATATTTTAACTTAAAAACATATTTTGTATTTTACATTACATTAATTGTTGTTTTGCGGGAAATATTACTCTTATTCTTTCGTGTTCTCTTGATCATTCGAATTACTTTTTTATATTAAAATATATTCTGATGAAATTTACATATTGAAAATCAAACATTTATATTTTTAGCGTAAAATAAACACAAATAAATTTGGAGCTTCAACTTTCGTTTTACTAAATTTGTGTAATAATAACGCAATCATGACCTATACATTAGAAAGCATTGTCGATCGTTTTAACAAAAATGAAAATCTTGAATTTTTATTCTTTTGGGGGCATACTGTTAAAGATGAAGTTACCAAGGCTTGCTTTAGTCAGTGGTTTCATTTACAATTCAAAGAAGAAGAGGTTATATATAAAACCGCCGAGCATTACATGATGGCAGGAAAGGCAAAATTATTCAATGATACTGAAATTTTAGAAAAGATTTTAAACTCTGAAACTCCAAACCTGGCAAAAAGTTTAGGAAGAAAAACCAGAAATTTTAATCCTGAAATCTGGGATGAACATAAATACCATATTGTGAAGCAGGGAAATCTACTAAAATTTTCACAAAATGAAACGTTCAAAGAATTCCTGCTCTCAACCGGGGATAAGATATTGGTTGAAGCAAGTCCTTACGATACCATCTGGGGAATCGGAATGTTGGAAACAGATCCTAAAGCTAAAAATCCGGCACAATGGAATGGCGAAAATCTTCTGGGATTTGCATTAATGGAAGTAAGAGATGAACTAAGAATAAAAAAAGAACTGTAAACAATATCGGAAGTGTCTGATCTGAATAATGAGATGTAATTAGCTTACATTGACATACTTAAAAGCAGTTAGTGTAAAGTGATCTTCGCAGACCTTATTTATAATTAAATTACAAGAGCAATCAAACTCAATAAATAAAAACATGAAAATTGAATTAATAAAAGGCGACATCACCAAAATTGAAACAGCTGCCATCGTAAATGCTGCCAATTCTTCATTATTAGGCGGAGGCGGAGTTGACGGGGCCATTCATCGTGCCGGAGGAAAACAAATTTTAGAAGAATGTATTCAGATCAGAAACCAACAGGGTAAATGCAATACCGGTGAAGCTGTTGTGACCACTGCGGGAAATCTTCCTGCAAAATATGTCATTCATACCGTTGGCCCGGTCTGGGATGGAGATGAGGAAAAATGTTCAAAGTTATTGGCAAATTGCTATAAAAATTCTTTGATATTAGCAGAAAGCCTTGGTGTAAAAACCATTGCTTTTCCTAACATCAGTACCGGAGTTTACAGATTTCCAAAGGAGCTCGCAGGCAAAATTGCAACTGAAGAGGTAAAAAATTTCAAATCAGAAATTCTGGAAAAAGTAATCTTCGTTTGTTTTGATGAGGAAAATGAGGAAATTTATAGAACTTTATTAAAGAATATTACAGATTAAGTCTTTGTAAGCTTTGTTAATTAGAACGCTTTTGCGAACTTAAAAACAGTTGCCAGTAAAAAATCTTCGCGAGCTTTGTATTTAAAAATAAAAAACCAATGAAAAAACTAACCATATTAACCGGTGCCGGAATCAGTGCCGAAAGCGGAATAAAAACCTTCAGAGACGGAGATGGTCTCTGGGAAAATCATAGCATCACAGATGTAGCAAGTCCTGAAGGATGGCAAAAAGACAGAGCATTAGTCCTGGAATTTTACAACCAGAGACGCCGGCAGCTTCATGAGGTAGAGCCTAATGAAGCACACCGGTTATTAGCAGAACTGGAACAATATTTCGATGTTCAGATCATAACTCAGAATATTGATGACCTTCACGAAAGAGCAGGTTCCACGAATATTTTACATCTTCACGGCGAGTTATTTAAATCCTGCTCATGCAATGATAAAACCCTAGTCTACGAACAGAAAAGCGACATCAATATTGGTGATAAAGCCGAAGACGGGGCACAATTACGGCCGTTTATCGTTTGGTTCGGGGAAGATGTCCCTCTGATGAGGGAAGCTACAAAAATGGCTAGAGAATCTGATATTTTTCTGGTCATCGGAACTTCGTTACAGGTTTATCCGGCGGCCGGGCTGCTTCATGATATTAAAGACGACTGCCTTTTAATAGTGATCAACCCTAATGAAACCGGTTTTGGGTACGGACAAAGAGCTGTTGTGATGAAAGAGACTGCAACACAGGGGATGAAACTTTTGTTTGATAAATTGATAAATCTTGCCTGATGGACAATACGGTAAAAGCGGGTCTGGCTTACCGACTTTATTGATCCTCAATATATAAAATATTAAATAATATATAAAAAATAAGAGACTGTCTATTAAGGCAGTCTCTTTTAAGTTGTTTATTTGGGCAATCCTCTTTTCAATGCGATTTCGGCTCTTTTAACGGCCACCTTTTCTTTCCAGTCCATGTATTTCTTCTTGAAGTTTTTCTTCATCACATCATCAAATTTCCTTTGTACCGTAAGATTCCACAAAGAATGTGCTTTCACAGCCCAGGATTTGTCCCAGGCTCTCAGGGAAATGGAGAAACTTCCATCCAGATACTTCATCCAGTGCCACCATCCGGTTGGCATAAACAAAGTATCACCATGTTCAAGGAAACATTCTATGCCTTCTACTCCATCCAGTGCAGGAAATTTTGTAAAATCGGGATTTTCGATATCATAATCTTCAAGTGCATAGGTAGCATAAGGGATTTTATAAAGCCTTTCTTTCCACTTGTAATCAAAAAGAAGAATATGTTTTCTTCCGTTGAAATGGGTATGGAAAATATGCGCCATATCGATATCATAGTGAAGGAATGTTACAGATCCTTTTCCACCGAAAAACATGGAGGGATATTTGTCCAGGAAACCGCCCATTAGATCTTTAGGGGAAATATAATCTGCCAGTAATTTTTTGGCGTGCTTGATAGGATCGAAAAAGAAAATTCTGAGATCTGTAGGTTCTCTCTGGATAAGATCCACATAATCTGTAAACTTCATTTTTGCGGCAGATGCGTTAATGGGAGCGGCGGGATCAGCCTTGCTGCTGTCATATAACGGAACCTCTACATCTCCTACTACTTGCTTCATGTAATCCATGGTCCATTTTTGATAAGCAGGCCACTTTCTCGCCATATTCTTAATCACCACAGGTTTTCTGGGCTTAAGATATTTTTCAATGAACTCTTCTCTTGTAATGTCATCTACAATATCAATAGGCTTTAAATTGATTCCCATTTGTTTAAAATTTAATGTTACAAAATTATTAAATAAAAATATATGTTAACAGATTTAAGCTTTTTTTAATCTATGATTCAAATCATTTTTACCTATTTATTCTAAATAAAATTTTCTTACAACGAAATACCCTGTAAAGTTTACAGGGTATCAAAACACAATAATGAACAAAAAAGATCCATCTAGTGCTAATATAAAAACTTTATCCGATAAAGCTAATTCTTAAAAAGTTGATAAAATATGATTAAAGCAACTATTTTTAAAAATAATTTTCTATGACAGCAAACTGTTGACAAAAGCACGGAACAAGAAATGTGATTTTATAATAAATTTTTCTTTTTGCAAAAATCTTCATTTTTTACGCATAAAAAACAGAGCATAATTTGCTGGTTTTCTTATACTCTCCTCCTAAAAATTATTCTTACGTTTGTGAAATGACACAAATGAGAAACTCGCGAACAGGACGGCATTCTGCCAACTGTATTTTTCAAACGGTCATACTGATGCATCATCCAACTGTACCATTTATTCTAGACAAAATTGTGCAGCTTGGGAAATTAAGTATTAACGATTCTAAAAAACATTTTTATGAAAAAGAAAATTTTATTTTGTGTCATGATCGGAATTTCCGTTATGGCATTTGCGAAAACTCTTCAAGCGGTTTGGACTTCAACTTGCGGAGTCAAACATTACACAACATTTACAGGTGATTGGACTTATAATCAAATGGCAAGCTACATTGCTTCAGTTAATGAAGTCGAATGTGGAATAAGACCTGATGTGACCATTAATCCTTAAAATTAATTTGATAGGCGGAATTATTCCGCCTATCTTCAATATTATTAATATGAAAAAACTTTTTTTATTTTTTGCTGTATCAATGTTTTCGGTTATTTTTTCTCAAAAACTATCATTTGATCCTACTATAAAAGTAACTTATGACTCTAAGCTCCAATTGGGTGAAAAATATTATCATAACCAAAGATTTGTTTTGGTAGGAAACTCTCAGGATTATTATTTTGGTGCGGCACAAAATTATTTAAATGACACAGGTAGATATGAGAGTAAAGGAGTAGATACAAGAGCGATTAGTGACTATTTTCAGGAAAGAGTTATTAAAGTTGATAATAAAACTACAGTTTTTACTATTACAATGGAATCTAAAGTTCGTTATGAAGAAAATGAGCCTTTACGATGGGTTTTGTATAGCGATACAAAAATCATTAATGGAGTAAAATGTCAAATGGCAGCAACAAACAAGTTTGGGAGAAGATGGATTGCTTATTTTTCTAAAGATTATCCTCAGTCTTTAGGACCTTATAAATTTGTGGGCTTACCAGGATTAATCTTTGAATTATATGATACGAGAGATGATTATCATTTTACAGCAATAAAAGTTGAAAAAAATACCGAAGAATTTAACTATAATCTTTCATCTTATAAATTGATGAGTAAGAAAAATTATCTTCAGGCAAGATATAACATGGAATTTACCCTTGCAGGATTTCCACAAATGGATGAAGAAATGAGGAAGCAAACTCAGGAAATATTTGATAAAAAGAAAAAAATGTATAATAATCCTCTTGAATTAAAACCCTTTGAATAATTGTTTTTGTAATTTTTATGAATCCAAAGGTTGTTAAAAGCTTGAAATTTTTGTATTCTTAAAAAAGAGCCTTAAAACTAAGGCTCAAAACACATATGTCAGATAAAGAAACCGACTTATTTTTTCAGACTTTTGATCAGTTCTTCGAGTTGCATACTAATTACTTTTGCCGCTTCAGAATCGGTGATATTGATAATAATACCCTGCTGAATATCTTTTTGGCCAATAGAGTTGTCCTTTAATTCAGCATTTTCAAGATTATTATAATTAGACTGTTTATTTCCTGATTCGAAAAGATCAACAATACTCACCTCGAAAATCTCAGCCAGTTTTGGAATATAGCTGGATTTAATGTCGGTTGCTTCGTTTTCCCAGTTGGTGTACGTATTTCTGTCCAGCCCAAGCATATCCGCAATTTCCTGCTGAGAAAGTTTGGTCTTGCTTCTAAGTTTTTTCAGGTTGGTTCCTACTCCCATATTTAAATCTGTTTTTACAAATTTATACATTTAGCCAAATAATCAATAAAAACAATATAAATTTTTATTCCCTATATACATAAAAAAGAGAAAGGTAAAAGAAATTACAACTATATTTGTAGTGATAAAATTCTTTTTTAACTTCTTCCTGTTATATCAATCTTTCTTATTGTGTAACAAAAAGCTTTAACGACTAACTAATAGCATAAATAGTAAATTATGAAATTGAAAATTACTTTATTCGTCATGATTTTTTTCTCCGTTCTTTCTTTCGCACAGAAAACTGTTTCGGGAAAAATTACGGATGAAGACGGCCAGGCAATTCCCAGCGCCAGTGTTACCATAGAAGAACCGGGCAAAGATGCCATCCTTGCTTATGCAATTACCAATTCCAAGGGAGAGTACAAAGTAACTTTCACCTCTTCGGAGTCTAATGTAGACCTGAAGGTAAAGGCATTCAATCAAAGACCGTTAACAAAGCAGATCAGCAACAGCGATCAGACCGCAAACTTCAAAATGCAGGGCGAGGCTACGGAAATCAAAGAAGTGCAGCTGAAAACAAGGATGATTACGGCAAGAGGTGATACCATCTCCTATGACCTTAAAGCCTTTGACAGTAAAAGCGACAGAACACTTGCTGATGTAATGAAAAAAATTCCGGGCATAGAAGTGAATACGGATGGAACCATCCTTTATCAGGGTAATGCCATCAATAAGTTTTACGTTAACGGAAAAGACCTTATGGAAGGCGGCTACGGAACGATCAACAACTCGCTTCCGAAGGATGCCGTACAAAAAGTGGAAGTTCTTGAAAATCACCAGCCTGTAAAAATCCTTCAGGATAAAGTGCCTTCGGATCAGGCAGCGATCAACATCAAGCTTAAAAATTCCGTTACCATGACGGGAAGAGGCGAAGTAGGAACAGGTTTTGGAGATCCTTGGCTCTGGAACGTTAAGCTTACGCCGATGTTCTTCGGACAGAAGAGCCAGTGGGTAGTCAACTACAAGACCAATAATATGGGAGAGCAGGTGGAAAATGAAGGAAATATTCTTGCGTTCGGAAACAGGTTTGAGGGAAGAAGAATTAATGCCTCCCAGAATGACTGGCTGAATGTGGAAAATGCAAGCACGCCTAATCTTCCGGTAAAAAGGTATCTGATGAATAATGTTCATTATTTGTCTGCCAATTATCTTACCAATATTGACAAGAAAAAAGAATGGGAACTGAAAGCCAATGCCAACTACACGAATAATGCAGTGGAAAGAGAATCTTACAGCAGAACAGATTATTTTGCCACAACAGATGAACCGGCGTCTACTGTTACCCAAAATATATTTAATAACTTTTATACCGATAAAGCGAAAGGAGAGCTGATATTTACGAAAAATGCTAAAAAAGGGTTCTTTAAAAATACTACCAGCTTCTCACAATTCTGGAATGCAGACAGAGGAATTGCAGACAGAACAAATTCTTTGACGAATTCTAACAGACATGGTGAGGAAGCTATTGAATCTCCTACAACATCTTTCCAGAATTCATTAAGTACGATTGTTCCATGGAAAGAAAAAATGGTAAATGTTTTATCATTTATTAATTATCAGACAGACAGGCAGACTCTTGAAGTTTCGCCGGCATCCTATCTTGAAATACCTGGCTTTTTTACCCCTTCAGGAAACGGTGTTGTAAGACAGAGCCTGAGACTGAAAACATTTGAAGCCAACCACTCTGCCAATATCGGCTTTTCTACAAAAGGATGGACGTTTACTCCGGAAATAGGATTCAATTTTAAAACAACAGATCTTGTATCTGATCTTTCAAATATAATAACGGTTCCGTCTTCTGATACTACTCCGCTTTCAGCATATAGTAATGACCTTACTTATACCACTGCAACTCCTTACGGAAGTGTTGGGGTGAATTATAAAAATGATTCCTGGATGGTGTATGCCAACTTCCCGGTAAACTCCAATAATATTAAAGCTGAAGATCCTTTAAGATTGGTATCGAAAACCGTAAACAAAGTAACTTTTGAACCCAATGTTTTTGCACAATATACATTTGCATCTTTCTGGAAGGCTTCTGTAAATGCCAATATCAATAATAACTTTGGCGAAGTTAATACCGCTTATTCCGGATTCCTGATGACTTCTCCAAACGGAATTAACGCAATGGCTGCCAATAATCCTATTCCTCAGAATAATACAAAATCTGCAGGAACAAGAATTGAATATAGAAATCCGCTGAACAACTTATTCTTTAACGTGAATTACAGATTTTCGGATGCCAAAAGAAATCTTATTTCGTCTCCGATAAGAAATAATTCGGGTTATACCATCATGCAATACATAGAGCAGGAAAATCATGTACTGAATAACGGATACAGCACTGAAGTTGGTAAATATTTCCCGAAATTTAAAACAAATGCTTCATTAAGCTACAGCAACAATACTTCGAAATCCGACGCTTATCAGAACGGGTTTGCCTATACCAGCAGAAATAATTCTCAGTCTTACGGATTTAAATTCAACAATACCTACTTCAGCTGGATGAGTATTGATTATAATTTTAATATCTCAAAGACAAAACAGGTAAGTAAAAGTAATACACCTCAGCTGAATAATGAAAATTCCAGAAGCGGATATAATCATAACTTAGGTGTTTTCTTCTATCCGATTGAGAATCATACGATAGGATTCAATTGGGATCAGGTGAATACAAGTGCTCTTGATCAAAAATATACTAACGGATTCTTTGATGTTTCCTACCAGTTTACATGGGCTAAAAAGAAAATTGATTTTGAACTGAAGTGGATGAATATAGCCAATAAAAAAGTATTTGAAACTTATGATATCAATCCGCAAAGTATTTCTTACACAAGAATACAGTTGAGGCCAAGCCAGGTAATGTTTACCGTAAAATTCAACTTTAAATAAAAAAATAAAACCAATCTTAATGAGATTGGTTTTTTTATGATTAGAAGGCTCTCAGCTTTCCCTTTCATTTTCCTGCAAGGTGCTGTAAAAATTCGGGAAGCGCAGCTGTACGGTTGTTCCCTGGTTTTCGTAGGAACTTACAATCAATTCGCCATGATGCATTCTGACGATGTTTCTGGCTAAAGGAAGCCCTATTCCGTACCCTTCATAATTCTTTGTATTAGAGGCTCTGAAAAAAGGATCATAGATTTTATTCATCTCTTTCTGCGGAATACCGATTCCGTTATCTTTAACGATAATATAAACATCGTTATCAGTAGCACCCAGAGAAACTTTTACCTGCTGGAAATTCGAATATTTACATCCGTTCTGGATAATATTGGTAACTGCAAGATGAAGCAGCTGTTCGTTCCCCTGAACCTTTAACTTTTTAGGATTATCGGGCAGCATGCTTATATCAAGAAAAATATTGTTTCTTACATCAATTCTCCGTAAAGTTTCGATAACATCCCAGAGCAGCTGATCCATCCGTACTTTATCCATTTTCTGGATCTTACCGTCAAATCCTGTTTGTGCGATCATCAGAAGCGCATTAATTTTTTTATCCAGTTTTTCGGCTTCATCAAGGATGATTCCGAGTGTTTCTTTATACTCAGCATTGGTTCTTGAAATCGAAAGCGCCACATCTGCTTCACCCATGATGGAAGTGAGAGGTGTCCTTAATTCGTGTGAAACATTTCCGATGAGGTGGTTCTGGGTTTCAAAAGACGTTTCGATACGGTTCAGCATATCATTGAATGTTTCCACCAGCTCGTTCAGCTCTTTATTATCCGGTTGCGGCTCCAAGCGAAGATGAAGGTTTTCGGAACTGATTTCCTTTACCTTTCCTGTAATTTTCAGGATCGGTTTAAACAATGTTTTAGATAAATAAAAAGAAAAAATCATGCTGAAAAACAACGAAAGCACAATACAGGTGATCAATGTTCTCTTCAGGAATCCGAGGTAATATACCACATAATGGTTTTTTGCTGAAGCAATCGCAATATAGCTTTTATCATCATGCCGGAAAGTCTGTCCGATATAATAAAATTCTTTGTCATTGTAATTTGCTTCTCCTTTTCTGACGATATTTTTGAAAAAAGAAGACGGAATATGAATTTCCTGTGAAATTTTATTAAAATTAGAATCTGTGGGAACCGCAAAAACATAGTCTCTTTCCATCGGAAGCTCTTCATCATTCAGACCGTTCAGAATATAGTTTTCGGGAAGATCCAGATTATCTTTGCTTTTTTCTACCTGAATAATGGTGGTGGTGCGGATTTTTAAAAGTTCGTAAAATCGCTGATGAGAAAAATTAACAATAGAAAAATACACCAACCCACTGAACAGCAAAATAATAGCTGTAAAAACCAGCATGAGGAGCACCATTGTTTTGGTCTGATTGGTAATAACTTTATTGAACATCCGCTAGTTTTTTTTTAAAACATATCCCATTCCGATAACGGTATGGATGAGTTTATTATCTTCCTGGCTATCCAGTTTTTTTCTTAGATAATTGACGTAAACATCAACAACGTTTGTTCCGAGTTCGTAATTGACTCCCCAAACCGCATCAAGAATTTCTGCTCTGGAAATTACTTTCTCAGGATTATTAAGAAAATAAAGCAGCAGCTTGTATTCTGTTGAGGTAAGTGAAATCTCCTCTCCGTTTCTTGTTACTTTTTTAGTGTAATCATTAAGGATTAGATCCGAAAACTGATAAACATGTTCCTGACCTGCTTCGGGCTCTTCAATTTCAGCGGTATTTCCGTTGGTACTTCGCCTTAAAAGTGATTTTACGCGGGCAACCAATTCAATAAATTTAAATGGTTTTACGAGATAATCATCTCCGCCGCTTTCCAATCCAAGGACAATATTTTCAGATGTTCCGAGTGCCGTTAGAAACAAGATTGGAACATGCTGATTGGTTTTTCTGATCTCTTTGCAGACATCGAGCCCATTCATTTCCGGGAGCATGATATCCAGAATAACGAGATCAAAATCATTGGACTGTACAAGCTGAACGCCGGTTTTCCCATCAAATGCTACAGAAACTTCATACCCGCTTTCCTGAAGTCCTTTTTTGATAAAGGACACCACACTTGTTTCGTCTTCAATGAGAATAATCTTTTTCATGAGCATAAGGAATTATACAAAAATAGAAAAAAGATTGGGAAGTGTGGGATTGAGTCTCAGAGCGAAGCTCATAATCAATTCAATTTTACTCTGCTTTTATGAATGTATCCTGTTTTACCTTCTTTCGTTTTTACCAAAAACCAATCATCTGAATTATCTATGACCTCAATGTGTTCTCCTGATTTTATTTTTTGTAAGACTTCTGAGCTAGAACTCTTTTCTTCACGTAAGTTGGAGTAACCATCGAGGTCATTAATATAATATTTTTTAATGGATATCGTTTTTTCGATTTTACATTTTTTATCTTTTATATTTTCATCTGGTATCGGATTAATTTTTTCTGTCCAACCTGATTTTGTAATATCGATATTCTGAGAAACATCACAAATATACTTTACTGCATCTTCTGATACATCAGACATTGTTTTGTAAATTATATTTTTAAGAATCCAAGTGTTATTTTGCATTACAAGATTATACTCTTTTTCATAATAACCTCTATCAGGAAAACTTGTAATGATAGTAAAACCCTTACTGTTGGACATTGGTAAAATATCTTGTATAACATTCCCGCCGTCTTCGGAAAAATTTCTTGTTTCTAAAATAAGTTTTTGGTTCTTATCCTTATCTCCTAAAAAAACAAATAAGTCCTCACCATGATAAGGTTTACTACTTACAATTTTATCTAGAAAACCGTCTTTATTAACATCAAAATTTTTGATAAAGTAATTTTTATTATTTTCGTATGTAGTTAAAGAACTTCTTTTAGTCTCATTTGAAACATTTTCGGAAAATATTGCCTTAACAATCTTTTGTTTCCCATCATTAAGATTTTCAATAAAATAATTGCTTTGTTTGGAATTTGATGAATCAAATAAAAACCTAAGAACAGATTTTGCCTCATTACTTGGAAGATTATTAATAAGATTATACTTTTTATTATTTGAAATATAATCTAATGATTTATTTTTAAAATAGTTAACTGCATCTGCCATCCCTATTCCATCTTTACAGATAGAAATTATTTGGGATTCATATTTATAATATTCTGGTTTTTCTAATAAAGAAAACCAATAATCAATATATTGATTAGCATTATTATATAATGCTTCAGGAGCATCTTTTTCTTCATCCCACCCAAACGTATTGTTAAAGTCCACAAATGTTTTAGGAAAATTTTCTAAAAATTTTTTTTCATTCTTGTTTAAAAATGCAGTTTTTAAATAAGTCAATTTATCTTCTTTACTATCTTGTGAGTTTCCTTTACAAGACAGTAAAACAAAAAATAACATCAATAAGGTTTTATTCATATGCTTGTGTTATAATTATTTTAGCTCCCTCAATACCTATCTCTTCTACATAATCAAAAATTTCTTTTAATTTATCCCTACTTCCACCAACAAAATCTTGTGATTTAGTAGAGCCTACTATCAAACACCCTTCAGTATCATCAGCTGTATTTCCTGAATGAATTAATATTGCTCTAGATTTTGATACTACATCATTATATAATTTCAATCCCCTTTTTATCTTGGCTCCGGAATGCCATTCTAAATTGTATACTCCTATTGGTACTCGTTGTTCAATTCCAGGTACGATAGTATCCGGCCCCTTTTCTTCTAAAGAATAACCTTTTATATTAGTATTATCTATTGTAAACTCTCCAATAGTTGACTTTCCAGTTTGCCATTTTCTAACAAGTCTAATAGTAACTTTATCTTTACTTGTTGAACTTTCTTTTTTTGCAGGCGTTATAATATTAACACACTCTTGAGGATACTTAAAAATTGACTTAAGTGTAATTACATAATTACGCCTTTCTTGCAATCCATTCGCTCCTCCATTTACTAGATAGCTAATCAAATCTACATTATCATCATCTGCAATTAAGCTTAGGTCTACTGTTCCATATTTCATAGTTTCATTTCCATCTTTCCATGTAATAATCGTTTTAGGATAATCTGGTTTTTGATTTTTAACATATGATGGTGCATCGGAAGATCCTTTCCATCTTTTTCCTTCAGATAAAACTTTACCTTGCTTCCAATACCATCCTGCTGAATCGCAAGCGTAGTATAAACTTTTAGCAATAATTTCATAGTCCCCTATACAATCTACATTTCTATAGAATCTGTAAATTTTATAATTACTTTCCCATGTCAATTGCATAAGCCCTCTACCAAAATATGGCTTATAACTTTTATTTGTGGCATATTCTAAAGTCGTTCTAAAGCGATCTGTTTCGTGATAAACCTGAGCCAAAAAATGAATTTTTCTAATACAGGTATTTATATTATATTCCTTAAAAGTACGATTCAGGTGATTTCTTAATTTTTCAATAGTTTTATCTGCATAATATAATTTACAATTAGACGAACTAAATAAAACATAACCACTATCTCTAATTACACGAGGTTCACTATTTCTTAATTGTTTAATGATCTTTTCAAATTCATTCTGTTCAATATCTCTATTACAAAAGCATTCTCCTCTAAAAGAATTTTGTATAGGAGTTATGGAATTCACCACCACCGGGCTTCTTCCCTCCGGTTTCCGAATGGTTGGCCGCTGGTCTTTTTTTATCGTTCCTTTACTTTCGCTCCAATCCCAAAGTTCCCGAAATTGATCATCAATATTTTCCAAAATCCCTCTTTCCTCTTTTTTAGATTTCGGTTTTTGTTCTGCCGGTGAGCCTTTTGCTTTGGAAACGGAAGATATAGATGGTTTTTTAGATTGTGGTTTTGAATCCTTTAGAAATGGATTGTTGATTTCCACATTATCCGAGGCATGTTTTTTATAGGAATAGTATTCTACTGTTATATAAAATTCTAGTTGTTTGGGATCTGTTTCGCCCTGCATGGCTTTTTGCGTTAAAGCTTTCGACAGGAGAAATTCAGTAGCAGCGATGCCGTTGTGGTCTACTTTTGTTTTTTGAGTGGCAATGGGCGCATTGCTTTTGTTATGTCCGCCTCCCTTTGCATCATCCTCCCAAAGGGTAAAAACAACTTCTTCATCAAATAGATTCACTGTATAAGCTCTTGCCCGCAATTTCTCCATAAAGCTGAACGTATCGCCTCTGGAATCATCCACATAAAACATTTCTACTTTACTTATTCGCGGTATTTTGTCCCGCCTTGGCGTGATGATCAATCCTCCTCCCTCAGGTTTATAAAGATAAGCTTCTAAACGGAAAGTATGTCCTAACGCTTTTTCACCAAATGTGAAATCACCGATTCCCTTTTTCTTAATATGCGTGGTACCAAATTTCCCATCGCTCCTTTTTATGAAAAGTTCCCAGGTAACCTGAGAGGGATCTCTTTCCAAAGCCAATGTATCGGGATACCAATCGGCAATATGATAGGTGTATTTTCCTCCCACTATAGGAGATGTGTTTCCTGAAACTGCCGAAACGCCTTTTTTATTCATCATCCTGTTTTTAAATTACCACGCCATTCCATAATTACTCCCAAACTCCTCCTGAAATCCCTGAAAATCCATAATAGGATTGTATACATGCTGTTCTTGAGCATCGGCTTTTGCAACCTGGCTTTTCCCGGGTTCACTTTGCTGACCATGTTTTAGAATGGTAATTTTTCCTCCGGAGGTACACATCAGCTCGGAGATTTCTGTGACGCAGCTTCTGTCCATCACTTTTACATTTTCATAGGTTTTTGTCCATTTCCCTGCCGGTGCATAAACACATGGAAGATACCCTCCGGATGAGGGCTTCAGTTTGCATTGTCCGAAAGGCTGCGCAACAGGATCAAATTGAGTATCGTCTTCGGTTACGGCAAGATAGTCTGGCTGTCCGTGTGCGTCATTCCAATAAAGTTTTTGATGGCTGATTACTTTGAATTTCGGATATTTAAAACCCTGATTGCACTGACACCTTCCTTTCTGTACAACAAAGTATTTTCCGTCGTGCAATTCGGAACGGCCTATGCTGTTTTGGCTTTCTTGCTTTTTTGAGGTTTCTTCTTTTTGCTGTGAGTCCTGTTTTTTATCCTCGGACAGTATCTTATCACTATAGCCGTTTAATATATCGGAAGTTTTTTCATCTTCTTTGAGATATTGTGCATCCTCAGGAATCAAAAGCACCTTTCCGGGAACCAGTTTATAGCCCAATAAGTCTTCCAGAGGACAATGCGTATTGTGAAAACTCCGAAGCGTTTGTGCATCTTTTACAGAAAATCGTTCTGCAACGGATGAAAGGGAATCTCCTTTCTGGATAAGATATTTTTTCATCGGATGTTGTGTTTTTATGATTGATTAAATTTAATAAATTAATTTTTTCTCTGAAGAATTAATTTATGAGTGCTGTATATTTTATCCTTATTTTTCAAAATAATTTTGATTTTTGCTTTTAAAAGCTGCATTGTATGCTTTTCCTTTTCATATTCACAAATTATCTCCCCGGAAACCGGCTCTTCAGAATGTTCGGGAAATTTCCTTCCTCCCAGCAATTCCTGTAAGGTGCAGCCGTCTTTTATATTTCCGCGGAGTATTGTCAGAATATGACCATCTGATTCATCATGGTATTCAGCTTCCATCAAACATGTTACAGGAAATGAATTTTGAATGATGTATAATTTTTCTTCCCAAGATTGGTTTTTATGAAACCATTCCATTTTTGGGAACAGGAACTGATAAAGCAATGTAGAGCGAAATTTTTCAAGCAGGAGTTTTTCATTGTCAAGATAATTCCTGAATTGAGTAATATAAGCCTGAGAAATCTCACCTACAAAAAAATTTTCAGGGTCCTGCAACTTCTTCCTGAATGTTTTTATCATTTTTTTATAATCATAAAATCCGGAAATAGATCCCTGAGCAGGAACAGTAAAAGCGACAGGATAAAGAGCTTTCATACAGGATATTGAAAGCATGCTTATTTTATCTTCGGGAACTTCATTATTTTTTTTAAACTCAGAACTTTTCGTTTTGATTATAAACCCCTTATTTTCAACCTTATGAACATTTATTGAAACGACGTAACTTATTATTAAATCTTCTGTTCCCGGTTTTTCAAAATGCTCACTTACTTTGTAATTGTCTGCATAGAAATTTTTGAACAGATAACGCGAAGGACGTATTTCCCGTTTTGAAACAATACAGTTATTTTCTCTCAGTTCTCTGATCTTTTCAGGCGGAGGAATGAGTATTTTACGCACATTGTCAAGATCATGTCCGATAAGCTCATCAAGGCTGCAGTAGGTATTATGATATCGTTTCAATACTTCGGCAGAGACGCCTGTTTCCCGGGCAACAGATTCTAATGTATCTCCTTTCCTGACGTAATAGTTGAGAATGCTAATCTCCATTATTGATGTTGTTAAATAATTTACTTTAGTCGGAGGTTTCGCTCACGTTAAGACGTTCCCTTCACGAAAGGCTTTTCTGCATTTCCGCCCTCAAAACCAATGAGCAATTCCTCCCCGGTTTCGGGAATAAAATGAAATCTTCGTCATTATATTAAATTAAATCCATGTTAAGAAATTTAAAGTTTAAGAAATTTTGTAATAACTAATACTATTGATGAACTAACAATTAAATACAGATAAGAATTGGAGAAAACCCCAATAAGCTCACCCTTTAATGAAAAACTAGTCCATGAAGAAACTCTATCAACAAAAATATTATAATTGTTAAAAGAGATTATTATAAGATAAGCTACTATAAAAAAGAATACTACTATTTCTTTTTTTATAAGCCTTTTTAGTAATAGAAAAATCATCATAAGTATTATAGATGAAAAAAGTGAAGAAATGAAAATATCTCCTTGATATGAACAATCAAAGCAAGAAGATGATCTTTCTTTTGAATATTCATACATTGAAAAGTATGTTGTAAAGTAAGCTAACCCTAATATTAATAGAAAAAAAAATAGTTTTTTAGAATATTTCATATCTTACTATTTTGTTTTGGTTCTTTATTCTTTTCAAATATAAATATTCCACCTTGTAATAATCCTCCCGGAGAGTCTCCTGATTTTGGAGGCAAAAAAGCCCCATCGGAATTCCAAAGCGCTTCATCCCATCCTTTTCTAAACCAATCTTTAGGGTTAAGAGGATTGCTAACATTCTCATCTTCGATTGTTATATATTTAGATTTATATTCTTTTTTACCCCCATCAAGCCAAGTTGGTGTATAATTACTCCTTCTTAAATAAGCAAAAACTTTTGCACCTAAATTTTCACTTAATTTTTGAGCAAGGCTATTTTCAGGTTTTACTAGTTTTATTGATTCAGAATCATATTTATAAGACGGATTTAAAGTTACTACTCTTCCATCACTATTTCCAGTTCTACACGCATAAGAATATATTTCTGGATTACTTGTGAAAGATTCTTTTTTTAGTTTAGTAACATGTTCTACTGTAAAACGTTGATTCTCTTCATTATCTCCATCCAATCCAAAATCTAATATACTCGGTAAACCATGTGAAAAAATTTTAATCGTAGAAATTTTGATTCTGCTTCTATTTACAGTTGCGTCTCCCCTGTTAATATAGTCTACTAATTCAGTAACCGAATTAATTTGTTTCATATATAAATTTACATTCCACTTTTTTGCATCTCTTTTAATAATGCTCAACTGCATATTTGTAAATGCATTCTTAAAAATAACAATATTTGAGTGTTTATGATTTTTATAATTTTCTCTTATTTCTCGTACAGCCTGTGCAGGAAACATTAGTTTGTTACCATATGTTTGAGAATGTTGTTCCGTTCCTACTATAAGTAATACTTCTCCCTGAATAATTTCTGCTTTAGTATGCGCCAAAGGAGTTTGAAAAAAAGCAAAAATTTTAAGCCTCAAGTTATTATTAGATAGCAAAACTTTATGTATAATTTCAGTTTTTTCTTTATTTGAAACATTGCCTAATAGTCTTTTACCATCTTCATTATATTCGGTAGCCCATTTCAAAGCTTTTAACTCCTTCTTTTCTGGAATTCTATTAAATTTCGCCTTATAAGTATACCATTTTTCTTTTTCGATAGAATCAACGAGTCTATCATTTTCATCAAAAGGACCTTCTACTTTAATAACTTTTAAAGCTATTTTTCTTGGTCTATTTACATCATTACTTACCCCTCCTTTCTTACCCGTTTGATAAAATTTTCCACAAGCAATATTTCTAATAAGCTTGCCTTCTTCCAAAATTTCACCAGATGCCTTTCCTCGAATATTCTTGGCAAGAATCAAAATCTGTCCTTTTTTTTGTTCAGCCATAAGTTTGGTATTTATGTGTTATGCACATTTTCTCCGGCAAGGTTATGTACCATTTTTTCACTGTTCTGTATATAATCCTTACCTGCTGCAACATCTATATTTTCCATTGCGTTTTTGTAAATATCATTAGCTTCATAGCTATAGGTTTCGCTTGCTATTTTTGTAATATTAGCTGCGTTTAGGCTATAATCTAATGTTGCATTCTGGAAAATGTTCAAACCCGCCATTTCCACAATGTTCATTCCCACTGTATTATTTTGGTTCATTCCAATATTCGTTGTCATATTTTCTCCAACATTAATGTTCAGGTTTTTTCCTGCCGTAAAGTTCATGTCATTCGGTGCATTCACATTAATATTTCCCTGCCCATCCATCAAATAAGTATTTCCACTCGGGTCTTCTATAAAAACGCTTCCTTCAGCATCATTTAAAATAATCTTGGTTCCGCTTCGGGTATGAATAACTTTTTTATCATTTCCTGGAGTATGATAAGAGCTGATTTCACTACCATTATAATGCGTTCCCATCACGAAAGGCTTTTCCGCATTTCCGCCCTCAAAACCAACGAGCACTTCCTCGCCGGTTTCGGGAATAAAATGAAATCCTTTTCCGGATCCTGAGTGAGGCTGTATCATTCTGATCCATGGGGTCTTCTGGTTTTTGTCTTCCTGCCATGGGAACTGTACGCGAATCCTACCCATCCCCATTGGGTCATTGTTGTCTAAAACTCTCGCAGGCTGTTCACTACTTCTTGGTACAGCGTCCGTATCTATATAAGGCGCGGCATTAAACAAATCCGGGATCCCCACAAATTCATTATAATAATCATCACCACCTTCATGAATATGTTTAATATCTATGATTCGGTAGGTTTCCATCGCTTTTCCGTTGATATCAGCCAGCCTTGCTCTTCCTCCAATTTTCAGTTCCGGATCTCTGCTCTTTCCTTTTACAAGCACCAGATTTTCCCTTCGTTCTTTTTCCCGCAAAATTGCCTCTTCAAGCTCTTTTTCCGAATTCTCACCAATTCCTGTATGACTGAAAAACATTTTCGATTTTTTTTGAAATATCTTTCCGGATGTATTTACAGCGATTGTTTGAAAAATATTCTCCTTGAATTCAGATTTCAGACTGTTGCTGTCTTTTTTCATCTTTGATCCCGTATAAATATCATAGGCCGTATAGCTAAAATCCTGAGCATCTATTTTCAGATCGAATTCAACACTGATAAGATCAACATTTTCGGCAAGGTCAATAAGAGGCTGTGTAGATGTTCCGAAAATTAATTCCTCTCCATTGTAATAGAAAAATTCACCGTACCTTCTGGCAAGTCTTCGGATGAAATTATAATCTGACTCCGCATATTGTACGGTATATGGCAAGGCGTGTTTGGTATTGGGAAGATCAACTTTTATTTTAACTTCCTGAGGATAATCCTCTGCAATCTGCATGATAATTTCTTCCAGTGTCCTATCTTCAAAACTTTGACAATCTTTTCCGCTTTCCAGTAAGATTCCCGGTGAACTGCCCGTAATGATAAGGTTTCCATATCCTCCCCCTTCATCTTTCATATTTTTAATTCCGGTGATAATTCCTGAAAAAGACTGTCTGATTTTCCCGAAACGCCAGTAGGCGATCCCTACATTTTTTCCAAGAAGGCTTTTAGACTTTTCCATGACATATCCTTCAAAGCTATCTAATGCATCATCCGGGACTGTGATAATAAAACGATCATGATCTGCTGTTTTCTGGTGAAGTTCCACCGAATAGCTGTTTCTGGCCAGAAATTCTTTACCGTCAAGGGTAAGCAGGCAATAGGCTATCGGATTGGAAGGATCCTGAAGCCATTCTTTAAAGGAACGTGAGGTACTGAAGACCAAGCTATTATCAAAATCTGTATTTTCCATATTTGTATTTTGGTTGATGGCGTATACTTTACGCACCAGAATTCATTGCTTTAGTCGCGCCACATTTTTTCGTGAATAGCACCATTTATATTAAACTTTTTTGCAATGAGATGCATTTCTATCTGTAATGGTTCTTCGTTGCCGGCATTGAAGTGTTCAGAAAATTCAATGCAGTATGCTTTTTCAAAAACCAATTCCTGTAGTTTGCTCATTGCATCCCGCCGGTAGAAAATGATTTTCCCGTTTTTTACCTGCTGATGATCCAGCATCCAGTTCAAAAGTTCCGGATTGCCTGTACTTTCGATACGGATCATGATTTCACCACCTTTAGGAATTCCTTTTGGCTTTCCTGTACTATCTACTGGCTGTGTAAAACTGTATTGGCATTCGAGAATAGTATATATATTACCGTCGAGTTCTAATTTTGATAAAAATGACATGATTCTTTATTTTCAATGGAAATGTAATTAGCGTATTTTTTTTTTGAAAAAACGGATAATATTGTTACCCATTCTGACAAACCATTATACCCATTCATTTTCATAGGCACCACTTCCCATTTCTATTTTCCGGGCGGAGATTGTAAATGACTCGGTGAGCGGGTTTTCTCCAACCGAATCAAATTTTTCTTTATGCTTTACGAGATAAGCTTCTGTGAATTTAAGCTCTTTGAGTGTGGCTTCACTGTCTCTTTTGAAGAATACTATTTTTCCATCTTTTCTTTCGAAAGAATTGGTCATCCATTCAAAAAGTTCCGTAGACCCTGTTCCTTCTACAGTAACATCAACTTTTCCTCCTCTTGTAATGGTAGACGGACGTCCTGTAGCATCAGTTTCCTGGAATAATCCATAATTTACATTCAGTATATTGTACTTTTTTCCGGCTACTTCTAATATTGCTTTAAATGACATAATAATTTTTTTTCGGTTAAGTGTTTTTGTTTGATAAGTAAGCTCTGGTTTTTTAAAAGATCATTGAAGGGAATACCTGTTTAAGGATTCCGCAGGTATTTTCTGATTGAAAATCTCTTTTATAAGAAATACAGAAGCTATATTTTTAGTTTGAAATAATTCATTTTGAATGTAAAGAAGGTTAAACCCATTCATTTACATGTTTGGCATTACCCAATTCAATTTCTTTTGCTGAAAGCACGAAAGTTTCAGTAAGCGGATTCTCTCCTGAGGCATCAAAATTTTCAGTGTATTTCACAATATAAGCTTCCTTGAATTTAAGCTCTTTCAATGTAGCATCACTATCTCTTTTAATGAATTTAACACTACCATCTTTTCTTTCAAAAGAATTGGTCATCCATTCAAAAAGATCAGTTGCACCGGTTCCTTCTACGGTTAAATGGATTTTCCCTCCCCGGGCTACCGAAGATGGCCTCCCCGTTTTGTCGGTTTCCTGTAACATGCCGAATTCTACTGATAAAACATTACGCTTTGTTCCGGCGTATTCTAAAATGGTTTTAAATGACATAATATATTTTAAGTTTAAATGATAATATTACCAATAATGGAATATATTCGTGCGTTCTTCAGCTTGACTTATCGGCGCAGAATACTGTTCAAAAGTAAAATTAATTTTAATAAAACCAAAAAATATTTATAAAATATTGCAGTATTTTTTTATTATGTTAATAACAATATGCTTAAAAAGATAAAAATAATTAATAAAATAACGTATTTTTATAAATAATGAATTATTTATGTCAATCTGTAAAATATAAAGTGTTTTTAGGAAAAAAGTAATTTTAAATTTATTTACATCAATAGAAAAGCACAGAAGCAAAAATGCTCCTGTGCCAAAAAAACACAAATTACGAAAAAGACAGGAGGAATTGCTCACACCCTTACTTATTCACTCCTGCTGCACCATGTCACGGTGCTATTTCCGTTTATTTTTGCTCATATTCCGTATTCCATTCATTACCATCATCTACTTTATGACCATCCATCTTAATAAGGAAATTTTTTGCCGGGAAATAAGGCTTCATATGAATATCCAAGTGAATTCGGTCTTTTTGTACCGGATCCTGTTCGAATTTTCTGATTTCGAAGTTTTCTATAAGCTTACCGGGACCTGTAATAGCATCTAAAAAGCGTACAATCTGATTCATGATTTCTTTTCTGGTTACAGCAGTAAAATTCTCAAAAGCCCTCCTGTTAAGAAAATCCATCAGGACTTTAGTTACATAATCAAATACCCTGACTACGGAATAGGTTTGCAACCCAAGATTATCTCCGTTGAAAAGTGTTTTTCCGGAGAATGCCATTACTTTCCCATATTCATTAACCATAGGGATCAATCCCATATTTTCAAGGTTGGCGATTTCACTTTTTTTTAGGTCAAACTTTACTCCGTCCACTTCATTAATCCCTCCGAATTTTTTGCCTGCAGTTACCTGCGACATTAATGTTTTATATACCTTTCCGGCCAAAGCTCCTGACGGAGGCACAAATAAATCTTCCTGCTCACTAATTTCTTCAAAACGGCCTCTTCCTACCAGCCAGTTGCAGGTCATTAAAATATTTGAGCGGTAGATTTCACCACCGGTAAGATAAGCCTGATCAAACATTTCCATCACATCATCCGGCTCATCAAGATGTTCAAAATCCGTTATGAGTATCACCTTATTTTCATGAGCAATCTTCGCCCATTTTTCTACAACGATATTGGATCCCAAATATCCCGGAATTACCAGAATACCATAGTTGTTCCTGAGGTCAAGCCTGTCATAATTATCAGAAAGCTCCGCATGGATTGTATCAATAAAACGGGTATTGTCTAAGTCCTTCAACTGTTCCAGCGTAGCATTTACTAATGTAATATTTCTTACTTTTTCAGACTCGGTATTTTTATAGAATAAGGCGATTGTTCTATAGTTGGCTTCCAATTCCCGGGTTGCTTCCACTGCCCTGAAAAGATTTTTTGCCAACAGTTCTTCTGCAGACTTTCTTTGAGCATCACAGTGGGACACCATATCGGCAACAGAATTATTCTTTCCGATTATAATAGTCCAGAGCTCCAGTGTCTTTTTAAGTATCTCTCTTTCTTTTTCTTTACTTTTTTCGGTAAGAAAAATTTTTCTTCTCGCTTTACGATCCGGATTTATATTCTGAATATTTTCAATGGAGGTTTCCAGCAAGTCGAATCCTCCATAGCGTGCCAACTTTTCCAATAGCTTATCCGCAGAAGCATGTCCTGCTATTTTTTGCTCCAGTACGGGAGCTTCCATTGGTTGCAATTCTTGTTGTTTTTGTGACATCGTTTTGTGTTTTTAAGATTATTTATTTTCTTCAAGTTCTTTGATGAGCAACAGCAGCGTATCGTGCAATGCTTTCTTTGCATCGGGATCTTCAAGGGCCGCTTTCAGGATTTTATTTGTTTTCAGCTGCTTTACAATTTTCTGGTATTGGTCTTTTTCCGTTTCCAGTACATTGAGAAAATTACTTTGTGCGGTAATTCCTTTGGTTCCGAAGTCTCCAAGATTGCTGAATTGCAGAGATTCCATTTGGGTAGCACCTTCTGCATTTTCAAAATCAACTTTAATTTCTGGTTTAAAATGTTCAAAGACTTTTTCTACCGTAGTTAGTCCTTCTACGAGCTCCGGTTTTACCGGGTCTTCTGCTGTAAGTTTCTGTGCGAAAAGGGTTCTGTTTTGCGGGATTTCCACAATCGCTTCATTTGCATCAAATGGTACTTCATTACCACCGATTCCTTTGTTTGATAACATACTATATTGTGTTTAAATTATTCGATATCTTTAATTTTATATTAAGTTGTAATGATTCTCACCTATTTTTCAAATAAGCGGTAAGGATAAATGTTTGCGGATGCATTTTTTAGGTTCAGCAAAAAACTATCGCACAGATATTCCCATTCTTCTTTACGGATATTTTCTTTATTTCGGACAAGAAAGACGTCAATAGTTCTGCTGAAACCTCCTTTCAATGAAACTTCTTTCTGTGTACCTTTCCGAACTTCAACGTCTTTGATAAGCTGCCTGAAATGATTCATTGCAAAAGCCCTGATATCTGCTACTGTAACAATGCGACCCCTTGTCAGTAAAGCATTTCTATATTCTAATATTTTCTCCTGCGGAGAAAGCTTCTTTTTCCCGCCCACTGAAGTACGGATAGCCAAGGCAGAATTTTCAAACAATCCGTTTTCCGGACCTACTGCTGTGAGCCGGGTCATCTGCTTTACATCATTCCCATCCTGTGCAGCGGTAGACCAGTAAGAGATTTTGCACTGTACATCTGTTTCCGGATCTCCCGAAGAAATAATCAGGTAAGGACTGTTGGCCTGAACAAAGTTTTTTTCTTTTGCAAGCTGATGAAGTGATGCCATATTCTGATTAATCTGCCTGAGAATATCATTGACGGAATTGGAACCTATACTTGCAAACGCAGCCGTTTCGTCTTTGATCAGTTCTAATAAATACTGTAGTAATTCCGACGCGCTCCTGCGGTCGAAACGGGAAACACCTCCCCGCCTCAAAAAAGCTATTGGTTCTTCATTTTCAGATTCATAATTTTTAATATCTAATCTTTTTCCATACTCGTCCGACACATCATCAAGTTCCAGAAATTGCTCTGCATCATCGATTGGAATGATATTCAGCCTGCCTTTTATTCTACGGCTGATGTTTTGATTCCTTATATTAATAAAAGGAACACAGTTTAATGCAAAACGAACATTTTGTAAAATCTCAGGAACAATTGCTTCCGAAAATTTAAACTTAAGCCAAAAAATAGCTTGTTCATCTGCTATCCCATTTTCCGGAAAGTGTTTAAAAAACAGTTCCTCTTTTTCCGGTTTCTCAGAAAAAGACAACCTCGCTTTCAGCGTAAAGAAATATGGTTTATAAAACCGGTTGATTTCATTATAAATATATTCCAAGTCTGAATAATTTTTAGTAATAATCTGTTCTGGATTCAGGCTGTCATTTTCTATATTATAGCCTTCATTTAAATGATACTCTCTATTTCCAAAAAAAACTTTTACCTGCTTCAGATAATAGTAAAAGATCTCTTTCTGGAAGCTATTACTACTATCAATAAAAAGCACCAAGTCCTCAAGATCTTCCCTCAGATGGGAGTGTATTCCCAGCCATAATTCACCTGAGGAAATATGTTCTTCTGCCTTTCCGATAATTTCATCAGAAAAAAAGTCTTCAATGTGCATCATTACATTATCATAAGCAAGATATTTTACTTTTGCAGCAAACAATTTTGTTTCTATCGAAGGACTGAAATACAAGTCTTTAACAGTACTTTCGGATGGATTGTAAATATTCTGTTTTCGAATTGTAGTTTTAAAACTACTATAGTATGAAATAAAGGTATTGTTTTCCAGAGGGTTCACCTGAAGCAGGGTTCGTGCCGGTACTACACCGGAAACCTGTTCGGGGAACATTACTTCCAAAACCCTTTCTATAATTCTGGAACGGGAATTTTCAAGCTCAGAGCCCAGTTTTTCAAGTTCTGCGGCACAGGCAGATAACAACAAGCTTACAACGGGATCGAAGGAACTTTCCGACTCCAACTCACTGTATCCCCACAACTTTGAAGCCTTTCTTAATATCCTGTCTTTAATTCTTTCCTGATTCATGTATATTTAATTCCGTATTAATATGAAAGTGGTCCCACAAAAAAACAACTACTGAACACAAATGAACGGTCAGTCTCTGCAATGAGCCCTTTAATGGCAAATGACACTCTTTTTTTCATTCTTCTTTTTACTGAATTTCCAAGATTATGGTCACTTACATAAACCTCAACATTTTCAAGTTCCAGCCTTTTCTCATGTTTTATAATTGATTTCTTCAGAGTCTCAGAAATTAATTCTTTGAGGCTGTTGTCGCTCTTCAGGAGATCAAAATCTATTTCCCATATTTCCGAGCCATAGGTTTCATCAAATTTACATTCTCCCAATGCCGTGGTTGCCAGCAGAAAGAGATGTTGCCGCAGTGATGTTTCCAAAGAAATTTTATCGACCTCTTTTTTGCTGGTAAGTCTTTCAAAATCAATTGGTATGTTGTAGTAAATGTCTTTCATTGCCGTGTTAAATTTTACAGATAAATAATTTTTTTAATACTTCCTTTATTATTGTATTCGAAATTCATCGGAACCTGCTTTCTTTTGATAATCCTGAGTTCTACTTTGGGAGTAAGTTTCAGAAATTTTTCACGGTAAAGAATATCTCCGATAAAGCTCTTTCCCTGGTCATTATCTACAACAATAAAATATTTTTCAACATGTTCCGGTTTTATAAAATTGCTGATATCTCCTGCATAAATTACCATCTTACCCCCGCTTCTTTCCAGCTGGTAAAACAGCATGTCGTGAGATAATTTTCTGTATGCTGAAATATCGAATGTTTCAATGCTGTCCTGTTTCGGCTCAAACGGAATATTTTCGTAGAGATAAGACGCTTTATCAAACTTTTTAAATCCGAAGAATGACAACCAACTTTTTTTATTTTTGGTTTTAACAAATCTCAATATATCTCTTGTTACCTGATAAGATCGTATTTCTTCTGTCTTGTCATCGGTCACAATTAGTTTATACGTGGGAACTTCAATTTCATTTCCATTAATCTGCAAAATTATAGTCCCCGCCTCCTGATCGGATATCGTAAGACTAATCGTATATTTCCTGAGTGCAGAATCCGTTCTTATGATTATTTCTTCTTTTCCCTTTTCATTAAAAGGAAAATCAGGATCTTTTGACATTCCTAAATTCAGATTTAATTCAGGCAGCGGACTCATTTTATACGATTTTATTTTACTCTCTTATTTATGGATTTCACCTTTTCTAATATTATATGCTGAAAGGCAATTAATGTAATGGAGAATATCCTGTCTATGTACTTCGTTCAGATATATCTCATAATTTTTTTTATACGTGTAAATTTGTAATTGTGTTATTTCATTTTCTTTAAATTTTTTAAGTTCTTTTTTACTTAACTGTTTTGCGAAAAGCGACTCACAGTTGATCGGAAATTCATTTTTCAGGACAATAACTTCGCCTGTTTTAAAATAAACGTCAACATTTTTATCATTATTAATGCAGATATCTTCTCCAAGCAGCTTCAGATAGAGATATATTTTATTTTTCCTTTTTCCCAGCTGAAATGAAGCGTACATTTGCTCTTCATTATCTATTCTCAGCCTTATTGCCGGAGCACTTGCAAAAAAACGGTGATCCAGCTTTTGCTTAGTCTGGATAATTCCACAATCGAAATGAGCAAATTGTGCAGAATCAAATGGCTTATTCTGAGCATAAAGCTTATGCTCAAAAAAGAATATACCACAAAAAATTATACAGAATCTTAACATTTCGATTATTTATTTAATACAACTCTTTTATCACTGAACCTGATAAAGCTGTCTGCAGACATCAAGATCGGTTTTCATTTTATCATATTCTTCTTTCAGTGCTTTGTTTATTGTGCTTAAACTGTCCATCAGTTCCTGATTGCCTGAAAGCTGTTTGATTTGTTTCTTAGCATCAATCAGGTCTTTGTAGGTCATGATGGTATTGTTGTACATATTCTTGTTTTTCAGGGTATCTTTCGGGAGTTGTTTATACATGTCCGCAAGAATGGAAAGCGCCAACTTTTCATTAAAAAAATCATTCTGTCCCGGCATTCCCATAGAATCTACAGCCACTTTTACTTTTTCCAGCTGAAATGAAAATTTATTCTGTGTTTCCATTTCTTTTTTCATTCGTATGTTTTCAGCTTTGAGAAGGCTGTTTTCTTTAAACGGAAAATAAGTATTGAAAAAAACAGCTACTACAATAAGTGTGGATGTAAGCAGGAAAAACAATATAAAAAACCAATAAGCGGCTCTCCGCTGATTTTTATTTAAAACTTCCATGAATGATATTTAATTTTAGAAATATAATTTTTAGCTTCAGTTATCGTCTTATAATTATTCTGCCAGGAAAGTACGGCTTCTTTTGGCATGGATAATTGTATCCTTTTCATCGGTACTTTCCGATACGAAAATGCTTCCGTCACGTTTTTTCCCGATGTAATCAAGTCTGCTTAAAATGGAGAAAAGATTTTCAAGTGTTTTCATAAAACGGGTAATCTTTACAATCATTCTGTCCATCTGATTATGGTTATAATCAAGATTAATAACATCCGAAAATATGATTTCAAAATCTCCCTGGCTAACGTTGCACCATTCCGCAAAATAATTCAGCAGCTCTTCTTTTCCTGCTCCGGAGCGGGCATCAATAAAGTTTTTAAGAATTCTTGCCAGAATCACAACCGAAAGCAACATGTTGACCGGAGCAGAATGCGGCACCATCCATCTGAAGCGGTTGATTTCAATGCCTAAATAATTTAAAGTTTTATCAGACATAAGCTCCATCATCACCGCCAGGCTGTTTGACTGTTTTTTTGCATATATTTTTTGGGAAATCTGCGTAGAATACAGTTCAATCTGTCCATAAAACCGATCAATTTCAGTATGTAGATCCTGAAGCCTGTGATGTCCGGCAATAGTGACGGAAGGAGGAATATAATTTTCATCAATTTTAGATTCTCCTGCGTTTACCAGAATCTTTCCTATGGTCAGATAATTACTTCCAAAACCTATGTTTCTTTTTAGTTCGTCTTCTGAGATTAAATTAAGTGAATATTCGGGATGAGTATAAGGATATCTTGGCGGATTTTCCTCTGGATCCGGCTCGCCGTAAGGCGTTCTTTTGAATGGATTCACTGAAATACAAGCCAGTAAGACCGCATTTTCATTTTCTTTCAGCTCACGGACTGCTTCGGGATAGGGAATGGATAAAGCGAGGTTTTCGTAATCACCTCCCCCAATTTCTATTCTTGAGCCATTAGGTGTTATGGCGTGGCACTCTTCCACCTGTATACGCAGAAGTTTATGATTATCAATAATAAGATGAATCTTAATAGAATTTTTTACCGGCAGGAGACCATAATTGATCATTGAAGTATGCACTCCAATTGCATCACGCACCGAATCGCTTACAAAATCCTGCATATCAATAAAATGAATTTTATTGATCTTCATTCCGTCGATCCAATTTATCGGAAAGTGAGTTAATTTTTCTATCATTTGTGCTATCTTTATTGTAATGGTTTTATTGATATTCCCTTTCTTTTTCCTGATTATATTCAAAGTCTGTTTTACCGGCTTCTTTATTTTTACCTAAAACCTGCTCTGTTCTTATACAAAACACCACGCTGTTTTCTTCAATGCCATTCATGTAAAGGGTGAGATTGGGATCAATATATTTAGTAGACTCGTACCATTTGGGCTGCAGAAAGAATACCCAGCTGAAAAGTCCGTTTTCGTCTTCCACCTGAATCTGATCTTCCGGATGTCTCTGGTTGTAATCTACTGTAAAGTTGTAAAAAAGCCTTCCGAAATCAAGTCTTGTTGGTCCTTTAGCTCTGTATACGCTGTATTTTCTGGCACTTTTATCTTTATTCATCACATAAGTGAAGACAACCATATCCCGCCATTCATCATCAGACAGACCAATGGTCTCTTTATAATTTTCCGGAAACTGCCATGTTAGGTAGACTTTGGGAGGAATATTCATGATCCGGTTAAATGTATCATTTAAGAAGGTCGGGATAAAAAATACAATAAAATGTCCCAGCATCAGATAAACGAGATCTGTTCCGTTAAAAAATGAGTAAATCAACATAAAGGGAACGGAGGCATATAAAACCGAAAGTAAAGCAAAAAGATATTCGTTACCGGACTTTCTGAATTCAAATTTATCAAAATATGTACGATAGACATAACAATGAATGACCCCTATAATTAAAGAACACAGTTGATAGAAGACAAATTCATAGAGATTATTTCCCTGAAATAGCCTATTATAACCTAAAAGCGCAATGATTGCGTAAGCAAAAGCAAATGAAAAAAGATAGATGTAGAATTTGGCCCGGTATTTTTGTTTGAAATCTTTTGTTTTTTGAGAAAAAATCATCGTGAGGATGATACATAAAGCAATTCCTACTAACAAAATGACAAAGAGTTGGGGATCTAATAAATTAGCAATATGTTTTTTTATCTTAATCATATACAGGTATTGTATCCTAAAATAGCTTTGGTTTGCCGACTCATATCAAATTTTTCTTCGTTTTCCTGAAGAAGAATTATTGTAGTAATTTCTATTTCGAGCGGAAAAAAATATTCGCAGAACATATCAACAAATTTTTTCTTTTTTCCTGTATAGATAAAGTCTGTGAATGTCGACTTTTTCAAAGGACCAATTTTAATATCAATATGTCTGGAATAATCATCATATTGAGTTCCTGTAATAGAATCCAGTCCGAGACGGGTCTCACCCAACAAAGTTGTTTTGCTGTCGTCAGCATATTTTTGATATCCGCGTTCATTAACTGTTATTTCTTCTTCAAGCAATATCGAAAGAATGTGGCAGGCCTGAGATATATTGCCGACTATTTTATAGGTGAAGGGAAGGAGCCTGATGAATTTTGAGATCAGCAGTGGCGGAAAGTCCCTGCTCATATTCCAGAATGTATAAAACAGATCGGGAGCTTTGGTTCCGTTGAGTGCAGACAGGAAGGAACTCTCAAAATTTTCTATTTCTACACCGAATTCAAACATTTCATTTTCAAAAGGCTGAAAAAACTTCCTTGCCTCTTTTTGCTGTTTTTTTTGATCATAATATTCGCGAATCATCACATCCACATCTTTTCCTGAAGTATCATTCTGAGAGTTATGGAAAATTCCCTGCGGCAGTGTATCGTACATGCTGTCCCGGGAAAGATTCAATACGAGCTGCGCTTTTTCATCATCGGAATCAGCTACTTTTGCATCAAGCACATCGAAGCGATAAGCCCGCGAAAATTGGCCTTCTTTAAGAACAGTATAGTCTTCTGCTTTGAGATCTCCGCTTTGTATAAGATCATTGATAATGACTTCTGCACGGATATCCTGAGGAAAGGACGTAATTAGAGAGGCAATATGTTGTAAGTGATTCATTATTTCTTGTCTTTTAATCTTCCTGCAGCTACAAAACGCAGCTGAAAATATTCATCATTGAAATTATAGATATTAAGACCTTTAGAGGTACACGCCAGAATACGGTCATTATGAAGATACAGCCCTACATCAGAAATAGGATGGGATTTATCATACCGAAAAAAAATGATGTCACCTTCTTTCAGGAACATTCTTCCTGTAAAAAGCTGCAACATTTTTGAACGAAAAATACCATCCGGTGTTTTAGGAAAGGTTTCTTCGTATACTTCACTGAACAACGCCTGTATAAGATAGGAAGCATCAACTGCCTTTTGTTTTTCAAGAGACTGTTTTTTATAGGGCGTTCCCAGCCATTCATCAATATAGGAATAAAGCCTGTAATCTGTGATTTCCTTGGGCATTACTTCCATAATAATTGAATATTTTTCCTTAATTTTCAGTACGTCATCATCCAAAATCTGAGGATTATTACCTTCTATAGAATGCGGGGATCCAATGTCATTTGCCAAATTCCGGCTTTTGTGAGAATATTGATCTGAATAATAATAAGGGATTTCTGTAATGTATTTCTTGCCGCTACATGAAAGTATAGCGATATATATAAACAGATACAGGATAATATGAAATATATCTTTTCTCATCGTGTTTTAATAAAATTTGTGTTTATTCTGTTATTGTATTTTTTTTAATAACAATAGAATTTAAAGTATCAAATATATCAATTTATTATGAAATAAGTAATAATTACAATTCAAATTAATATAATTTAAAATAAAACGACTCAATAATTAAATAGTTAATAATTAATTTCAGTTTTGCTTTTTGTAATATTTAATTATCGTGTAATTTTTTTTAATCAATTTTAAATTACATTGCATTTTTAATAATCGCATTTGTCCTTTTAGGGCTGGAAAATTTGTTTTCTATAAGTCATTCTTCCATCCATAACATCCATTTTTTTACATTATAATGAATACTGATACTCTGAATACAGTTTTTAGTATTTTTATTCATCCTAAGAGCAGTAATTTTAATTTTTTTACCGGCAATTTCCTGACAAAGCTGATCGAATGGTATCAGTTTTTTTTCGTTCACAACAACAGGAATATCATATCTTTCACACATGAAATCTTTAAAGTCGTCCTTGGTTTTGGTTTGTGCCGCAACCTGCCCAACCATAATCCGAAATTGTTCATTGGAAATTTCCGGAGCTTTCTTCGCAGCAATGCCTGAGTCTTTTTGGGGTTTCATTTTCGGAGACACGGGAATATATTGCAACATATCTACAAGAGGATCTTTCTGAGCTTCCCCGGGAGGTAAAGAAAACGCGGAGTGAGGTTTTTCAAATTTATAGGATTTAATATTTACCTTTTGTTTTGCCCGAATCACTTTAGGAGCAACATATATTGTTTTTACTGCAGTATGCTCTATGTCTCCATTAACGATAAGGGTAATTTTTTTATCACCTGTCGTTTTGAACCTATAAACGGGCGCTTTTTCTAAAGCATCTGTTGATCCGGTTTCCCCAAAACTCCATTCCCAAGATTCGCCGGCTTCTTTTTCAGCATTAAAATAGACCGGCTCGCTCACGGTTGTCACATTCGGAGCTATGATAATGGGAAGATAGCCATTTTGCTGACTAATACTGGTAATAGTCACCGGTTTTTCGTGTATACAGTTGCCGTTGATTTTTAATTTTACAATATATTCTCCCGGCTTTTTGTAGTAATGAAGAGTTCGCTGCCGGCGATCAGCCGGTGTGTTGTCCCCAAAATCCCACTCCCAGGATATAGCTCCCTTAGTGTTATCATTAAATGCAACTACTTTGTTGACGATATATTCATCTGCATGAATATAGAAGTTAGCATTTTCGCAATCGATGTGGCGGAAATACTGATAAACCAGGAAAACAAGACTGAGTAAGAAAATGATTCCAAAGCTTAGATAGATTCTCGGATCAATATTCGGAAGAAAACTGGTTCTTTTTTTCATTTTATATCATTCGTGTGGTTACAAATGTATTTATGTTTTCGGGTTTAAACAAATTTTATTTTTCTTTTAAAATTTATGCCTCTATCCAAACCTGTGATTTATAAAACCTCATCATATAATCATAAATTATCATTTCAAACAGCCTTTGTTGCGAAACAAAAAGCCTGTTGATATTCATATGAAATATGCTTTGAAAGAATTCCTGTAAAGGCATTTCTAAAGATTGATCTGCATAATAGCGAACAATAGAATCTACAGCAACATCACTTTTTTCAATAAGGGCAGTAACTTTATTTCTTTCATCTGAAAATTCATCGGCCTGAAGAAATTCTATATATTTTGATTTAAACTTCCTGTATTTCTTATCTATGCTGGAATTCAGCTTTTTATCTGCATTAAATTCAGCTTTAAAAGCGGCATTAAAATCATTAATCCAAATAAGTTTTTCCCAGATAGAAAGTCCGATTTTGTTCAACAGTTCATCAATATAAAAAATACTTATTATAATTTTTTCCTCATCATCATAGTGAAGGCATTGCAGCGTAAATTCGCTGTTTTTATGGAAGAATGACTCTGCTTCTTCTATGGTGTTTTTACCATAACGTTCAATTTCACGATTATAGGTATCAATCTGAATATTTGAAATTTCTCCGCTGTCAATAAATTGCTCACATAACTGATTAATTTTTTCAAGCATTTCATTGTAAAAAATGACATTATTCAACAGCAACCTTACTCTCAAATGCGGCTTAGGATCGTTATAGCGAATAAAAAACCATTTTGAAATATATTCTTTTTGCTGAAAGTATTCTACAAGAGGCTGTATTTCTTCCTCCAAAATAAGATCAGCTGTTTTCACTCCTGTATAGATTTTCAGGTAAAGCCATTCGCTTCCGGGAGGGAATTTTCTTTTCATCGTTTAAATTGTGTTTCTTTATTTTACTTTGTACATCGGGAAGATAAATTCACGCTTAAAATCGTCGTTTTCATTGTACAGAAATTCTTCAATGATGATTGCCTTCTCTGCTTTCAGGATTTGGAAGAACAGCTGTACCATATCGTAATTTTCAAGGTTGAAGGTTAACGTATTATCAGATTTTACCCATTGAATCCATTGCGGAATTTTTCTTTTTTCTCTCCAGTTTTTAAAGGTTGTTAAAGTCTGGTTTTTATCTGCAGACATTTCCACTGCGGAAATATCTTTTTCATTGATCTTCCAATGTGCTTTTGAGAGAATGATGTTTTTATATTCTACTCTGGGTAAAAAATGGTAAATCTGACTTAAACTTCCCCAATCGAAATATAATCCGGTTCGCATATTTTCTGAATTAAGTTCGGAGAGAAAATGATAAACAGGAAGTGTGTTGATATAGTAATTATGTGCATTTGTGAGATAAGGTCTGATCTTTTTATTCAGCCTTTTGGACCTTAAGACAATCTTATTGTTTTGTAAAGAAATATACAGATCATCAATGGGTATTTGCATCTTCTTCGATAATATAGATTGCGCCAGATAGGATATTTCGTACGATCGTATTGTCGGTCTGCGAATGATATTTCCTATTCTTGCTTCCGGTAGATGGATAATTTCCGCTAAGATCTCATCGTTGCCATATTCTGCCTGTCGAAGCTTTTCTTCTTTTTGGGCGATGGCTATTGTAAGGTTTTGTACACCTGCTTTTTCCGAGCAAAATCTTCCCAGGAGATTAGCAGCACTGCTTCCACCTCCGTTTCCTATATATAATTTTTCATTTCCGCTTTCTGAAATTATTTCTGTCATAAAAGACATCGTATCCGGCAAATCATCCCAATTTTCAATGAACCCGTCAAAATCTTCGTCAGCCAAGCTGATTACCTGGCAGTTTTCTATAATCGCTTCCTGCAATTTTTCATTGAGAATTTCCTGAACGGGATTCAGACTAAGTTTCACAACCTGCTTTTGAGGAGAATCAAAAATTAGTAAATCTTCCAGATAAGGGTGGATTCCGTTTGAGACGATATTCTGTTTGTACCCTATTCCTATTTCGGTGTCAAGAACATATGCCAAGGGCATTTCCCGTGTTTCAAACCGTTCATAGAAAGCTTTTTTAAATTCATCCAAATAAGATTGTTTCTGAGATAATGTAATTTTATTAAGAAAGCTGATTCCTTTTTTGAGTTCTTTTTTCCATTGTTCTGGCAATAGAAATTCGTCTTTGTAATACAGATCGGTTTGGAAAAGGTATTTTTGTTCGTATTCGGTATCGAATATTTTAATGAGGCTTTCAATTTCAGTATATTTTGAAGCGGGATTTCCGATATTCTGATCCAGTTCGTTTAGCTTATTTTTTATGTCGATTAAAATTTCGACTTTATCATTTGCTTTTATCTTATTTAAAACAGCAATGATGGAATCTAAAAAATCATTTCCCGAAACATTCGGCTCAAGCTCGCTTAACAATACCTGATTGCTGATGAGTTCCTCTACAAATTCTTCTGCTTCCCATGTTGCGGTTTCTTCATTTACCAAAATCCCGGCAATTTCATCTATGGGTCTTTTCTGCTTTGAAAAATGCAATACCCGTTGCAGCTCTTCTGAAAGCGGTGCCGAAGAAATAATATATTCTCTTTTTCCTTCAGTGTACTGATATTCGACATAGCGAATTTTACTCCCTACTTTATAAATACTGTTGTTGGGGAAAAATAAAAGTTTTTTTCTTACCTCGGGTAGCTGCACAAAATGCTGAGCAAGGGAGACCAAAAAATGCATGTCCAATTTCGTATCCCTGACTTTTTCTGAAACCGGAATTGTCATCCTGACTTTGTCGAAGGATCCCAACCCTACTCCCGAAAATAATCCGAAAGGTGTACACCGGCAGCTTATTCTGCTATAATATTTTAACAGGGTTTGTTTTAGTTTCTGAAATTCTTTAGAAGAAAAGTCTTTTTCTGACTGGATCCATTTACAGGCTTCATCGTGAAGGTTGGGTGACGCGAGATAAAGCGCCTCCAGAAAAACAGGATTTCTGCAAATTTCTTGTAACTCTGAATCAGGAATTTCATTTCTGCTCAGTTGCTCCTGAAAGTCTTTCCGCGAAAATAAAGGAGTACGAACAACGAACTCATCAAAAAACTGATACGGGAAACGGGGCATTGTTAATTTTTTGGGTTTTCTTTGGGTTGGTAATCGGGATGTCCTAGCTGCCAAAATGCGAAAGCGAAAATATCAGCTATATCTTCATAAGCTTTTTTCTTAGTATTATCTCTGCCATGTCCCCCATCAAAATCTACTTTAAGTAAAACAGGGTTCTTTGAAGTATTATTAGCCATTAGTTTGGCTGCAAATTTTGCTGATATCCATATGGGTACTCTCGGATCATTGTATCCTCCAGTTATAAGTGTTGCAGGATATTTCGTCCATTTTTTAATATGATGATAAGAGTCCATTTCATATAAATAACCAAATTCATCTTTATTTTTAACTGTCCCAAATTCTTTTATATTATTTGGACCATTAGGAGCTGTTTCCATTCGAATAGTGTTCAAAGTTCCTGCAGCTATAATTACTGCTTTTACTAAGTCTGGTTTTTCTGTCATAGTTCTACCCATTACTATTCCTCCTGCACTGCTTCCCCAAATGGCTGTTTTACTTGGATTTGAGTATCCTTTTTCATGCATGTATTCGATACAAGAAATAAAGTCCTTCCACGAATTAGGTTTTGTTTTCTTGAATCCTCCCAAATGCCAATCTTCCCCTTTTTCTCCACCTCCTCTCACATGTGTATATGCTACAATCCCTCCTTTTATAACCCATAATAAAGCTATTTTAGCATAGAAGGGACTATAGGAAGTAGCATATGCTCCGTATCCTAAAACCAATAAAGGTAATTCCTCTTTTGGATTTAATTCTTTGTTGTATATAATTGACAAAGGAATATCTTTTCCATCATGAGATTTCACGGTTGTCTCTAGAACCTTAATATATTTAAAATCAGGAAATTCTATAATAGGATTTATATTTTCTGGAATAAATTTATTTTCGGAAACATGGTATTTATATCTCTTATCTGTGTTAATCCAACCGGAACAAGTAACCCATATATCAGAGTATTTATTTGATTTTGTTGTTAACTTTACATTACCTGAAGGAATTGGTAAAACTATTTCATTAATTTTTTTCTGTGAAGAATAAAAATATAGTTTAGACTCTACACCATTTTTTGTTGTCGTAAGAAATAATCCATCTTTTGTAGAGTATACAGAACCAATTACGTCATCTTTCATTTCGGGTATAATGATTTCGGGATGCAAGAAATCTGGCTTTTTTAGAACTGTATGTGCAACAAAATTGTTTTTTGTTCCTCTAGCACTCACATAATACAAGTTATCTTTTACTAGGGTATAATCAACAACTTTATCCTCTTTCTTATACAGAGTTTTCCAACTAATATGTTTATTGTTTAATTCTGAAAAATTAGCATAGTACGTATCCGAAAAATTTGCCGCTCCCCCAATTTCTGCTATTAGATAATTTTGATTATTTTTATTAATTGAAACGATAGGGAAGTCTTCTTCTTTTAAATTCAGCTCCGGATAATCTTTTTTTGATAATATTGGATGAATTATCTTAGGGTCATTACCAATTTTATATACTACAGATGCCATGTTTTTTAAAAACATTTCAGATTTATTATCCACTATTGGGTAATACAAATAAATAAAACTATTATTATCAGGTAGCCATGAAACTCCACCACCATCAGACGGCCAACAGTGGGTAATTGTATAAGGTAAGATGATTTTTTTCTCAACATCAATAATAATCATTTCTCCAATTTCTTTTCCACCCTCAGTTAAAGCAACCACAATTTTAGACCCATCATAATTGGGCTTTATATAATTGATAACATGTTCTTTGTTATTCTTTTTATACTCGGCAGAGGTAAATAACAATTCTTCTTTGGCATCAAATCCATTTCTTAAATATAGTTTTTGGACATTTTCTTTGACTTGTCTTTTTATATAAAAATATTTATCATTATCTGTAATTTGTAAATAAGAAATAGAATATTCATTTTTACTATCCATCTCGTCAAGTTTGTCGATTAAATACTGACGAGATGGAATAGATTTTAAAATAGAATTAGTATAATTATTCTGTTCTTTCATCCAACTTATTACAGATGAATCTTTTACATCCTCAATATTTCTATATTCATCTACTATTCTATTGCCAAAATATTGATCCGTTGATGGCGATGATTTAATTACTTCTTGTTTTTGGGAAAATAAAATTTGATAGCAAAAAATCAAAAATGTGAATATATATTTCATATTATTAATGTACGTATGATGAAAAATATTGGTGTAAGGTGCTATTTTGCACCCCACACCTTAAATTCCTTATTTAATTTTAAAATTCATATCGGCAAGACCTTGAATTGATGTGTCTTGTCCCATATCACCTGTATTATTTCCTCCTGTATCTCCATCTCCTCCTTTAATTTTTCCCAAATTAGTAATACTAATCATTTGTAGTTTTTTCAACGATAATTTTTTTAACGTTTTTTCATTTTGTTTTTTCATCTAATATGATTTTTAAATTGCGATGGCAAATTAATTATTTTTTCAAAGTATACCTACATTTTGTTGCCGATATTGGTAAATACAGCATTAACAAAAATATTTAAAATGCTGAATATCAATTATTTAATTTCTTTTTGTAAAATTTTAATGTAATAAGAAGGTAAAGTGCCAGTAATATTTTTAAATGCTTTTGTGAAGGATTCCACATTATTAAAACCTACATCTTCTGCAATACTTGCAATAGTTTTTAGTCTTAATGTTTTATTTTCCTTTAATTCGGTAATAGCAAAATTAATTCGTAATTCAGTTAAATATTTTGAGAAACTTTTACCTTTAGTTTCATTAATTATTTTTGACAAATAATCTCTATTTGTTTCAAATTCTTTAGATAAAGAATGTAACGTAATACTTTTAGTAATAAACATTTTTTGTTTTTCAAAATCATGTAGCTTTAAAATTAATGCCTCTTTTATATTTTCGGGAATTTGACTTTTAACTCTATTAGGTTTCTTATTTCCTAAAGTATTACGGAGCTGCATTTCTTTATCTTCTACATCTAATTTCTGCAAATTATCTGATTCGTCAATTACTGAACTTTTATTTTGTATATCAATTAATTTTTGTGCTTGAATTTTATATGTTTTTAATTTTTTCCGATTTGTACTATACAAATAAATGAATATGAAAAGCAGCAAAAAGCCTCCAGTAAGAAACCAATATAATACAGTATTCCTTTTATCTAAATTGGAAATTAATTTCTGCTTTTGTTCTAACAATTCAGGGGTGTCAAACTTTTTGTGAATCTCTTTGGAAAACTCATAATTTGATTTATAAATAGTATCATTAAGCGTTATAAGTCGGTCAATCAAATAGAGCTCTTTTTCTTTATTTCCCTTTTTTTCGTAAAAATCTAAAGAATTTTTATATAAATCTATTAATTCCGGACGAATAAACTTTATTCTCTTTTGTATAGAATCCATTTTATTAAAATAATAGAAATACTCACGCCTGTTATTTAATTTCTGGAAGTTCATGGATAAATACATATACGAAATCCCTAAATTGGTAGAGTCATGCTTTTTAAAATAATCTATATTTTTCTTTAATCCTTTAACTGATTTTTCATTATCTTTTAGATGATATTCAATTATATGGCAGGCAAGATCAAAGGCGCGATAGTAATATTTCTTATTATATACAAGACATTTAGATTTTCCTAAGTTTGCATAGACATAAGCCGAATCGTATTTTCCCACTCCGTTAAAGGCAACTGTTAAACTATACAAAACAGATAAATAATTATTAGGATCTTTTGTTTCTTCCTTTTTGATATAATCATAATTTCCTTTGAAAATTTTTAAAGACTCTTCATAATCATTCGTCCGTGACTTAATATCTCCAATCGCATTCTTAATTAATATGATACTTTTTTTATTATCATTTGTTTTTGCATAAGTGAGTGCTTGTAAATAGGAAGATAACGCTTGATCATATTTGTTAGAATTGTAATAAATATGTCCCATTTTATAATAACCATGTGAGAGATTATCTACAGTATTATTTTTACGAATAACATTTTTTATACTGTCAACATAATGAATGTTTTTTCTGGATTTTGTAAAAAGCAAAAAATATCCATCTATCTGCTTTATAACATTTTTCTCTTTTTTTGCTTTTACTAAAAAAGTATTCGCATAAAGTAGAGATTTATTTTCTACACGAAATTCTTTGCTATAGGATTTCTCTAGCTGATCAAAGGTTCTATTTTTTAATGAATCAGGAATCTTAAAGTCTTTTGTACTTTGAGAAAAGTATAGGATACTAAAAAAAGAGAAAATAAATAATATAATTTTATACATACAAGTGCGTTTCAAGTACAATAATACTATATTTTAAGTATTTCCCAAATAATAATTTATTAAATTAAAAACCAAAATGTTATATGTTTTTGAGTACTGAAAATTGATCAATCTTGGTTTCGATTATTCCAAAATTGATCAATTTAGGAATACTTTGTTTGTAAAAATTATCGCACCATTGCATCTTTGCTTCAACAAAAAACACAAATGTTTATTTTTTGTAGTGCGCACTGCAAAGTATAAATGAAAACCGCTGATCAGCAAAAACCCATGCCGGGGTTTATACGGCAAACAAAATCTTTAATTTTAAAAAATCAACAAAAATGAAAAAAACATTAGGGTCATTAAATAGCAAAAAAATCAAAAAGAATGATCTAATTGCAGTAAAAGGAGGGCTATCAAACCCTGGTTCCAGTACTATATCTTCTGGATGTGATACACTTGTCATGACAGGACGCAAGGGCGATGCTCACCCTTCAAATGACGGAACATGTGATGACAGTGATTGGGCATGTTAAATAACATCACAAACAGGTTGGTTACGGCTTTTGCCGTAGCCTCCTTTCTTATGGCATGTAAAACATCTACAGAAGTTACAGCTCTAAAAGATGAAAAGTTCAGTTATGTTATACAGAACCAGAAAAATGCTGTTGCATTCAAAAGTTTAGGTCTCAGGAAAAATTCTAAGTATTATTTTCATAAAAGTTATGGAAAAAGAATTTTCAGCAATCAACAAAAATCAATAGTGAATAATTATTGTGGTAATAATATTATTACCTCGCTGTTTCTTATAAAAAGTCTTCCTGACATTTCAGAGAAAAAAAGTAAATTGATTACAACTGATGATGGCAAAAAATACCTCTGCTATGATATTATTGAAGATATTGGAATGCAAAAAAAGATGCTGAAAAGGTATTTTTCTTATAAAGACCGGAATTATCTTTTTGTCGTGAAGGAAATAAAAATTTGCAGAAAAAATAAATCTACTGAAGCACTAAAATTAAGCTACGACCTTGACATAGAATTATATGCCGATCAAGAATTTAAAGGTCTTATCTTATGAGTAAAATCTTAATAATTTCAAAATCTTTTTTTGATGAAACAACTAATGATATATGTTGCTGGTTGGATTTTCACAAAATTCCCTATGTGAGACTTAATATAGATGAAATAAATAATCCTAAACTATACAATGTCTTTATTGATTTTCAATCTGAAAAAATAATAATAACCGATGTCTTACTAAATCATAAAGTCAATTTAGAGGAAATTAAGATCGTATGGTGTCGGAGATTTATTGACCAAAGCAGTGAAAGTATTACAAAAATGGCTGGCATAATTGATCATAATGCTGTTACTCTTTCAAAATTCATTTTTGCAGAAAATAATAAATTTTTAAGAATATTGTTTGATTTCTATCCCAATTGGAAATGGTATGATTACTATAAAGATATATTGTCCGTAGAAAAAATGCACGTTCTAAAAATTGCAAAAAAGATAGGATTGACCATTCCAGAAACATACATAGCAAATAATTTGCATGCCTTACAAAATATTGAAAAAGATCTAATTACTAAGCCTATATATGAGGCGACAAGCTTTAATGCTAAAGAAGGTGGAATATTTATCACCCATACAAAAAAAATTTCGGATATAAAAAGTACCGGGAAAAGTTTTTCAAATTCTCTTTTTCAGGAGGAAATAAAAAAAAGATTTGAAATTAGAGTGTTTTTTTTAGAAAGTAAATTTTATTCCATGGCAATTTTTTCCAATAAAAATAAGCATACAAAGGTTGATTTTAGAAATTATGACTTTAAACGACCTAATAGAAGAATCCCTTTTAAACTTCCTCAAAAAATAGAGGATATGTTGAGAAATCTGATGAAAGAATTACATCTGACGATGGGCTCTATTGATTTGATTAAAAGCTATAATAATCAGTATTATTTTTTAGAGGTCAATCCGGTGGGTCAATTTGGAATGGTTTCATATCCTTGTAATTATTTTATTGAAGAAGAATTAGTATTACACTTAAAAAGTAAATTATATGCAGAATAATCATGAAGCATTGTTAAAAAACAAATTAAAAAAAATCAATACAAGCTTTATACTACTCGATTTAGAAAAATTAAAAGTGAAGAAAAATATTCTTGATAATAATGAGAATTTACAAATTAAAGGACATAATAAAATAAAAAATTCTATTACATTTTCAAGAAAACTATATAAGCCCATATCAAAATTATGACATATAAACTATTTAGTGATATTATTCTGTGCAAGGGTCATGTGAGAACATTGCTATTGGATACAACAAGAAATTTATATTACTATATACCCAATGACTTTGCTAATATTTTAATCGATAATATCATTATAGATTTCGAATTATTAAAGAAAATATACCCAGAAAGTGTAAAAATAATCAATACTTATAAAAAATTTCTGTTAAAAGATGAATTAATTTTTGAAGTTTTGGACGAAGAAGAGGCGTCATCATTTCCTAAAATTAATTTACAATATAAGCAGCCGTTTGGAATAATAAACGCAATCATAGACATAGATGCTGAATCTAATCTATCATATTTAGAAAAAATTGAATATGATTTTGAAAAGCTACGCGTACAAAGTTTACAGATTAGAATTTTTTACATAAATGACATTAAAATATTGATAAATTTCATAGATAAAATTTCAAAGTCAGGAGATAACTTCTTGAAAGATATTCAAATTATCCTAGTAAAAAATGACTTCCTAAATTTTAATTGCTATAAAGTTGCTAAAATACTGCACAATTATAATATTATTACACAAATAGATATTTATAATTACACAGAAAAAAATGCAGACAAAATGTCTTCAGATAAGATTTTTTTGCATAAAAAAAAGATCCATAACTGTAAAAGTTGTGGAGAAATAGCAGAAAATATGAGCACAATTAATTTAAAAATAGTTTCCGAATCTCACCATCATAACTCCTGTCTCCACAAAAAAATATCAATTGACGCAGAAGGAAATATCAGAAACTGCCCTTCTATGCCACAAAGTTTCGGCAATATAAAAGACACAACATTAGAAGAAGCGTTACAGCAATCTGATTTCAAAAAATACTGGAATCTTACCAAAGACCAGATTGAAGTCTGCAAAGACTGTGAGTTCCGCTACATCTGTACAGATTGCAGAGCGTACACAGAACGCAGCCATATTAATAAAGAAGGATTAGACACTTCAAAACCTTTAAAATGCGGCTACAATCCATACACAGGAGAATGGGAAGAGTGGAGTACCAATCCTTTAAAACAAAAAGCAATACAATATTATGAACTGGAAAATATTATTTAAAACATTATGTGTTCTTATAACATTAATTTTTAATCAGTCGATTGCACAAAATTACAAAGTATATTATCGTATGAATTACAAAACAGATTCATTAGAAGAAGAGATTAAAAATAAAAATATGATCTTACTGATAAAAGACGATAAATCTAAATTTTATTCTCAAGAGCAATTTGAAAATGATTCCACAGTAATTGAAAATAGAAAGAAAGGAGTTAAGAGCCAGATTAAATATGAGTATGCCTTTATGGTTATAAAGGATTCTAAGACAAAAAAATTATCAAAATTTACCTCTTTATTCAGAGATCTATATCAGCTATCGGAAAAAGCTCCAGATTTTGACTGGAAAATAATGCCTGAAACAAAAAGCATTGCTGGTTATACCTGTCAGAAAACATCATTAAGTTATTCTGGTCGTAATTGGGAAATATGGTTTACATCTGATATATCTTTACAGGAAGGTCCATCTATTTTCAATGGATTACCCGGACTGATTATTTATATGAAAGACACTAAAAATAATTATGAATTCAGCTTTACAGGAATAAAAAAAGATGAGATTACAGATATAAATTTTTTCTCTACAACCTTCCTGGAAGTAACAAAGAAACAACTTGCAAAAGTTCTTATTGATCATTACAACGACCCATATAGAGAAATGAAAACAGGAAATATAAAAGTTCTCTGGCAAGATGAAAACGGCAAACCATTTAAACCTGATTACAAGGAGCTTACAAAAAATGAACAGCAGTACATTAAGAAAAACAATAATCCGATAGAATTAGCTGATGCAATAAAGTACCCTTAAAATCATTGATATTCATTAATATCCGTTTATATTTATAGCTGCAGTTTATTTTTTCAACAAATTGTTTGTTTTTAAAGATTAAAAAATATTCTAAAAAGTAGTTGCCAGAATGACGCCATTTATTGCATACAAATTGATTAAAAATTGAAATCCTTTCCCTTTTACCTTCAGCCTGATTCCAAAGACTGCGGACCTACGTGCCTTCGTATCGTCAGCAAATACTATGGTAAAACCATTTCCCTGCAGCAGATC
>NZ_JAYEDA010000012.1:0-115491 GCF_034651565.1 Chryseobacterium sp. MHB01 | reverse complement strand
GAAACCATTGGAAAAGCGAGTAGAGAGAGCGGGAAAAAGCTCCTTATACAAAGAAATATATTTTTGCCAGGTAAACCTTACCAATATTTTAACAAAATTCCTCGGCTTTATTGTTTATTACAAATATATTCCCTACTTTTGCACCTCGAAATAATTAACAAATTTTTTAACATTATGAACAATTACGAAACTGTTTTCATTTTAACTCCCGTTCTATCTGAAGCTCAGGTGGAGGAAGCAGTGAACAAGTATGTAGATCTTATCAAAGAAAAGAACTGCGAAATCGTTGCTAAAGAAAACTGGGGATTAAAAAAATTAGCTTACCCGATCCAATTGAAAAAGAACGGATTTTACACTTTAATTGAATTTAAAGGTGAAGGTTCTGTAGTAGCTGATCTAGAATTAGCATTCAAGCGTGACGAGAGAGTAATCCGTTACCTTACTACAAAACTAGACAAACATGCTGTTGACTACGCTGTAACTAGAAGAGCAAAAGTAAAAGCAGCTAAAGCTTAATTATTAACCCTATTTTTTAAAAAGACAAGACATGGCAATAGACGAAATGGCTAAACAAGCCTCAGCTGGAGGAGAATCTGAAGTAAAATTCCTTACTCCGCTTGATATCAATACAAAATCTGAAAAGAAATATTGTAGATTCAAAAAATACGGAATTAAGCACGTTGATTACAAAGATGCTGATTTCTTATTACAGTTCGTAAACGAACAAGGTAAAATCTTACCAAGAAGATACACTGGAACTTCTTTAAAATACCAAAGAAAAGTTTCTGCTGCAATCAAAAGAGCAAGACACCTTGCGTTACTACCATACGTAGCTGACTTATTGAAATAAAAAAAATTGCAATTAGCCATTAGCATTAGCTTTTGGCTTTTTGTTGCTGAATAAATAATTAATTCTAACTTGATTTTAGATAATAGATTTAAGGTTTGAGACAAAATGTCTAACATCTGATTTCTAAATTCTAACATCTAAAAAAGGACAACAACAATGGACATTATCCTAAAAAAAGACGTAGAAAATTTAGGTCTTGAATTCGACACCGTAAGCGTAAAGCCAGGTTATGCTAGAAACTTCTTAATTCCTCAGGGATACGCACTTTTAGCAACTCCTAAAAATAAAGCAGCTCTTGAAGCTACTTTGGAAGCTAGAAAAGAAGAAGAAGCTAAGTTAATCGCTGCTGCAAACGCTGTAGTTGAACAATTGAAAAAAACTTCTATTACTATTCCTGCAAAAGTAGGTTCTGGTGATAAATTATTCGGATCTATCAACAATGCAGATCTTTCTGCAGCTCTTGGAAAAGCAGGAGTTTCTGTAGAGAAGAAATACATCAAAATCCCAGGAAATACAATCAAGAGAACTGGTAAAGTAACGGCTAACATCAGACTACACAGAAATGTAGAATACAATTTCGAATTCGATATCGTATCTGATGCTCCGGTAGAAGCTGCTCCTGCTAAAAAAGAAGAAGCAAAATCTGAAGAAGCTTAATCTACAATACTTGTATAATACAAAACCACTTCAATTTGAAGTGGTTTTTGTTTTGCTTAATAAATAAAATTCGCGAGTTAAGTTTATGACTTTGGAACCCATTCCTTAAAAAACTCTTTTACTTTTTCAAGGCTGTACCCTTTACCTTCTTCCAACACGTCACTCTGCTGAACATGGATCATTTTGCCGTTTTTATCCAGAATAATGAACACAGGATAACCGAATTTTTCGCCGGGATTTCCATAGGCTTCAAAAACTTTTTCGTTTTTGTTGTCAGGGGAATAATTGAGGTGATAATATTCATAGCTCTTATCAACAATTGATTTCAGCTCCGGTGTTGTTTGTACAAACTGGTTGAATCTGAGGCACCAGATACACCAATTTCCGCCAGCTTGGATCATTATATTCTTTTTCTCTTTTTTTGCTTTAGCAATAAGGTTCTGAATATCTTTTTCAGCATCAGCTTTCGGATCATATGGCTTTGGTAATTTAGCCTTTTCTTCCGCAGCTTTCTTTTTAGCATCCAGTTCAGACTGATCTGGCTTTACCAACAATGACTTTTCATCATTTTTTCTTTCGTCTGCCGGCTTAATATTTTGAGAAAAGGCAAAAAAACTTAATCCCAAAAAACCTATTAGTGATAATTTTTTCATATTGTAAAATTAAAAAAATATGAGTATTTGCATGCAAAAATACAACCATATTTTTATTATCCGTAAATTTGCCTGTTTTATGAATTTTCTGATAAAAATATTAAACTTGATTTCCAAGCTTCCTCTGAAAATATTGTATGTTTTTTCAGATATTATGTTCTTTCTGAATTATTATTTGGTAGGCTATCGGAAAAATGTAATTACTAAAAATCTTAAAAACTCCTTTCCCGAAAAATCTGAACAGGAAATAAAAGAAATAAGAAAAAAATTCTACCGTAATTTTTCCGATTATCTGGTAGAAACCATTAAATCTTTTGGTATTTCAGAAACGGAATCAAGAGTAAGGATGCAGCATATTAACCAGGAAGTTTTCCATGAAGCAAAACAAGAAGGGAAAAACATCATCTTATTGGCAGGGCATGTATTCAATTGGGAATGGATTAATGCTTTGGCGAAAATAATTCCGCAGGACCACTGCCATCCCGTGTATAGAAAAGTAAACAGTGATTTCTGGGAAAATCAGATGAAAAATGTCCGAAATAAATTCGGCAATGAGGCGCTTGAAGCAAAAGAAGTAATCCTTAATATTGTACGGTCCAGGAACGACGGAAGCTCAGCCTACATGTTTGTGGCGGACCAGACTCCACATTTTGCTCATATCACCTATGGCTTGGAATTTCTTAATCAGAGAACTCCTGTTTTTACAGGCTACGACAGACTGGCAACAAAAATGGATCTTGCCTTCATTTATTGTGAGATGAAGAAGGTGAAACGCGGGTTCTATCAGGTCAATTACCACAGAATCTATCCGGATGGAGAAAAATTTGTTGAACATGAAGTAGTAAAAAAATTCCATAAATTACTGGAAAATACAATTAATAAACGTCCCGACAATTATCTCTGGTCTCATAGAAAGTGGAAATATCAGGATTCTATCAAAAATTTTGATTCTGAAAAAATTTAGTAACGAATGTCAAAAAAATTAGCGGTTGTCATATTAAACTGGAACGGAAAATCATGGCTGGAAAAATTTCTTCCGGACGTAGTTCGTTTCTCTCCTCAATCAGATATTTATGTGATCGACAATCTTTCAACAGATAATTCTATTGCTTTTTTACTGAACCATTTTCCAGAAGTAAAAGTTATTAAAAACGATAAAAATTACGGTTTCGCAGGCGGATATAATGAAGGTTTGAAGCATATCAAGAACGAAATATACTGCCTTCTGAATTCTGATGTTGAAGTGACTGAAAACTGGACAGGTCCTGCGATTGAATTGCTGGAAAAAAATCCCGATATAGCAGCGGTACAGCCGAAAATCTTGTCATACGACAGAAAAAATTATTTTGAATTCGCAGGTGCCGCAGGTGGACTGATTGATAATTTGGGATATCCATATTGCAGAGGAAGAGTTTTTGATGACATTGAGGAAGATCACGGACAATATAATGATGAAGCTGAAATTTTCTGGGCTTCGGGATGCTGCTTATTTATCCGCTCAAAAGATTTTTGGGAACAAAACGGTTTTGATGAACGCTTTTTTGCCCATCAGGAAGAAATTGATCTCTGCTGGAGATTAATTAATTCAGGAAAAAAGATTTTTTATACCGGAAAATCTGAAGTTTTTCACGTTGGTGGCGGAACATTGAATAAGCAAAGTGCAAAAAAAACGTTCCTTAATATGAGGAATAACCTTTTAATGCTTTTGAAAAATTTGCCGTTTCCACAGTTAATTGTCGTAATATTTTCAAGGCTTTGTCTTGACGGATTCGCTGCTTTATATTTTGGTTACAAATACGGAATCTCTCATTTTTGGGCAGTAGGAAGAGCGCATTTTGCTTTTTATACTTATATTCCCGGAACATGGAAAAAACGGCAGAAGAATCAGAAACATCAATTTTATCAATCTAAATGGTTGATTTTTAAACATTTTTTGAAATGAAAACAACTCCACTAGTCTTATTATTTTTACTTTTCTTTCAGCAGTCATTTTCGCAGAAAAATGCATGGTCTGCTATTGATAAAAGTTACAGCATTAAAACAATATCAGAAAAAAGTACGGAAATTTTAAAAGATACAGATCCTGTAAATGTTAAGATTTTTTCATTTCGTGATATTGTTGATAATCTCGATCCTGAAAAAGAAAAACCGGCATCCGAGAAGAATTTGTCTTTTAAAGATATCCGTGATAAAGTTGATAAAAAAGGTAAAGTTAATTTCAAAAGAAACTCTGTTTATCTGGTAAGGCTTAAAGAAGGCCTTAATGGCGGAAGGTTCCGGATTACCATCAATAAAAATGCTGACAAAAACGCGGTAGAAAATTTAAATCAATACCTCAGCGAAAAAATTACGCACGGAAGCATTTTAAAAGAGACCATTGATACACCGGAAAGTAAAAATATGACTACGGGATTTATTATTACGGTAAGTGATAAGGATGGCGTTGATATTAATAGTTTAAAACAAAAATACAGCAATATTATTAGTGATATCACCAAGGTTGCCACGAACAAAAGTACACTCTTTTTTAAAATAACAACTTAGAAATTATGGATTTTTGTGCAATAGATTTTGAGACCGCTACGCACGAGAGAAATTCTGCATGTGAACTGGGAGTTTGTATCGTACAGGATTCAAAAATTATCGAAACCAGGACATGGCTCATTAAACCGCCGAGTTTCCCTTATTTTAATCCTTTTAATGTCGACGTACACGGAATTGTGGCAGACGACGTAAAAGACGCTCCTACTTTCGATGAAATCTGGTATGAAGTGGAAGAAATGATGTACGGAACTTTAATGATTGCACACAACGCAGGTTTTGACGCCGGTGTATTACGCGGTTGCCTGAATCATTACGGAATATTTACTCCAAAGCTGAATTATTTATGCAGCATTCAGCTAGCCAAAAAATCATGGAATTATTTACCAAGGTACGGACTGAAACATTTGGCAGAATATCATCAGTTAAGCTTTAACCATCATAGAGCGGGCGATGATGCAGAGGTGTGTGCAAAAATATCTTTACTGGCTTTTGAAAAGCTGTTTTTAAGCAGTAATGAGGAAATAAGTGATGTTATGAAATTAAAAATAAAAAAACTTTAATTTTTTTTTTCTATAGGCAACATGCAAATTCCAGAATAAGGAATAATTCCGTATTTGGGAATTTTAATTGCTTAAAACTTCTGATAACAAATTAAATTTCGGAATATCAATTTCAAAATTTTCCTGGGTTTCCATATTTCTTACGAGGTACTTTCCACTCATATTTCCGACTCCGGAACGAAGCATTACATTGGAAAAATAGGCAAAATTTTCACTGACAGCAATTTCGGGTGTTAAGCCTATAACACCGTCTCCGATGATTTCCGTATAGCCGAATCCCACATCGAAAATCAGCCATTTTCGCTTTAAAATCTTTATCGGAAAGCTTCCGTCATTTTCGATCGTTATGTTATACTTGAAAACATATCTGTTTTCAGATGGATAACTGTTTTTGCTATCATATTCAGGTATTACTGAAACTTTGATATTGGAGGTCATTTTGGAGAACATCATCTTGGTATTTTCTTAAAATATACAAAAATCTCGCCCTTTTTGGGCGAGATTGAAATTTATATCTTATAATTTGTTTTTATACTTATAAGCCCAGGCCTTTTCTTTCGTCCCCGTTCATTAAAATTCCTACCGGATTGTCAATGGCTTCTTTTACCGCAACCAGGAATCCAACAGACTCTTTTCCGTCGATAATTCTGTGGTCGTAAGACATTGCTACATACATCATTGGGCGGATAACCACCTGCCCGTCAACAGCTACCGGTCTTTGAATGATATTGTGCATTCCAAGAATTGCAGATTGCGGAGGATTAATAATCGGTGTTGACATCATAGAACCGAATGTACCACCATTGGTAATGGTAAAAGTACCCCCTGTCATTTCGTCAACTGTAATCTTCCCGTCTCTTACTTTTGTAGCAAGATCTTTGATATTCGCCTCAACACTGGCAAAAGACATGTTTTCCGCATTTCTCAATACAGGAACCATTAATCCTTTAGGACCTGAAACGGCAATTGAAATATCGCAGAAATCATAATTTACTTTGAAATCTCCGTCGATGGATGCATTAACGTCCGGGTACATTTGCAATGCTCTTGTAACCGCTTTTGTGAAGAAAGACATGAAACCAAGTCCAACGCCGTGTCTCTGAGCAAATTCTTCTTTATATAATTTTCTTAATCTAAAGATTTCGGACATGTCAACTTCATTAAATGTTGTTAGCATCGCCGTCTCGTTCTTCACAGAAACTAATCTCTGTGCTATTTTTCTTCTAAGAACTGAAAGTTTTGTAGTAGTGGTAGATCTTGAACCTGTAGCGGTAACCGGATTTCCTCCCAATGCAGGAACAGCAGCAAGTTCAGCATCTGATTTTGTAATTCTTCCATCTCTTCCGCTTCCTGAAACCTGTGCAGCGTCCATTCCTTTTTCATCAAGGATTTTTTTAGCTGCAGGAGACGGAGCGCCCGTTGCATAGGTTTGTGTTGCAGCAGGTTGAGCAACAGGTTGTTGAACCGGTACTTCCTGTTTAGCAGGCTCAGCAGCTTTTGGAGCTTCTTCCTGTTTTGGAGCTTCAGCAGCAGGAGCAGCACTTCCTGAAGGTTTTGCAGCATCCATATCGATTAAGCAAACCACTTGTCCTACCTGTACCACATCCCCTTCTTCAGCTTTTAAAGTAATTACACCGCTTTCTTCAGCAGGCAATTCCAGCGTTGCTTTGTCTGAATCTACCTCCGCGATGGGTTGATCTTTCTCTACATAATCACCATCTTTTACAAGCCAGGTTGCAATTTCAACTTCTGTAATTGATTCGCCCGGTGAAGGAACTTTCATTTCTAAAACTGACATATCGTATTTTTTATTTTTTTATTTATTATCTTTTTGACTTTATGAGAATAGATGAATAGATTTTAGAATCTTAGCTTTATTCTTGTACATCTTACTTATAACATCTCACCTCTCACTTTATTAAAATTAAGCGGTTACAGGTCTTTTTACCGGAGCATCATTTCTGTCGAATACTCTGTTGATCACTGCATTCTGATTTTTCTCAAACATTTTGTGACTTCCGGGAGCCGGAGCACCGCTTGGAACCGGAGCGATTACCTGGATTCCCGTATCTCTGAAGTTTCTTAAGATATAAGACCATGCTCCCATATTTTCAGGTTCTTCCTGAGCCCAAACAATTTCTTTTCTGTTTAAATATTTTTCGAAGATGGCTTCAATAGCGTTATTCTGTAAAGGGTATAACTGCTCGAACCTTACCAATGCAATATTTTCAGCATTCAGCTCTTCTTTTTTAGCTAGTAATTCAAAGTATAATTTTCCTGAACAAAGCACTAATTTTTCAACTTTTTTAGGATCTGCAGAAGGATCATCAAGAATTGGCTGGAAACCTCCGTTTGCAAAATCTTCAAGTGGAGAAACTACTTTCGGATGTCTTAGCAATGATTTAGGACTCATTACGATTAACGGCTTTCTGAATGACCATTTCAGCTGTCTTCTTAATAAATGGAAATAGTTTGCAGGAGAAGTGATATTGGCAACCACCATATTTTCATTGGCACATAAGGTAAGGAATCTTTCCAGTCTTGCAGAAGAGTGTTCCGCTCCCTGACCTTCCGAACCGTGTGGCAATAGCATTACCAAACCATCCTGAATTTTCCACTTTTCTTCTGCAGCAGCCAGATACTGATCAACAATAATCTGGGCACCGTTTACGAAATCTCCGAACTGAGCTTCCCAAATGGTTAAAGTATTAGGTGATGCCATTGCATAACCGTAATCAAAACCTAAAACCCCATATTCTGAAAGATGAGAGTTATACACATCAAATCTGCTTTCTGAAACATGTCTTAGCGGGATATATTCTTCTTCCGTATCTTCAGTCTTTACCACGGCATGTCTGTGTGAGAAGGTTCCTCTTTCTACATCTTCCCCGGAAATTCTTATGTTATGGCCTTCCACTAAAAGGGTTGCATAAGCCAGCCATTCTCCTAAAGCCCAGTCTAAAGAATCGGCTTCGATTGCTTTAATCCTGTTTTCAAAAAGTCTTGTAATTTTGTTTAGGAACTTTTTATCAGCAGGAAGCGTAGACATTTTAACGGCCAGTTCTTTCAGCTTTTCAAGGTCATATTTTGTATCAACAGAATCCTGAACTGCGCCTCTTTTGGCGATTGGATAATTGGTCCAGTCATCTGCCATGAATACATCCATCACGTTTTTTTCTATTTCTTTGGATGCATCGAAATTTTCATCTAAAAGTGCTTTGAATTCCGTTTCCATTTTAGCAATAACATCATTTGAGGTTACGCTGTCTTTCAACAATTTATCTTTATAGATCTCTCTTGGGTTCGGATGTTTTGAAATGATTTTATAAAGATTCGGCTGCGTAAATCTTGGCTCATCCCCTTCGTTGTGTCCGTATTTTCTGTATCCTAACAAATCAATGTACACATCTTTACCGAATTTCGCTCTGAAATCAGCAGCAAAGTGGATTGCATGAACAACAGCTTCTGCATCATCAGCATTTACGTGCATTACAGGAGATTCCGTAACTTTTGCAATATCTGTACAATATGTTGAAGATCTTGCATCCATGTAATTCGTTGTGAAGGAAACCTGGTTATTAACTACGATATGAACCGTACCACCTGTTCTGTAACCTTCCAGTGTCATCATCTGGGCAACTTCGTAAGCAATACCCTGTCCGGCAATAGCGCCGTCACCATGGATTACGATCGGTAAAATTTTAGAATAATCACCTTTGTACTTATCATCTACTTTTGCACGGCAGATTCCTTCTACAAGAGCAGCAACCGTTTCAAGGTGAGACGGATTCGGGGTAAGATTGATGGAAACTTCCTCTCCTGAGGCTGTTTTAATTTTTTTAGATGAACCTAAATGGTATTTTACATCTCCCGAGAATACGTCTTCTTCAAATTCTTTTCCTTCAAACTCCGAGAAGATTTGCTTGTAAGACTTTCCGAAAATATTGGTAAGAACATTCAGTCTCCCTCTGTGCGCCATTCCTAAAACAACCTCATCAACGCCCAACTGTGAAGATCTTGAAATTAACTGATCCAATGCAGGAATCAATGTTTCACCACCTTCAAGAGAAAATCTTTTTTGTCCGACAAATTTTGTATGAAGGTAATTTTCAAATGCAACAGCCTGATTTAATTTTAATAAAATCTCAGTTTTTTCATTTGCTGAAAGACCTGGATGGTTTTCGTTAACCTGGATCCATTTTTTAATAAAATCTTTTTCTTCAACGTTGTTGATGTGCATATACTCTACCCCGATAGAATCACAATAGATATTCTCAAGGTGTGTGATAAGCTCTTGTAACGTTGCAGGACCCTTCATCCCTGTTTCAACTGCACAATTGAATTTTGTATTTAAATCCGACTTATCAAGGCCGAAGTTTTCGATGTCTAAAGTCGGAGTATAATGTCTTCTTTCTCTAACAGGGTTTGTTTTCGTAAACAGATGTCCTCTCGTTCTGTACGCTTCGATAAGGTTTACCACCTTAAATTCTTTTTTGATATGCTCAGGAACTTCACCGTTTGATGCAGCCTGTGCTGCCTGCTGTACTACCGGAGCAGAAGCAGCCGGAGCCTGTGTGTACTGACTATAATCGTCTTCCCCGTAATTCTCCAAAGCAAAATCGAAACCTTGAAAAAAGGCCTTCCATGATGGTTCTAAAGAATCGGGAAATTTTAAATACTGTTGGTATAAATCCTCAATTAACTGAGAATGAGCTGCGTTTAGGAATGAAAATCTGTCCATTATTACAGTTTATCTGTTATTAAAATTTGTTTGTAGAATTAAACGTCAAATTTAATAAAAAAAACCGACTTGGAACAGCCTGCAACTATTAAAAAAACTATAAAAGAAATAAATTTAATGAATTTACTTAAATACTGATAATGAGAGTTTCATATTCACATCTCCATCCTCTACCGGGCGTTCCAAAAACGTCTGCCGGATATCACCAAAACGCATCTCATCTTTTTTGGCTTTCTGAATAAGCTGCTGAATTGCTTTTATTCTCCCGTCATAAGTCCCTTTATAATACATGATATAGTTTTGGGTAGGAGATTGAGTCCTGAAACTGAAATTGTTATCCGTAAGCCCGAATTGTTTAGACAAAGGAATTCCAAGAAAATAAGAAACTTCCTTATCTTTATAATTGTCGGCATCCGTGATCATTACCGGAAAACCAAATTCATCCTCTTTTTTGCCCAGATCCATCGTGGTGTAATTATAAATTTTGTTATAATTCATCACAATATTTCTGTAGAGCGCATCTTTTTTGTTGGAAGTGCTTACGTTAATTCCCAGGAGAAGCTTTTCTTCCTCATTTTCAACCATAAGGCTATCGTATTTTATAGCTGCCATCTGATTGTCTTTTTCAACTTTATTACCTAAAACATTGTTGAGATTAATCATGCTCTTATTAATATTTTCAGCAAAACGGTCTTCTGTCCAGAAGTTTTCAACACGTCTTAAAACAGACAGTTTAGGAGTATGTACAATCCAGGTGATTTTTGTTTTTTCTGCGGCTACGGACTTAAATTTCACATCAACCACAGTAGGACTTTCATTGTTGTCTTCAAAGAGCTGATAGCGTAAGGTTCTGTTTGGATTTTCGTAGCGGAGGAACATTTCCCCGTTCGTATCATTTTTCGGGTCTGTATAGCTTATGGAACTTCCCTGCCCTTCATAGGGTGTATAATAATCAATATCAACGGAACTTGAACTGGTGAAGAAATTATTCCACCTTGTAAAATTCTGAAGATTATTAAACTGGTTAAAAACTTTTTCTACCGGATAATTGATTTCTTTTTCGATTGTAAAATCTTTGCTTTCATCCACAAAATAATACATGGAAGCCGCATAAGCCCCGATCAGTAATAAAACAATAGCTGCTATGATTTTAAAGAAACGCATCGTACAAATGTATTGAAAATAACAAAAGTGACCAATATGATGATCACTCTGTTTTAATTTATTTTTGATAAAGTTAAACTAAGTTTAAATTTTTTAATCTCCTTATCCGATATGAGTTCCCGGTGTAAGTACCGCACCCTTTTTCACTACAATAATACCGTCCTGAACGGAGTATGTACCGTAGTCGCCGTCACTGATATGTTTTCCTCCAATGATGCGTACATTGTCGCCAATGTGGCAGTTTTTATCTAAAATTGCTTTTTCAATATAGCAGTATTTCCCTATGCCCATATTAGGCTGCCCATTTCTGTCATTGTTGATAATTTCTGCAGGATCCTGATAAAAGTCAGCGCCCATAACGTAAGAATTTACGATGGTACTTCCCTTATCGATTCTTGTTCTGTTTCCGATTACGGAATTTTCGATTTTATCTGCCATAATAATACATCCGTCACCGAAAACCGCCTTACTTACGTAAGAACCGTTAATTTTGGATGGCGGAAGCATTCTAGCTCTCGTATAGATTGGTGATGAAGAGAAAAGATTAAACTGAGGAAAGTCCTGGCAAAGATCCAGGTTTGCTTCGTAGAAAGATTCTATGGTTCCGATGTCTGTCCAGTAGCCTTCATACTGATAGCTTAACGTAGTATATTTCCCGATGGAATTAGGGATAATGTCTTTTCCGAAATCGTCTCCGGCTCCTTCATCAAACATTTTTTTCAAAATGCTTTTGGTGAAGATATAAATCCCCATTGAAGCCAGATATTCTTTTCCCGCATGTTTGTTTTCTTCCGAAACTTCAGATTTTAAACCATCTAAGATATCATATCCCGGTTTTTCAACAAAAGAGGTTATGTTGCCTTCGTCATCAGAACTCAAAATTCCAAAACCTGTAGCATCTTTGGCGTTTACCGGAATGGTTGCAATAGTAACGTCGCCACCTTTTTCGATATGGAAATCCAGCATTTCTTTGAAATCCATCTGGTAAAGCTGGTCTCCCGAAAGAATCAAGATATAATCATAATCATATTTTTCTAAATGTTTCATCGACTGGCGTACTGCGTCAGCCGTTCCCTGATACCAATTTTCGTTTTCAACATTCTGTTCTGCGGCAAGAATATCTACAAAACCTTTGCTGAAAATATCGAAATGGTAAGAGTTTTTAATGTGTGAATTTAAAGAGGCAGAATTAAATTGCGTTAAAACCAGAATTTTGTTCATTCCTGAATTTAAACAGTTTGAAATAGGAATATCTACCAGCCTGTATTTTCCAGCGATGGGAACTGCCGGTTTAGATCTTGTGAACGTTAATGGGAACAACCTTGTTCCTCTACCTCCTCCTAAAACAATGGAAATGACATTGCGATTCATAAATTATTTTGCGTTTTATTTTATTAAGTTTACTGTTCTGTTTTTGGTGTCTATATATTTACTTCAGAAATTAATTTCAGACAATTCTCAAAATTAATTTTTATATAAAGCTATATATTTTTCTGCTGACTTTTCCCATGAAAAATCAAAATTCATATTGGCATGAATCAGATTTTCCATTACATCCTTTTGATTGTAAAGCATTAATGCCCTGTTCATGGCATGGATTACATCATCTACTCCGGGATAGCTAAAATTAATCCCTGCTCCACCCGTGGAAATATCAGCTACTGTATCTCTCAGACCTCCGGTGTAGCGTACAATCGGTACCGTTCCGTATCTCATGGAGTACATCTGATTGAGACCACAAGGCTCTACCCTTGAAGGCATCAGCAAAAAATCCGCCGAAGCGTATATTTTATGGGAAAGATGTTCCTTATATCCCAAATCCAAAGCAAAATTGGTATACGTATAATCGTATTCTTTAAGCTTATTTTCAATATAACTGTTACCGGATCCTAAAACCATGATGTTGAGTGCACCGTAGCTTTGTTTAATGCTTTTCCAGACAATATCAGGAAGAAGATCGGCGCCTTTTTCTGTGGCAAATCTTCCGATAAAGGCAAACAAAGGAAGTTCAGGCTTCAATCCATATTCTTTACAAAGTTTTTCTTTGCCTTTCCTTTTCTGCTCAACAGCATTTTTAATGTTAAAATTAAAATCCAGCATCGGGTCGGTTTCCGGGTTCCAAACTTCGGTATCAATTCCGTTGATAATTCCGTATGCCTTACCAAATTCGTCCCTTACAAGACTTTCAAGACCGCGGAAGCTTACATACAGCTCTTCAAGATAGCCCTGAGAAACGGTTGTAAAAGCATGGGCACATTTGATCATGCTTGCGAGAGGATTGATCAGTCCGTTCCAATCCATTAATCCCCATTTATACTGATCGAAGGATGGAAGAAACCGGGCCATTTCCCAGCTCATCATTCCCTGATATTCGCCGTTGTGGATTGTTGCTATAGTTTTCACTCCTTTAAGGGAAGAAAATTCAGGACAATATTCAATCATAAAAGGAACCAATCCTGTATGATAATCATGGCAGTGTAAAACATCCGGACGGATATTCATCGCACTTAACCAGTGAAGAACGCCATGCTGAAAACCTAAAAACTGAAAATTTTCGTCCTGGTAGCCGTAAGGATTGTCTCTGTCTAAAAGTCCCGGGATTTTTACCATGTACAGTTCGAAGCCCAAAACATTTGATTTCTCCTTTAAAACCTGCACCCGAAGCATATTTCCTCCCTGGTGAATAAAGCCATCAAAAACTATGTCAAACTCATGATCGTAGACAAAAGATTTGTTGTACCAGGGCATAACAACCTTCGCTTCAATATCTTTAATTTTATTCTGATATTTCGGCAAAGCGCCCACTACATCGGCCAAGCCTCCTACTTTTGCCACCGGATAACATTCCGTGCTTAGATGATAAATTACCATTTTCTATCTTATCTTTTGTGGTGTTTAATTCTATTTTGCTTGTATTGCTTGTCTTTTCTTTTTAAAATAATCCCTGCCATCGGAGGAAGATTAAGGCTTATAGATTTCTGATGTCCCATATACTCCTCATACTGTTCATTAAAAATATCGGCTTTCACACCGCTTCCTGCATAATGCTCATCATCAGAATTTAGAATTACTTCCCAATGGGTTCCTGCAGCTACACCAATTTTGTAATCAATAACTCTTGGAGTCAGGTTAAGAATTACCATGTATGAATCATCTTTTCGCTTCCCCTTTCTCAAGTAGATGTAGACAGAGTTATCCACATCATCTGCCTGTATCCATTCAAAGCCTTCCGGCGAAAACTGATTTTCGTAAAAAGCAGTTTCATTCCTGTAGATATGATTAAGATCTTTTACCAGTTTCTGTAATCCTTTATGAACGGGATATACAAGCAAATGCCAGTCCAGACTTTTTTTGAAATTCCATTCATTGGTCTGCCCGAACTCATCGCCCATGAATAAAAGTTTGGCTCCAGGATGCGTAAACATATACACATACAGTGCCCGGAGATTGGCAAATTTCTGCCATTCGTCACCAAACATCTTGTAAATCAGGCTCGATTTACCATGTACGACCTCATCATGAGATAAAGGCATCATATAATTTTCATTATACATGTACATGGAAGCAAAAGTCAATTTATGATGATAAAATTTTCTGTCAATAGGATCTTTTTTAAAATAATCCAGTGTATCGTGCATCCAGCCCATCATCCATTTCATACCAAAACCTACACCTCCATTGTGAACAGGTTTAGTAAGCATTGGAAAATCCGAACTCTCTTCAGCGATGGTAATAATGGAATCACCAAACTCTTTATACACTGCCGTATTAAATTCCTGTAAGAACGTTTTTGCTTCCAGATTTACATTTCCCCCATAGATATTGGGTTCCCATTCGCCCTCATTTCTGGAATAATCGAGATGGAGCATGGAAGTAACCGCATCCACACGCAGTCCGTCTGCATGATAACGTTCCAGCCAAAACATAGCATTTGAAATTAAAAAAGATTTTACTTCATTTCTTCCGTAATTGAAAATATAGGATTTCCAGTCGGGATGAAAACCTTTTCTCGGATCTTCATGTTCATATAGGTAAGAACCGTCGAATCTGTGTAATCCGTTGGCATCACCAGGAAAATGGGACGGAACCCAGTCCAGAATCACACCGATATTGTTGCGGTGAAGTTCATCAATTAAAAACATCAGATCCTGAGGCGATCCGAAACGAGAAGTGGCAGCAAAAAAACCTGTAATCTGGTATCCCCAGCTCGGGTCATACGGATACTCCATAACAGGCATAAATTCAACGTGCGTGAATTCCATTTCTTTGATATAAGGTACGAGCCTTTCCGCTATATCGCGATAATTTAAAAATTTTTCAGGATCTTCCTCATTTCTCATCCAGGAAGCAATATGAAGCTCATATACGGAAAGCGGAGCTGTAAGGCTGTTTTTTTTCCAGCGGCGGTCCATCCATTCTTTGTCATTCCATTCATACCATGTTGTTGAAAACAAAGATGCTGCCTGAATATTCTGTTCCCAGCTTAATGCATAAGGATCACTTTTTTCAAGAATTTCTCCTCCGGCAGTTTCTATAGCATATTTATACAAGGTTCCCCAGGTAAGACCGGCAATGAAACCCTCCCAGATTCCTGAGCCGTCCCATCTGGGAAAAAGAATATGATCTTTGGAATTCCAGTTGTTGAAATTTCCGATTACTGAAACTTTTTTGGCATTAGGAGCCCAGACCGAAAAGTAAACACCCGGCACTCCGTCTTTTTCAGCAGAATGTGCCCCGAATTTATCATACAGCTTATAATGTTTACCTTCTCTGAAAAGATAAATATCTTGATCCGTAAAAAGTGTATATGTTTTAACCGAATTCATCACGGTTTTAGTTTAAATTTTATTATTTTCCTGAAAGTACTAAAAAAATCAGAAAGAAAGGTTAATTATTATTGAAGAAATTATTATGTTTAATTACCCGTTATCACTAGTTTCTATCAAATATAGAGCTTTTTGAGGAGTATAAGATCATTTTAAAAATAATTTGCCATAAAAAGATTTTATTATAAATTTATCTTTGAATTGTTAAACACACCTGGATGAGATTTAAACTCCGTACCGAAGAACATGATGAAAGAAATATCTACCTTACCGGAAATTTCAACAGCTGGAATCCGAAAGAAGAACAATATAGACTTGATCAGCTGGATCCCGAAAACTATTCCATCGAAATTAAAGATGAGTTTCTGCCTGAATTAATTGAATATAAATTTACCAAAGGCGGCTGGGAGAATGTGGAGCTCGACCAATACGGAAATATTACACCCAACAGAAAGATCAATAAATCCGAAGCTGAAACTTCAGATGTGGTAAAAAAATGGAGACTCAATTGGGGACCTTTTAAAAAAGAGTTTTTTCCTATTGCAGAAGTTATTTCCGAAGCATTTTATATTCCCCAGCTCGAGCGTCACCGTAAAATCTGGGCCCTTCTCCCCTATGATTATTATGTATCAGGCAAGAGCTATCCGGTTCTTTATCTTCAGGATGCCCAGAATCTCTTTAATGAAGGAAGTGACTACGGAAACTGGGAGATCGACAAAAAGTTATCTCTGCTGACGGAATACGGACGTGGTGATATCATCATCATCGCTATTGAACACGGAAGCGAAGACCGGATAAAAGAATACATTTTTGATAACGATCATATAGCAAACGGCTCTGAAGGTAAGAAATACATCCGTTTCATCACCGATACGCTTAAACCTTTTGTTGACGAAAACTACCGTACCAAAAAAGACCGGGACAATACCGGAATCGGCGGAAGCTCTCTGGGAGCACTGATTAGTATTTACAGCGGTTTTCTATATCCTGAAGTATACTCTAAACTGCTTATTTTTTCACCTTCGTTGTGGGTTGAGCCTAACAATAATTTCCCAATGATGAATTTCAGGGTTCCTTTTGACATGAAAATTTATTTATATGGCGGAGGTAAAGAAGGCTCTAAAATGGTAAAAAGAATTCATATTTTCGAAGAATACCTGAAACAATGGGAAAAGAAAAACCTTTTCAATTTCGAATTCAGGACAAGTATAAATCCGGAAGGCACACACAGTGAATTTTACTGGTCTCAGGAGTTTCCAAGAGCTATCGAATGGCTCTATTATAATAGTAAAGAAAATCCTGTAGAAGTAAAATCCCGGCAAAAAATCAATAAAAATTAAATTATGAAACTAATCAATAAAAAAATAAAAAATTATACGCAGATATTCCACCTTTTTACAGAAGAAGAATGGAACAGAGCTTCTAAAAATTTCAATAAAAATATTACTGCTTTTTTCACGGGTAAAAAACACGAAGTGTTTATTAATGTGCAGGATGAAGGAGTTGCCTACTTCATTGGCTTAGGGAAAGAAGATTCACCGGTTTTTGAAATTCAGCAGATTGCTGTTAAATTCTCTCAAGCGCAAAAAGAAAAGCTGATGGCAGTTCCAACATTGGTTGTTGGAGATTTTATGACGGAAAAGCAGTTTGAGGAATTCACAAAAGGTCTTCTCCTGGGAACATATCGTTATCCTTTTGAGAAAACCCACGCCTTCTGGAATCCAAAATTCGAACTTCATTTTGAAAATTTAAGCCAAAAAAAACTGGATATGATCAGTCGAAAGTCTGAAGCGCTGAGCAACGGACAGACTGCGTGTCAGGAATGGCTCAATAAACCTGCAAATCTTAAAAGGCCTGAAACTTTCAGCCTTTATCTAAAAACAATAGCTAAAAAATATAATTTTAAATATACTTCATTCAACAGGAAAAAATGTGAAGAACTGGGCTTGGGAGCTTATCTTTCGGTAAACCAGGGAAGTGCTTACGATGCTGCTTTTACAATTATTGAATATAAAACTGAGGTTAAAAATGCCAAAACATTCGGGCTTGTAGGAAAATGTGTTCTTTTCGACACGGGCGGAATTTCCCTGAAAAATCCGGACAATATGCATTATATGAAGTCGGATATGGGTGGCGCGACAGCCGTTTTAGGAGCCTTGATATATGCAGCAGAAATGCAGCTTCCTGTAAATATCATTGCTATTCTTCCAGTTACAGACAACGCGATTTCTCAGAATGCTTTCCTGCCAAGCGACGTCATTACAGCCTACAACGGGAAGACCATCGAAGTCCTGAATACAGACGCAGAAGGGAGAATGATTCTTGCAGATGGACTTTCTTACTTATCAAGAAACTACAAAACAGATATTCTTATTGATCTTGCCACCTTAACAGGCAGTTCGGTAAGAATGTTCGGTGATACCTGCGGAGCGATGTTTTCCAATAATGAAGAGCTGAAAAACCTTCTTATAAAAACCGGTGACAAAACCAACCAGCGCCTTTGGAATCTGCCACTTTGGGATATCTGGAAAGATGATATCCGTTCTGATGTTGCCGATCTTAAAAACATATCCATGAAACCTATTGGAGACTGTATTGTTGCCGCCAAATTTTTGGAGCAATTCATTGAAAACCATCCAAGATGGGCACATCTTGATATTGCCGGAGTGGCTTTCGGAAATGTAGGATATGCCAAAGAAAAAGCAGCTACTGGCTTTGGAGTGCAGTTACTGGCAGATTTAATTGAAAATTATCACTAAAAATTAGTTTATTACAAAAATTCTCTGTATAATTGAAACAGTATTTTCAAAATTGTATTTTATTTTAAATTTTAACATTAAATAAACAAATAAAAACAACTTTTATTTTTGAAAATTCATCAAAAACTAAAAAACATTATATGGAGAAGAAAACAATAGTATGTATTTCGTGCTATTATAAGGGGTATGACTTCATGGATGAAATGAAAAACCTCGGCAACAAGGTAATTTTGGTGACTTCCGAAAACCTGAAGGAAAAAAACTGGCCATGGCATGCTATCGATGAGGTTTTCTATATGCCTGAGCTAAAACCTTCCGTTTGGAATCTTGATCATCTTATCCAGGGCTTTTCCCACCTCATGCAGACGAGAAAAGTGGATGCCGTGGTTGCCCTTGATGATTATGATGTAGAAAAAGCAGCCCTGATCCGTGAAACATTCCGTATTCCCGGGATGGGCCAGACCACGCACCGATATTTCAGAGATAAATTGGCGATGAGGCAGAAAGCAAAGGATTCTGGAATCAATGTTCCCGAATTTACAGCTGTTTTCAATAATGATGAAGTAAACCTTTTTGTTGATAAAGTATCTCCTCCATGGGTACTGAAACCCCGCTCCGAAGCCTCTGCATCCGGCATCAAAAAACTGGCATCCAAAGAAGACCTTTGGGAAGAACTCAATAAACTTGGTGAAGAACGGCATTTGTTTCTGCTGGAAAGCTTTAAGCCCGGCGATGTATATCATGTTGACAGTCTGACTTTTAATAAAGAAACGGCTTTCACTTCCGCTTCAAAATATTTAGCACCACCCATGCAGGTTTCTCATGAAGGCGGTGTTTTCAGGACAAAAACCCTGGGAAGATATTCCGATGAATTTAAAGCTCTTGAGGCTGCCAATATAAAAGTCCTTTCCAGCTTTGGACTGATGCACGGTGCAACCCACACAGAGTTCATCAAAAGTAACGAAGACGACAAATATTATTTTCTTGAAACTTCTTCACGCGTAGGAGGCGCCCATATTCCTGATTTGGTAGAAGCATCAAGCAGCATCAATATATGGAGAGAATGGGCCAGAATTGAGGACGCTTTGTTAAAGGGGAAACACTACGAAGTTTCAAAACCTACAGGATACTATTCGGGGCTAATTATTGCTTTGATCAAAAACAAAAATCCTGATTATGGAGAATTTGAAAGTCCGGAAACTGTAAAATTCTTACCCATTGAACATCATGTAGGAATTGTTTACAAATCCAATGATCCTATCATTATTCAGGAAAGGCTTGACAGCGCTGCAGAGAAAATCCTTGCCGAAATGCTGAATATTCTTCCTCCTAAAAGTAAACCGACAAGCTGAGAAGTTAGAAGTTAGAAGTTAGAAGTTAGAAGTTAGCGAAAATAATTGATTATCATTCACAATACAATATGCCACATATAGAACATACAGATTATTATTCACATATTTTGGGAAAAAGCATCAAAGTTGAGGTTACCGGACATTACGGCTACCCAATTATTATGTTTCCTACCTCACAGGGGCTTTATACACAAAACCACGATTTTCAACTGAACGGAAGTATCAACTGGTTTGTGGAGCAGGGAAAAGTTAAGCTTTATAATATCCAGACTATCGACAGCTGGAGCTTTTATGATGATAATATTCTGCCTCACCATAGAATTAAAAACTATGAAAGATACGTCCAGTTTCTGATTCAGGAATTTGTACCCTATATTCAAAAAATTCATAAAACTCATCGCGTTGCGGTTGCAGGAGCAAGTTTCGGGGGCTATCATGCGGCTAATTTTGCTTTCAGGTTTCCGGATGTTGTCTCGCATCTGTTCTGCCTTTCGGGCGCTTTCAGTATCAGAAATTTCATGGAAGGATATTCCGATGATCTCGTGTATTTTAATTGTCCGAGAGAATTTGTAAAGAATGATGAAGCCTGGAAATACAAGCATATGCATATTGTACTAAGTACTTCCGACCAGGACATCTGCAGGGATAAAAACATTGAAATGGCGGAAATCCTGCGTTCCAAAGGAATTGACTTCTGGTATGATGAAAGAAAATGGATTAACCACGACTGGCCACTGTGGAGAATGGTTTTCCCAACATTTATCGGAGCATTTTTCTCTTAAATTTAAAAATACAGATTAACAAATATTAAAAAATACATTATGGTTAAAAAAGTTGGAATACTATTCGGAATGGAAGATACTTTTCCCTGGGCATTTATTGATAAGGTAAATGAACTCGGTAAAGGCGAAATTATTGCAGAACCGGTAAGTATTGATAAACTTGAACAAGGCGCAGATTACGGATATGCCGTAATTATTGACAGAATTTCCCAGGATGTTCCGTTTTACAGAGCTTATCTTAAAAATGCTGCATTAAATGGCACCTATGTCATCAATAACCCGTTTTGGTGGAGTGCCGATGAAAAGTTTTTCAATAATGCTCTGATGACAAAACTTGGGATCCCATTACCTAAAACCGTATTGCTTCCTTCTTATGAAAGACCGGAGAACACTTCGGAAACTTCTTTCAGGAATTTAAAATTTCCTCACGACTGGGATTATATTTTTAATTACGTAGGTTTTCCGGCTTACATGAAACCTCACGATGGCGGAGGCTGGAGAAATGTATACCGCGTAGAAAGTCCTGAAGATCTTTGGGCAAAGCATTCGGAAACAGAACAGCTGGTGATGATGGTACAGGAAGAAATAATTTTTGATGATTATTACAGAGTATATTGTCTGGGTAAAAAATATGTTCACATTATGCCCTATGAACCCCGAAACGCACACCATCTACGATATGCAACAACGCATAAAACCCAGGGTGAAGAGCTGGAAAAATTATTAAAAACCATTCATGATTATACCATTACAATGAATGAAGCCTTAGGCTATGATTTCAATACGGTAGAATTTGCCGTGCGGGACGGAATTCCTTACGCCATCGACTTCTGCAATCCTGCCCCGGATGCAGACAGGAATTCTGTAGGTGAAGAAAACTTTGCATGGATTGTTGAGCATGCCGCAAAACTTGCTCTGGAAAAAGCAAAAGAATACGTTCCGGGAAAACCGAATATCTCCTGGGGAACTTTCGTAAAAGATTCTGTACAATAAAAAAACATTAAATAAACACGAAAAAAAATGCATCAATTTACTATTGGAATCGAAGAAGAGTATCAAATCATTGATGTTGAGAGCCGTGACCTGGTCTCTCATGTTTCGAAAATTATTGAAGGCGGAAAAGCAGTTTTAAGCGAAAACTTAAAGCACGAAATGCACGAATCCATGATCGAAATGGAAACGGGAATCTGCCAGAATATCCAGGAAGCCAAAACGGAATTAACCAACCTGAGAAGACATCTTATCAAAACAGCCCATGAACAGGGACTTCGCGTTTCCGGCGGGGGAACACATCCTTTTTCAAACTGGGAACACAACACCATTACCAACGGCGAACGATATATCAAAATCGTTGATGACATGGGCGATGTGGCACGTGGAAATCTTATTTTCGGGCTGCACGTTCATATCGGAATTCCAAACCGTGAAGAAGGAGTGAGAATACAGAATGTGATGCGATATTTTCTTCCGCACGTTTATGCGCTGTCTACCAATTCACCATTCTGGATCGGAAGAAATACCGGTTTCAAGTCTTACAGACAGGAAATTTTCGTGAAATTCCCAAGAACCGGGATTCCAAGCTTTTTTAATTCCCTGGCTGAGTTCGACAGCTATGTGGATCTTCTGGTGAAAACAGGAACCATAGACAATGCCAAGAAGATATGGTGGGATCTTCGGGTTCATCCGTTTTACCCTACCATTGAATTCAGGATTTGCGATATGCCTTTAAGAATAGATGAAACCGTTTGCTTAGCTGCAATTATGCAGTCTCTTGTAGCAAAAATTTATAAACTTCATCAGCAGAATTTAAGTTTCAGGAGCTATAGAAGGTTATTGCTGAACGAAAATAAATGGAGAGCATCCAAAAGCGGAATAGAAGCGCATCTTATCGATTTCGGGAAAGAAGAATCCGTACCATACCCGGATCTTCTGAAGGAACTCCTTGAATTTATTGATGATGTGGTAGACGAATTGGGATGCAGGAAAGAAGTAGAATATGCATGGACCATTCTTGAAAACGGAACGGGTGCAGACCGCCAGCTCAGGATATTTAATGAAACCGGCGATCTTACAAAAGTTGTTGATTATATGATCTCTGAAACAGAATACGGCATTACTCATGGAGAAGTTTTACATTCATAATATTTGATACATTTGTATAAATTTAAGATAAGATGAAGGATATTCGAATTGCTTTGCTGGATATGAATAATAATCAGATCAACCAGGGATTTAAAAATATTAAAGAAATTTCTGAAGCCTTCAGGCAAAGCTGTACCGGGGAAAATGTAAGCATTACAACATTTGATGTGAGGTTTAAAAATGAAATTCCCGATATTGAAGATTTCGACATATTTATTTCTTCCGGAGGTCCCGGAAATCCGCACCGTGAAGGGTTTGAATGGGAAGATAGATTCAGTGCTTTTTTAGATTCAATTCACAATCACAACCGGATCAGCCAGGAGAAGAAATACCTTTTTTTAATCTGCCATTCTTTTCAGCTGGCAAGCATTCACTGGAAGCTGGGAAATATCTGTAAAAGAAAATCCTATTCATTCGGTGTAATGCCCATTCATAAAACAGAGGAAGGCGAAGAAGAATTTTTATTTAAAAATCTCCCGGATCCTTTCTACGCGGTGGATTCCCGTGCCTATCAGTTTATAGAACCGGACCATGAGCGGTTTGAAGAGCTGGGAATGAAAATTACTGCGATTGAAAAATTCCGTCCTCATATTGATCTGGAAAGAGCGGTAATGGCTGTGCGGTTTTCTGAGGAAATCTTCGGTACACAGTTTCATCCTGAAGCGAATCCTGAAGGAATGATTGAAAACCTGAAAGATGAAAAAAACAAATTGGCCATGATTGAAAATTTCGGAATGGAAAAGTATCTTGAAACCATCGACAGAATTGATGATGAAGATAAAATTACCCTTACGCAGTCCCAGATTTTACCGAGATTTTTAGATTTTGCAAAGCAAAATATTATCAACAAAGTAAATGTTCTGATTTAGCAAAATATAATTAATAACATAATCGGGCGATCGTCCGATTTTTTTAAATCACAACGAAAAAAGATTATGATTTCAGAATACAGAAAAAAGTTTAATCAGGAATTTTCGCAGGAAAAATATGCTCAGCTTAAAGAATATTTAAAGCAAAAAAGCGGACTGGAACCGGCATTCAGAATTTCTGAAAGTCCTTTATTCCTTACCAAAGATTTTGAAGCTAAACTGATCAATGCGAGCGAAAGTATTATTAATCAGATAAAAGCTTTATCCCCGGATATTTTACAGAAAGCTGTTCCTGATAATTGCAGAGTTCCAAATGATACGGAAAAACCGCATTTTTTTACCATCGACTTCGGAATCTGTAAAAATGAAACGGGAGAAGTGGAACCGCAATTAATTGAGCTTCAGGCTTTCCCTTCTTTATACGCTTTTCAAAAAGTTTTTGAAGATGCCTTCTGCGAAATTTATCCTTTCCTTTCTGAATTAAAAAATACAATGTCTCCTGACGATTTTAAAAACCATTTCAAAGATCTTATTATTGGAGACGAAAATCCGGAAAATGTTATCCTTCTGGAAATTTATCCTGAAAAGCAGAAAACAGCCATCGATTTTGTCCTGACAGAACAATTACTTGGAATAAAAACGGTCTGCCTCACCAAAGTAAAAAAGAACGGAAAAAAACTTTATTATGAGAATAATGGAAAGTTAACCGAAATTAAAAGGATTTATAACCGTGTTATCTTTGATGAATTAGATAGGATTCCGGATCTGAAAACTGAATTCGATTTCCGGGAAGATGTTGATGTAAAATGGATTACCCATCCCAACTGGTTTTTCAAAATTTCAAAATTTTTACTGCCTCTTTTACAACATCAATTTGTTCCGAAAAGTTATTTCCTGCATGAATTTCCCAAAACAGAGGATTTGAAAAATTTTGTTTTAAAGCCGTTGTTTTCTTTTGCCGGAAGCGGGGTGAATCTAAATCCTACGAAAGAAATTACGGATGCCATTGAAGATAAACAAAACTACATCCTGCAGAGAAAAGTAGACTACGCTCCTATTTTTGAGGATATCAACGGAGATTATTCGAAAGCAGAGATTCGTTTATTATATATCTGGCCTGAAAATAATGAAAGCCCGATTCTAATGGAGAATTTAGCAAGAATGACTAAAGCAGCGATGGTAAACGTCGATTTCAATAAAAAAGATGCCATCTGGATCGGAAGCTCGAATGCTTTTTTTGCGAAGGAATAGTTTACTAAACTATAATAAAAGTTAGAAAAATTTCGGCGGCATCTTCGATGCCGCCGAAATTTTATAGAAAGCCAAAACTTTAGAAATATAATTATAGCATTTTATCGTCTTCCATTAATTCCCGTGTCTGATAATCCTGAACCAGATCAATTGCATTAGATATAACGTCGCTTAAAGCAGTGATAAAAGTACCTTCTTCAGCCATTCCCATTGCATGTTTCAGGGCTTCAATTTCTTTAGGAATAATTTCATAGCTTACATCTTTGCCCGAAGACTGCATACCTTCGATAATAAGTCCGTTAATTTCATCTTCCGTACGTCCGCGGAGATGCTTCTCATTTCGGATGATGATATGATCAAACATTCTTCCTGCGATCTTTCCACACTCTTTAATATCACTATCCCTTCTGTCTCCTACCCCTGAAATAATCCCGATTTTTTTCGTTGCTTCAATATTTTTGAGATAATCTTCAATCGCTTCATAACCCGATGGATTGTGTGCGAAATCAATCAGCACCTTGAAATTTTTAAACTTAAATACATTCAAACGTCCCGGAGTAAGCTGTGCACTTGGAATAAAAGTCCGTAAAGAATTGGAAATATCTTCAATCCCGAATCCATATAAATAACAGGCAAGACTCGCAGCCAGTACATTTTCAATCATGAATTTAGCCTTACCTTCCATCGTAATCGGAAAATCCTTTGCCTTGCCGATTCTTATTTTCCAGTCTCCTTTCTTGATCGTAACAAAACCTTCCTCATAAATACAGGTAATACGTCCTTCTTTCGCGAATTTCTGGATATGCGGATTATTTTCATTCATACTGAAAATAGCAACATGGCTATCCAGGTCATTAACAATTTTCATGGAATATTCATTATCTGCATTCAGAATACTCCAACCGTTTTTCTTTACACTATCGAGCACTACTCTTTTTACACGGGTAAGATCTTTAAGGTTATGAATATCATTCATGCCGAGATGATCCTCTTCAATATTGGTTAAAACCCCAATATCACACTGAGAAAATCCGAGCCCGGAACGTAAAATTCCGCCACGCGCAGTCTCAAGCACCGCAAACTCTACGGTAGGGTCTTTTAGAATAAACTCTGCAGAAAGCGGTCCTGTAGTATCGCCTTTCGACAGCATGGTATTCTGAATATAAATTCCGTCTGAAGTCGTAAAGCCAACTCTGTAGCCGTTACTTTTTACGATGTGTGAAATAAGTCTTGTGGTGGTAGTCTTACCGTTGGTTCCTGTAACCGCAATAATCGGAATAGTAAAAGGTTTTCCCGGAGGATACAGCATATCTACTACTGGTGCGGCAACGTTTCTCGGCAATCCTTCGCTTGGCGCCAGATGCATTCTGAATCCCGGTGCGGCATTAACCTCAATAATGGCACCCCCACTTTCTTTTAAAGGCTGGGTAAGGTTTTCAGCCATAATATCAATTCCACAGACATCAAGACCAATAATTTTGGAAATTCTTTCAGCCATGGTAATGTTTTCAGGATGTATCATATCTGTTACATCAATCGACGTACCTCCGGTTGAAAGATTGGCGGTAGATTTCAGATAAACGACCTCCCCTTTCTGGGGAACCGTTTCCAGGGTATAGTTCAGTTTTTCCAAAAGCTCGGTGGTATCTTTATCAACCTCGATTTCCGTTAAAACATTTTCGTGTCCGTACCCTCTTCTCGGATCTTTATTTTCTTTTTCTATCAGTTGCTGAAGATTCAATTCCCCGTCGCCGACAACATGGGCGGGAACTCTTCTGGCAGCAGCCACCATTTTATTATTAATGACCAGCACCCTGAAATCATATCCTGTAATATACTTTTCTACAATTACTTTTTTGGAATATTTCTGGGCATGTTCCAGTCCGATTTTGGCAGATTCCCAATCATTGACATTTATAGAAGATCCCTTTCCGTGATTTCCATCCAGAGGTTTAATAACAACGGGATATCCAATTTTTCGTACAACGCTGTCAAGTCCTTCTTCATCCATAATAAGATCTCCCATAGGCACAGGAATCGCAGCATCATGCAGCATTCTTTTGGTAAGTTCTTTATTGCAGGCGATATCTACGGCAATAGAGCTTGTTTTCCCTGTAATGGTTGCTTGGAATCTCTGCTGGTTCACCCCATATCCAAGCTGTACCAAAGAGTTTGTCCCTAAACGGATCCACGGGATTTTTCTGGAAACCGCTTCTTCTACAATGCTTCCGGTAGAAGGTCCTAAACGAACCCTTTCACGGATTTCTTTAAGCTTCTGGATACAGGCGTTAAGATCATATTCCTCCCCTTTAATCAAAGCTTCTGCAATTTTTACAGATTCTTCCCCTGCAAAAATTCCGGCATTTTCTTCAATATAATTAAATACGACATTATAAACCCCCGGTGTTTTAGTCTCCCGCGTTCTTCCAAAGCCAACTTCCATTCCGGCAAGAGTCTGGATTTCCAGGGCGATGTGTTCAATAACGTGGCCCATCCATGTTCCCGTCTCAACGCGATGAAAAAAACCTCCTTCCACTCCTTCGGAACATCTGTGAGTAAATAAAGAAGGCAATAACTTTTCTATTCTTTCTCTAAATCCTTCGATTTTATTAGTAGGAAAATTTTCCATCTCTTCCAGATCCAACCTCATCTGTATCAGCTTCTTTCGTCTGATACTCCAAATGTTCGGGCCGCGCAATGCCTGTATTTTTTCAATTTTCATAGTCTATTTGCATTTTTAATAGTTAACAATAACTGCATTTAAAATCAAAGATAATGCAAAACCCTAAACAAAACTATACCACGTTTGAATATTTATTAAAAATAATCATTCTTTAGTATTCATTCTAAAATCCTCAAAATCAATTTTATGTACCCTGAAATTTTTTCAGCTGTTAATATTTTTTTAAATTTGCAGCCTATGACGAAACCTGTTGGAAAATTAATTGTAATTGGTGGTGCAGTAAACAAAGGAAGTTTTGCAGAAACCGATTTTGATCAGAATATAGAAAAAAACCTGAATTTTTTTGAGCGAGGAATACTTAGAAAAATCATCAACGAGTCTAAGCATAAGGAAAACTCTGTAATTGAAATTATTACGACAGCCTCGCAGATTCCTCAGATTGTTGGCTCCGAATATAAAAAAGCCTTTGAATTTTTAGGGGCAAAAAATGTAAATATTCTGGATATTCATAACCGTGAAGAAGCCAATTCTGATGCAATTGTCGCAAGGGCAAATGCAGCCGACGTGGTGATGTTTACGGGCGGAGATCAGCTTCGTCTTACATCTATTCTGGGCGGAACAAGATTTCACGATACCATTTTACTGAAGTATCAGGAACAGGATTTCATTTATTCCGGAACTTCTGCCGGTGCTGCTGCTGCGTCTGAAAACATGATTTATCAGGGAAGCAGTTCTGAAGCATTGCTCAAAGGCGAAATTAAAACCACACAGGGACTAGGACTGATCGACAATGTCATTATTGATACGCATTTTGTACAAAGAGGAAGAATCGGAAGACTGTTCCAGGCTGTGGTAAATAATCCGAGAACACTGGGAATCGGGCTTGGAGAAGATACCGGTCTGTTTATTTATAATGATGTAATGACGGCCGTAGGTTCCGGACTGGTAATTCTGGTTGACGGAAGATTTATTAAAGATACCAATCTTACGAATATTAACCTTGGAGAACCGATTTCTATTGATAACCTCACGGTGCACGTGATGTCCATGAATGATCATTATGACCTTACAACAAAGGTGCTGACAATAGAAAATTCACAATTTAATCCTATTCCGCAGGAAAAATAGCAAATCATATTTTTCAACGAATATTAATTATCATTCGCAAAATCATAACCGGTTTTGAAAAATTTGGCTATCTTGTCTTCTAAATAACAATATACAATGAAGGTAATCATTCACGGTGGATTCTTTTCAGAAAGCGATCAGAGTCATGAGGTAAAAACTGCCAAACAGGAGTCTCTGAAAAATATTGCCAAACAGGCTTTTGATTTTTTACAGACCCATTCTGCTTTTGACACCGCTGCTTTTGCTGTTTCTTTACTGGAAAATGACGAACTGTACAACGCTGGTATCGGTTCCCAGATTCAAAGTGACGGAATTATCCGGATGAGTGCTGCAATTATGGATGGCGAAAGCCAGAAAATGAGCGGTGTGATCAATATTCAGGATGTAAAAAATCCTGTTTTTGTAGCGAAGGAACTGATGAAGGAAGACGACAGGGTTTTGGGAGGTAGTGGTGCTAAAAAGTATGCTGCAGCCCATGGTTTTGAAAATTTTTCAACTGAAATCCCGAAAAGAAGACAGGAATATGAGGAAAAATTACGCAACGGCGGAAAAGGAACCGTTGGTTGTGTGGTAATTGATAAAAGCGGAAAATTAGCCGTTGCTACCTCCACCGGAGGAAAAGGATTTGAAATCCCCGGGAGAATTTCTGATTCTGCAACTGTAGCCGGAAATTATGCCAATTCTTTCTGTGCTGTAAGCTGTACGGGAGTGGGAGAAGATATTGTAAGTAATGCAACAGCAGCGAAAATTGTTACAAGGGTAACTGATGGAATGTCCCTTAGCGAAGCTTTTGACAAAACCTTTGACGAACTGAAAACAATAGACGGATTTGCAGGCGCTATTGCAATTGATAAAGAAGGAAATCTTGCCCACAGAGATTCTCACCCGACTATGGTTTTTGCAAGTTTTGACGGTGAAAATTTAGAAACCTTCAATTAATTTTAACATTATTTTATAGTTCTGATATTTTTTTTGGCACGTATTTTACATGTTTACTAATAACAAAATTTTAATATTAACATTTAAAAAATAGAAATCATGGGAAATAAAACAAAAGGTTTATTGGCACTGGTTGGACTTGGAGCTTTAGCATACTGGAAATATAAAAACTCAAGTCCTGAACAAAAACAAATGGTAAAAGATAAGTTCAACAATGCAAAGGACAACCTAAACAAATGGGGGAATGATATTAAGGACAGAGCCAACAATGTTGCTTCCCAAGTTCAGGAAAAAGCGGATGAATTTAAAAGCCAGGCACAGGATACTGTAAATAAAGCACAGGAAACTGTAAGTTAAGAATAGTTATTTAACATTCATATATTCAGAAAAGTCATCGTAGTATTTATTACGATGACTTTTTTTGCGCATCAATGGCGAAAACCAAAGGAACGTTATTTCCAAATTTTGATATTCTCCATTTACCTTTTTCAGATTCTTCAACATGTCTGAAACATGGATACGGCGACCAGTCGAATTCTTTAAACTGATGTATCATCAAATGATTATCAATCAGACTCTGTAATACTTCTGCTAAAGAATGGTTCCACATCACATATTCCTGAACGATATCCGCAGAAGGGTCTGCATAGGTTCCTTCGTATGTTTCGATTATAGGCTTTTCATTAAAATAATTATATTTCACGTCTTCAAAATCACCATCAAACATCCAAATAACAGGATGAAATTCTGCCATTATAAATTTCCCATCAGATTTTAAGAAATGAGAAATCACTTTTGCCCAGCGGTTTAGGTCCGGAAGCCAGCCTATCGTTCCGTAACTGGTAAAAACGATATCAAATTTTTCATCAAGAACATTGGGTAGATTGTATAAATCTGTACATATAAATTTCGTGTCTGTATCACATTTTTGTGCAAGTTGCTTTGCTTCGGCAATTGCTTTATCTGATAGATCTATGCCTGTTACTTTGCCGCCAAGCCTTGACAAGGAGATGGAATCCTGACCAAAATGGCATTGCAGATGCAGAACAGATTTATCTTCCAGATTCCCTAAAAGTTCCAATTCAATAGAGTTCAGTGAGCTTCTGCCTTTTAAAAATTCGTCCAAGAAATAAAAATCTGATTTCAAATGGGGATCTACTTTGGCATTCCACGACTTCCTGTTGATTTCTAAATAGTTTTCCATGATTAATATTTTATGTTTAAAAGTATAAAAATAAATGTAACTATAATTACAAGCTCACTTAAAAGCAAGTCAATTAAAAAGTCAGAATTTTTCGATGTAAAAGTATATTTTCGTGAGGTTAATCTACATTTTAGCAAGGTAATTTTACTTTCTTGCGTAGTAAAGTTACATTTTACTATTGCAATTCTACATTGGCACGATGTAAATTTACTTTCTTGAAAAATAAGGTTACTTTTTTATATAGTAAAGTTACTTTTTTGCGAGGTAAAGTAACATTTTAACCTTGTAGTTGTACATTTTTCTAAAGGTTATTCGATTCTTTAATATATAATCGCCATTTATAATAAGTTCAGTAAATATCCCATTACGGAACCCGATACAACGACGAGCGCACTGTTGATTTTCCTGTATCGAAAACTTATATAAAGGCATACAACAGCAATAAGAATTGTACGCCAGTCGGTAACAGTTTCTATTCCCATACTGATGCAAACAGAAACAATAATGGCAACAGAAGCCGCATTTACCGCATCCAGAAATACTGAAAAAATTTTCGAGTTTCTCATTTTCTTTACCAACGGATTCAGCAGAGCGACAAATAGGAATGAGGGTAAGAAAATCCCAAGGGTTGAAACAGCAGCCCCAACCCATCCGTTAATCTGGTACCCGATAAATGTAACCGAAGAAAAAACCGGTCCGGGAGTAAACTGTCCTACTGCAATAGCGTCAATAAGCTGTTTCCGGTTCATCATTCCACTGGTAACGAGTTCTGCATCCAGAAAGGCAAACAGTACATAACCACTTCCGTAAAGAATGGAACCTACTTTCAGGAAAATAAGAAAAAGTTTAAAGTTTAAACATGGTATCAAATTATATTCACTACCCTGTAAATAAATGATAGGAATAAGATTTTTCAAATCCCCGGATCTTCCGGGACGTAGAAAAGTGATCAATACATAAAGAATACCGGCTCCGAAAAGAAGAAAAATTTCATTGTAACCTAATAAAGATCCCGTTAAAACAAGTAATCCTAAAATAATAAGACCTATCGACTTAAAAGATTTTTCAGCTAACGGAAAGATGGCCGATAAAATCACTGCAATAATCGCCGGCTTGATCCCATAAACAAATGGCTGAATTTCAGGCAGAGCACCATACTTTTTATACAGCCACGCGAATATCCCGGTAATAAAAACTGCAGGAAGTATAAAACATACTCCTGCAGTAATTAAGCCTTTCCAGCCTGCTTTTTCTCTTCCGATGTGGATGGCCATTTCCGTACTGTTGGGTCCTGGAATTAAGTTGGTAGCTCCTATCAGATCCAGAAAATGCTGCTGTGAAATCCATTTCCTTTTGGTGACAACTTCATTCTGCATCATTGATATATGTGCAGCCGGTCCTCCGAAACCAATTATTCCCAGCTTGAGAAAAAGTCTGGCTATATCTTTTAAATTTTCTGTATTTTTCATGGCATTTCCTGAGTAACAAACTTTGTTCTTGGCAACAAAGCCTGTGCACGGGAAATTTCCTGATACGGTATATTATTCCCTGCAATATATACTACTTTCAGTTTTTTCATTTTTTCCAATCCGGGAGGAAAAGCTGTAATTTTATTTTCCCGGATATCCAGAACTTCTAGATTTTCTAGATTATAAAATTCAGTTAAACATTCGTTGGTAAGTTTATTCTTATCAATAAAAAGCCCGGTAAGTCCAGTCATACTGCCGATTCCGGCCGGAATCTGGCTAATCTGATTTTTGTAGATATCCAGTCTTTTGAGATTTGAGATTTTATATAATTCCTTAGGAAAAACTTTAAATGCATTATTGCTAAGGTTCAGCGTTTTTAAATTTTGAAGCTTAGAAAATCCATTTGGCAAGGTTGTCAACACGTTATCTGAAAGCCAAATATCATTAACCATATTTAAATATCCTATTTCTTCGGGCAGCTCAGACATTAGATTTCTGCCCAATGACAAAGTTTCCAAATTTTTCAGATTCTTTATGGAAGGCGGAAGATTCCTTCCCGGTTTTCCTTCAACATTTTGTAAGCTTCTGATATCAAATCCTCTTGATAATGCCAACCTTTTCAGTGTTTTTAGCTTCCCAATATCCTGCGAAAAATCAAAATAGCTGAACTGATAATATTCTAAATCTTCCAATGATTTAAGATTAAAAATCACAGGAGACATCTTTTCAGTAAGCATATTATGCAAAGCCAATTTTTTCAGTTGATTTAAAGAAGAAAATTCTTTAGGAAAATCTTTAATTTTATGACCTCCCGTAAGCATAAAAGACTCAAGATTCTTTAGTCTGGAAATTTTCTCAGGTAGGCTTGTCAACTGATCTGATTCACTTACCGTAAGATATTTAATATTCCATGAAAAAATATGTTCCGGAAAAGAAGTGATTTCCCGAAGCAAAACTCTGTCGCTTTCTTTGCTGAGGTCCTGTTTAGGAGGATCCGGCATCCTTACCTGTGCCTGAGTAATAACAGAAGATATGAGAAATGCTAAAAATAAGATATTCTTCATCGCTCTAAGATTGTAAAAATTCCTCTAAGGAAACCGTGTTCTGCTCTCCGGCTTCAAGATCTTTATAGGTAACATTTCCGTCCTTAATTTCTTCTTCTCCCAGGAAAACAAGATTTTTAATTCCTTTCTTCTCTGCATACGTAAACTGTTTTCCAATCTTGGCAGATTCAGGATAGAGTTCGGCAGAGATTCCTTTTTCTCTCAGCTGTTTTATTAATTTCAGAGCTTCCAGGGTTTCGTTACCTCCAAAATTAGCAAACAGGTATTCTACTTTTGAGGTTGCCTCTTCAGGGAACAACCCAAGTTCTTCTATAACAAGATAAATCCTGTCTAAACCGAAAGAAATTCCGATTCCCGGAATATTTTTAACCCCGAAAACTTCCGTAAGATTATCATATCTTCCGCCACCACCGATAGATCCCATTTGGACTTCGTCCGCTTTTACTTCAAAAATGGCTCCGGTATAGTAATCCAAACCTCTTGCAAGCGTAATGTCGAATACCAGATTCTGAATATCTACTCCCAGATTTAATGACTGCGTGATTACGAACTCCAGTTCTTCAACACCTTTTAAACCGGTTTCATTTCCGGCAAATTTCTCTTTTAGCTGTAAAAGATTTTCCAACGCATCATCTGACTGTTCAAAAAGAAAATCCAGCTTATCGATAGATTCCTGAGCAATCCCTCTTTCAAGAAGTTCCTTTACAACACCTTCTTTCCCTATTTTGTCCAGTTTGTCAAGAGCAACTGTAAAATCTATTAATTTATCTGCAATTCCTGCAAATTCCGCAAGGCCTGAAAGAATTTTTCGGTTATTAATATGAATGGTTACAGCAAGACCTAATTCTGCAAATGATTTTAAATATAACTGAACAAGTTCTACTTCCTGCAGAAGGCTTTCACTTCCCACCACATCGGCATCACACTGGTAAAACTCCCTGAACCTTCCCTTTTGAGGTCGGTCTGCCCTCCACACCGGCTGAATCTGGTAACGTTTGAATGGAAAAGTGAGCTGATTATGGTTCATTGCTACAAATCTTGCAAAAGGTACGGTAAGATCATAGCGTAAAGCTTTGTCTGAAATCTGCGAGGTTAATTTCTGATGATTTTTGTCTTCCCAGTCCTGTTGATTTACTTTTGAAGTATAATCTCCTGAATTTAAAATTTTAAAGATCAGGCGGTCTCCTTCTTCTCCGTATTTTCCTGTTAATGTCGAAAGATTTTCAAAGCTTGGGGTTTCCAATGGCTGGAACCCGAATAATTCGAAGTTTTTCTGTAAAATATTAATGATGTATCTTCTTCTGGCAACTTCCAATGCTGTAAAATCTCTCGTCCCTTTTGCTAAACCTGGTTTCATTCTATAATTGATAAATGATGATTAATGTATAAGTGTTGCAAAAATAAGGAATTGAACTGACTTTAAAACTAAAATCCAAAGCTGAAGAAACAATCTTCTTCAGCCTTGAATATCTTCATCATTTGTGTTCTTGTGTTATATCAGATACTATCTAAAATTTCAAGGATTTCCTCGCCGTAATTCTCTATTTTATGCTTTCCGAATCCCTTAATATCCAGCAGCTCTTCTTTGCGGGCCGGCTTATATTTGGCAACGGATATAAGTTCTTTGTTGGTTGCAATAAAATAGCCCGGCAGATTTTGCTCTTTTGCTTTATCGGATCTCCATTCTTTCAGGGCGTAGAGAATTTTTTCCTCGTCTGAGTTCAGCGCTTCATTTTCTGCTGTATATTTGGCACTTTTTGATTCTTTTACGGTAGTTACAGCCATCTTCAATGCTTCAAAATATAAGAGTACTGACCAGTAATTTTCATCGTTTACAAAAGCCGTCTCCACTTTTACAATTTGATGTTTTCCGAGAAATTCATCCAGCATGTGCTGATCATGATGTAAAAACTCCTGATCCAGCCGGACTTTAAAAACTTTTACTTTCATCGCCTGTGTTTTTTTACTGTTATTTACCTCCCAGAAGCAGAATTTCATCTACCTTAACTTCCGTGATATAGCGTTTTACGCCATCCTTATCATCATATGATCTGTAGGTAAGCTTTCCTTCTATGGCAATTTCTTTTCCTTTCGTAACATATTTCTGGAAAATTTCAGCGGTTTTACCAAAAGCAATGAGATTGTGCCATTGTGTTTCTTCCACTTTTTCGCCTTTCGCATTCGTGTAATAATCACTTGTTGCAAGAGATACAACGGCTTTGCTGTTTCCGTTTTCGAAGTTTACCATTTCTACCTCCTTTCCTGTGTAACCAATCAATGTTACTTTGTTTCTTAGTGACATAATTTTGTTGTTATTTAGATTAATATTCAGATCCGAGACGTTCACTGTTTTCTCAGATCTCTGTTGCAAAGATTGGGGAAAGCTGAAACTCAAACCGGTACAAAACTATTTAAATTCGTTTGTAGTCGTTTGAAAACGAATAATGCAAAATATCATTCTTTTTATCCGTTTGAAAACGGATAATTTCCATACCTTTGAGTATATATGAAAAAAGCAATCAAAAGGACATTCAGAGTATCAAAATACGTGATTTACAGGGAAACACTTGTTGATTATAAAGAACATTTCTGGTCTTTTCTGGGCGCATTTTTCGGAATCGGGATTATTGCTTTTATCCAGTCGCATTCAGTATCCGCTACAGAGAATATTTTTCTGATCGGATCTTTCGGTGCTTCAAGTGTTTTGATTTATGGTGCAATTCAGAGTCCGCTGGCGCAACCGAGAAATTTGGTAGGAGGACATGTGATTTCAGCTTTGGTTGGCGTTACGATTTATAAGATTGTTCCTGATATTATCTGGCTTTCAGCTCCCCTTGCCGTTGCTTTTTCAATTGTTTTAATGCAATATACTAAAACCCTTCACCCTCCCGGTGGCGCTACCGCACTGATTGCAGTAAGCTCCACAGGAAAAATCCCTGAACTGGGATTCTGGTATGTGTTTACACCGGTTCTTTCCGGGTGTATCATTTTATTACTTACGGCACTTTTTTTCAATAATATAACATCCAACAGAAGCTATCCAGCACACAGCAGGTTTAAGAAACTATTAAAGAAAAAACATGCACATCCACACAAATTGAAAAAATAAAAATTATGAATTGTCTTGAATGTGACGAAAAAATCATCGGAAGATCCGACAAAAAATTTTGCAATGACGCTTGTCGGAACGCCTACAACAACAAGCAGAATAAGGATTCCAACAATCTCATGCGTAATGTTAATAATAAACTTCGCAAAAATTACAGAATCCTTGCTGAAGTGAATACGGACGGAAAAACAAAAGTCACCCGTTCAAAATTGGATGGGTTGGGTTTTGATTTTGATTATTTTACTAATCTGAAGGTCTATAAAAATGGATCAGAGTACAAATTTATATATGATTATGGCTATAAAATTCTGGATGATGATTTTGTTTTAATCGTTAAAAACCAGTCATAACAGTAAACGCACTTATTCATGAAAGATATTATTCTCATTACCGGGGCGGGCGGACTTATTGCCCATGAACTTTCCAAAAAACTTGAAAAAGATTTTACCGTTCGCTTTTTAACAAGAAAGAAAAAGCACAGTAATGAATTCGAATGGAATATTAAAAATAAAACGATTGATGATGCGGCATTTGAAGGAGTTTCGCACATCATCCATCTGGCAGGAGCCAATATTTCTGAAAAACGATGGACCGATGAACGAAAAAAAGAACTGATTTCCAGCAGGGTTGATTCTGCCGATCTGATTGTGAAAACACTTCAGGAGAAAAAAATCAGGCTGAAATCTTTTATTTCTGCTTCTGGAATCAATTATTACGGGACAAAAACTACTGATACCATTTTCACTGAAAATAACCAGCCCGGAAATGATTTTTTAAGTGAAGTCGTAGTCTTGTGGGAACGTGCTGCTGATCAGTTTAAAGAACAGAATCTTGCCGAAAGGGTGGTGAAAATCCGCACTGCGGTTGTGCTCTCTGAAAAAGATGGTGCTTTGAAGAAAATGCTACCTCCTATCCGAATGGGAATCGGCGCTCCTCTGGGAACCGGGAAGCAATATATGCCCTGGATTCATATTGAAGACATTTGTGCCATTTATGAATTTGCACTGAAAAATGACACCATGGATGGAGCTTTTAATGCCGTTTCACCGCAGCATACAACTAATGAGAATTTAACCAAAAAAATTGCTGAGGTTTTAAAGAAACCGCTTTTCATGCCTAATATTCCCGGATTTGTTTTAAAACTGATTTTTGGCGAACTTGCAGATGCGCTGCTGGAAGGCTCAAGAGCTTCCGCGGAGAAGATTCAGAATGCAGGTTTTCAATTTAAGTTCCCCGATTTAAAAAAAGCATTGGAACATTTATTAAAAAATAATTAACAAGATTATACAATCTATGCACAATACAAACGTTCAGATAGAAAAGACGGAAATATTATCAGACAACTGGTACACCTTAAAGAAGGTAACATTCAGCATCCAGAAAAAAGACGGCAGCTTTCAGCAGCAAAGCCGTGAAGCGTATGACCGGGGAAACGGCGCGGCTATTTTATTGTATGATAAAAGTACGGAAAATGTAATCCTCACCCGACAGTTCAGATTGCCTTCTTTTCTAAACGGAAATGAAACAGGAATGATGATTGAAGTCTGTGCCGGACTTCTGGACGATGATAATCCGGAAGATTGTATTAAAAGGGAAACCGAAGAAGAAACCGGCTACAAAATTTCTCACGTTGAGAAGATTTTCGAAGCGTATATGTCACCGGGTGCCGTCACAGAAATTCTTCACTTTTTTATCGCCGAATATTCGAAGGATATGAAAATAAATGATGGCGGCGGACTTGATGATGAAGGTGAAGATATTGAAGTGCTGGAACTTTCTTTTGAGGAAGCTTTGCAAATGATTGATACCGGAGCGATTAAAGATGCCAAAACCATTATGCTGCTGCAATATCTAAGACTTAAAAATATTCTTTAAATCTTAACTAAAAATTAGTGAAACATCATGAAATTATTATACACAGTCAGCCTCACCTTACTTTTATCAGCATCTGTTTTTGCCCAGAAAACCGAAAAGCCAGGACCAAAAGATAAGGCTGCTATCGAACATTTTAAAAACGATTATAAAAAGAAAAATTACAAAAAGTTTTCGGGAAACCTTGTGATGAAAGATAATCAGGTACAGTTTGATAATAAGGTTATTTTTTACGATAAATCTGATAAAATTACGAAAGCCATTCTTCAGGAAGGACTGGTTTACCCTCAACTTTTAACCGATTTCCAGGTTGATAAGTTTGAAAATGAAGACAGCGACAGAACCCAGAAGAGATTCGCCAGGCTACAGAAAAACTGGAAAGATGCTTTTGATGTAAACAATATAAGGTTCTATAATGCTTCCGAGCTTGTTTTCTTAAGTAATGATGAAAAGGTAAAACGTTTCAAAATACTGTGTAAAGATCCCAAGTTTCCCAATACAATGGTGTATTATATTGAACTCACCAATAAAAATGCAGTGAAGGATATGCCGTTACAGGATTTCATTAAGGATTCTAAAGTGACACATATTTTCCAGAAAACGGAGTAATTGAGGGATAATGTCTTCTACAGAACTAACCAATTACTTTAATGCTATCTGCGAATTCAGACAGCTGCATCCTGTGCAGAAAAATATGCCTTTAAGAACCAATGATCCTGAAATGATTTCAATCGGAGATGCTCTGAATAGATTAAAAATACATTTACAACAGCAATATCGGGAAATCAATAATATCCCGCTTACCATAAAAGTTTCCCGGGGCATTGTGAATCTTCCTAATGTTCTTTATGCATGTATTCTTCCTCCCGGACAGCTGGTTCGCAATGGAATTTATACTGCCCTCTGCTTTGATGTGCTAGGAAGAGGTGCCCTGATCGGCTGTGTGGAATCTAAAGTAACATCTAAAGGCTTAACGACTGTACAGCGTAAAAATGGCCACGGATTATTGTCTATTGATGTAGACGGAGGGAGCCAAAGGACCAAATACAATAATGTTTTTGTTAATCCGAAAGAATTTTATTATCCATTAAATAATTCAGAAATATTGGACAAACATATTCACGAGTCAATCAAGGTGTCGTTGGCATTGCTGAATATTTGAAGTAATCTGGTAAATAACTGCATTTTAAACTAATAAAAATTTAATGTTATTTTATTAAAACAAATTAATAATGAATAAGTTATATTCCAATTAAATAGTTTAATTTTGCATCCCGAAAAAAGGATCCAACCATAATGAAAAAATTAGGCGAATACAGAAAGCTTCTTGAAGTTGATAAAAATGTGACACTGAGAGAACTGAAAACCATTTACAGGAATACGATGAAGGATACGCATCCTGACAAATTCATCAATGATGAAGCCGGTAAACTGGAGGCGGAAGAAAAAAGTAAATCGGTGATTGAAGCCTATCATTTCCTGGTGAGCATTAATCCGGAAACTCAGGAAAAATACAAGGAAGAATATACGGAGACTACCACGACTTCCAATATTCAGGATTTCTATCTGGAAAAATCCATACTAACCATTCAGCATCTTAACGGTAATATTTATGAATACCTGGGTGTTCCTAGAAATACCTACATTAAAATGGTGAACGCAGATTCGCCAAGCCGTTTCGCAAGAAGACATATCTATGGCAGCTTCGTGTACCGAAAGGCAGGTGAAGTAATGGCAGATTAAATCTTACGATTTAATATAAATATAAAGCTTTCGGGATTCCCGGAAGCTTTTTTGTTGGATTAATCTTAACACAAAGAATTGCAAAGTTTTTTAAAATTATCAAAAATATTTTTGTCCGCAAAGGCTGAACTATGTTCGTAAACTTTCAGTTTATACTCAGCAATTGAGCATTGATGTTATCATTTAAAATTGCTTCTTGCTCATCGCAATGAAAAAAAGCGCACCATTTCTGATGCACTTTTAAGGTTAATTAAGGTTGTTGTTATATTAGTCTAAATGTTTCGGGGTATAACCGTCTTCACTCAGTTCTCTGTGATCATAATCGGCTTTCATTTCAGCTTCATAATCCACTTTTTCATGTTTGCCCATTCTTCTCAGGATGGAATCAAATAAAGAGTAAACCACTGGTACAATAATCAAGGTAAGGAATAGAGATGATGTTAAACCACCAATAACTACCCATGCAAGACCTTTGTTCATCTCCGCTCCGGCTCCTGTAGCCAATGCGATCGGTAACATCCCGAAGATCATCGCAATTGTTGTCATCAGGATCGGACGAAGACGGGCGTGATTAGCCTGTACCAAAGCATCATGGGTGTTGGCTCCTGCAGCTTTTCTCGCATTGGTAAAGTCGACGATCAGGATCGCATTCTTTGCAACCAGACCAATCAACATGATCATCCCCAACATGGTAAAGATGTTTAATGAATTGGCAGTAAGTGCAAGAATCACCATTACTCCGATCATTGCCAAAGGAATGGAGAATAATACCACAAACGGATACACGAAACTGTCATATAAAGAAACCATCACCAGGTACACCAATACGATAGCTGCCAGTAAAGCAATTCCTAAAGTACCGAAACCTTCCTGCTGGTTTTCCATGTCTCCGCTCCAGATATAATCTACACCTACAGGTTTGTTTTTGCCATCCATGAATTGTTTAGCCCATTCATTGGCCACATCTCCCACCGGTCTACCTACAGCTTTGGCTCTTACTTTTACAGAAGGTGCCTTATCTCTACGTTCCAGCAAGCTTGGTCCTGAACCCATTTTAACTTCAGCAAACTGACTTAAACGAATCTGCTGTCCCTGCGGATTGGTAAACATTAAGTTTTTAACATCATCAATAGATTGTCTGTTGGCATCTCCGAAACGAATGTTAATATCATATTCATATTCTCCGGCTCTGAATTTCCCATCTGTATTTCCGTTGAATGCAGTCTGCATCGTTTGTCCTACACTGGAAAGGTTTAATCCTAAAGAAGCCATTTTATCTCTGTCTATATTTACCTGTACTTCAGGGTTTCCTGTATCGGTAGATAATTCAGCATCTACAGCCCCGGGAACTTTTTTCAGTAATTCCAGGATTCTTGTTGCTTCCTTTACAGCGGTTGCGTTATCCGGTGCGGTTACCACCATTTCGATCGGCGCATTTTCAGCACCCATGATTCCGATTGGAGCAGTTTTAAATTCAACTCCGGTAAATCTCTCTTCTAACGCTCTTTTTATTTTTGCCGCTTTGATATTTGTGCTTTCAGAACGTTCAGACTTGTCGGTCAAGTTTACCTGAACCTCAGACTGGTAAGTTGTAGCCTGAGCTCCACCGAAACCGGTTGACTGCTGCCCTACCGTGGTGATAAGGTCTACAACGTCTTTATCATTTCTTAAAAACTTTTCAACATCCAATGTCAGCTGATTTGTTTTTTCAACAGTTGCATCTTTTGATAATTCCATCTGAACAAGGAACTGTCCTCTGTCGATCGGCGGGAAGAATTCACCTCCGATAAATCCGAATGCCACCAGCATGAAAGAAGCAATTAAAACAACGAATGTTATTACAACTGTAGAAATTCTTCTCAAGGTTGTTTTCAGACACCATTCCAGAATTCCTGTGATCCAGTGGGTAAATCGGTCGATCATTCCTTCAAACCAAAGGATGAATTTTTCAAACCAGTTTTTTCCGGTTAAATGTTCCAGCTTACCGAATCTTGAAGAAAGCCAAGGAATAATGGTAAACGAAGCCAGCAATGACAACAATGTAGCAATTACTACCGTAACACAGAACTGTGCCAGAATATTGGCCACCAAACCGGAGCTCATCGCAATCGGAAGGAATACTACCACGATTACCAGGGTAATTGCCGCAACCGTAAATCCAATCTCCGAAGCTCCGTCGTATGCTGCACGGATTTTACTTTTCCCCATCTCCATGTGACGGTAAATATTTTCCAGTACAACAATCGCGTCATCTACAAGGATACCTACCACGAGCGAGAGCCCTAATAAACTCATTAAGTTCAGTGTATAACCCATAAGATTCATCCCAATGAACGTTGCTATAAGGGAAGCCGGGATTGATACCATTACGATAAATGCATTTCTGATACTGTGAAGGAATAATAACATCACAATAGCCACAAGGATAATCGCAAGGAACAAGTCGAAGATAACGTGGTTGGCAGACTCCAGGGTAAAGTCTGTTGTATCGTTTACAACTTTTACTTTAATTCCCTGAGCTTTGTATGCTTCCTGTACCGTTTCAATAGTTTTCTGAACACTTTCCGAAACGGAAACCGCATTTGCATCCGACTGTTTTTTCACCTGCATCAAAATAGTAGGAAACTGATTGAACCTTGCTACTTTTTCAACATCTTTCTGGGAGTCAAAAACCGTTGCAATATCAGATAAACGAACCTGTGCTCCATTTTTATTGGAAACCACAAGATTGTTCATTTCTTCTACCGATTTATATTTTCCTGATAACCTGATGGTAGATTTTGAGGTTCTTGTTTTCAGACTCCCTGTAGGGAAATCAAGGTTTGAAGATAAAATTGCCTGCTGCACATCGCCAATTGACAGCCCATACCCCTGCAGCTTCTTCTCATCAAGATTCACCTGAATTTCTCTTTCCTGTCCCCCCACAAGATCTACCTGTGCCACGCCGTTTACACGGGAGAAAATCGGTTCTATTTTTTTATCTAAAAGGTCGTACAGATCTTTGCTGTTTAATTTATCTGATGAAATACTCATCGTGATGATCGGTAAATCATCGAGTGAGAATTTATTCAGTGACGGGGCATCCACATCATCCGGAAGGTCTGCCAAGATCGCATTTACTTTTCTCTGAGCATCATTTAAAGCATAATCCACATCTGCTCCGTCATTCAGCTGTACCATGATTACGGATAAGCTTTCATAGGAAGAAGATTCTACTTTTTTCACGTTTTCCAAAGAACCAACGGCGTCTTCGATCTTTCGGGTAACCGATGTTTCCACCTCTGCGGGTGAAGCCCCCGGATATACCGTAGAAATTGTTACCATATTGGTTTCAAACTTCGGAATCAATTCGTATCCCATGAGTGTATAACTCAGGATACCACCCAGCGTAAGAATCGTAAATAATACGATCACCAACGATGGTCTTTTAATCGATATTTCTGCTAACTTCATAGATCTTCTACTTTACGATATTTACTTTAGACCCGTTATCCAGATTGATCTGCCCGCTGGTTACCACCTGTTCGCCTCCATTCAGTCCACTTAGCACCTGAACTTTATCCCCGTACACTTTCCCAACGGTTACTTTAATCAATTTTGCAACACCATTTTGAACAACAAATAACTGTCCTGAACTTACACCATTTACAAAAGCTTCTGCAGGAACCGTAAGCATGTTCTGAGTTTCCGCGCCATGGTTGGTTTTAAATGTTGCTGTAGCATACATCCCGGCTTTCAGGTTTCCTTTGTTCTGAACTTCAATTTCAACAGGGAAATTTAAAGAAGCATCACTTTTGGGAGCAATGAATGTAATTCTTCCCACAAAAGAATCTTCAGGAAGAACATTTACTTTAATAGGAACCTCCTGCCCGATCTGAATTTTCCCGATCTGGCTTTCGTCAACTAAAACTGAAAGCTTTAATGAATTGATATTCACAATTTCAAATAAAGCAGTTCCCGGTGCGACTACCATTCCCGGTTCCACCATTTTCTTGTTGATGGTACCGCTGATTCCTGCGCGAACGCTGGTATCGTTTATTTTTACCCCCTGCGCACGAACTGCCGCCTGCGCATTTTTAAGCTGTAATCTTGAATTGTCAAGCTGCTGCTTTGTCACCCCTCCTGTTTTGAAAGCATTTTCGTAACGCTGATTATCAATAATAGCATTCTGCAAGTTGTTCTGAGCCTGGGTAACGTCTACTTCGATGGCATCTTTTTTAATAGTCGCCAAAACCTGGCCGGCACCTACTCTTGACCCTTCTTTAACCAGAACACTTACAATTCTTCCGGAGATTTCAGAAGACTGGTTGGATTCCTGCTTTGGAATGAATGTTCCGTTGGCAGAATAATCCGTATCTATATTTTCTCTGGAAACCGTAACCACATTCACATTGATTTTGTCTACCTGCTTAGCTACTTCTTTTACTTCCTGAGTCTGCTTTTCTTTATTTCCTGCAATTTTGTACGCCGCTAGACCGACCAGTACAGCTGCCACGATAATATATATTAGAGTTTTTTTCATTGTAGTTTATTATGGGTTTTGTAATGTGTTTAATTGTCCTTTTGCTTTGATTAATTTAATTTCAGCCTGTTTATAATCCAATAAAGCATTTGCATAATTCTGCTTAGCCTGAGTAAGGGCATTTTCAGCATCCAGCACTTCGGTAAGTGTGGCAAGACCATATTGATAATTGGATTGTGTATTTTTCTGAACTCTTTCGGCAAGACCAACGTTATCCTTCATGCTTTCGATATTAATGATCGCATTTTCCATATTACTGATGGCATTTTTATAATCAAGGTCGAGACTTTCTCTGGTATTGTTAATATCCTGATCAAGATCCTGAATATCAATTTCAGCCTGCTGAATCTGCGCTCTTGTCGATCCGCCTGAGAAAATCGGGATTTTAATCGCTAAACCTATAGACGCATAATCACTCCAGTTTGTTCCCTGGGCGCTTCCCGTAAAATACGGAAACTTATTACCCAGTCCCTGCCATCCGTAGTTTGCCTGCAGGCCAACCGTTGGATACAGTAAAGCTTCAGTAGCTTTTTTATTGTATTGTAAAAGTTCTTTCTGTTTGTTCAATACTTTAATCTCTGAACGGGTTTCCAAATTGGCAGCAGTATTTAATAATGCCGTATTCGGCTCGATGGTTTTTTCTTCCAGTTCAATAGGTGTACTGATCGGGATTCCCATATAGAATTTCAGTGCATTTTTTGAAACTTCAACAGCATTTACAAGCTGTTGTCTGTTTGAACCGATATTCGTAAGCTGAACGTTGGTACGGTCAAGATCAATGGATTTTGCCAGTCCGTTATCCACGAGACTTTTAATAACATTTCTCACTCTTTCCGTATTGGCATAGCTGGCTTCTACGGTTTTAAGGTTTTCTTCCTGAACAAATACCTGGTAATAGGCAGTTGCTACGTTTTCGATAATCTGTTCATTGGTAAGTTCAGAATTAAGCAGATAAAATTCTCTTGTAGATTTAGCCGCTTTTAACCCTGTAAAAACCCTTTGATCAAAGATATTCTGATACAGCGACACTGAATTTACCGACTGCCATTTTGTTCCGAAAGTAACGGGAACAAGCTGTCCGGGCATCCCGATAATTTCTCCGGGAAGCACAGATTTCTGAAGAATCGGATTAAAAGTATTACTGATGTTGGCACTGATCTGCGGAAGGGCTCCGGCTCTGGCCTCATCAATTTTGTATTCAGCTTTTTTCACCTGTAAAGCAGCTTTTTTAGCTTCCGCCTTATTTTGGAGCGCCTGTTTAATGGCCTCCTGAAGGGAAACCTGCTGCTGTGCAGATAGTGATGAAAAGCCGAAAATCATAAATGCAGCCGCTATTCCTATTTTAAGCTTTAGTGCAGTTATTCGTTTTCTTTTCATAATTTTATACTTCGTTTATTTTTTTAATGTAATTGCTGTTGCTGTAGTTTTTATTTCTAAAAGACGATTCATTTTTTAAAATACTTTAACATTTTTAATTTTTAAATAACATATTTAAAATGATGTCTTTCCGTTCTGAAATAATTTTATCGAATGTCACTTCATCTATCATTAGATTTTCCATTAATAAAGGTCTTACGGCACTTGGAAAAACCAATAGGGAAATCATATTCAAGACAAACTGAATGGGTGCCATTTTTTCAATATTTCCCAGCTCCATTTCTGCTTCTACTTCCTGATACAGTTTTTTTAATTCATCTTCTTCAATATCTTTTTTATGGCAGTTTCCTTTGTTGATCTGTGAAACGATATAGGTTTCCAAATATGGATACTGAAGACTGGTAGACAAACTTCCTTCGATGAACTGGCCAATCTTTTCCTTAAACGGTAAATCAGAATTCATAATGATTTCAGATTTTTCGTGTTCTACTTTCTGCGCTTCATCAAAAATGATCTGGATCAGATTATCTCTTGATCGAAAATAATAGTTGATCAGCGTTCTGTTGACCCCGGCCTCATCAGCAATCTCCTGTGTGGTGGCATCAAACTTCCCTTTCACAAAAAATAAATTCTTTGCAGTTTCTTTGATTAATTCCTGTGTTTGGTCTTTTTTTGTTTGATTTGACATTTTTGTTAAACAAATTTGTGCAAATATAAATCAATCATATGTTTTGACAAAATTGTTAAACAAAATAATTAAAGAAAATAATTATGATATGCATCAGGTTTTAACATAAAGAATTTAACATAAGAAAAAAACCAGTAAATAAATTTTTTAGGTGCAGGTTTATAATTATTTTAGATAAAAATTTATTAAAATGAGCACAAATAATCAAATCAGTGTGGAAATTCCTCAAAATGTATTAGACAGCGTAAATCAAAAACTTCAAGAGTGCAAAACTTTACTGTTCCCATATTTACAAGCTCTCACTGTTGATGAGAGAAAATCACTTTTTAAAATGGGTGATAAAACTATTGCAACGGTACAAAAGGTAAAAATGTATATTACCACCAACCCTGAATTTGCACCAGTATATATGGATAAAACCGAATTTCTAAAAGATGAAATGGTGGTTACAGGATTAAAACCTTTAGCCAATTTAGCAGAACAATTAGCCTCTGACCTGGATGATACTATAATGCTTGCAGGAAGTGAAGCACTGGTTGCTTCAATGATGTACTATGGAACAGTTAAAGAAGCAGCATCCAAAGCAGTAACTACTGCGAAACCAATATACGAAGATTTAAGTCAGCGATTCAGTAAGAAGGCAAATAAAATTAATTCTAAAAAGGAATAGCATTAATAAAAGACCTGACAATTTGACTCTTTTAGTATCTATTTTGATATTAAAAGAGTCTTTTTTTATATTTAAAAGGTGTTCGTTGTCACAAAATGTGACAACGAACACCTTTTAAATGTTTTTATTGATATTTTTTATATCTAATTAAAAACTAAAAGAATGTAAGCAATAACTTAAAATATCAATGCACATACAACAAGTATTAAATAGTTAAAAAAATATTATAAAACAATAAATTAAAAATTATATTTCAGACCGCCAATAATATATCCCCGTAAAGCTGTAGTTGAAATTTCATCGATTCCTAATTGGCTCGTAAAGCTATTGATATATTGAAAAGAATTCAGATTTAAAATATTATTGAATAAAAGATTATATTCAAAATTAGACTTTTCCTTTCTATAGGATACCTGCCCGCCAATTAAAAAATTCTTCAAAGTATTTTGATCTGTTTTTTGAATCAAACATTCCCCTAAAACATTGGCGATCAATTCTTTTCTAATATTTGCTCGAATTCCTAAAGCCAACTTTATATTATTCTGCTTGGAGTTCACATCATAAAAACTTTGTTCAAATACATTCTTTAATAAAGTATAACCCAAATCAAATTGTAATGGTCTATTTTTAAAATTTGTTGAAACTTTTTGTGATAATTCAAAGTTCTTTATTGTCGAAAAGTTTGTATTATTATTAATAAAGTTAGAGGTTCTATTAATCATTCCCGTAAACTTCGATTTCAAAGTAAAATTCTTAGCAAATTTCGAATCATTGGCTACTAAAAAAATGAATTTATCATTAGATCCTCCAACAGTATTTTCAATTTTAGAAAATGTCCCATAATTAGTAGTATTGGTTGTAAATGTTGACTGAGTCTTATTATACATCATCATTAAAAATAAATTGTTTCCTTTTTCAAAATTGAAACGATGCCATGTAAATTTATAACTGTTAGTCTTACTTAACAAATCTGAGGTTAGCGATGTATTTTGAAAAAACAAAAGATCCTTAGTATATAAAGGACTGTATTGAAGTAACTTTAAGCCTGGAGTATTATATTTGCTACTATAACCTAATTCAAATTCTCCAATTGAAATAATATCAGGACTATATTTTACTTGAAATCTTTTTTCAAAATAATGTTTATTAACATCATTAATATTTAGAAAGTTTGAACTTAAAGCTACTACAAATTCAAATCCTTTTATTTTCTTAAAAAGATTAAAGTCATTAATATAATGGTAAATCTTGAGGTTTCTGCTTTCCTTAGCTTGGGAATAAATCTCGTCTAAAGCAGAAATATCTTTTTTATAAGAAATTCCTGTATGAAAGTTGAAATTAATCACTTTGTTTTTGTTTTTTAAATAAGCGTCAAATGCATACTTATTAGAATTGGTTATATATTGTTGTGATAAAAGATTACTATTCCCTAAAAATAGTTTATTATTAGAATTTATATCTAATCCACCTTCAAAAGATTCATTAATTTGGCTTAAAGAAAATATAAGTTTAGATCCTATAACTTCTTTATTCCATGATAGAAAATTACTCAAACTTATATTTTTCGTTTTATTATCTATTTCAAAGAAATTGTTTTCGTCAGAAAATCTATCCATATTTTGTTTAAAACTATCTTCCGTAGGATTATACACCATATTATAATATAAAAAACTATTATCAGGAAAAGTCTTTTTCATTTTAATTTGAGTGGTTCCAAAATACCCTTTATTATCTTCTCTTTTTTGCTCAAAATAATTAAGATCCAGAGACTGATTCTCAAATGCTATTCTTCTTGTTGTAGAATATTTTTCTAGTTGAGTATTGTTAAGAATTGAGAAAGCAGTAATGCTAAAATTCTTTTTTGATTTAGAATATTGTAATGCTCCGAATTGATTTGCTTTTGACATTACTTTACCATCATTGTTAAGAAAACTTGGTATATCTATATTATTTTTGGATTCAGAATTTTCTACATCTTCCTGAGTGTTCATTTCATAAAAATCCATGAAATTAATTGGGTCTTTAGCAATATTGTTAGCATCAGCAACAAATGCTAAATTTCCGGCTTTTCCAAACTTAAATAAATTGTTGTGACCTAAATAAGAATTTTCAGTCCCATAGTTACCTTCTATATTTCCTGTAATTTTACCTTTATACTCGCTTTTCAATTTTAAATTTAAAGCAGTAGAGTGATTTCCGTTGATAGTATTGAAGTTCTGCCAAAGATCAATACCTTCAATCATATTAGCAGAAATATTTTGAGTTGCCATTTTATGGTTTTTACCAAATAACTCATTTCCTTCAACTAATACTTGCCCTATTGTATTCCCTTTATAAGTAACTTTTCCATTATCATTAATATCTAATCCCGGAAGTTTTTTAATCAGGTCTTCTGTTGTTCTTTCTGTTCCGTCTCTTACAGCTTTTAGGTTAAAAGAAATGGTGTCTTCATTACCTGATGCAATCTTTGGACGTGATTTAATTTCTACTTCCTTGATCTCTGTAATCTGTTGCTCTAGTTCCATATTAAAATCTGTTTTTTGATTAGTATCAACTTCAACAATTTTTGTCTTGTAAAAAACAGAGGTGAATTTTAAAGAAAAAACTCCCTTTTCAGAGAGCTGGAAAGTACAATTACCTGTATCATTTGTTTTTTGGAAATCTATTGTTTTTCCATTATGAAGCAGCTGTACATTGGTATCACTTATAGATTTACCAGTATTATCTTTTACAGTTATAGTAATGCTTTGTGAAAAAGAGTGGCAGAAAAAAAATATTAGAATAAAAGTTAAGAATCTCAATGCCATTTATTACAACTTTATTTCCTGAAGAATTGGCTTACTGTTAAGCTCTCTTACTTCCTTCATTTTATTAGTGAAATCATCACCTCTATACACCCTTAATTTTGCATTGATTTTTTCAACGTCACTTTCCTTAGCATCATTACTAATTTTTACAGCAGTCATTACATAGCTTGGAGATTCGACTCTTAGTACAACACCAGGAAAAGTATTAAAGCCTGCGGGACCTGTAGAAATAGGGATATCTTCTGTATACCATATTTTTGCTATCTGATCATTTATGAGGGTAACTTCTACTAATTTGCAAAAATAATTATCAATTTTTAGGATATCATCTTTATAATTTATTTTTTTATAATTCATTTCAACGTACCCATAAAATTCTTCATTAATTCTTGGATAATTTTGGTATTGATAAGAGCCCTTTTCGTTTTTTAAATGGTATATTTTAATTTCAAAATCTGTGAAAACTTCTTTTTTAACCGTTACGTTTGATTCATCAATTTGTGTTTTTCCTGCATCATGAATGAAGCTAGCACGGGGAATATTTTTAAAAAAAGAATTTCCGTTAGCATAGTATAGAAAATTTTTTTGAGGTTTTTTTCTTGCTTCTTTTACTTTATCATTATATTCTTTTGACATTGTCGAACTGCTGATATCTTGAAGATCCGTTCTTTCATATTCTATTTTTAGATATTGCCCAAATAAACTGTTTAAAAAGGCTGAGGCAAATAAAGCTATTATTACATTTATTTTCATAGGATGATAATATTAAATTGAAATGTGCACCAATATTTTGTAATAATGATGCACAAGTGTATAATCTGTACTTAATTAAAATCTTAACACCAGTAAGTATAATGAGTATAAGTTCCCACTGTTTCAGTTATAATTGTATTTGTCTGCATATCATAATAGCTATGCTGTTCCTCTGTATAAACAAGCTGACCACAAATTTTTTTAACACTGATGATTTTCTTATCTACAGAAGGAGTAACTTTCTCTAATGACAAATTCTTGTCAACTTTTAAAATGTTTGTAGATTGTACATTGTCTTTTGCAAATCCTAAAGTAGTTCCAGCAACTAATACAGCTGCGAATAAAAATTTTTTCATAAATGAAATTTCTGTTTGATTAAAAATAAATTTAAAACACTATAAAAAACATTTGTGCACTTGTGTTTTTTCTAATGGCTAAGCTAATTAAATCCCTCCGAGTTGAAAAATACTTTTGATAAAAATATTTTTACTTTTATTAAAAAAATATATACTTTTGAGGAAATTAAATATAAATGACAGAAATGGAGAAAATTATTGAGAAAATTGCCCAACAAAGGAGTAAAAAAGGCTATACTTTTGAAAATATGGCTCACGAACTAAACATTACCCCGGCTGCATATCGTAAAATAGAAACGGGAGAAACCAAATTAAGTGTAGAAAGGCTGATGAAAATATCTGAAATTCTCAATGAAGATTTATCCAACCTTTTGGATATTGATACTAAAAATATATTTAATAATCAATCTAATGAAGGGAATGGTTATGTAGAAACCATCAATAATGACTATAAAGATGTTATTAATGATATCAAAGATACCTACGATAAACTTATTAAGTCTAAAGATGAGCAAATTCTTTTACTAAAAGAACAGATTACTTTTTTAAAAGAGAAATAACAAAAAAGAGCAGAAAATTCTGCTCTTTTTTGTTTTATAATAATTTGATTTTATCGTCAAGGATATCAATAACTTTATCTTTATAAAGTCCGCCAATGGCTTTTTTAAAATTCTTCTTACTCATCTGGAGCTCATCTTTGATCTCTTCAGGAGACGACTGATCGGAAATGTATAGGAGACCGTAATTTTCTTCCAGTTTATCCAGAATTTTCTTTTTAAACTCATCAATATTTTCAAAACCTTCCGGCTGGAGTGAAACATCTATTTTTCCGTCTTCACGGATGGCCTTGATATAACCGGTTTCTTCGGATAAAGGATACAGTTTTTTGAAAACATCAGAACTGTAAATAAGACCTATGTATTTTTTATTGATAACCACATTCCAGCCCAACTCGCTTTCATTCATCATGATAAGATCTACTTTATCTCCTTTTTTGAATGGCAGCTCCTGATATTGCGGATTTCTTTTAAATTTTGTGGTTCCGGTGATGAGTTCCAGGTCTTCATCAACATAAATGTGTACAAGATATCTTTTACCTTCTACAATTTTTGTTTTCTGCTGTTTGTATGGAATAAAAAGATCTTTGATAATCCCCCAATCCATAAAAGCACCACTCGGAAGGCTCTGCACACAGCTCATTACGGCAAACTCTCCCACTTCCGCCAATGGAATTTCCGTAGTTGCCTTCAGTTTGTTGTCATCCTGATATACAAAGACTTCAATTTCATCATCTATTTCTTTATCTTCCTGAATGAAAATCTTCGGCAAAAAAGCCTTTTCGCCAGATTCATCCGTTAAGATCCATCCTGAATTATTTTTATCTGAAATTTTTAAAGCCTGAGTTTTTCCGAGTTGCATTGATCATAAAATTAGTGGGTAAAGGTACGGAAATATAAGCCGAACTTGCAAAAATGAAAAATGGACAAAAAAAGAGGAAAAACTTCCCTCTTTTAGTTGAACTGATATTTGAATCAAATGTTTTATAATTTAGAAATATAATCCATCAGTTCCTTTCTGCTGCTTTCAAAATCCAATGCTTCTCCAACAATAAAATACTTTTGCTTATCCACACATTTCGGAAATAATGATTTGGCTAAAGCCAGTTTATTTTTATCAAAACTAAGATCTTTTACCAACATACTGATTTGCTCCGAGGTAAACATCGCATGTCTGCCCTGCTGATTGATAAATGCCAGTTTTTTATCATCAAACCAGGCTCTATCCTTCATTGTATCCATAAACTGCTGAAATGTCTGATTGTCCATCACATTAGGATAGTTTATATTTCCGCTGTTTCCGTACGGATTGTTCCAGATATCATTCCAACTGTTGAAGCCGTAAGACTGAACAGGGTAAGAATCCAGCAAAAATAAACCTTCATTGGTAAAAAAATCAAGAACCAGTCTGCTGTTGTTTCTTACATTCAAAGTAGTTCTGTATAATAAATATCCGCTTTCATAGATTGAAATGGGAATTCTTCCTGCCGGCAGATCAAAAAACCGGAATTTCCCTGAATTATTGGAGATAAACTGATCGCCTATTTCCACACTGAAAAATCCCTGTTCGGGAATTCTGAGAAAAACTTCGGAATACCCATATTCCTGATTCCAGCGGTATTGCGGACTATTTGTTCTGAAACCACTATTTCCCTGGTTTCTGAAACCTGGATTATTTTTGCCGTTTACACCGGATTTTTTATTATTTACAGATCCAATTTCAGTTTTGGAAGCTTCATTCTTCAGGAGCTCACCTGCTTTTCCTGCTTCCTGCGCAAATGAAGTGACTGCGAAGAGAAGCAAAACACTTATACATATACTTTTCATAACACTTGTATTTAAAAATACCTTTTCATAAAAAAAGAAGAGGCTTATGCCTCTCCTAATTTACAAATATTTTTAAATGATTGAATTTTTTTTAATTCAATATTACATGTGAATCGGTCTTTTTGCCGTAGCATCCAATGCCGCTTCTTTAATGGCCTCTGCATAGGTAGGGTGTGCATGAGAACTTCTGGCGATATCTTCAGCGCTTGCCCGGAATTCCATTGCAATAACACCCTCTGCGATAAGATCGGCAGCTCTCGCTCCTACGATATGCATTCCTAAAACTTCATCCGTTTTTTCGTCTGCAATGATCTTAACCAGACCATCAACATCACCACTTGCGCGGCTTCTTCCTAAAGCTCTCATCGGGAAAGATCCAACTTTATAAGCAACACCTTCTTCTTTAAGCTGCTCTTCAGTTTTACCGACTCCTGCAACTTCCGGCCATGTATAAACCACTCCCGGAATTAAGTTATAATTAATGTGAGGCTTTTGTCCTGCTAATGTTTCAGCTACAAAAACTCCTTCCTCTTCCGCTTTGTGAGCTAACATTGCTCCTTTAATAACGTCTCCGATCGCATAAATGTTAGCTACATTTGTCTGAAGGTGATCGTTTACTTTCACTCTTCCTCTTTCGTCAAGCTCAACACCTGCTTTTTCCAGTCCGAGTCCGTCTGTATACGGTCTTCTTCCTACAGAAACCAGACAATAATCTCCTTCAACCGTTACTTCTTCTCCTTTTTTATCTTTGGCTGTGATTTTTACCGTATCTCCATTTCTTTCCACTGCAGAAACTGCTGTAGCAAGCATGAATTTCATTCCCTGCTTTTTAAGAACTTTCGTCAATTCCTTGCTTAAAGCGCCATCCATTCCTGGAATGATTTTATCCATAAATTCAACAACGGTAACGTGGGCGCCCAATCTCAAATAAACCGAACCTAATTCAAGACCAATTACTCCACCTCCGATTACCACAAGATGTTTAGGAATCTCTTTAAGGTTTAACGCTTCCGTGGAAGTAATTACTCTTTCTTTATCAATCGTGATGAAAGGCAAAGAAGATGGCTTGGAACCTGTAGCAATAATGGTATATTTAGATTCGATCATTTCTGTAGAACCGTCATTCTTCGTTACTTTGATCTGGGTTGCAGATTCGAAGCTTCCGACTCCTTCAAAAACAGTGATTTTGTTTTTATTCATCAGATAGCTGATTCCGTCTGTATTTTGTTTGATGACCTCATTTTTACGCTCGATCATTCTTGCGATATCAGCCTGAGGTTCGTTGATAATGATTCCGTGGCCGGCAAAATTGTGTTTTGCATTCTCAAAATGCTCTGAGCTGTCTAAAAGCGCTTTCGACGGAATACAACCCACGTTAAGACAAGTTCCTCCCAAAGTAGGGTATTTTTCAATAATTGCTGTTGTGAAACCTAACTGTGCAGCACGGATTGCAGCAACATAACCACCAGGACCGGAACCGATTACGGTAACATCGAATTGACTCATGTTATTTTATGAATTTGTTTATTATTAACTTTCTTATGCTTACAAATTTAACGATTAATTATCAGGTGGGAAAGTGAGATTTGTCAATTTTCTGGAAGAAAGCGGAGTTAAAAACCTTTTCAGCAAAAATCTTTAATATCTTTAAATTTCTCAATGATTTCTTTACATTTTTCATCAAGCAAATTTTTATATTTTGCATCTACTAATTCTAATTTTGAATCAAGTTTCTTAAGATATTCCATATTGTAAAGTTTTCTTTCTTCACCGACAGGATAAAATTGAATTTCGTTATAGAACTTCTCAAAAATATTTAAATCAATATCTAATGGTTGGATATCATTTATTCTTCCAATAAGATAATGCATTTTAAAATATCCGGAATGAATCTCAATTTGATTTGTTATAATAGCAATAGCGTTTGATCGCAATTTTTTAATAAATCTGTAACGTTTCAGCTCTTCAAACTTATTCATATAAATTCATAAGATATCTAAAGATATTATAAATCGACGCTCAATTTTCCCTGTCCAAATTCTCCTGTGGAATCAAAATAAGAACCTCCATACACATACCATTCAAGACTTTCCAGATATTCTACAGCATTTTCGGGGGTAATTTGTGGCCTGTCTTTTTTAGAAACAATTCCCCTGTACCATCTTCTTGATTTAGAGTAATGTTCAAATTCAACCAGGTAATGAATCCATATTCTCTGGCAAAGCTTACACTGCTGAATGCTTACTTCCGCATGTCTTCCGTTCGTATGGTCAATTCCTAATTCCGAACTTCTGTATTCCGTATAATTTGATGTGGGTTTCTCGCAGGCGCATCCTATTCTCTGGATTTTATTCATGAGGAATTATTATAGTTTGGATAAAATTAAAGGCATCAAAAGTATAAAATAAACTGCATAAGAACAATACAACAGAATCATTTCACCATGCTCAACAGTACCTTTTCATAGGCATCCAGAATAATATTTTTAGAAAACCTGGATTTGATAGAGCTTTTAATCAGATCTTCATCATGATTTTTATGAAGAATTTTTAAAATTTTCTGTGAAAAATCTTCATAATTTTCTATATCGGAAACTTCACCATTAGTTTCATTTTGTATGATTTCGTTAATGCCACCCGGACAATTATTGGCCAGCGAATAGATTCCGCAAGCCCCTGCTTCAAGCAAAACGTTAGGAAATCCTTCGTAGCGCGAAGAGAGAATAAAAAGGTCCGCATATTTCAGGAATTCATATGGATTTTCTTGTCTGCCGTGGAAGATGACGCGTTCAAGGCCAAGGAAATCCTTCATCTGATGCAACATTTCGCGGTCTTTTCCGTCTCCCAGAATGTGAAGCAGAATATTTTCATTTTTCAGTCTGGAAAAAACTTTCAGGAGATTATCAAAACCTTTTCTTGCCGATAAATTTCCGATAGCTACTACGTTTTTGTAGTTTAATTTAAAGCTTTCAGGCTTTTGTGCGGAAGCAAGCTTTGATTCAATAAAATCAAAATCTACGGGATTGTTGATTTTAACAATCTTGTTCGATTTTATGCTGAAATTTCTAATAAGATCCCGCATCATATCATCGCTTTGCGCAATAATCTTATCGTAATTATTATAGAAATTATAGAAGAATTTGATTTCCTTTCTGGTGACGTGCCGGGTGACCACATTCGTTTCCCTTGCGATAAATTTCGTTTTCGGAAAAAGCTTGATAAACAATGATAAATATGCATTTACCTCTCCAAATCCGGAAAATACAATATCGGGTTTTCTGCGGTATATTTCCCGCAGAATAGGTTTTAATGAATGCCTGATTCTTTCAGTATTAATGTCAATGATTTCTACATCTCTATTGAGAAATTTCAGATATCCGCCCTGTTTGCGTAACAGCAAAATCTTAGGCTCGAAACGATCTCTGGAAAGATGATTCGCAATGGTGGTAACAATCCTTTCTGCGCCTCCGGTTTCAAGATCCGGCAGAATAAATATGACAGAAATCTTTTTCATCACTGTAAAATTAGTAAAAAGTTTTATTAACCTTTGATCCTAATCTATAATTAATGATTTTAATGTAAAAAAAGATTTTAATTTTATACTAAATACTTGTCTCTAAAAGAAAAAGAAACTCCTCGTGTGAAGAGTTTCTTTTTTATTTTTTTCCTTGAAGATACCAGTCTATAAATACTCCAAAAAGAAGTAAAAGGAAATAACATCCTATCAAGAAAATTATAATATACAAAAGATATTTTAATACATCTTTCATTTAGTTGGCAACATCGCTGATGAATTTTATTCTCAACATTCTCACCTCTTCATCCGAAAGTTCATCCCCGAATTCATCCAGCAGCACTTTCATGCTGTCACTTTCGGATTCGTTCATGAATTCCATAAAACCGTCTACAATATCTTCATCAAAATTATCTTCAATATAATAATCAATGTTCAGTTTGGTTCCCTGATAAACGATGCGTTCCATTTCCTTCAGCAATTCGTCCATAGAAAGATTTTTGGCTCTTGCAATGTCTTCAAGATCAATCTTTTTATCAGTACTCTGAATGATAAAAACTTTATGGCTGGATTTATTAGCCACCTGTTTGAGCACCATATCCTGAGTACGTTCGATGTTATTATCCTCTACATATTTACTGATAAAATCCGCAAATTCTTTACCGTATTTTTTAGCTTTTCCTTCACCAACACCGTAGATTTTGGCAATCTCTTCAACTGTTATAGGATATTGCACCGTCATATCTTCCAGACTCGGGTCCATAAAAACTGTGTACGGCGGAATTCCGTGCTTTTTGGCAACTTTTTTCCTTAATTCTTTTAACTGATTGAATAAATTCTGGTCCAATCCTCCGGCAGACTGCATCTGAACCTGATCACTTTCGGCTTTTGTTTGCGTAAGGTCAAACTCCCTGTCTTCGGCGATAAGGAAAGAATGTTCCAGCTTTCCGTCTAAAACCAGTTTACCCTTTTCAGCAATCTTTAAAACACCGTAAGTTTCAATATCTTTCTGTAAAAAATTCTGAACCGTTGCCTGTCTTAAAATTGTTTTCCAGTGATTATCTTTTTCCTCTTTTCCAAAACCGAAATAAGAGCTTTGTTCCAGCTTATAGGATTTTGTAACAGCCGTTTCCTTGCCGGCAATAATGGAAATCAGATCTTTTGCTTTAAACTTCTCACCCGTATCTTTTATCAGCTGCAGGACTCTTTTAAGATCATCTGTAGCATCTTTCAATTTTGGAGGGTTTGAGGAATTATCACACATTTTCGCGCCATCTCCATTTACCGGATCAAAATTTTCGCCGAAATAGTATAAAATATATTGTCTCCTGCTCATGGACGTTTCGGCATAGCCTACTACTTCATTAAGAAGCTGTAACCCGATTTCTCTTTCCGACACCGGTTTCTGAGCCAGGAATTTTTCAAGTTTTTCAATGTCTTTCGGATCGTAAAATGCAAGACAGTAGCCTTCTCCACCGTCACGTCCTGCCCTTCCCGTTTCCTGATAATAGCTTTCCAGCGATTTCGGGAAATCATAATGAATGACAAAACGTACATCCGGTTTATCAATTCCCATCCCGAATGCAATGGTAGCGACAATCACATCAACCTCTTCCATCAGAAACTTGTCCTGATTGGCTACCCGCACTTTCTGATCAAGACCTGCGTGATACGGTAAGGCATTGATACCGTTTACCTGAAGAAGCTGAGCAAACTCTTCCACTTTTCTTCTGCTAAGGCAATAAACGATTCCCGACTTTCCTTTATTCTGATTGATAAATTTTACAATTTCCTTATCTACATTTACTTTCGGACGTACTTCATAATAGAGGTTCGGTCTGTTGAAACTCTCTTTAAAGACCAGAGCATTCGTCATTCCCAGTGTTTTCTGAATGTCATCCTGAACTTTTGGGGTGGCAGTTGCCGTAAGGGCTATTACCGGGACATCGGCAATTTTATCGATAATGGATTTGAGATTTCTGTATTCGGGTCTGAAATCGTGACCCCATTCTGAGATACAGTGAGCCTCATCTATGGCGAAAAATGATATTTTCACTTCCTTCAGAAAATCCAGATAATCTTCCTTGATAAGAGATTCCGGCGCCACATAAAGAAGTTTTGTTTTTCCGTTTTTTATATCGTCAAAAACCTGTTTGGTCTGTGTTTTGTTTAAAGATGAATTCAAAACATGGGCTACTCCGCTATCAGATGAAAGTCCGTTCACGGCATCCACCTGATTTTTCATTAATGCTATCAAAGGTGAAACCACAATGGCTGTACCTTCGGAAATAAGTGCCGGAAGCTGGTAGCATAAGGATTTTCCACCTCCGGTAGGCATTAAAACAAATATATCTTTTCCGTTCAGAAGGTTTTCAATAATTTGTTCCTGCTGCCCTTTAAAAGTAGAAAATCCGAAATATTTTTTCAATTCGCCTGATAAATTGGCTTTTTTTGCGCTCATCTAATTTTATTGCTAAATTTGCATCTAATCCAAAGTTATGAATTTTTCGCTTAAAATAAAAGCGAACGAATTTATAAAAAATTATATTTATAATAAAAATTCTTTTAGAAATAACGCTTTTTTAATTGATTTTTATATGCTTCATATACGTAAAATGGAAAGATCCGACATTATCTCAATAGCGAAAAGCACTTTAGAAATAGAAATTTCAGAACTTGAAAAGCTCCGCCACCGATTAAATGATGATTTTGCCCGTGCTGTGGAGATTGTCCATTCTGCCAAAGGTAAATTAATCGTGGTAGGAATCGGAAAATCTGCCCATGTAGGCAACAAAATCGTTGCAACCCTGAATTCCACGGGAACACCTTCCCAGTTTTTGCACGCTTCAGAAGCCATCCACGGAGATCTTGGAGTGATCCAGAAACAGGATGTGGTGTTGTGCATTTCCAACTCCGGAAATTCTCCGGAAATTGTAAACCTCGTTCCTTATCTTAAAGAATATTCTTCGGCGCTGATCGGGATGACCGGAAATAAAACAAGCAAACTTGCAGAGTTTTCAGAAATTATACTGGACACGCATGTCGATATGGAGGCCTGTCCCAATAAACTGGCCCCGACAAGTTCCACCACTCTACAGATGGCTTTGGGAGACGCTCTGGCCATTGCTTTAATGGAAATGAATGATTTTAAGGCTAATGATTTTGCTAAATTTCATCCCGGCGGAAGCCTAGGGAAAAATCTGATATCGAAAGTGGATGATTTTTTGTCTTCGCAAAAACCGCAGGTAACGGAACATGATACCGTAAAAGACGTTATTATCTCCATCAGTGGTTCCCGTCACGGAATTACTGTTGTTACCAATAACGATGAGATTATCGGAGTAATTACCGACGGAGATTTGAGAAGAATGCTTTTGAAAGGCGATGATATTTCAAAAGTACTGGCCAAAGATATTATGTCTGCCAAGCCGAAAACCATTGAAAGAACAGCTTTGGCAAAAGAAGCCATGAAAATTTTAAAAGAAAACAATATCGGGCAGCTTGTTGTGACGGAAAACGGAAAGTATTTCGGGATTATTGATCTTCACAAGCTGCTGGACGAAGGAATTAATTAAGCTGAAAGATTTAACGTTATATAATACCGAAACTTTTTTCATACATTTGAAACCTTAAAAATAGCATCCTGTGAGTGAAAAAGACATGTCTTTCCTTGGACATATTGGAGAATTAAGAGGTCACCTCATCCGTTCGATTCTTGCCATCATCATTGCGGCAGTCATTATCGGATTTAACATCAACTGGATCATGGATCATATTTTTTTCGGTCCCACCAGAAACGATTTTGCCACCTTTGAAATGGTCAATCACTTCTCAAGAATGATTTTGGGTGAAGACAGCATTCACCTTCCTAAAGATTTCCCGGTACGTGCCAGCAAATTATACCAGCAGTTCAATGTTATGATGGCGGTATCCATATTTGGCGGTATTGTTCTGGCTTTTCCATACATTGTTTGGGAACTGTGGAGGTTTATCAGCCCCGCCCTTCATCCCAATGAAAGAAAAAACTCTATTTTCATCATCAATTCCGTATGGATTTTGTTTATGACGGGAGTATTATGCGGATATTTCCTGATTCTTCCGTTTGCCGTTAATTTCGGAGTTATTTTTAAAATTTCAGATATCATTATTCCGCTTTACGATTTAAGTGATTATACAACTTTATTTTTACAGGTTGTTCTCGGAATGGGAGTTATTTTCCTTTTCCCGATTCTTATTTATTTCCTTACAACCATAGGAATATTAACCCCGGTTTTTATGAAAACATACCGTCGCCACGCGATCGTTCTCATCATGGTGGTAGCAGCAATCATAACGCCGGCAGATGTTTTAAGTATGATGATGGCAGCATTGCCATTGTTATTGCTTTACGAATTCAGTATTGTGATGTGTGCCTATACCTACAAAAAGGTACAGAAAGCGGCAGGTAATCTGCCGGCTGTTAAGAATTAATTTCAAAGACATTAAAACATATTCCCGCGGAGCTTTCTGCGGGATTTTTTTATGAGATTTTTTTAGGAGCTTTTTCGCGCTTTCCGCTGCAATCTTTTTTTCAAAAAGGATTTTCGCTGCAATCACGGCTAGGGTTTTGGGCTTAAGTTTGCAACCGTTCTGAAGTATCTTTATGGAAGGTATTCTTAGATTGTATTGTTTTAGCCACTCCGGCAAAGGAAGAAAATTTCTCTACGCAAACAGTTGATTACAAAATGACACTTATAAAGAATGTAACAAAACTTAATTTTTTCCGTCATATTAACAGATTTGCTATTGAAACAGATGCCAGAATTAATTTATTCTTTATTTTAGTCTCATTAATTTAATTTAGATGAAAAAACTTTCATATACGCTTTTATTTGCTTCAGGATTGGTTTTCGGCCAGTTTTTCGAGACAGGTAAAACTTTTACGAAACAGGACACTTTGAAAGGTTCAGATACGGCATTCAGAAATTTCTGGGATGTAAAGAAGTACGACCTTTCCGTGGAACCGGATTTTGAAGCGAAAAGCATAAAGGGCTATAATAAAATCAGCTTTGAAATCACTAAAGATATTAAAAATCCTACGTTTCAGATAGATCTTCAGCAGCCTATGAAAGCTGATAAAGTGCAAGCAAGCTTTCCCATGGCAGAATATAAACAGGAAGGTGATTTTATCTGGATTAAATCTGATAAAGCATTTAAAAAAGGAGAAAAATATACGGTTGATATTACCTATTCAGGAAATCCGAGAATCGCGAGAAATGCGCCGTGGGACGGAGGATGGATATTTACCAAAGACGAAAAAGGAAATCCGTGGATGAGTGTTGCCGATGAAGGCATTGGAGCATCCATCTGGCTTCCTACCAAAGATATCTGGAGTGATGAACCCGAAAACGGGATTGTTATGAAAATCATTACGCCGAAAGATCTGGTTGGTGTTGGAAACGGAAGGCTCATCAGTAAAAAACCGGAAGGTGATAAAACCGCTTATACATGGGAAGTTAAAAATCCGATCAATGCGTATTCTATTATTCCCAACATCGGAAAATATGTCAATTTTAAAGATACTTTCAAAGGAGAAAAAGGCAAGCTGGATCTTGATTACTGGGTAATCGATTATAATCTTGATAAAGCTAAAAAACAGTTTCAGCAGGTAAAACCGATGCTTTCTGCGTTTGAATACTGGTTTGGTCCGTATCCTTTTTATGAGGATTCTTACAAACTTGTAGAGTCGCCTTATCTCGGTATGGAGCACCAGAGTAATGTAGCCTACGGAAACGGATATACAAACGGATATCTCGGAAATGATCTTTCAGGAACCGGTGTCGGGCTAAACTGGGATTACATCATTATCCACGAAAGCGGCCATGAGTGGTTTGCCAACAATATCACGGCAAAAGATCAGGCAGACATGTGGGTACACGAAGGATTTACCATGTATTCCGAGGTTCTCTTCACAGAAAAGTTTATGGATAAAAAATCTGCAGACCTTTATATGCAGGGAATTCATAAAACCGTAAGCAACGATATTCCGATCATCGGAAAATACGGCGTGCGAAATGAGGGCAGCGGCGATATGTACCCTAAAGGAGCAAGCATGCTGCACACCATTCGCCAGGTAATCAATAATGATGAAAAGTTCAGGGAGATTTTAAGAGGAATCAACAAAGATTTTTATCATCAGACGGTAACCACACAACAAATTGAAAATTATATTTCAAAAAAATCGGGAATTGATTTTTCAAGCGTATTCAACCAATATCTGAGATCTGTAAAAGTTCCTGTTCTTGAATATGAACAAAAAGGAGAAGAGCTGAAGTTCAGGTATACTAATGTGGTTAAAAATTTCAGTTTACCTATAAGTATCGACAGTGATCTTACCATTAATCCTACCGAACAATGGCAAACCATAAAAATGAAGAAAGAAAATCCGGTACAATTCAATAAAAATTATTATATCAGGTATAAAAAAGTACAATAATAAAACACAGCAAAGGACAAATCTTTTAATAAAGAATTTGTCTTTTTTTTATAAAAAATTTAACAGACGCGGTGTAACAAATACAGATTTTCAACAACTATTTAACTATAATTTTAAACTCAATGAAAAAAATAGCACTTAGCTTAGGCGTTTTAACTACGTTTCTGATGAATGCCCAGTCGATTAAAACTACAATCGATCTAGTGAACGTAAAAGACGATAAAGTGGCCGTAACCATGGAATTTCCGAAGATGAAATCCGGAGATGTAAAGTTTCACTTTCCAAAAACGGTACCCGGAACCTATTCTGTAGATGATTACGGAAGATTTGTGGAAGGCATTAAATTTTTAGACAACAAAGGAAAAGAAATTGCATTTACAAAAGTCAATGACAATACCTATGCTCTAAAGAATGCACAGAATCTATCTAAAGTCACCTATCTGGTAAACGATAGTTTCGATGATGAAATGGATACTTCAAAGCACAAGGCTGTTTTTTCGCCATCCGGAACGGACATTGAAGCAGGGAAGATTTACCTCATCAACACCCACGGATTTGTCGGATACATCGACAATATGCAGGATGTTCCTTATCAGCTGGTGATTCAGAAGCCGGCAGATTTTTATGGGACAACGGCTTTGGTAGACCAGGACCAATCGGATGCTACAGATACCTTTACGCTGGCCAATTATGCAAAAGTTACCGATTCACCATTGATGTACACCAAACCTGATTATATTACCTTCAATGCAGGAGGTATGGATCTGGTATTGGGAGTGTACTCACCTTCCGGGAAATATAAAGCTGCAGATTTTAAAGATAATCTTGAAAAAATGGTGGTTGCCCAAAAGAAATTCCTGGGTGATATGAATACCAATAAAAAATACGCGATCATGCTGTATCTTGCGGGTGGAGACGGACCTCAGATCAAAGGATTCGGAGCGCTGGAACATCATGAATCGACCAGTGTTGTGCTTCCTGAAATGATGCCGAAAGAAGCAATCGACAAAACCATTACCGACGTCGTTTCGCATGAGTTTTTTCATACCGTAAATCCATTGAAAACGCATTCTGAAGAAATCCATTACTTTGATTACGCAGATCCGAAAATGTCTCAGCATCTATGGATGTATGAAGGCGGAACGGAATATTTCGCCAACCTTTTCCAGATCCAGGAAGGGCTTATTACCAGAGATGAATTCCTTCAGAGAATGAATGAAAAAATCACCAACTCAAAGAACTACAACGACACCATGCCTTTCACGGTGATGAGTAAAAATGTTCTTCTGGACGAATACAAGGACCAGTACAGAAATGTTTATGAAAAAGGAGCACTTCTTGCCATGTGTCTGGATATCGAGCTCAGAAAACTTTCTAACGGTGAAATGGGATATCGCGATATGATCAGAAAGCTGTCTCAGCGATTCGGTGAAAATAAGCCGTTCAAAGATGATAAACTTATTGATGAACTGGTTGCCGTAACAGGATATCCTCAGGTAAGAGATTTTTATAATAAATATATTGCAGGAAGCCAGCCGACTCCTTATGCACAATACCTTAATATGGTGGGTGTTGAACTGAAGAAGCAGGAAACGCCGCCGATTTTCTGGTTTATTAAAGATCCGAACCAGACAGGATATGACGAAAAAACAAATACTTTCGTGTTTGATGAAAGCTCTGCACTTTCACCTTTTGCAAAAAGCATTGGCTTCAAAATTACCGATAAGATCCTGGCTTTGGATGGGAAAACCATCAACATCCAGAACGTTCAGGATTTCATTAATTATTCCAAAACGATTAAAGAAGGCCAGAATGTAACGGTAACGGTTCTTAGGGACAACGGCGGGAAATCTGAAAAGATTGATCTTAAAGGTAAAGCGGTTCTTGATAAAATGACCATAGAAAATTTACAGTTTAAAGCTAACCCGACATCGGAAGAAAAGAAACTTCAGGATCAGTGGCTTACGGGAAAGAAGTAATATCAGTAAAATCAAATAATTAAAGCGGGGATTTTTTCTCCGCTTTTGTTTTGGATAAATACGGTCAATATTTTTTTCATCATGCTTTTTTAACTGTTATTCTAAAAGTCGTTCCTTTTCCCACTTCAGTCTGTGCAATTTTGATATCGCCTTTATGGTACTCCTGGACCACTCTTCTTGCAAGAGATAAACCTAACCCCCACCCGCGTTTTTTGGTAGAATAGCCGGGTTTAAAAGCATTCAGTGCCTGCTGTTTTGTCATGCCGCTTCCGGTATCCTGAACTTCCACTATAATGTTTTTATTTCTCTCGATTACCGAAATGGAAAGCGAACCTTCCCCTTTCATGGCATCAACAGCATTTTTCACCAGATTTTCAATCACCCAGCTCATCAGGATCTTATTGTGCGGTACGGAAATCGTATAGTTTGGAAGATGCAGCCCGAAATTAATTTTTCTGGAAATCCTTGTTTTCAGATAATCATAATTCTCCTGAATGGTTGCGTTAAAATCCGTATCATTTAATTCGGGAACAGAACCTATTTTGGAAAATCTCTCCGAAATGGTTTTTAATCGTTCAATATCTTTTTCAATTTCATGAATTCCTTCCGATTCGGGATCATCAAGCTTCATGATTTCCATCCAGCCGATCATTGATGATAAAGGAGTTCCGATCTGGTGTGCCGTTTCTTTCGCAAGTCCTGCCCAGAGATAGCCCTCATCCGTTTTCTTAATGGTCCTGAAAAACCAAAATGAAAACAGGAAATAACACAAAATAAAAAAGCCAAGAATGTATGGGGAATACCTAAGATTGTTTAGCAATGGAGAATTGTCATAAAACACGACCTGCTTATCTCCTTTTGCAATTTCAATTTCAATAGGAGGATAGCTCTTGCCCATTTTCTTTGCTAGAGCAACAATTTGACCGGAATTATTTTCAACATCTTTCGGCAGATTCTTATGTTCAATCACATTATCATTTTCATCTAAAATAATAACCGGAATGGTAGTATTTGAGCTGTAAATCTGTAAAAGCAATGCCTGAACTTCTAAATTAGGATTATCCACTTCCTGCTGAAATTTCAATGCACTTACTAAAATGTCAACTCTTTTAATTTCTTCCTTACGGAGAAAATTGATCAGAATGGTGGAGGCGATCACAATGGTCAGAACAACGATCGTCATCAGGACAAAAATGATCCAGTTATTCAGTCTTGCAAATATTGATTTTCTCAAAGCAGATTATTTTAAAACACTCAGGATTTTCTGCAGCTCTGTGCTTCCGCTTCCCTGATAATTATTGATGATAATTGAAAACACATATTTTTTTCCTTCTTTCGAAGTATGAAATCCTGCAAAAGATTTAGTGTCTCTCATGGTTCCGCTTTTCATTTTCATTCCGTTATCCTGAGTCGGGAAACCATCATAATAAGATTCGAACCAGGGCTGTTTTTTAGCATAAATCAGTGCCTGTACTTCGGCTCTTGCGGCTACATAATTCTGTGGGGAAAGTCCGCTTCCATCAGCAAAATTAATCATATTGGGATTAATTCCTTTCGATTTCCAGAATTCTTTCAGGAACGCTACACCGCTTTTAAAATTAGGATTTCCTTTTTTCTCTTTGCCTAAAGTTTTGATTAATGTTTCACCGTAAAGATTGATGCTCTTTCTTAAAAACCAATAGATGATCTTATCCAATGTTGGAGATTCGTAGGTGAAAATCATGTTATTTTTATGAAAAACTGATATTTTTTTCCCTTCAATTTCAAGCTGGGAGTTGGTAACGGTTTTTCCCGAAAGCTCAATTCCTGCCTGCTGCAGCCATTGTTTAATCTCTACACCAAGTTGTAACGGAGGATTGGGTGTAGCTCCTGAGACCGTTACTGTTTTGGAAGGCAATGTTCCGTTTATCAAAGCGACATTAGAATGTGGCGCGGTAAAAATCAGGCTTTGATCTGAGGTTCCGCCTACTTTCACGTCATTGAGCCATTTTACACCCTCCAAAGGATAAGAAAAACTTTTGAATTCATTTCCGTTGATATTGATGTCAAACTGGTTTTCGCGCCAGTTGACTCCCCAGACTCCTGCTCCGTAATAATTCCCGAGATCATCCCACGGCCAGCCTCCGGGAATTGTCTGGTGATCAAAATAAGAATCATCAATAACAAGATCCCCTGAAATTTTTGTGATGCCTGCTTTTTTTATGGCTTCTAAAAGCTGCTGTTTAAAATTTTCCGGTTTATACCCATCATATCTCCAGCTTCCGAGCGTTGGGTCCCCTGTTGAAGTGATAATAAAGTCTCCTTTCAGATTTCCTCCGGAAATATTTCCCGAATAACCAGCCGTCGTTTTATAGGTGTAGTTTTTACCTAATACTTCAAGAGCCGCTGCTGCAGTAAATATTTTTTGAGTAGAAGCTGTAGACAGTCCTTTGTTTCCCTGATAATCATAAATAAAATTTCCGTTTTCGTCCGCAACGTAAAATGATAAGTTTGATGACACGGCACCTGAAGAATTCATCAGATTCTTTGTAGCTTCATCAAGTTTTTGGGATATATCCTGGGCAAAAACAACCTGCACGGATAAAGTAAGGACAGCTAATATTTTTCTCATTCTTTAAGCTTATTTTCAGTCTATATAAAGAAAAATGATGATTACTGATGTACGACAAGTTCACCATGACATCACTATAATTCTTGCTGGTTAATAGCACGCAATAGAAATATCAGCATATACGGTTGAAATATCTTTTCATCAGAAATCAATTCAAATATAATTAAAAATAAATTACAGTTCTGTTCCGGGCTTGATCTCGTACGGTTCTTTATCTTTTTCGAAAATTCTGGTAAGCTCCGTTCCTTCAACGGTAATTTTATTATTTTTCCCTCTGATCCAGTTTCCTTCACGAAGTCCGACCACTTTAAGATCATTCTGTGTAAGAAATTCTTTAATTCGGGTTTCTCTTGTTTCACCGTTGTGTTTAAGTTCCGGATTCGGATCCAGATAATGCGGATTAATATTAAACGGAACGAGCCCCATACAATCAAAGCCTGGAGGATACACAATGGGCATATCGTTGGTGGTTTTCATGTTCCGTCCGCCGATATTGCTTCCGGCACTACAGCCAAGATAAGGTTTTCCGTTTTCAACATTATTTTTCAATATTGACATCAGGTTTTCTTCATGTAAAGTTTTAACCAACAGAAAAGTATTTCCGCCACCTGTGAAGAATCCTTTTGCATTATTCACTGCCGCTATTTTATCGTCAAATTCATGAAGCCCTTTTACTTTAATGTTGATTTTTTCAAAGAAAGAACATGCTTTTTGTGTATAATCCTCATGTGAAATGCCTCCCGGTCTGGCAAAAGGAATAAAAATAATTTCATCAATACCCTGAAAAAGGTTAGTGATTTCCTCTTTTAAATATTCCAGATAGTCTCCGCCAAAAAGTGTAGAAGTTGATGCTAATATGATATTCATCGGTATTAATGTCATTAAAAAGGTTAAAGTGACAAAGATAGTTTATATGTCATGAATCTAAAATTAATATAAAAGACCTAATTAACCCGTTAATTTTTTCAAAAAAAGCTTAAAGGTTCTAAAATATTAACTTTTATGGAATCATTATTGAATTTTATTATATGCAATTGAAAAATATTAGAATTATGAAAATGACTAAAATGAATATCAGAACCCTTCTTTTAGGTTTAATGCTGACAGGAGGTTTAGGTTTTGTGAGCGCACAAACGACTCAGACAGACAGCACGGCAGGTACAGCTAATACAACTGCAGCCACAGCAGCAAGTACTGCTCAGGCGTCTAATCCAACGATTGAAGCACTTAAAAAGCAAATAGAGGCTAATCCGAAGGATACAGAAGCTTTAGCTAAATTAGCAGGAGCATATCAGGAAGCTTCAGATTGGACTAATGCGATAGATACGTGGAAGAAAATATCAGTTCTTTTACCGGATTGGGCTCCATCGTATTACAGTCAGGCTTACGCCTATCAAAATGCGAAAGACGATGTCAATGCCAGATTGGCCTATGAAAAATATATAGCTACCGTAAAGCCTGAAGAGGTGGAACAGAATAAGAAAAACCTGGCATATGCGTACTTTTATGTAGCATTCTCAGAGCAGCAAACTGATCCGGCCAAGGCTAAAGAACATATTGCAAAATCATTGCAGTATGATCCAACCAATCAGGATGCCATCAAGCTGAGCCAAGCTTTAAATTCATAGTTATAATGTAAATCCGGAGAATCTTCTCCGGATTATTTTTTATCGGTTTATTTTCTTTCCGAAAAAATCAGTCTCTCCGTTTAGATACCGGATGATCTTTTCAATATTCCTTTTAACTGCGGTTTCCTTTTTAAGGTTATTGATGTAACGGATCAGTTCCAGCTTTGCGGAAGGAATAAGGTTTTCAAAATTTTGCAGCGCCAGAGGATTTTCATGAATGGTTTTATACAATTCAGGGTGTATGGAAACTGTTCTTTCGGACCTGTCAAACTCAACTGAGACTTCTATCATTTCACCAATTCTTTTCGGTGAATCCTTAAGCATCGTCAGGTTAATATATAACCTCCACTCTCCCAAATATTTCATTAAATTTTGCGTGAACGGCTTACCATTTACCTTTCCTTTTACCGGAATGGGACTTTTGCATTTTCCTGCAGCCTGAAATATCTCATTCAGGATATCCTCAGGCACAAAAACGAAAGGGTTGATCCCAATAATTTCAAGCCTGGCTGTAAATGGATTGTTTTGCATATTTTAAAGATACATTTTTATGGCTGTTTGTTCAGATAATTTCCTGAGTTTTTATTGTGTCTTCAGCCTAGCCTTAATTGAAGCAATTGTTTGAGCTCATTTTTATACTCATGGGTTGCGGCGGCTCCGCCGCCGCAACCCATGAGTATAAAAATAACGAGTGCGGAAAGCAAGAAAAAGCTTCAAAATAAAAAATAATATCGCTTTTCGATGCAATCAAATTGCTCCTTAAAAAATCATAAATACAATTCAACGGAGTCAAAAAGCTACCAATAAAAATATGAATACTTAAATTTCGATATTAATCTGATTAAAACAATTAAAATTTTCCACTCAGAATGGAATGTTTATCTTTGTATTAAATAAATCTGTAAAGACATGAAATTTTTTATTGACACTGCTAATTTAGAGCAAATTAAAGAAGCTAAAGATCTTGGAATTCTTGACGGCGTTACGACCAATCCTTCATTAATGGCAAAAGAGGGAATTCAGGGTGCTGAAGCGATCAGAAATCATTATAAAGCAATTTGCGAAATTGTTGATGGAGATATTTCTGCGGAAGTTCTTTCTACAACATATGAGGAAATGATTAAAGAAGGTGACGAATTGGCAGCCATCCACCCGAATATCGTGGTTAAAATCCCGATGATCAAAGACGGAATCAAAGCATTAAAGTATTTTTCAGATAAAGGTATCAGAACCAACTGTACGCTGATTTTTTCTCCCGGGCAGGCTCTTTTGGCAGCAAAAGCAGGTGCTACCTACGTCTCTCCTTTCCTGGGAAGACTTGACGATATTTCAACAGATGGATTAAATTTAATCCAGGAAATCAGACTGATTTTTGATAACTACATGTATGAGACTGAAATTTTAGCCGCGTCTATCCGTCATGCTATGCATATCATCGATTGTGCGAAGATTGGTGCTGATGTAATCACTTCACCGCTTCCTCCGATTTTGAGCCTTCTTAAGCATCCGCTTACCGATAACGGACTGGCTCAGTTTATTGCAGATTCTCAGAAACTGGCTTAATTTAATTATAATAAAAATCATTAGCGCGGAAACTTTGTTTCCGCGCTAATGATTTTACTGTTCAATATTTCTCACAGGTTTGCAGGGATTTCCTACTGCAACAACATTTTCCGGAATATCTTTAGTGACAACACTTCCTGCGCCGATTACGGCATTTTTTCCAATCGAAACCCCGGGAAGAACTACTACATTTCCACCGAACCAAACATTATCTGCTACCTGTATAGGATCCGCCGTTTCAAGGCCCTCATTGCGTTGTTTTACATCAATGGGATGGCTGGCCGTGTAAAAGCTGCAATTGGGCCCGATAAATACATTATCGCCAAAAGTAACTTTAGCACAATCCAGAATGACAAGATTATGATTGGCATAAAAATTTTCTCCTGCTTCGATATTGTAACCATAGTCGCACCAGAAGTGGGGTTCTATACAGATATTTTTGCCAGTCTTCCCTAATATCTTTTTCAATAATGATATTCTTGCCTCTGAGTCGGAATTTCTGAGCTGGTTATATTGCCCGCAAAGATCTTTCGCAGCAATCCTTTCCTGTATGAGCTCCTGATCATAATTGGCATTGTATAAAAGTCTGTTCGCACATTTCTCTTTTTCTGTCATATCTTGTGATGTATATTGGTTTTAAGTCTAAAGATAGCAAAACAAAAACAGGATGAAAATATTCCATCCTGCTTTTAAAACAATTTATAATTTATTTTACTAAATCCAGCTCAATAGGATTACTATCCTTTTTTTGATTTTCTTTAGCGCTTTTTTCTATCAGTTTATAAACATCATTCATAGTTGTTTCTTCTGCTTGTTTTGTGCCATTACCATTCGTTATAATTTTTGTTGAAATATTTGCATTACTTCCAAAACTATTAAGTAATTGTTTCAAACCAAGTGAAGGGTCTTTATTGTAATCTTCCGAAAGTTTTTTAAACTTTTCTTTTGTTACTTCAATTTCATTTCCATTGATTACAGAAGCTAAATTATCAGGAATATCCTCTTCACGATCACCTCCCTGAACGGCTTTATTTCCCATTAAAGTTATTATATGTGAAACAGTAGCATCTTCTATCTTTATTATAAGACCCGGCAATCCGTAAAATTTGTAAGGTCCGTCCTGAAAAGGAATTTCTGTTGTAAACCATGCAGTCCATTGTCTGCCTCCGAAATTTGTTGTGGCTTTCTGCGTATTGTACTCACCAATTTTTTGTTTATCCGGGAAAATTTTCCAGACTATCTTCTGGTCTTCTAAAACTTTATAAGTATCAATAGAAAGGGCTTCTATAATATATGTTTTATAATCTGGATATTTTTTTATTACTTTATAATCTTTTTTTCCTATAGTGAATAACTTAGTTTCATTCTTATCTATTTTGTAACTTTTATAATTCCCGTATTCTTTTGTTATTTTATCTTTTATTTCATTTTCAAAATCCGAATCAGATATATCCTTTTTCAAAGAATCTACTATTTGGCGATGCTTATCTTTGTAGTAATAAGAACCATTTTTCTTATCTATATCCAGTACCATGAGATCTCTTTTGACATCCGATTTATCATTGATATCCGGAATATATTTATATTCATAAAAAAAGCGGTTGATTTGCGCATTAATGCAGACGCTTAAAAGCATAAAAAGTAAAACATTTTTTTTCATAATTGTGCAATTTTTAAACTTTATCAATGATTTCTAATTCATATCTATTGACAAGGTTCAGATTAAAAATTAATTTATTTAGTTATTTATTTGATTTAAAAAATATTATTGGAATTTTTATTTGATCAAAAATAAGAAAAATCTTAATTACTTACCAGATCCGGTTCAATGGGATTATTGTTTTTTGCAAGAGATTCTTTGGTTCTTTTTTCCATTTCGCGGAATACCTGATTGGGATCTGATATTTCTTTGCCGTCTGCCGTTCTTACCTTAAAACTTACTCTTGTATTATCACCACCATTTCTCATCATCATTTCTCTCATGTTTTTAGAAGGATCATTTACATAATCTTTCCATAATTTTTTATATTGGGATTTCGAAATTTCAAGCTCTTTCCCTCCGATTCCCATAATTTTTACATTACCGGGAACGTCCATTTCTGTTTCTGAAACCGGAGCTGCCATTTTCTTATTTCCTACAAGGGTCATAACATGAGAACCTGTAGTATCTTCAAGTTTTACAATAAGCCCCGGCAGTCCATAAAATTTGTATGGTCCGTCCTGAAAAGGGATATCTGTGCTGAACCATGCAACCCATTCCCTTCCGCCATAGCTGGTGGTCGCTTTTTGGGCATTGTACGCTCCTATTTTCTGTTTTTCGGGAAGTATTTTCCATTCCGGTTTCTGATCTTCCTTTACTTTATACTGATCCATGGAAATCCTTGTGAAAAGATAGGTTTTAAAATCGGGATAGCTTTTTGTCACTTTATATCCAACCATTCCCTGATTGTCCCTTCTGCTGATATTGATATTTCCGCCACCGCTTTTAATCTGCTTCTGCACTTCAGCCATAGAGGTGGAATCGGCTACAAACTTATCTCTGCTGTAATAATTTGAGCCTTTCTGATCAATATCCAACAGCATCATTTCTTTTTTTACATCCTCTTTGTTATTGGAATCAGGTATAAATTTGTATTCGTAGAAAAATCGGTTGACTTGTGCACCGGCTGTAATGCTTATGAACAGGAGAAAAAGACTGATATTTTTCATAGTATATTATTTTTTTAAAAAGCTCTGTCAATATTTATTGTTTTTATTAACAGAGCTGATGGGAACTTTCTATTTTTTTGTTTCGATTCTTACCTCTCCGGTCGTTTTTCCGTCCGTATTACTCTTATTGATATTCACACTTCTGATGGATTCCGGTTTTAGGGCTTCCATCTGTTCTTTTGTGGATTCTTTCCCGTCAATATAAATCTTCAGTTCTTCAATACCTTTTGTATTTTTAAATCCTGAAGTAATAATAGATGTACCGTTGTTACTGAATTTTATATTATCGGCATTGATTTTTAATACCCGATCCCCGGGAACCGTTCTGAAGGTATTGCTATAAATAAAAGGTCTTCTTCCGCCTTCCAACGCTCTTCTTTCTGCTTCCAGTTTTGCCCTTTCACCTTCCAGCTTCGCTCTTTTTTCTTCCAGCCTTGCACGTTCTTTATCAAGCTTAGCTCTTTTTTTGGCAGTTGCAGCAGATTCTTTTGCTTTTTCTGAGGATCTGAAAGCCATATCGGATTCAGGAGTCCATTTCATATCCCCGGTAGTTTTAAATTTATAGACTTTAACTTTCGGGGCATCCGGGGGTGCGGGAACATCAGGAAATTCAATATTCATTTCCGGAATTTCAGGCATGTCAAATTCATATTTAAAATCTTTAACCTCCTTCAATACATCTTTAAATTCTTTGGAGTTAAAATACTCATCAAATTTCATATCTTTTCCATCGATTTTAATGACCATTGCAGAATTAAGAAAATCTTTAGAACTTGCTATTTTTCCGATTTCACCGGATAGTTTTCCGATCTCTTCAAGATTTTTATTGTATTCATTACTTTCCGGCTTAAAATTTTTCAGAGCCTCAGTTCTTTCCTGAATCTTTTTGCTCAGCTCGGCAATTTTCCTGTCATCATCTGATTTTCTGTATACTTTTGGAGTAACTATGGTTTTATTTTCAGATGATTTTGGAGAAATAGTGTCTTTTTTAACAATACTCTTATTTTCTTCTTTGATTTGAGAAACGGCCTTCTCAATCTCCATATTCGTTGCTTTAATTTCCTGGTTTTTAGCATTTACCAGATAAGCAAAAGCTACTGAAAATACAACCGGCAACGCAAAAATTCTACGCGCATACCCGAATTTTGTTTTAGGTTTTTGTAACATTTTTAATCGTTTTTTTAAATTAGAACTTAAAAACGGACTGGTGGCAGGCAACTGGTTTCCGGAAAAGTGGCTTGCTAAAAGCATCTGCGCAAATGCTTTGGTGTCCGATTGTTTTACGGCTTTTTTATCAGCCAGATATTCGTGAATTAAACTAATTTCTTTTTTAATGAGATGAAAGAACGGATTGAACCAGAAGACAGACGTAATAATTTCCATAAAGATTTTATCGAATGAATGTTTCTGTTCGATGTGAACCATTTCGTGTTTCAAAATCTGCTTTCCGACATCTGAATTCAACATAATTGAATTTTTCCAGAAAAGATTTTTAAAGTATGAAAAAGGCGCTTCACTAAGGTTGGTATGGTAAAAGTTGATTCCGTCAAAGCTTTCCTTATGAAACTGACTTTTCAACCGGTGGATTCTGAAAATCCCGTAGATCAATCTTCCTAAAAAATAGAAAGAAACCAGCCCCAAAGCTGAAAAAATAATTCTAAAATAAGTGGAATCATGGGTTGCATTTTTATTGTTAAAATTCTGTACGGTATCTATTAATTTATAGATATCATTACTCACCTCGATAGTAAAATCTTCAACTTTCACTAACGGCAGCAGCAGTGATATGAGCATCGCAGACAAAAGATAAAATCTGTTGTAATGATGAAATGTCCTGTCTTTTAAAGACAATTTATAATACAAAAACATTACACCGGAACATAAAATAACTTTCCCAAAATATAGAAGTACAGTTTCCATAGCCTATCAGTTTTTCTTTTTAAGTTCGTGCAGCAGCATTTCAAGATCTTCCACAGTCATTTCATTCTTTTCTACCAGAAATGAAACGGCGCTTTTATAAGAACCCTTGAAATAATTTTTAACCAGACTTTTTATTGTTTTTCCGGAGTACTGCTCTTTGGATACCAGTGGAAAATACTCATGCTGCCTTCCGTACACATGATAATCAACAAATTCTTTTTCCTTTAAAACTTTAAGAATTGTGGAAACGGTATTTGTATGAGGTTTCGGTTCGGGAAAAAGATCGAGGACATCTTTCAGAAATCCTTTTTCGAGTTTCCATAAATACTGCATTACCTGCTCTTCTGCCTTAGTTAACGTCTGAATTTTCATACATTTTTCATTTATCATTGATTGTGATACGATTCAATTTCAATATCACTAAGAAATTAGTTATACAAATGTAGAAATTTTTCCTGTCCAAACAACTACTTTTTTAGTGATAACAAAGATTATTTCATAATTAACTGAAAATCAATACTATAATTTTTATTAAAATTTGTTAAATTTTTAACTCCTGCAATTTATCAGACAATTAATATTCATTAAAAAGAAAAATTTTCATTTAAATTCTTAAAACTTGTTAAATTTTATTAAATAAAATTAAAATGAATTTGTCTTAACTCAGAAAATATATTTATTTTAGTGCTTTAAAAATTTCTCATGAAAAGATATAATTTGTTATTTGTACTATTACTCCTGATTTTTAATGTGACCAATGCCCAGAAAAAGGGTACTCCAGCAGCAGATTTCAGTGCGATAGGTGAAGCGAAAACCAAGATTGAAAATACAGTTCCTTTAGTTATCAAACATTTAAAAGAGATCAGCGAAAAAGAAAATGACCCTGCAATCCTTACCAACGGAACCAATGCATTAGCAAAGGAATATGGAAAAGTAGAACTGGAATGGCGTCTTTACAGAGGAAACATGAACAACTGTATCCTCAACAATTCTTCAAAAAAAGCTAAAAAATGCATGGAGTATCATAACTCAATGTTCAGAGGCACCCTTATCAATTACAACAACTATATTACAAACCTTACCAGAAAGAATGGTTATCTTGGAGTAGAAGGTGATACAAAATTTGAATTGAATCCTTCTGAAGTAACTACAAAACTAAGCGAATCCTATTTCAATGGAAATGACGCTGCCAACAGAATGAAAGGGAATCAGAAAAAAGAATTTTTAAGTCAGACTACAGCAGACGACAATGCACTTAAGCCTTTTAATCAGCTTACAGTAGAGTAATCAATCTGCTTTTAAACAATATTCCCGCTTCTAAAGGCGGGATTTTTTTTGCCCTTTGTATAAATTAGGGTATGGCATAATAATTAGTACCATTCTAATAATAATACGAAAAAGATGAGCACATTAAAAAAAGGAGATATGGTACGATGGAATTCCAGCAATGGAGAAACTCATGGCGCCATCACAAAAGTCCACACCAAAGATTTTGTATTTATGAACAGGCAACGGAGAGCTTCCGAAGATGAACCGCAGTATGAAGTAATGAGCGAAAAAACAGGAAAATCCGCTGTACATAAAGCATCAGCATTAAAGAAAATGTAAAGGCCACAAATTTGCGGCCTTTACATCTATACTATTATTTTATTTTATCATAAATAAATTTGGTAACAATTGCTCCGAAGAGATAATAGGCAACCGTCATTATTTTTTTCTGATTATTCTCGGCAACCGGTGTATCATCCAGTCCGAGTTTTTCAGGAAGCGCAACTGCGCCAAGTCCCATTAAAACTCCGGAAGCTACATTAAAACCGGTAGTCGCTGTTGCGGCGTAATACATTCCGTTTCCAATAACATCCCCTGCCAATGTTGCAGCATACAGCTGATCATGATTGGTAACTTTTGCGTCTACTTTATCCAATGCTTTGTTTAAAGCTTCTTCTCCCACTTTATTAATCTCGGGAACATTATCGAAATTTTTTCTGATGGCTTCGTGCAGAAGGCTTAGCGCTACGGCACCGCCTAAACCTGCCAGGATTTTTTTATACATACTATTATCATTTAAATGGTGTAATAGTCTATCTGCATAAATTAAGCCATTGGGAAAACAAAAAGTACCATATAAAAATAAAAAGAGTATTGCCTGTTGACAATACTCTCTGTAGTAGCGGGAACCGGACTCGAACCGATGACCTTCGGGTTATGAGCCCGACGAGCTACCTACTGCTCCATCCCGCGGTGTATTTTTTAAAACGCCACCACAGCGTTCTTAGTAGCGGGGACACGACTCGAACGTGCGACCTTCGGGTTATGAGCCCGACGAGCTACCTACTGCTCCACCCCGCGGTATATTTTTTGTAACGTTACCGATAACGTCAATCTTAGTAGCGGGAACCGGACTCGAACCGATGACCTTCGGGTTATGAGCCCGACGAGCTACCTACTGCTCCATCCCGCGATATTGGATTGCAAATATACGACAATTTTTTGAAAATCCTAATTTTTCTTTTAAATAAAGGACTTTCACCAAAACTATTTTAATATTTGTATCTTTGAACTATGGCAAAAATATTGAGAATTTATCCCGAAAACCCTCAGGAAAATCTTATTAATGAGGTTATTAAAACTTTAAATAATGGCGGACTGATCATTTACCCGTCCGATACAGTGTATGCGCTGGGCTGTAATATTTTTGACATTAAAGCCATGGAAAAGCTTGCACAGATTAAAAAAATGAAGCTGGAGAAAGCCCAGTTCTCAATAATTTGTAATGACCTGAGCCATCTTTCAGATTTTACGCGGCCTATTGATACTTCTGTGTTCAGGTTCCTTAAAAGTCATCTTCCCGGTCCGTTTACTTTTATTCTGGATGCCAATAAAAGCCTTCCTTTGGCTTACAAAGGACATAAAACCATTGGTATCCGTGTCCCGGATCATCCGATTCCCCAGCTGATTGTGGAAAAATTAGGACATCCCATTGCATCAACGTCTATAAAAGATGATGACGAAATCATTGAATATTCTACCGACCCGGAACTGATCGCCGAAAAATATGATCATCTGGTAGACATTGTTATTGATTCCGGATACGGGGATAATGTAGCGTCTACGATTGTAGATCTTACTTCCGGAGAACCGGAACTGATCCGACAGGGAAAAGGGATCATTTAAAAACGATTTTAAATTATAAAGTTTAAACAATTTATTATTTACTGATATTCACATATCTGTATTTTAACTATGAAAATACTTACCTCACCTGCCAAATTGATGAATACCGAAAATACTACGGATCTGCTGAAAACAACAGTTCCGAAATTCATTGATGATGCAGCTTACATACAGTCTTATCTCAAAGAAAAATCACCGAAATACCTTTCAGAGTTGATGGAAATTTCAACCAAGCTGGCGGATGAAAACTGGGAAAGGAACCAGAAATGGAAAGCAAAACCTACGGCAAAAGAATCTGCTCCGGCACTCTATGCCTTTACCGGTGAGGTCTACAGGGGTTTAGATTCCAAAACACTGGATAAAAATGCGGTGGATTACCTGCAGAAAAACCACAGGATTCTTTCCGGCTTATACGGGCTGCTGAGGCCTTCGGATAAAGTCATGCTGTATCGTTTGGAAATGGGACGGCCATTTGAATTTGAAAATTATAAAAATCTATACGAATTCTGGAAAGAGAAAATCACAGATCAGCTGAATGCTGAAATGAAAAAGAATGAAATTCTTCTTAATCTGGCCAGCAATGAATATTTTAAAGTGGTTGACCGGAAAAAGCTCAATCATACAGTTATTGATTTTGACTTCTATGAATTAAAGGACGGAAAACCAAAAACCATCGTCGTATATACCAAACATGCCAGAGGAATGGTAGTACGCTTCTGTGCTGAAACCAATGCTAAAACGCTGAATGATGTTAAAGCATTTAATTACGAAGGCTACAGAATCGATGAAGATAAATCAACAGATACCAAACTGGTTTTTACAAGATAAATGACGATTTCAGAATATAAAAAACATTTTAAAACAGAGCTTTCCGGATTGTATACCGATTCCGAAAACGCTTTTTTAAGTTTCATTTTTATTGAAAAAATTACAGGATTTAATTCTTTTTACCAGAGAAGATTCTCAAATCAGGAACTGTTGCTTGATGATGAGAAAAAGCTGTCTGAAGTTCTTTCTGAATTAAAAACAGGCAAGCCTTACCAATATATCCTGGGTGAAACGGAATTTCACGGAATGTCTTTTTTTGTGAATGAACATGTCCTTATTCCCCGGCCGGAAACGGAAGAATTGCTGGAATTGGCTATAAAAAAAATTCATGCCTCAGCATTACCAATTGAAAGCATGAAAATCCTCGACATCGGAACGGGAAGTGGAATTATTCCTCTGGTTTTGAAGAAACACTTTCCTGATGCTAAAGTTTCTTCTGTTGATTATTCTGAAAAAGCTCTGGAAGTGGCAAAAAAGAACGCTGATTTCCATCAACTGAACATCAATTTCATCCATGCCGATTACCTTAATTTTGTCCTGGAAGAACAATTTGATGTGATCATTTCCAATCCGCCCTATATCGGAATTGATGAACAGGACGAAATTGAAGATTCCGTAAAAGGTTTTGAACCGGAAATGGCGCTCTTTTCGCCGACCTCAGACGCCCTGATTTTTTACCGGAAAATTGCTGAAGATGCTCAAAAACAATTAGCAGAGAATGGATTATTATTTCTTGAAATCAATCAAAAATTGGGTCCTGAAACGCTGGAGTTGTACGCCAAAGATTTTGCAGAAGCAGAACTGATAAAAGATTTATCCGGAAATGACCGGTTTATTTTTGGAAGAAAGTAATAAAACCAAATTTAATTGAAATCAAAATACACGATACCGGCACTGCCAGAATTACAGAAGTTATTTCGGAGATAACAATTATTAATTCTTCCCTAGAAGCACTGGATCTTTGAATATTACCGGTCCAAACAAAATAATTTTGACAATTTCTCATATTTTAAGCATAATTAACACATTAAACACATTTATTTTGCAAAAAAATAAAAAAAAATCAAATTTTATTTTTCATTATTAAATTTTTATTTTTAGTTTTAGCGCTTCAATATTGATAACTCACTGAATATTTTTGTTTGTGCACAAAACAACTATATTAAAATTCCCTATGTCAGGGCTTATATGGCATAAAATTTTTAAATAAAAAAATTAACAGAATGAAAAAATTAACAGGAATGAAGAAAAGATTTTCTTAATTAGAAAACAAAAGATTAAAAAGTTTAGATTCGATATTTGGAGGGTCACCAGGTTTTACAAATGATTTTTGGTCACAATCTTTCAATTAGTCAATGGAATTGTTCGGATATTGACACTTATGTAGATTGTTTACACGTTCAACGTCAAGAGTGTTTAACAGATGATTGCGCTGATTCAACTATTATTACAAAATAATAAAAAAATTACTGTCCTATTTTCATAGGACAGTTTTAAAATATATTGTTTCTTCATGATACTCTCAACCATTTCTTTTAACTCTACACATGATTAAAAACCTATTTTTCTTTATTAGTTTACTTATTTTCTTTTCCTGTCAAATAAAAAAACAAAATCATATTAACTATTTAAATAAGGTAAATGATATTGATAATATATATAGACTAAAAAATGATACACTTACAGCAATTGAAAAATATAGAAAATTATTTAAAAAATATCCTCCCCATAATTCCCATCTAATTAATGAGTTTCAAACTTATATTACCCTCTCTGATAAACGTAATGAAAATTTTGGAGGCAAAGAAAGTTTATATAAACTAATTCCATTGATCGCTCCCAATTGGAAGTACAATAAGTATGACAAGTACCTAATCTCAATCTTTAAAAAATATGATATCGATAGTATTGAATTAGAAAATCGTATAACTACCTGGAAAAAAAGTCTTAATAAGAAATTAGTAGATTCATTTTCTATAGCTTTCTTTCGAAATCAGGAATTTCGAACACCTAAATACATTGAAAAATTGCAAACTATTAATGATAAAAAAAATTCGGAATTATTTCTTTGGACATTTAATAATTTTGGCTTTCCATCAGTTAATACAATAGGACTGTGGGGAAATAATGATATTTTTATGCCTATGGGGAATATTTTGAATCATATGGCAGGATTAGATAACAAAAATTACAACTATTTTAAAGAGAAGATTTATGAATATGTGAAACAAGGAGAATGTACTCCAGAAGATTATGCAGAAATGATTGATAAGAGAGCTTTTATTGAGGGTAAAGAATGTGTTTATTGTAATGTCAGCAATTCAAATATCAAAGACAGTTTACAAATCAATAAAAATCGAAGGGATATTGGTCTACCAAGTCTTAAGCACAGCCGAAAAATTAACTCCGATTATTTAAAAAAATTAAAATGATACTTATAATTTCAGAAAATAATGAAAGGACCACAAATGAAGTTATACGTTGGCTTATTTCATTTGGAAAAAAATTTATTCGTGTTCATGAAGATGAGATTTTTACAATTAGAATAAAAGAAAAACGCATATATATTGAAAGTAATAGAAACTGTTTTTTTATTGATGAAATTACACATGTATGGTATAGAAGAGGCGGATTAAAATTTACAAGAAAAAAATATGACAACTTTGCCGTAGATCTTCATATGAATGAACACCAGCACTGGTTAGAAAATTATGTGAGAAATTATCTCGAAAATAAAAGTCATATTAATAAAGAAACTAATTATCATGTTAATAAATTGACTATTTTAAACACTGCAAAAGATATTGGTTTTGACGTTCCTGAATACTTTTTAGCAGAAACTACTGATGATATAGATGTTGATAAATATATAATTAAGCCTATTGCGGGTAATGGTATATTAAAGTTTGAAGAATATTATGGAGTTATGTATACTTCAATGGTTAAGAATAAAGAAAAAGAAGATTTTTATATTACTTTTTTTCAAGAAAATATTGAAAAAGATTTCGAGATAAGATCATTTTATTTAAACGGAAGAATTTGGTCTATGGCAATATTTTCGCAAAATGATAATCAAACAAAAATAGATTATCGCAAATACAATAAGCAAAAGCCTAATAGAAATGTCAGGTATAACCTTCCAAAAAATATTGAGGAAAAAATTAAAGCTTTAATGAATAAACTGGATTTAAATTCCGGTTCTATTGATTTTATTAAGAGTAATAACAATATTTATTTTTTAGAAGTAAATCCTATTGGACAATTTGGAAATGTTTCATTTTATTGTAATTACAATTTAGATTATGAAATTGCAAGAACTTTATGAAAAAAATTATTAACGAAAAAAACTTGCTCCCACTTACATTTAAGTATATTGAATTTTCAAAAAAAATGGTCAAGGTCAAAAGTAAATCTACCTTAACATTTTTTGTTGAATGTGAAAAATTTCAGACAGAATACCTTATTAGAAAAAGACCATATAAATCAATCACAAGACTTTTATGAACTATTTTAATTTATTTAGTAATATTTTTATTACTAAAGGTGTCGGACGAATTCTCATCAACGACTTACAAAGAAACGAAGTAGAATTATTCCCACTAGAGCTTAACAATATAATAGAAGATCTTAATAAAAATTCAATAGAAGATACTATTAATTTATATGATAAAGAATCGCAAGAATTTGTAAAAGAATATATAGCTATACTTCTAGATAAAGAATATGGATTCATTACAAAGGATAACTGGGATAAAAATTTTCCTTCACTATCCTATCAATTTTACACTCCAAATATTATTACTAATGCTTATTTAGAAATTGATAATATAAGTACTTTATCTAAAGTAAATCAATCATTATCAAATTTAGGGACTGAATATATTGTAATTCACTATAACAATGTTTTAACTGTTTCAGATATTAAATTTATTGAACAAATATTTAAAAATTCATCTGTAACATCAATAGAGCTTATTTCTCAGTATAAAGAATTTCACAATGAATTATTTTTTGAAGAAATAGAAGATTTTTGCGAAAGAATTTATAGTTTTTCTTTTTATGACTGCAATAAGATTCCATTTAAAATAAAAGATAAATACAAGTTTACAATATCATTTGTAAAACAAAAAATAAATAAAAATTCTTGTGGAAAAGTAGATTTACAATATTTTAACACTAACCTTCCTAAGGTTTTAGAGGCAATTAACTATAATTCTTGCCTGTATAAAAAAATTGCCATAGATATAAACGGTAATATTAAAAACTGTCCTGCTATGTGTAAAAGTTATGGAAATATTAAAGATACAAGATTAGAAGAAGCTTTACAGCATAAAGATTTCAAAAAATATTGGAGTCTGACAAAAGATAATATTGAAGTCTGTAAAGATTGTGAATTCCGATATATTTGTACAGACTGTAGAGCATTTACAGAACAATCGCATAGTAGTAATGATGGACTGGACATTTCTAAACCTCTGAAATGTGGCTACGATCCACACACTGGCAAATGGCAAGAATGGAGTACCAATCCATTAAAGCAAAGGGCTATTAAGTATTATGGCATTTAAACAAAAAACCAATGAAATTGTTCATTGGTTTTACTTTTTTTATCATTTAATTTTAAACTATCCTATCCTTTTACGTACAAAGATTTCATACGCGAGATAAATCAGCGGGAGCGACATAATCCCCAAATAAAGAGAGTTGGCGATCGCAGCCTGCGGCTGAACAGCAACCGCATACACCAGCCCAAAAAAGGCACCTCCCAAGTGTGCAGCATGGCCAATATTATCATGTTGATTAGGATTCAGCATCATATAAACGGAATAGCTGAAATACACAAGCCCGAATACAAATCCCGGAATACCTATCGGAATAAAAAACATATAAATTTCAAGGTGAGGAATCATGGCGATTGAAGCGAACAAAATTCCCGAAACCCCGCCACTTGCTCCAATTGCAGAATACCAAGGCTGTCTCTGGTATACAAAAAGTGAAAATATATTCCCAAGTAAGATGGATCCCAAATAAATCAGGATAAAGCCAAAATTACCAAATGCCTGCATCACCACCGGCCCGAAAAAGTAAAGCGTCATCATATTAAACAAAAGATGAAAAATATCGGCATGCAGAAATCCTGAAGAAAGCAGGCGAATATATTCTTTTCTGTTGAGGATAGCTCCTACATTGAATTTATATTTTTCGAAATTACTGCTGCCGTTGGGTGCAACGAAGCTTATGATCGCGGTAATTGCTATAATGAGTATTAAAATATTCATATTTTCTTAAATTTAATTATCGGAATTGTCTTCACTTTGGAAAAGATCACCAATCATGCCATCTTCATCCATTCCGGCTGTCGGCTCCGGGTCTTCGTATACTTCAGGTTCTTCCTCTTCAGGTTCCGGAACAGTTATGTTAATGGTCTTTACTTTAAATTTCGTAAACTGGTTTCCGATCGCTTTAATTCCTTTTACCGCAATAAACTCATCAATATTTACGGTTTCGGGCTCTCTCTCCTTGCCTTTATCTTTAGCAAAAATAATTTCGGCAGTAGCGCCGTTGGCAACAATTACGTTTTCAATAAATGATTTCGGATGTTCCGAAGGCATAAAGGTCTGCACATTCGGTGTATTTTCAAATAAGAATCTCTTAATGAAATAAATATCTTTTTCACCATCGAAATAAATACACGTCACCGGTTGGTTCGGTTTCCACTTTTCCAGGACAAGATATTGATCGTCAAAACGGTTTCCGAGGTCAAACGAAACAAGCTTTGCTTCGCCATTCGTATTAATGGTCAGTATTTTATTATCGCCTTTAAAACTTCCCAGCAAAGTACCGCGCCCGTCGGCATTCAGTCTTCGCACGGTATCATCAAACCAGATCTTTCTCGGTGCAAGCGTAGAAACACCTTCTTCTTTTAGGTCTACCTTTTTCACCGAATATTTGGTTACCAGGTTTCCTTTGGAATCCCGGCCTTTGATGGCGAGTTCGGAAAAATCAACATCCATTTTATTCTTCCTGATTCTTGGATTCGGTTTTAAAAGAACAGACACCGTTTCTGCTTCTCCGTTTGGATTGGCGGAGAAATACAGTACTTCCGAACCTTTTTTGTCTGAAGCTAAAGGATAATCCGTATTTCGGGTAACTCCCGTCACAGAGAAGCGCTTCATGTAATACGGACCTTCCCTGCCTTCTCGGTAGATCATATTATACACCGTTCTTTTATCATTTTTCTTCCAGATGGCAACGTGCAGAATATCTTTCCCGATAAATGTTTTTGCTTCCACTTTTACGACTTTCATGCTTCCGTCCTTTCTGAAAGTGATGATATCATCTATATCCGAACAGTCAAACAAATACTGATCTTTTTTGAGCGAAGTTCCGATAAAGCCTTCCTCAAAGTTGGCGTAGAATTTTTCATTAGCCACTGCCACTTTAGTGGCATCAATGGTATCAAAAATCCTGAGCTCTGTCTTTCTCTGGCGGTCTTTTCCGTATTTTTTCTGAATATTGAGGTAATAATCAATAGCATACTGAACAAGGTTATCCAGATGGTGTTTTACCATTTCGATTTTACCTTCAAGTGCCGCAATATTTTCTTTAAATTTATCTAAATCGAATCTTGAGATTCTTTTGATTCTGATTTCCGTTAATCTTAAAATATCTTCTTCTGTAACTGCTCTTAAAAGATGCCCGGTGTGAGGTTTTAATCCTTTATCGATGGTTTTCAGCACATCTTCCCAGGTTTTAACTTCTTCAATGTTGTGATAGATCCTGTTTTCAATGAAAATTCTTTCGAGGGAAGAAAAATGCCAGCTTTCCTGCAACTCATGAAGTTCGATTTCCAGTTCTTTTTTAAGCAATGAAACCGTATGATCAGTATTCATTTTTAAAATATCGGAAACATTCATGAACATTGGTTTATCTCCAACAATCACACATGCATTCGGTGAAATCGTAACCTGACAATCCGTAAATGCATACAAGGCATCAATGGTTTTATCCGGAGAAACATCATTATGAAGATGAATCAGAATTTCTACTTTGTCCGAGGTATTGTCCTCAATTTTTTTAATCTTAATCTTTCCTTTTTCATTGGCTTTGAGAATGGAATCAATAAGATCACTTGTCGTCTTTGAATACGGAAGTTCTGTGATGATCAGCGTATGTTTATCCAGCGGTGATATTTTAGCCCTGGCTCGTACTTTTCCGCCTCTATGTCCGTCATTATATTCAGAAACATCCAGATAACCAGCCGTTAAAAAATCCGGGAACAGTTCAAATTTTTTCCCTTTAAGATAAGCAACGGAAGCACTGATTAATTCATTAAAATTATGGGGAAGAATTTTAGTGGAGAGCCCCACCCCGATTCCTTCCACACCCTGTGCCAGCAGCAACGGGAATTTTACAGGAAGATCAATCGGCTCGTTGTTTCTGCCGTCATATGATTTTGCCCATTCTGTAGTTTTCGGATTAAAAACCACTTCCAGCGCAAAAGGAGTGAGCCGTGCTTCAATATATCTTGCTGCAGCCGCAGAGTCACCGGTATAAATATTCCCCCAATTCCCTTGGGTGTCTATCAGCAGTTCTCTCTGCCCAATTCCCACCATGGCATCCGTAATGGAAGCATCACCATGGGGATGGTACTTCATGGTATTTCCAACAATATTGGCTACTTTATTGTAACGTCCGTCTTCCAGCTCACGCATCGAATGCATGATTCTTCGCTGAACAGGTTTAAAACCATCATAAACCGACGGAATGGCCCGGTCTAAAATTACATAAGAAGCATAATCCAGGAACCAGTCTTTATAAAGCCCGGAAACTTTCTTTAGGCTTTCACCTTCGTGCGGGTGTTCTTCTGTCATTATTTATATATTAGCTCTGTTCTCTTTATTTGTTTTGGTCACTTTATTTAAGGAAAATCTCAAATCTGCAAGTTCTTTTCTTGTAAGATATGAAATCTCGTATTTTAAAAGGGTAGTACCATTGTTTTTACTGGAGATTGAAATGTACAGTCTTTTCACAAAAAACATATTGATAATCTCAAATTTCAGCAGTTTATACTTTGGGAATTCGTCATTCAGAGGTTTTTGCAAAAAAGGAATTACATTTCTGTTCCTGAAATGAAGAGCTTCTCCCTCACTGTCGTATTCAAAAATCTGCCTTCCGCTGAGATAAAACAATACGATTAAAAGCAACGGTACGGCGATCAGCAGCAAACTTTCTTTCCCTAAGACGTTGAATTTGTTCTCTTCCAGAAAGTAGGCGCCGGTACCGGCTGCCAGCAGCATGATCAGCACTGTGTTGATAAAGTTGTATACCGAAGTTTTTTTACGGTTACTAAGTCTCATATTTTTTGTGTTTTTGTGGTTTATCGATTTTATTTTTTCATCTTCAATATTTCAACTCATACTTCTTTTTTATCAATCTCAGGATCTTCTACAACGAGGTTTTCCAAAATAAAAACCTGTCGGTCCGGTGTATTTTTACCCATATAAAATTCAAGCAGCTGATCAATCGTCTGATCTTTTCCCACCACTACGGGCTCCAGACGGATGTCTTTCCCGATAAAATGCTTGAATTCATCCGGGGAAATTTCACCCAGACCTTTAAATCGTGTTATTTCAGGGTTTTTCCCTAATTCATTCAACGCTTTAACTCTTTCCGCTTCAGAATAACAGTACCTTGTTTCTTTTTTATTTCTTACCCTGAATAACGGGGTCTGGAGAATGTAAAGGTGTCCGTTTTTGATAAGATCCGGGAAGAACTGTAAAAAGAATGTGATCATCAGCAGGCGGATGTGCATCCCGTCTACATCGGCATCCGTGGCGATAATCACCTGATTGTACCTCAGGTCTTCCAAGCTTTCTTCAATATTCAGGGCAGCCTGCAGCAGATTGAATTCCTCGTTTTCATACACTACTTTTTTCGTTAATCCGTAGCAATTTAAAGGCTTACCTTTTAATGAAAATACGGCCTGTGTTTCTACATCCCTGGATTTGGTGATGGATCCTGATGCAGAATCCCCTTCTGTAATGAAGATCTGGGTTTCCCCTTTTCTTTCATTCTTCTGATCATTGTAATGCTGTCTGCAATCCCGAAGCTTTTTATTGTGAAGGGAAACTTTTTTAGCCCGTTCTCTGGCCAGCTTCTGAATTCCGGAAAGTTCTTTTCTTTCTCTTTCGGAAATTAAAATTTTTCTTTGAATAGCCTCCGCTACTTCAGGATTTTTATGTAAAAAATTATCGAGTTTACTCTTCAGGAAATCAATTACAAAAGTTCTTACGGTAGGCCCGTTTGGTCCGATATCATTTGAACCCAGTTTTGTTTTGGTCTGAGATTCAAAAACAGGTTCTTCCACATTGATGGAAATTGCCGCTACAATTGATTTTCTGACATCCGAAGCGTCGAAATTTTTATTGAAGAATTCACGGATTGTTTTCACATAAGCTTCACGGAAAGCATTGAGATGCGTCCCTCCCTGCGTAGTGTTCTGCCCGTTAACGAAAGAAAAATACGTTTCCGTCTGGGATTTATCCGTATGCGTGATTGCCACTTCGATATCATTATCTTTCAGATGAACGATAGGATAAAGTGTTTCATTTTCCAGCTCCTCTTCCAGCAAATCTTTAAGTCCGTTTTCGGAATAAAAAGTTTCGCCGTTGAAAAATATTTTAAGCCCGGGATTCAGGTATGCGTAATTCCGGAGCATTCTTTCGATGTATTCTTTTCTGAATTTAAAATTCAGGAAAATATCGCCGTCCGGAATAAAAGAGATCTCGGTTCCGTTTCGGTCTGAGGTATCTTTTTCATCGTAATTTTCGGTGATCATTCCTTTGGAAAACTCAGCCATCTTTAACCTCCCGTCCCGGAATGAGCGGACGCGGAAATATTCGGAAAGTGCATTTACCGCTTTTGTACCTACTCCATTCAGACCAACGGATTTTTTGAAAGCTTTGCTGTCGTACTTACCCCCGGTATTCATTTTAGAAACAGCATCCACTACTTTTCCAAGTGGAATACCCCTTCCGAAATCACGGATGGTAACCTTACCGTCATCTACTTTTATTTCGATTCTTTTACCGGATTTCATCCTGAACTCATCAATGGAGTTGTCCAGTATTTCTTTAAGTAAAATGTATATACCATCATCGGCAGAAGAACCGTCTCCCAGCTTCCCGATGTACATTCCGGGGCGCAAACGGATGTGTTCCTGCCAATCGAGGGTTCTGATATTATCTTCGGAATAGATTGGATTTATTTCTTGTGACATATGTAATTTCAGCAAACATACAAAAATACGAAATTGAAGAAATATATCCGAAGGTTTTACATTATTTTTCACGAATATTTTGCTGAAAATCCACGGTTTTACAAGTACAAACCTGTAATTACTTTATTTCACAAAATAAAAAAATAATAAACCGAATTTAATTAAAACTTTAATCAGGAAATAAGATAATATTGTGGAATTTTCAACTCTGCTTTTGGCAAATTGAAATAAACATCCAAAATAAACTATTGTTATAATGTTTAAATTTTGTAAACTATTTATAGATATAACTTACAAGTAACAATTTGAAGAAAACTATTGAATCTTTTGATTACTTTCCGATATTAGCTTGGTTTATAATACCTTATAATTAATACAAGCTGTAAAAAAACAAAAATATCTCCAGTGAAAGTGAATTTTAAATTTGGTTGCTTATCTAAAATTTTTAAATTTACAATTCAATTTTAAAATAAAACACTTATGATTACAACCGCCAATCTGGAAAAGTACCGCAATGGAGACTTTTTACAATTTGTAAACAATGTATTGGAATTATTACCTCAAACCATTGCCAACCAATTAAATCTGGGCAATCAACGAACAGCCCTGCAAACAGCAGCACAAAATTTCAACAATGCCTATCTGCCTTATACCGGCAGTGATATTACACCAGAAATCCAAGCGCTGGATGCTCAGAGAGACAACGCCGTTATTGGCATCAAAATGATGCTGGAGGCATGGCAGTACCACTTCGATCCTATCATTAAAAACAATGCTTTTGCTCTTTTAGACATTCTCAACCGTTTCGGGGAACGTATTTACAAGCTTCGGTACCAGCTGGAAACGGCAACCATCAACAGCATCCTGGCAGAGTGGGAAGAAAAACACAGCGACAAAATTTCCCAGCTGCAGCTCACTGCCTGGGTAAATGAATTAAAAACTTCCAACCAAAATTTTAATGACAAATATGTTGCCCGAACCGTACAGCTTTCGGAAGTAGAAACATGCGTACTGGCTAATGCCAGAATAATATCTACAGAAGCCTACCGAACGCTGAAACAGCATATAGAAGCCCATGCTTTGCTTACCCCGAGTACAGAATACGATCAGTTAATTGCAAAGCTCAGCAGCCTGGTAAATCAATATAATCTTGCCGTTACCAAATATACCAGCACGGAAGAAAGCGGAGGTGAAGACCAAAACCCAGAATCTCCGCAAACGCCTTCCTAGAGCTACCGCCCAAGGGAAGAAGGTATCGGGAGCAGCCGAAGCCGTTCCGCCGACAAGAGCAGGCTTTCGGAATTCTCCGAAGGTATCCCGCCAAAAGGATAACAGGGTCGGGAAATTCCGAAATGAGCCCGCCTAAAGGAATGGGTCTTCGGAAATCTCCGAAATCAAAACGCCTGCGTGAGCTTCTTTTCTTTTACAAGTAAGTGATTTAAATAATAAGAGACGAAATACTTGAAAATATTTTAAAGATGTTCCGTTTTTATTTTGCGTATTAAAAGGACAGCACAGAAAATTTTAAAAAACCGAACAGACTGATAAAATATTGAAAACGGGCAGGACGAGCCGAAAACCAGCCTTCTTAAATAAGCATGATATATTTTGCTTTTGGAAGAAAAGTTTAAAATCTCTCTGTTGAAGAATTAAACAAAATAAGTAGGTGAAAAAAAATTAAAATTCTTTAAAAACATGAAAAAGCTAGTTATTATGTCAGCTTTTGCACTTATGGCAAGTGCATCTTTAACAAACAATCAAATACAAGCAAGAACAGGTGGCTACATCTGGAAAGATTCCGCAGGATGTTACTACCAGATTGTAACTCATAGTATATTGTGGGGTTTAATCGAATGGGAAGAAGAACCAAGGCTTATTGGTTGCGGACCTGGGTTTGCATAATAGCTGATTCATAACTCTAAAGCTACCTCAAAATAAATTTGAAAATTATTCAAAAAAGAATAATTTTCAGATATAAATACAATATAGCAGTTTTGAGGTAGCTGCTTTTATAATTAAGAATAATGAAAAATATACTACAAGTCTTTCTAATTACGATGAGTTTATTTATTAATGCTCAGCAAGAATTCAAAAAAGATACCTTAACGGAAAAATATACAGATATAGAGACTGTTGTAATCAATGACAAAGATTATGAGAAAATAGATTATGCATATGGGTTAAAACAAGAAATTAACAGTCGATTAGCAATTGGTAACTCTCCTTCTTCCTACGAAATGGGGCTTAGGTTTGAAAATAATTTAAAACAAAAAGGTAGAATAAGTAATGTCGTTTTATTCTTACATAAAACAGATTCCGACTATAAACTTGTTGACTTAGAGATTAATTTTTACAAAATTAATGCTTTAACCGGTGAGCCGGGTGAAAAGTTAAATACTCAACAAATTATCTATACTCCCAAAAACAGAAAAAGAACTAATGTAAAAATTAATGTTGAAAATTACCATATTTCTTTTCCTGAAGAAGGAGTTTTGGTCGCTGTGAAGTGGCTGCATGACGGGGTTAAAGATAAAAACATTGGTCCTTCCGTTAGATTAACAACTTATAATGAAATATTAACCTACACTCGCTACGATGAAAAAATTGGTTGGGGAGCATTTAGTCTTTCAAAAAAATCTGGAGCGTACACTAATGTAATGATGGGATTAGAGGTTTACATTAAAAAAAGAAAAAACACCAGTGAATAAAAAATATCTATATATTATTATTGCCTTTTTAATATTAATAATTTTATGTTTGCTCACCTATAAAACTTCTGAAAAAGTAGTTTTTAACGGAGACAAAGAAAATTTAATACATGATTTTGGTACTTTTGATAAAAATAAAAACGTAATATATGAATATACTTTCAGGTATATTAATTCTAAATATGATAGTTTGAAAGTATATGGAGTAAAAGAAGGTTGTGATTGTACTCAAAGCAATGTAAAAAAAGGGCTTTACTTTAAAAATGATACTGTTTTTATAAAAATTAAATATGATCCTACTAAGTATAATGATAGTGGAGCTACTATTAAAAAGTTTTTTTTAATAACAGATAAAAGCATTTCAAAATTCGATACAATATTACCTTTGACTTTGAAGGGAATTGTTAAATAACTAAATCTTTGACACTATTTAAGTCAAAATACAACTGTATATCCTAATATTAAAAATTTTGAATTAAATTCGGTATTCTAAAAGACTTTCATGATACAACTCCCACTGTCAAAGCTTTCCAACGTAGGAACAACCATATTCAGCCAGATGACACAGCTGGCCAATGAAAATGAAGCCATCAATCTGTCACAGGGATTCCCGGATTTCATGCCGGATCCTGAGCTGTTAAACTATGTTGATCATTTTATCAAAAAAGGATTTAACCAGTATGCGCCGATGGGCGGAATGATCGGTCTAAAGGAAGAAATCGCCAAAAAAATCGAGAATGCCCATCAGGCAGTTTATCATCCGGATCTGGAAATCACGGTTACCGCAGGAGGTACGCAGGCTATTTTTACGGCGATTGCAGGCTTTATAAAAAAAGATGATGAAGTGATTATTTTTGAACCCGCATACGACTGCTACGAACCTACGGTTGAGCTTTTTGGTGGCATTGTAAAACGTTTTGAAATGAAAGCCCCGGATTATGAAATCGACTGGAACACCGTAAAGAATCTGGTTACGGAAAAAACAAGAATGATCATCATCAACAATCCTAACAATCCTGCCGGAAAAATTTTAAAAGAATATGACATTCAGCAACTGATTTCAATTGTTAAAGACACCTCCATTCTTATATTAAGTGACGAAGTATATGAAAATATAATTTTTGACGGGAAACCTCATTTAAGCATCTGCAAATACCCGGAATTGAAAGAAAGAAGTCTGCTGGTGGCTTCTTTCGGAAAACTGTTTCATGTGACCGGCTGGAAAACAGGATATTGCGCCGCTCCGGAAAACCTGATGAATGAATTCAGAAAAGTGCACCAGTTCAATGTTTTCTCTGTTAATACACCGATGCAGCTTGCTTTGGCAGAATACATGAAAAACCCTGATCATTACAAGGGTTTGAGCGCCTTCTTTCAGGAAAAAAGAGATTTTTTAAGACAAGGATTATCGAATACTTCGTTTGAGCTGCTGGATTGTGAAGGAACGTATTTTCAGGCTTTGAAATATGATGCAATATCCGATAAGAGGGATATTGATTTTGCACGGGAGCTTACCATTACTCATAAAGTAGCCAGCGTTCCGTTTTCATCTTTTTATCAAAATAAGCGGAACGAACATGTGATCCGACTATGCTTTGCCAAAAAACAGGAAACGTTGGAAAAAGCAATCGACAATTTGTGTAAAATATAAATAAAAAAGGTGGCTTCGAGAACCTCAGCCACCTTTTTTGTGACTCAGAGAACCTCAGTCACTTTTTTTTGTGATTCCGAAAACCTGAGCCACAAATTTCGAGAATAATAGCCACCGATGAACCTGAGGCTTTTCACATAGAATTGTATTTACACAAGAGTCACAGAAAATTTTTTGATTTGTTGAAAATATTGTAGACCACATCAGAAAAAAAATCAATGATTTTTTAAAAACTTATGTGTTCTAAAATATACGCAAAACTTTATCCCTACATCTAATGTGGCTCATGTGTTTAAAAAGCTTTTGTGACTTTGTGGTTAAAACTTCCACGCGTTGCACGGATTTTCACAGGCGATAGTGTAGTTTCAGGGCCTCTTTTTCTAAATTGGTGATTTTGACAGTATCAATTACCAATTTAAAACCGATGATTTTGAGAACCTCAATCACCCGTTTTAATTATTATTATAAAAACATTCCGCCGGACGCTTCAATTCTCTGGCCATTGATCCATCCAGCATCTTCAGTACAGAGGAAAGCCACCACTCCACCGATATCGTCCGGTAATCCTGCTCTTCCTAAAGCTGTATTGGCTGCAACCATGGCATTAATATGCTCATCATCCCTTGTTCTTCCTCCTCCGAAATCCGTTTCTATCGCTCCCGGTGCCACAACATTTACTTTAATTTTTCTTGGACCCAGCTCTTTAGCCATATACTTTGTCAACATTTCAACGCCCGCTTTGATCGAGCCGTATACAGAAGATCCCGGTAATGCAAATCGAGCCAGGCCTGAAGAAATATTGATGATTCCTCCGTTATCATTCATGTACGGTAAAAATTTCTGGGTCAGGAAAAATACGCCTTTGAAGTGAATATCAACCACATCATCCAGCTGCTCTTCGGTAACATCAGGAATCGGTGCATACAGTGCTGTTCCGGCATTATTGATCAGAAAATCGATATTTCTGCTGCCTGTATTTTCCTCAAGATGATCTCCTACCGTTTTTACAAAAGCGTCAAAGCTTCCTGTATCTTTCGTGTTGAGCTGATAAGCAATGGCCTTTCTTCCCAATGCCTGGATTTCACTTACTACTTTGTCCGCTTCTTCTTTGTTGCTGTTATAAGTGATAATGACATCTAGGCCTTTCTGAGCGATCTTAACTGCTGAATTTCTTCCTAAACCACGGCTTCCGCCTGTAACTAATGCAATTTTTGTTCTTGCTTCCATTATGTTTTATTTTTTTGATGAAACAAAGTTCAGCTATTTCGGGCCTCGACCGTTTGCTTTAATCAAACTGAAATTTGCAAAATTCAAATCACGAACGGAATTCCATAGGTGCCAGTGAAGTTTTCTTTTTAAAGAAGTTGGAAAAATGGGCGATCTCTTCAAAACCCAGAGCATAAGAAATTTCGGAGATATTCCAGCGGGTTTGCCTGAGCATAATTTTCGCTTCCTGCACAATTCTTTCCGCAATGATTTCCGTTGTGGTTTTACCGGTGCTTTCTTTTAATTTTTTGTTTAAATAATTCACATGAACCGCTAACCTGTCGGCGTAATCTTTTGCAGTTTTCAGCTGTAGTCTCTGGTCGGAGGACTCGATGGGAAACTGTCTTTCCAGCAATTCGATAAAGAGGGAAACTACCCTTAGAGAAGCATCATTGGAGGTTGATAATTTTGAGGCAGGCTGCAGTTTCTGTCCGTAATGAATAAGCTCCAGCACGTAATTCCGGATCAGATCATATTTAAAAATATAATCGGAGTCTATTTCTTTTTTCATCTTCCGGTACAGCTGTTCGATTTCGTCTGCCAATTCATCATCAATTTCAAATAAAGGAATATTTCCGGGCTGGAAGATTGGCAGGTCTTCAAGGGTGTTGTATGATTTATCTTTAATAAAGAAATCTTCGGTAAATACACAAAAACTTCCTGACTGGTTATTGTCTTCGGGAATCCAGTGGTAAGGAACTTTCGGAGTTGCAAACAATAAAGCATTGTTTTTTATCTGAATGATTTTATCTGCGTATTCCGCTCTGTTTCTTCCTCTTATCAGGCTTATCTTATAATATTTTCTCCTGTTATAGGGCATTTCGGAAGTAAGCTTCACCTTTTCTATGGTCTGCGCAATATCAAATACATTGAAATGCCCGATTTCTTTATGCAGGCCTTTGGGAAATATACTTTCGATATCCGTTCCCAGCTTGGAAGTCATTTCACGGTAAAAATCGTCCAGTGATGCATAGGAAGTATGTGCTGTTTTTTCCATACCTAAATTTGTATAATTCAAATGTACGAAATATTGAATATAAAATTAAATGTCAATTCCTCCGATCATTTCAAGCTCCCATTTCCCGTTTTTGTATTCTGCAGAATAGTCACGCTCATAACTGCTGCCTGATTTTGAGATATAATATTGATCCGGATTGTTTTTATCTTTCTTTATTTTGGAAATCGTATCGCTTGTGACATCTGTCATCTTCACATAATAGGTTTTCTTATTGTCGTTTTCCGGTATAAATAAAACCCTGTAATCCGTACTGACCTGGTGAAAGTAATCGCAATCATTTTCAAAAACAGTGAATGTGTAATGCATTTTATTTAAATTACCTTCAGTGTCTCCATATTGAGGCATCAATAATTCATAAAGCTTGGTAAACTTATTTTTCGAAGATATGAACATGGGATTAAGGTCATCAAAATCAGAAATCCCGTCTCCATCTGTATCATTGCTTTCAGGGTTCAGACCAAAGCATTTCTCAAAAATATCATTGTAGCCATCATGATCCGTATCTTGTATAAGATCTTTTAAATTTATTCTGAATAAATTACCGTCACGGATCGCTGAATAGTCATCATATCCAGGCAATCCGGGAACCTTCACGATTTTTACGAGACTACCTTCCAATTCAAGAAAACCACCGTTGATAATGGGTTTTTGCTGAATAGTATTAATATAATAATGACTAAAACTCAGACCCAAAAAGTATGCGGAAGCTTTGTTATTTTCAATAGCAAGCAGCCAGAAGCCAAGATTATTTGTTCCTAATGCATACAGTTTGTTTCCGACCTGCTGTTTTTGAGAGAAAGAAAATTGGTCTGAAAAGTAATCTTTAAATACTTTATACTCTTTCTGATGCGCCTTCCATCTTTCCTCCTGAACTTCATCGGATTCATAACGGTGTATTGATTCAATACTATCTTGTTTAAAGGACCGGTATTTTTTAAGATGTATAATTTCAAGATAATCCGGTTTATTCTCCAGGATCTGATCTATGGTAAAGGGCTTTTTTTCCTGATAGAAAGTTAATTTCTCTTTCAAACCGGCAAAGCAACGGTCTTCCACAGTTTCCGAACACGAAAAAAGGAATATAAATGCGAGAAAATATATAAGCTTCATGAATAAAAGTTTCGGACATGAATGCAAAAAACGCTCCCAAAATAGATCGGAAGCGTTTTTCTATAACTAACTTTAATATTTTCTTATACGTTGAATCTGAAGTGCATGATGTCGCCATCTTTCACAATATATTCTTTACCTTCAACAGAAAGTTTTCCGGCTTCTTTTACTTTCGCTTCGGAACCGTACTGCATATAATCATCATATTTAATAACTTCTGCACGGATAAAACCTTTCTCAAAATCGGTGTGGATTACTCCAGCCGCCTGAGGCGCCGTCCATCCCTGCCCAATCGTCCAGGCTCTTACCTCCTTAACTCCTGCCGTAAAATAGGTCTGAAGTTTTAACAGATCATAAGCTTTTCTGATCAGACGGTTAACACCCGGTTCTGTAAGTCCCAATTCTTCAAGGAAAATCTCTCTTTCTTCGTAGGTTTCCAGTTCGTTGATATCTGCTTCAATCTGAGCAGCCAATACCACTACTTCCGCTCCTTCGTTTTTAGCCATTTCCTCAATTTTGCCGATCCATTCGTTTCCGTTTTTAATGGAGTTTTCATCCACATTACAAACATAAAGAACCGGTTTATTGGTCAGCAGCTGAACTTCTCCGATGATTGTTTTAGTAAAATCATCCGTTGAAAATTCTCTGGCGTTTTTACCGTCTTCCAAAAATTTCTGAAGGCTCTGAAGCGTTTCATACGTCAGAATATCTTCTTTCTTTCCGGATTTAATGAATTTCTTAGCTTTTTCAACCGCTTTTCCAACGGTTTCAAGGTCTTTCAACTGAAGCTCGATATCGATAATTTCTTTGTCTCTTAACGGATCTACGGAACCTTCTACGTGTACAATGTTTCCGTTATCAAAACATCTTAATACGTGTATAATGGCTTCACACTCGCGGATATTGGCCAAAAACTGGTTTCCCAGTCCTTCTCCCTTGCTCGCTCCTTTCACCAATCCTGCAATGTCCACGATTTCTACAACCGCCGGCAAAACTCTTTCCGGTTTTACTATTTTTTCCAGCTCAAACAATCTCTGGTCCGGTACGGAAACTGTTCCCAGGTTGGGTTCAATGGTACAGAAAGGATAGTTGGCCGACTGGGCTTTTGCGTTGCTCAGACAGTTAAAAAGAGTTGATTTACCTACATTCGGTAAGCCTACGATTCCACATTTCATAACGTTAGATTCAAATTTAATGTTTAAATTCAAGGTTTAATGTTTAGAGTTAGGCTTAAAGTTTATATAAACATCAAATTAAACCCGAAACTATAATCTTTGAATTATGAGTGTGCAAAGATAGTGATTTTAAAGGGAGTTTCATAATAAAAAAATCTGCCAGCAACCTGACAGATTTTAATGTATTGAATTCACCGGAATTGTTTTATGGATTGTCACCCGTCGCTTCCTGAGCAAGCGGAACATCGTTTGGTGCATTCTCCAGCGTTTTATCTAAAGTAAACAGAGACTCGTCAGTAGCACGGTCGCCACCTGCAATTTTCAGTTTATCCATAAGGTTCATCGCAAGGGTTTCTTCTTCGATCTGTTCCTGAACGAACCACTGCATAAAGTTCCATGTCGCCCAGTCTTTTTCCTCTAATGCCATATCTACCAGTCTGTAAATCGCAGTCGTATTGTCCACTTCGTGTTTGAATACGCCTTCAAAACATGCGGTAAGAGATTCAGGATCGGCTGGTGGAGCAGGTATAGCTTCCACTTTCGGTTTTCCTCCCCTGTTCAGAACGTACTCCATAAATTTGATGGAATGGTTTCTTTCTTCCTGCGCGTGTCTGTAAAGGAAATTGGCAATTCCCTGGTATCCTTTATCATCTGCCCAAATTCCGTAAGATAAAAAAACATGTGATGCATGGATCTCTTTATTCATCTGATCACTAAGCGCTTTTTCCATCGCTTCGGAAAGTCTGTTGGTATTCATAATTCATATTTTTAGTGATTATGAATCAATACGATGCAAAAATGATTCCGAGAAGATTTGATCACCCTATTTTGTTTTTGTGGTATTTATAAAACATTGAATATCTTAATTTTACACAACCAATTTATAGTTATTCTAAACTTCTGTACTCATGGATCGTCAGTTTTTACCAGCAACGCTTTTCAGTCTCCGAAGATTTCTGACTTCGCTGAATTGTCTATTTATGCTTTTTAGGGAGCTTTTTCCTGCTTTCCGTTGCAATCTTTTTGCACCCACCGCTGTCAGGCTTTGCTTGTCGAAACATGCAAAAAGGATTTTCACTACAATCAGGGCTAGGGTGAAAGTCATTAATTTCAATATTTGACTTTTATTATTACAATTCAACTTTACAGAACCACCCCGTCTTCTCCCTGTGGTCGAATCCATCCATCCAAAGGAGGGGAATTTCTTTCCGTCATTTATTTTAAATATCAGATCGTAGGTAAAGCACCGCCATCAACCGAATAATTGACGCCTGTGATGTATTTCGCTTCAGGGGAAACAAGATAAGCGACAAGACTTGCAACTTCATCAGGTTCAGCCATTCTTCCCATCGGAACATTCAGCTTTTCCATGACTGACTGATAAGCTTCTTCCGGCGTAACGGAAGATGACTGCGCCATATTCTGAATGAATTCCAGCATGAGCGGTGTCTCTACCAATCCGGGCGATACTACATTAACACGGATTCCATGGGCGGCTACTTCATTGGCCAATGCTTTACTGTAAGCGTTCAGTGCTGCTTTTGCGGAAGAATATGACATGGTCATTTCCCACACCGGCAGTTTCGCCGCCCCCGTAGAAATGTTTACAATCACTCCGCTTTTTTGTTCGATCATTACCGGCAATAATGCTTTGTTGATCCGTACCACCGACATAAAATTCGTCTGCCAGTCATTATTCCAGTGCTCATCGGAAAGTGTACTGAAACCTCCGCCCGGACTTAAATTGGCTCCCGCATTATTAACGATAATATCTATTCTCCCGTATTTTTCCAGAATCTCCGCAGCAATGATTTTCGCACTTTCAGGCTCAGCAAGATCTGCCTGAATAAAATATTGTCCTTCTTTATTTTCTGCAGGAGCTTTACGGGCTGTTATTACTACCTGAATACCTGAATTGCTTAAACGATCGGCGATCGCTTTGCCAATGCCTTTTGTTCCTCCTGTTACCAGAGCAACCATTTCTTTTAATGAATGATTCATATTTTTTTTGTTTAAATGAGTTGCAAAGTAAATTACAATACTTTACTTTTGCAAGTAGTTACACCAATGTATAGTAATAACAAAAAGTAAAGGATTAAACACAATCAATCAGTTATGGTTAAAAAAAATATAGAACATGCTGAAGAAAAATGTGCGCTTCAGGAAATACTGGGCGTTATTGGCGGAAAATGGTCGATGTCCATCATTTATGCACTGTTCACCGGTAAAAAACGTTTCAGTGAACTGGAAAGGCTTATTCCCAATATCAGTACCCGAATGCTCGTGAAAGAACTGAAGAATATGGAAGCCAACGGAATTGTGGTGAGAGAGGTATTTGCAACGGTTCCCCCAACGGTTGAGTATACTTTAACGACAAAAGGCGAAAAATTAGAACCTATTATTAACGAACTGCATAAATGGGGCGTTGAATATGTGATCTGATTATTGAAAAAGAATCTTTTTTCAACCACAGATTTCTCAGATGGCCACAGATGATCGTGTGTTTTTTTTGTTATTCTGAATAGAGCAAAGCGAAATGATGATTTTTTTTTATTGCCCGCAGATTTCGCAGATGATTGTGTTATAGTTGTCATTCTGAGAGCAGCGAAGAATCTCTACAATAAAAGTTTAAGATTCTTCACTACTATTTTTGAGACAGCTTCAGTACTTATTTAATCTGTTTTGCTGTATAATCACTTTCGTTTCCTAACCGGTCGATAGCTTTTATAGCAACTGCACTTAAGGTTTTTCCGTCTTTAGACTTCGGAATTTCTTTTGAAAGCTGATCAAGCGTCAGGATTTCGGTTTCCCAAATACCGTTGTACTGCGTAAAAAGTACCCATTGGAAAACCTCCTTTATATTTTTTGTACTCCAGCTTACCTGTATAAAACTTCCGTTATCATTAATGAACAGGCTTGGTGTCTGTAAAGGTATCGCTTTCAGCCAAGGTGTCTTCGGAACCAGAGCTTTCTCTTTATAAGGTCCGTTCTTTAGTGCCGGAAGCATGCCCGGATTTTTGGTGAGCCCGGCAATACTCCAATGGATTTCGCCGGCATTATTTCCCAACACCTGTCTTGAAATATTAATCTGATTTTTAATTTCTGCAGGACGGTCAGAAGATCTTATTTCCACGGTATTCAATCCCGGCCAGAGATGACGGTTTAAGGTATTTTCTGATTTCCACCATTGCAATAAAGGTTCAAAAGGCTGCCCTTTTGATTCTACCGGCCAGTACAGCTGGGGCGATAAATAATCTACCCAGCCTTTATTCAGCCATAATTTAGCATCAGCATATAATTCGTCATACTGAGAGGATCCTACAATCCCCTGCGGATAACCCGGTTTCCATATTCCGAACGGGCTGATCCCGAACCGGACATAGTTTTTCTCAGCATGGATTTCCTTATAGATCCTTTCCACAAATTTGTTTACGTTATCCCTTCGCCAATCTGCTCTTGATAATGTCCCTCCGTTTCTGAGATATTCGTTCCAGCTTGCATTATCAGGAAAATCTGCTCCTTTGTTGTAGGTAGCATACGGATAAAAATAATCGTCAAAATGAACAGCATCAATATCATAACGCTTTACAATATCTTTCACTACATTGGAAACGTGGCCCTGGGTTTTCGGATTAGCAGGATCAAACCAGTACATTCCGTTCTTCAATCTGATCACAATGTCCGAAAGTTTATTCACCATTGACAAACTGTTGGGCGTTCCTCCGTTGGAATGATGGGCACGGTAAGGATTCAGCCAAACGTGAAGCTCGAGACCTCTTTTATGGGCTTCTTCAATCCAGAACTGCAGCGGATCATAATTGGGATAAGGCGCCGTTCCGGTCTTACCCGTCAGAAAGTAGGACCAAGGTTCGATATTACTGGTGTACAAAGCATCGCCGGAAGGTCTCACCTGGAAGATCACGGCATTGAAATTATTATCTTTCAGCATATCCAGCATGCTGATCGCCTCTGCCTTCTGCTGATCAACGGAAAGGTTATTTCTTGAAGGCCAGTTGATGTTGGCCACACTGGCAATCCAGGCACCGCGGAATTCTCTTTTAATTTCAGGGAGCACCGTCCTGAAGGTTTCATCGGGCGGAATTACAGCTTCCGGTTTTGGGCCGGCTGGTAGTGAAGTTTTATTTTTAGCGGTATTTTTTGAAGGTGTGGAAGCTTTTACTGCATTATTCTGTGTGGAACAAGCCATGAATGATGTAAAAACTCCTGATAATATGATTAGTTTTAAGTAATTTATTCTCATATCTGCAAAACTACATTAATTTATTTGTTGATTTAAATTACGATAATAAAATTAGTTAAACGCTAAGAACGTAAAGATTTTTTTGAGTAGTAATGTATTTTTAAACGCAAAGTGCGCGAAGAGTTTTTTGAATACTAAGTGTTTTTAAGGGCACAAAGGCGTTCTACTTAGCGAAGAGTGCAGAGAATTTTAGAAAGTAATGTATTTTAATTTCTCCCGCTGATTTCACGGATGGAGCGGATCTTATTCCGTAAACTGTTTAAAGCTTGTAAATATGCTGAGAGCTTTTATTTTATCAGGAGGTTGTCATGCTGTAAGCATCTTGATATCGAAATGTTTTTAACGCAAAGGACGCAAAGAGTTTTTAACTACTAAACGTTTTTAAGGACGCAAAGGCGTTCTACTCAGCGAAGAGGTGAAATGGTACAGAAAGCAAATTAAGTTTTTATTCTCCCGCTGATTTAACTCATGGTGCAGATCTTATTCTGTAAATTGTTTAAGCTTGTGAATATGCTGAGAACTTTTGCTTTATCGGGAGGTTGTCATGCTGGAAGCATCTTGATATCGTAATGTATTTTTAACGCAAAGAGAGCGAAAAGTTTTTTTTAACTACTAAATGTTTTTAAGGGCGCAAAGGCGTTTCACTCAGCGAAGAGCGCAAAGAGATAAAATGCTACAGAAAGAAAGCTAAGTTTTATTCTCCCGCTGATTTAACGGATGGCGCAGATTTTATGTAGGTATTATTTAAACAAAAAAAGCTCCGGAATTCGGAGCTTTGATATTAGTGAAAGTGGGATTAGGCTTTTGCTGATCTTTCCACTTTTTTTCTTTCTTCTTCGGAAAGGAGTTTCTTTCTCATACGGATGAAATTCGGAGTTACCTCGATGGCTTCATCAGCCTGGATGTATTCCATACATTCTTCCAGTGAGAATAAGATTTTCGGAGCAACACCGGTATCTTTATCTTTACCTGCGGCTCTCATGTTGTTCAGCTGTTTTGCTTCAACGATGTTTACCACAAGGTCACCCGGTTTGTTCTGTTCTCCGATAATCATTCCTGCATAGATTTCCTCTCCCGGATCTACGAAGAACTTACCTCTGTCCTGTAGTTTGTTGATGGAATATTCTGTAGCCGGACCTTGTGTTTTACTGATCAGTACCCCGTTGTTTCTTCCCGGAATAGCCCCTTTGAAAGGCTTGTATTCTGTAAAACGGTGTGCCATAATTGCTTCTCCAGCCGTAGCCGTCAACATTTGGGAACGCAATCCGATCAGACCTCTTGAAGGAATTTCGAATTCCATATGCTGCATTTCGCCTTTCGTTTCCATAATGTGAAGATCTCCTTTTCTCTGGGTAGCCAGATCGATTACTCTTGAAGCATACTCTTCAGGAACGTCTACTACCAAAGATTCGTAAGGCTCACAGCTTACTCCGTCGATTTCTCTAAGGATAACCTGTGGCTGACCGATCGTCATTTCGTACCCTTCTCTTCTCATGGTTTCGATCAAAACCGATAAGTGAAGAATCCCTCTACCAAATACAAGGAATGTGTTGGCATCATCTGTCTGCTGTACTCTTAGTGCTAAGTTTTTCTCCAATTCTTTGGTTAATCTTTCTTTCAGGTGGTTAGAAGTAACATATTTACCGTCTTTCCCGAAGAAAGGTGAATTGTTGATAGAGAACGTCATGTTCAGGGTAGGCTCATCGATCGCCGTTCTTTCCAACGGTTCAGGATTTTCCAGGTCCACGAAAGAGTCTCCGATCTGGAAAGCGTCGAAACCTACGACAGCACAGATATCTCCTGCCTGAACTTCAGTTACTTTTTTCTTTCCTAATCCTTCGAAAACGTATAGTTCTTTAACTTTTCCTTTTGCAATTTTACCTTCTGCCTGAGCCAGTCCGATCCACTGGGATTCTTTAAGCTCTCCTCTTGTTACTTTCCCGATAGCAATTCTTCCTAAGAAAGAAGAATAATCCAGGGAAGTAATCTGCATCTGAAGGTTACCTTCGGTTACTTTCGGAGCCGGAACATATTTTAGGATCCCGTCAAGTAATGGCAGGATATCTTCGGTCTGTTCCAGTGAAGTATTGAACCATCCCTGTTTTGAAGATCCGTAGAATGTTGGGAAATCCAACTGTTCTTCGGTAGCATCCAAATTGAAGAACAGATCAAATACCTGATCGTGAACCTCATCCGGACGACAGTTCGGCTTATCTACTTTGTTGATAACCACCAATGGTCTCAATCCTAATTCCAGTGCTTTCTGAAGTACGAATCTGGTCTGTGGCATCGGTCCTTCGAAGGCATCCACCAAAAGGATTACCCCATCTGCCATTTTCAATACTCTTTCTACCTCTCCCCCGAAATCGGCGTGACCCGGTGTATCGATTACATTAATTTTCGTGTCTTTATAAGTAACAGAAATATTCTTGGATAAGATCGTGATTCCTCTTTCTCTTTCAAGGTCGTTGTTATCCATAATTAACTCCCCACTCTCCTGATTTTCCCTGAAAATATTGGTAGCGTGGATGATCTTGTCAACCAATGTGGTCTTCCCGTGGTCAACGTGTGCGATGATCGCAATATTTCTAATGTTTTGCATAAAAGATTTTTACGGGTGCAAAAGTAGTGATTTTTAATGAAATACTTGCTAATAAGTTGTGTTAATTAACAAATTCATAATGAGGGTGTTTTGTAAATTTATATAATAGTGTTTAAAGATTAACTTTTATAATGCTGATTTTTAACATTAAGATTTTATAAGGAGTTTAAAAATATCTTTGATATTTAATAAGCCGGGAGCTCTTGTTTATACTGCCTAATTAATTTTTACCGCAAAAGAAATAAAGATTTTGATAAAGTTATTCAACAGGTAAAAGAATACAACAGTTTAACATCTTTGATTTTTTTCTTTAAGAACTCTTTATTTGAATAGTCCAACATTTGGTTACGTCGAAGCTTGGTTTATGGTTATGCATTTAAAAAGATAAAATAGATAAACAGAGCCTGCAACAGTACTATTAATACGAACTTTAGTAGAAATGATCTTTTTGAAATTTTATGCCTGAAAACGAGCATTCCCAGTAAAGCTCCTACCGTTCCGCCTAAGAAAGTCAGGGACAACAAGGTGGACTCCGGGATTCGCCGCTGGTGCTTCACCGCTTTTCTTTTATCGATTCCGAAGATGATGAACGTGATAATGCTGATGACGGCTATTCCATAAAACATGCTGCAAATCTAAGACAAAAAAATGAGCCTGATTTTTTACCTTTGCATTCTAAATATAATCTATGACGATACAGGATCTCGCAGGAAGTTATGCCATTCAGGGCGGCAACCAGGAGGAAGCAGGCAGCAGTTCCTACCAGGGAATCCTGACCTTATCCCTCGACGAAAACAACCGCATCATCGCCGAATGGCTCATCGGCGACCACGAACAGCACGGCACCGGCTTTTACAAAGACGGCATTTTAGTCATCAACTTCCGCTACGAAGGTGACGACCAAAAGATCTATAAAGGCATTGCCGTTTACCGTTGGATCAACAAAGATGTGCTCGATGGCTTCTGGTCTGAGAAGCATGGGGATCCGAGGTTTCTGGGGACTGAGTATTGTGTGAAGATTTTTGGGGATGGGGTGGTGAATTGATGGGTCATTGCGAGCGGAGCGAAGCAATCTCTGACATCTATATTAATTCATTATACTCTATCACCGGTAAATTTATCCCTATTTTATAAACTTTGTGGTAAGCTTTAATTTCATCCCATTGTAATGAATTTAAATTCAAATTATTCTCAGAAATACTACCAATTGGTTTTGGATAAATAATCAGACATTCTATTTCTTCATTTAATTGAGGGGTTTGATTTTTTACTTTTTTTAATCTTGCATACCCTGCAACCTGCCTTATATCATTATGAACCTGACTGTAATTATAATGCAGTTTATATTTAGCATCTACAACAATTTTTTTATCAACAGTACAAATCAAAAAGTCCAAAGCATTGCCATGGGTTGAAAACTGATAATTGAAATCTTTTGCCTGGAGTTCAGGATTATGTTTCGACAATTGGGCATAGACGTACAACTCAAACATTTTCGGCATATCAATCCAAAACGGAGGAGTAGAAATTTTTTCTTCAGTCGTTTTAGTAATATTATAAGAAAATCTTTTTAGGATTTGCTGTCCGATGGTTATAGCTTTTTTGTATTCCTTGAAAAAAGGATTATGCTTATAATTCTTAATCTCCTGGACATTGATCTCATATCCAATATGCTCAAACGAAGGGCGAATATAATTGATCAGCCAAAAAATTTCATTATCTTCCTTAAAATAGATCTTATTGTTCTCTAAGTAACTGGTACAGAATACAAATACTTTATTCAAAAAACGATTTTCCAGTGAATCTTCTCCGAAAACCTGATATTCGCAGACGGTGTTCGTCAACCTGTTTTTAAAAACATTCTGTTTAATCTGTTGCCCAACTAAAATTTTACCTTTAACCCTGTTTCTAAGATTTTCCTGTTTTTTATAATATGATTTTTTTAATCCTTTCCTTACAATGTCTTTTAATAAATTAAGGAATCTAACTACCAGAAAAGGGGTCAGTAAATCCTGTCTTTGAGTTATTTCAATTTCTTTATCTTCCCAATCTACAAACAGTAAATTTCTCGTATGTTTTGATACTTCGGGATGAGACATAATCTGCATGAGCATTCCGATGACATCAACTTCCTTTTCTCCTGAAGAATGTTTAATTTCGTCTTTAGCCTTTGTATTGAGCTTATTTATTTCGTCTTCAGAAATATTTTCATTGTCGATATCAGAAACATATTCAAAAGATTCTACAACCTTGTCGTTAAGCTTTGGCTCTACCTGAATAAAGCGACTTTTATCATTAGTGAGCCAATCAATTCCTACGAAATAATCGGAAATAATCTTAATCTCGTTTTCGGTAATAGTATGTCTGTAACAAGGATAATCTTTTCCTCTTTCTTTTTTAAAAATACGAGGAATGATCCCCAGTTTTTCTTCTGATGTGTGTAAGAGGTAATTTCCTCGTTTAGCAATCAAAAGATTGTTATCACTGGTGATTTTTAATTTAGAAACAATATGTTCTTTAAGGAAAATGCCCATTACAAAGATTTTATATAATCCTTAATTGGTTTTTCTTCATATATACCAATTAAAATCCCATCTCTCACATATTCTAATAAAATAGGCTTCACTTCATAATCCATTTTCATTTTGAATAACTCATTTCTTTTTACCTCATCTATGGCATCCTCTTTCTTTACAATAAAATAACTGTGACCGATCTGTACAGCATCAATTTCAAACTCCTTACTTACATTGATTTTATTGAACAGTGCAGAAATTTTAGTAAAATCATTTGTGTTAAAATAGATTTCATCATTATCCTGTAGTTTCTCAGGCATAACATCCACAAACGCAAACCTTCTTCTAATGGCGTAATCAATATGTCCTACACTGCGGTCTGCGGTGTTCATGGTTCCGATGATGTAGAGATTGGGTGGAAGGATAAGTTTATTTTTCGTTAATGAATCATCCACCGAATACATACTTTCAACTTCTTCGCCACGGTATTCCAATGCATAAATTAATTCGCCAAGAACCGAGGATAAGTTGGCACGGTTGATCTCGTCAATGATAAGAATGTATGGTTTTTTCTCTATTCTTTCAGTCTCATTTGTGACACTGTACTGCAAATTATTTTCATCAAGATACTTTTTAAACTTTTCTACCAGGTTTTGATAAAGATAGTACATTCCGCTTCTTGCAGATTTAGACAACAATTCATTGTCTCTGATCTTACTTGTCATTTCAGATAAATACAACCCTATATAACCATTAATAATATCTGAATCTTTAACTAGTACCGAATCGTTTTCGTTACTGTAACGATTCACTCTCAGGGAATCATCTTCAACAAAAGTGATCTTAGGTTTTGTTCCTTCTTTAATCAACACCTCATTATCGGTCTCAATTTCTTTTTGTATGCTTTCTTTAAACTTAATATACTGCGTATTTACCCAGTTTTCTTTTGAAATCTGTTCCGGGATTTTCTTTGAATCTAAATAATTTTTAAACGCTGCATCAGCAAACTCTCCTAAAATTTTATTGTCATTCTTATATTCAATTTTATCACCTTTTGATTCTGCCACAATTCCTCGTACAAAGTCTTCATAGGTGTAGCTTGGATGAAACTGAATGATTTTAAATTGTTCGTTGTTTTTTAAGTCATCAGTAGACTTTAATCCTAACATTTCCTTTGCAATTAACTTTGCTTCTCTGGTTTTCCCAGTTCCCGGAGGACCTTGTAAGATGATTTGTCTTTTGTATCGGAGCAAATTTACAATATGCTCATTTTCATATTTTGTTGAATTGTTATTCATCATTGAAAGTAAATATTCATAATATTTTTTGCCATCATCTAACCCGGAGTCGTATCCTGTAATATCAGTTAGCGTTTTTACAACCATGTGTTGATCTATATTCCATTCTCCTTTCTTTTTCCACTCAACTTTTCTGACATGTTTATAATCCTCTCTGTCAGCATCATAATAGTAATCTGAGCCAACTTCTCCAAATCCCACCAGTTGTTTTCTTCCCTTTTTAACAATAATGATATCACCTATACTCATTGAATTGATAAATTCATCATTTGCAATGGTAGCATTAAACTTATTTACATTCCCTCCGTAGGCATCGTACAAAGCTTTGTTAATTTCATCTCCATTTGAATAACTGTTTAGATCCTGAAGTTCATCCCATCCCAAAGCCATAATTCCGAGATCATAAAATTCATCCCATTTGTATGCAGATTCTCCTGGAGAATAAAGCCAGTATCTTTTTTTGGAAGTATGATTGTAAGTAACCGAACAATACATAAAATCTTGGATCAGCAAATGCAAAGATTCATCTGTATAAAGATTATTCTCAGTATTGTTTTGCCGATATTGCTGAATGAATGGATCAGAAATTATTATTTCTTTAATCTGATTGAGAATTTCAAGATAGATAATATAATTATGGTTTTGTCCTTTTTTCACAAAGCCCATACCCAACTGTTCTGCAAAAATCTTAACAAAGCTGAATTTAAAAAGCGAGTACTTTGAGGGGTTTTGCAAAAATAAATAAAGCGACATCGACCGGATGTCCTGACTGTGATAATTGAGTTTTTTATCCGGATATTTAGCCTGAAGTAATGTAAGCTGATTATCAAAATATTTTTTGAAATCATTGAGACGTGTAAGCAGGTCTGCCTCTTCATCAAACAGGTTTTCAAAGGCGGCCAATGTTTCATCCGGAAAATCATTGAAAAACCAGGTCGCCATTGTGGTCGGGTAATAGTTAATGCTTGTCCACAGATTATTCCTTCCTTTTACTTCAAAAGCTTCTTTAAACATTGTGATTTTATCATCCACATTCCAATTCCATTTATCTGAAACCTGCTTTAAAACGTTCCATTTATATTTCTCGTCGTATATCGAAGAGTCTTTAAAAAATTCTTCCTTGTATTGATTCCATTTTTTTTGAAAAAGTTCTTGGTTCATAGTTATTAGTAATAGTCAAAAATAGCAATATTGATATCAAAAAATTACGGAAAACCGTAAAGTCATAATTATATTATTTTAACTCGCCACCCCATCAATAAATACATCCACAAAATCCTGCACTTTCTGAATAATTCTTCTTCCGATATTATTGCGTTCAGTAAGCTTTGGCTTTATTTCCAGAAGTTTTAAAGTGTCACTTATTTTAGGAGTTTTGGAAGTAAAAAGAAAATCATCAATAGCATCTCTGAATCTATCTTTATTCAATGATTCTTCGGTAGCGATTTTCTCAAAGGCAGAGTTTTTTTCTTTATTCCAGTATTTTTCAAATTCTTCATTGACGTTGTCTCCGTCAGAAATATGAGGTAGATTTTCTTCGATGAATTTTTCTATGAGTTTTTTTTTGCTTCGCAATTTGGCGTCTCCGGAAAGAATATCTCTGATTTCTTTTTTCTTTTTTTCTAATTTATCTCCTTTCAGATTTGAATCGGCAAGGTTGGCTAAAAGAGATAGTATGTAATTTACATTAATTTCATCACGATGAATCAATTCTAGCTCAAAGTCAACATCATCTAATATACTTGCTTTTCCTTCTCCTCCTTGTGGTTTTGTTTCATTCCAAATATCCAGATACTTGCTTTTATAACCATCAAATTCATATTCGGTCATTTCCAATTTATCAAAATCAAAATCAGCAAATGATTTTAAAACATTCAGAACACGCATCATTTCGCGGAAAGCAGTGATAAATTCAAACTTTTCCTGTTCGGTCTGATAACTGTTGACACTGTCAATTTCAGGGGCAACAATCTTTAAACTGTTCAAAGCTGAATTGAAAAGTTCAATATAATCTTCAATCGGCAGAATGATAATTTCCTGAATCGCTTCTTTGTTGGAAAATAAAGTCACAGCATCGTCGGTTGCAGATTTTAGATTTCTAAAACAGACAATATTTCCTTGTGATTTTTTTTCGCCTAACAATCTGTTGGTACGGGAGAATGCCTGAATCAATCCGTGGTATTTCAGGTTTTTATCAACAAATAAAGTGTTCAATTGCGGACTGTCAAATCCTGTCAGAAACATATTCACTACAATGATTAAGTCAACTTCTTTATTGCGGACTCTTTTAGCAATATCATTATAATAATTGTAGAAACTCTGGCTGTCTTTGGTCGTAAAGTTGGTTCCAAACATTTCATTGTAATGACCAATATATCTTTCTAATATATTTCGGCTATGAGAATCTCCGTATTGTGCCTGCGGTTCTGCAACCATTCCGAATTCGGGTTCATCATAGATTCCATTGGCATCTTTAGACTCTTCATTGGTTCCATAACTGAAAATAGTCGCAATTTTTAAATGATGTTTACCTTCCTCTTTTTTCTTTTGAAAAAGGTCATAATATTTTTGCAAAACATCGATACTGCTTACACAAAACATTGCATTAAAAGTACCATTATGCGTCTTTCTTCCGTATTCTGCAATAAGATAATCTGCAATTTTTTCAAGACGTTTCGGGCTTTCAAGAAGTTCCTGTGTGTCGATTGCTTCAACATCCGTATCAATGTAAGTATTGCTTCCTTCTTTTTCCTTGTATCTTCCAACGTATTCCACCGAAAATTTCAAAACATTATCATCCCGAATGGCATCTGTAATGACATATTTATGCAGACAATCTTCAAACAATCTGTTGGTTGTTGCCGGAGCTCCGTCTATTTTCCCAATTGAATTCACTTCAGAAATCGGAGTTCCCGTAAAGCCAATCATTTGGGCGTTTTTAAAGTACTTTTTAATATTCTGATGTGTATCTCCGAATTGGCTTCTGTGACATTCATCAAAAATAAAAACTACTTTTTTGTCTTTCAGTTTATCAATTTTATTGCCGTGCTTTTCCTTTGTAATGGCAGTATTTAACTTCTGTAAAGTGGTTACAATTAATTTTGTATTGTCTGAAAGTTGTTTAACTAAATGTGCTGTATTTTCAGTGGCATCCACACTTCCTTTTTCAAAAGCATCAAATTCTTTTTGGGTCTGGTAATCCAAATCCTTTCGGTCAACCACAAAAACAACTTTTTCCACTTTGGGAATTTCCTTCAGAATCTGACTGGCTTTAAAGGAAGTCAATGTTTTCCCTGAACCTGTTGTATGCCAGATAAAACCGTTTTTGTCGGTGTTCCTAACTCTGTCAACAATTTTCTCAACCGCATAGTATTGATAAGGTCTTAAAACCATCAGTATCTTATTCGTTTCATTCAGAACAATATACTTGGTAATCATTTTTGCAATGTGGCAAGGCTCTAGAAATGCAGGAGCAAAATGGTCAAGTTGCGTGATGTTATTGTTGTGTTCATCAGACCAGAAGAACGTTTGCTTAAAAGTCTGCTTTGCATTGTTGGAATAATATTTTGTATTGACTCCATTACTGATGATAAACAACTGAACATAATTAAACAATCCACTTCCAGAATTGAAAGACTGATGATGATAACGGTTGATTTGATTGAAAGCCTCTTTCATTTCCAGTCCTCGGCGTTTCAGCTCAATCTGTACCAAAGGTAATCCGTTGATTAAGATGGTTACATCATATCGGTTTTTAAAGTTGCCTTCCTGAGCAATTTGATTCGTTACCTGAAACTGATTCTGACACCAATGGTCCTGGCTGATGAATTCAATCCATTCGGAAGTACCGTCATCTTTAAAAAAATGAAAACGGTCACGTAATGTTTTTGCTTTTTCAAAAACATTTCCTTTGGAAAGATGATTGAGGATTTTTTCAAACTCAGTATCTGAGAATGTTTTTTTATTGTGAATTTCGAGCTGAGTCTTTAGATTTTTAATAAGGTCTGCCTCATTACGTATCGTAACTTTTTTGTGACCTAACTGTTGTAATTGTTCTACTAATTTCTGCTCTAAAATATATTCCGGCTGACTTGACATTCGGCTTGAGTTTTTGGTTAAAAACTTTGTCAGAAGTGTGAGTTCTGACAAAGTGATTGATAGTTTTTCCAAATGTAAGAAATTATCAATGATAACTACAACTATTTTAGCGCTTTAAACATCTGGTCAATTGCTTTTTTCTTCTGTTCAAGATTTGGATGCACATACAGATTCAAAGTCGTACTGATATTCGAATGACCGAGCAAAACACTTACGGTTTTATAATCGCATTTGCTTTCAATACATCTGGTTGCAAAACTGTGTCTCAAACCGTGAAATTTGATATCCGGAATTTCCAGAAAACGCATCAGATTTTTGTAATAACTCCGGTAAGTTCTCGGTTCTGTAGGTTTAGAATCATTGGTCAACACATAAAAAGCAGGATTGACAATTTTCTTAAAAGGTTTTAGCATTCTCAATAGGTCTCTGCTCATCGGAATTTCACGGATAGAGTTTTTCGTTTTAGGCGTGTCAATCAACAATTCTGTTTTTCGTTCTCCATCTTCAATCACATAAATTCTCTGAATGGTTTTTCGGATATTAATAATTCCGTTATCCGTATCGATGTCTTCCCAGGTTAAGGCGCAAATCTCACCAATCCGCATTCCCGAACAAAGACAGATATAAACACCCAGATTTCTAAAGGTGAAATGCTCCTGAATATAGCTCATTACTTTTTTCTGATGCGTTCTGCTTAATACCTCAATCGTATGCGTTTCCCTAACTGTAGGATATTGCACATCAAAATTGATAAACTCAATCCATTTATTCTTTGCCCCAAACTTCAGCACCATTTTCAAAACAATGAGAATATCTTTGATACTTTTCTGACTTAATCCCTGCTCCAGTTTTTGAAATACAAACTTCTGTACATCTTCATCTTCAATCTCGGAATAGTCTTTGAATACAGGTAACAAATGATTTTCCAGTAACAGCACATAAGCCGAAAAAGTTGATTTTTTCACATACAGCTTTTTGTCATTCTTCCATAGTTCAGCGATTTCTGCCAATGTTTTCTTTCTTGTCATAATTTTTTTGATTTTAATGATTTATTATTTAAAATCCTAAAAGTTATGAATTTAACATTAGTGGATAAATTTCTCCTTAATGTGCGGAAAGGAGATAATTATGACTTTCTTTCCTAATAAATTACCAAAACTTAGATTTACAGGGTTTGAAGGGGAATGG